>CAZJXD010000197.1:0-1567 GCA_964549945.1 uncultured Desulfobacteraceae bacterium | reverse complement strand
CCCACCTCGCTATGTGCTCCTCAGCGAGTCGATCCGCAATAGCCTGGGTTGATACTCTCGTGAGTGCGCTGCGATCATATATCTCTCTCAGTATCGGCCGTATCCCATGGACTACCTCAAGGGGCCTCTCTTTTTTATAGATGCCCCCAAATACATTCCTCACGGATTCGAATTCGTAGATCAGATTGAGGATGCCCCCGAGGTTTACCACGAAGTCAGGGGCGTAGAGGATCTTGTGCTGCTTCAGCAGACCCTCAATCTCCTTTCTGCCGCCCCTTCGTCTTTCGTCTATCTGGTTATTGGCAGCGCCCACGATGATCAGCTTTTTGCCACGATTCGCCTTTACCATCCGCGGAATAGTTGAGGGATTCACGATCTGGCCCATCGCGTTTGGGCTGAAGATATCGAACTGCTGATCGTAGATCTCATTGGGCTCCACGTGCCGTGCATTGATGCCCTTGTCCCTCAATAACGCCAGCTCTTCTGTAACCCTCATCGGATCAGTATCGGCGATTATGAGGGTCACCTCGGGATAATCCTGAACAATGTAGTCTATGAGAAGCGAGCCCACCTTGCCGACACCCTGTACCGCAATAGTCAAGGTATCGAGGCCCTCCTGGTGAAGCCCGTAGGCCACGGACTCGAGCATGGCCTCGTACACGCCTCTTGCGGTGACGAGCGATGGATCACCGGAGCCGCCACTTTCCAGGCACATGCACGCCACATTGTGAGGTGCATATTGCGCTACGAAATCCACATGCGCACAACGCGTTCCCATATCCGGCGCGAAGATATACTGCACGAGCCCCTCGAGCACGGGAACCACCTTATCCTTGAGCACCTCTTTCTCAAGCTCGGATAATGGTTGATCCCCGCGGGAGAAATTCTGCGTGTTGTAGTGAGGCTCATAGATCACGGATTTCCCTCCGCCAATCCTCGATGCCCTCACCTCCTCGATTGTTGCCCTTCCCTCCAGCGCCATCATGGAGAACATGAGATTGAGGATCGCCCACTTGTAGCTCATACCCCTGGCGAGGTTCCTCACATCGGTTTCCGCATCTCGCTCTTTCTCGTACTCCTTCCACCGACACCCGCCCAGGTAGTACGCCGTTGGCTCCGGGCTCCGCGGGCATATGATGGTATTGTTCCTCGCCACCCACATCCCCCTGCCGTGCCCGATGTCTCGGTAAAATACATTCTCCGGTCTCCGCAGGGCCGTATGAACCGTCTCGGCCACATCCTCATAGGTGCTTTCGCCTGGCTTCACTAAACTCATCACCCTCTGGAGTTGTTCCATGGTGAGATCGTCCTTGATCTTCGGCACCCCTGCTTCACCTCCCCTCATTCCAATTGGGGCCTAGCCCTCGATTCTTAAAAAATCCACGCCCACAGGATGTGGCTTTCTGAGACTAAATAAAACTACTCCTATGGGCTTCATCTTTTTTCCTTGCACAGAAACAAAGGTGTTGGGAGCGCCACCCTGACTGCGAATGCCGCTGCTGTTTCCCTCGAACCATCAAGCCACTGAGGAGACCACCTCAAAGCCGGCATCCCTGAGGGCCTCGGC
>CAZJXD010000196.1:0-1673 GCA_964549945.1 uncultured Desulfobacteraceae bacterium | reverse complement strand
TGATACTATTTAAGGCCTCCCCCTAAAGTATGGTAAGTTGCGTTTCACCACAAACCACAAACCATCAAAAGGAGGAAGCCCATGAGATTTTACACCAAACAACACAAATTTTATTGCGGAATCGATCTTCATACCAAAAAAATGTATGTCTGCATCCTTGATGAGAGTGGAGAAATCCGATTACACCGAAACATTAAAACTGCTCGAGATGTCTTTCTCGGGGTCATAGCCCCCTTCTGGAAGGATATTGTGGTCGCTGTGGAATGCATGTTCACCTGGTACTGGATTGCGGATCTGTGCGCCGCTGAGGGTATCCCCTTTGTCCTCGGTCATGCCCTGTATATGAAAGCCATCCACGGAGGAAAAGCCAAAAATGATAAAATCGATTCCCATAAGATCGCAGTGCTCCTCAGGGGAGGCATGATCCCCATGGCCTATAGCTACCCTGCCACGATGAGAGCAACCAGGGATCTCCTCAGACGTCGAAATCACCTGATGCGAAAACGTGCAGAACTCTATGCCCATATACAAAATACCAGGAGCCAGTATAACCTCTCGGATTACCTAGGCCGCATCGCCAAACCTCACAACAGAGAGGGAGTCGTGGAGCAGTTCGAAGAGCCCTCTGTTCAAAAAATGATCCACGCCGATCTCGCAGTCATTGAGGCATATGATCCAATCATCGCACAGATGGAACGCGATATCATCTCAATGGCACACCATCACGACCCTGTGGCCTACGCCCTGCTCAAATCCATTCCCGGCATTGGCAGAATCCTGGGCCTTGTCATCCTCTATGAGATTGAAACCATCACGCGATTCCCAAGCGTCCAGGATTTCGTCTCCTACTGCCGCCTGGTCAAATGCACGAAAGAGTCCAACGGGAAAACGTACGGCTCAAGTGGGAAGAAGATCGGCAACTCCCATCTCAAGTGGGCCTTCAGCGAGGCAGCCGCCCTTTTCCTTAAGGGCAACGAGCCAGGGAAACGATACCTCGATAGACTCACCAATAAGCACGGCAAAGGCAAGGCCCTGTCCATCTTGGCACATAAGCTGGGTCGGGCCGTGTATTTTATGTTAAAGCAAAAGGAGCCCTTTGATCAGAATAAATTCCTGGGGCTTTAGAGTAGGAGGGGACGGATCAGCCTGACGCCTAACTGGAAGCATTACAGGGGTTGAACATGCGTCCGCATCCAATCGGGGACAAGATAACCCTTGCATCATCGAATGCTCAGCGGATTATATGACGAGTGATTCCCCCTTATTCCCTACGATTTGATTGGAGATCCGTCCCGCTCCTTACTATTTGCAATGAGCCTTTTACCTGAGGTTATGTGCCTCAGGCACAGTGGACAGGTTCTGCCCCTCGCCCGAACCTGAAACTAACTGGGAATGGGTGCCCATATCCCGATCTTTGACTAGGACGGTATGAGGGTACGGCATAGTTTCTAGGTCGCAGTCCCCTCTTAAGGGATTGCAATCGCCTGATTGATAGGCGGTAGAGCCTCGATAAGTGTTTGGTGCAGGATCTCGTTCTCCTTGCATCCATTTAGAAACCAAGACAGAATAGCTCCAACAGGGAAAGAGGCTCGTTTATTGAGTAAAGCGAAAACAGAGAAAAATATTTTTCGTTAGCGGATATGTTTACCCTTGACAGCCGGAGGCCTTATAAG
>CAZJXD010000195.1:0-1695 GCA_964549945.1 uncultured Desulfobacteraceae bacterium | reverse complement strand
GATCACTTTAAGCCTTCAGTCTAAACAGCTTCAGCCTGACTACCTGAGTAGTCACAAGAATTTCAGAAATTACCTCACCGTTACGCAGGTCTGATCAGCAGAGTGGCATACCTTGCTGGATACGCTTCCGAGCATGAGGCCCTTGAAATTGCCCAGCCCGCGACTGCCGATCACGATCATATCGAAGTCGCCTTCCTTCGCGTAGTTTATAATCGTCTCGGCTGGATCCCCCTCGAGCACGCTTGTCTGGACATTTTCTGCGCCCTTCCTCTTAGCCTCTTTATAAGCCGCCTCAACGATTTGACTTCCCATTGCCTGTAAGGCCACAAAATATGGGGACTCGCGAATTCCTTCCGCCTTGATAAACTCGTTTATCTCATCGGGTATCTTAGTGAGCGTGACTACATGGAGAAGGTGGACAACCGCATCGTCCTGGCTTGCCAGGTTTGCTGCCATTTCAATGGCCTTGTTCGCGTGCTCCGAGCCATCAACAGGTACGAGGATCTTCTTTATCATGCTCCTGCCTCCTTTCGCCTGTCCGAATTATCTATTCTCAATCTCCAGTATTTAAAACAAGAAATATGCCAAGCCTTTAATTTGGATACATTTCCCATGTATTTGAGACCGATAGCCCATCCAGTCATTCTCAAAGGTGTTTATTGGCACCCGAGCTATGTCTTGAAGTCAGGGATTATGTCCTGTCCGGCAGGAATTCGTCCTATCTAATTGGATTTTGCTATTGGAAATCCTCATGAAATAGTATCTGAGATGGTGAGTATTCCCAACGTTCAGCAAAGCTGAGATATAGTGATCCCGAAAGTCTGTCGCTTCGGGGTTATTCTTTTGATGCCTTCTCATATTCGGCTTCTCGAGGAATACGCTTTACCTTCTCGTGGTAACCCCTGTCTTCGGCAGCCATGCCAATTTCGGCATCCCCTTTATCATCTTCGCGTTTCCCACGAGCCGTGGGGAGAATTTGGCCATACTTGCCGCTTCTTCCACCTCTATTGTGGCCGTTACCATTTCCCTGGTAGTGCTGGAGCTCTATAGACTCGGGAGCTTCACGCCATGGCAGGGGATAAAGGGGGTGCTGAAGCGGCTCTTGAGGAATCCGTTGATTATTGCGATATTATCAGGCTTTCTTGTATCGCTTGTGGGAGTAAAGGTCCCGGAACCCATATCCAACTTCCTCCATACGCTGGGCAAGACCACCGCGACGATCGCCATCTTCATGCTCGGCATGTTTCTCTATGGGAGGACCTACCGGAACCTCCCCCGTGCCCTCGGGCTGAGCCTTCTCAGGCTCGTTTTTTTGCCCTTAATCGGCATCGCCACCACAGGCGTGTTTCATGTGGCAGGCATCGAGAGAACGATCCTCGTCCTTATGTTCAGTGCGCCCCTTGCGCTTTCCATGATCGTGCTCAGCGAGAGGTACGATTTCTATAAGGATACCATTGCTTCCCTCATCTTGATTACCTCGCTGAGCGCCGGATTTTATTTAAGCCTTTGGCTCATGATACTGCAATAGAGCGGGATCAGTGACGGCTCGCCATTTTACCACTTCCTATAGCATGTTTTACCCCTCATATGAACGATATGGGGATAGTTCATCACCACGGGCTGCCCGGTAGCCGCTTCCACTGAAATGAAATCTTGACAATTTCCCTCTTTTCGGGGATTAAGAGTTTATCGGCT
>CAZJXD010000194.1:0-2115 GCA_964549945.1 uncultured Desulfobacteraceae bacterium | reverse complement strand
ACGAGCCCGATATCTTCTACTCCTACAGAAATCAGAGGGGCGATACGGGAAGGTTTGCGGCAGGCATCATGCTCCGCCCGCCATAACTCAGGAACAAATGACTCGATAATCGATCCTCGTGGAGAGCCTCAACGATAATCAGTAATCCTTAGGTCGATCCTTCACTCCATAGGGGAGATCAAAGGCCTCTGACAGGGCTCGGATAGCGATATCCAGATGTTGACCCTCCACCACGCACGATACGCTCGAAAGCGAGGTGCTGATGGCAAGGGAGCTGACCCCCATGGAGGCTATCGAAGAGAACATCCTGCCGTGGATGCGGGGCTTTTCACGTAAGTGTGGCGCGAACACGGTGATCACAGCCACATCGGGAGTATAGGAGATGACCTTGGCATCTATGGTGGATTTCAACTCCTCCAGTATCTCCAGGGCTCGATTCAGGTCTTTCCCGTCGATAACTACGGCGAAATTGCCGCAGTCATCCAAATCGAAACTCTCCACCAGAAGCTCGATGTTGATGCCGTTTTCCGCCAGGGCCTTGAACACGGCGCCCGCAACGCTCGCATGATCCGGCACTGACATGACCTTTATGAGCGCACGCCCGTCGCTCTGCATGATTCCGCCGATCCTCTCGTCTTCCATAGATACTGCTCCCAGCGTGTAAGGCTATTCCCAGGTTCTTCTGTCCTCGATCTTCTTGTGGAGATCGGGAATGGTTCCCCGTGGCACGATCTGAACGGTCCCCTTTATGGTGAGTAGATCCTTTATATCCCGTTCGAGACGCGCGCGAAAAATAGCCGGCTGGGGTATCTCCTCCCTCAGTTCAATCACAAAGGTCATCACATCCTTGTGATCCTCCCGGGTCACTACTACTTGATACTTGAAGACCTCCGGATATCGAGAAATGACCTCATCTGCCTGCCATGGATGGACAAAGGTACCCTTTACCTTGGTGGCCTGATCAACCCTTCCCAGAATCCTCTTCAGCATAGGCCCGGTTCGGCCGCAAGGACATGATTCCATGGTAAACATGGACAGATCGCCTGTTCCCATCCGGATCATAGGATAGTAGGCGTTGAAATTGGTGGCCACGACCTCGCCGGTCGCCCCCGGCTCAACTCGTATGCCGGTGTGTGGGTCCACTATCTCCACGAGAATATCATCCGGCACATGTAATCCGGTCATATGCCGGCACTCATACCCGATGCAACCCAAGAACACCGTTCCATATACCTGCCGGACCGTCATCTCCAGCTTGTCCTCAATACGGGAGCGCAGGGACTCAGGGAGCATCTCCGCCCCCACAAGGGCGTTTTCAAGGCAGAGATCCTTCCTTAAATCAAGCCCCATCGCCTCTGCCCGTTGTACCAGGGTCATGATGAAACTGGGGGTGCCTATAAATCCCGTAACCCTTAAGGCCTGCATGATCTTGACCTGCATCAGGGTGTTGCCCACACCCGTTGGGATTACCGTTGCCCCGATCCTCTTCAATGACTCATCGAGCATGAAGGCGAGCGGCCACATGTGGTAGTTAAAGGTATTGATAATGCGGTCTCCCTCCTTGAAGCCCACGCCACAGAGGGCCTCCGCCCAAGTGGTGTCTCCATAATTCCTCTCCCCTGGCTGCCATATGAGGCCAGGGTTGATGTAGATTCGTCTGACCTCGCCCAAATCGGCGGTCTCAAATCCACCAAAAGGTTCATCCCTCTTCTGCCGCTCCACCAAATCGCTCATCCGAAGGATGGGGAGCTTCTCCGCATCGTCCATTCCCATAATATCGGAGACCTCTATGCCGGAGGATGTAAAGATGTCCTTGTATGCCCTGGAGTTCTTGTAGGCATGTTGAAAGGTCTTCTGGAATCTCGTGTTGAGATCAGCCTTTCTCTTCTCCCAATCCATTGTTTCACGTTCCCTGTGAAAGAAACGGCCTTCTTTCTTGGAGCCCCCCATCTCTTCTCCTGCATCTATTTCTTGGTTAAAGAACGCAGACCTCTGTTGAAAAAATATAGAGGATACTGATCTATGCGTCAAGAAGAGAGCACGTCCTTGTTATTTCCCGAAGAATTTCTCATAGTTCCAAAAACCCTTAACGAGATGGGAAAAACTTGCTATAAG
>CAZJXD010000193.1:0-2337 GCA_964549945.1 uncultured Desulfobacteraceae bacterium | reverse complement strand
AAAAAAAGACATCCATATCCCTCATTATGACTCTGCGGAGTTAGATACATAATCGATTAGCATATTCTCCATGTTTTGTACGGCTTGCAAGGAGCTGAGGCGGCTTGATTTTAAGGGAATGAGAACCATAGAGAGAAATTTGTATGATACAAGCCTGGGGATATGTTAGAAGGTGAAGAGAGAAGCGTTATTAGGCTTGATTCCCAGGGCGAGCGCCTGCTGTCTCTAGATACACCGCCAGTTCGATTCGTTGTAGTTCAGCCGTAATCTGCACAGAAAAGGAAGGAGCGGAATATGATACGGATAACATGCTTGGGTGGCGCTGGGTCAGTTACCGGGTCCAATTATCTTGTTGAGAATGGCCAGGGCAAGAGGTTGCTGGTTGATTGCGGCCTTTTTCAAGGTGGAAGGCAGGTTGAGGCACGCAACTGGCAGCGCTGGGGATTTGATCCAAAAGAGATACGCACCCTTTTTCTGACCCATGCCCACATTGACCACAGCGGGAGGATTCCGAAGTTGGTGAAAGACGGTTTCCGTGGCAAGATCATTACTTCGCCGCCCACCGCGGAACTGTGCCAGATCATGCTCCTCGACTCGGCTCATGTTCAGGAAATGGATGCCGAATGGCAGACGCGAAAGAACAGAAGAAAAGGCAAGGTGCCGGTACTGCCCCTTTACACCATGGAGGATGCAGAGGAAAGCCTTGGGTATTTTTCTCCGGTGGAGAGGGATCGAATGGTTACCGTTGAGCCGGGCATAAAGGCGCGACTCAGGAACGCGGGGCATATTCTCGGCTCCTCTATTCTGGAGCTGTGGGCAGAGGATGAGGGCGAGGAGATAAAGATCGTCTTCTCCGGGGACCTGGGTAAACAGAACCAGCTGATTGTCAAGGACCCCCATGAGATCTTCGCTGCGGACTATCTGTTTATTGAATCCACCTACGGCAACCGCCTCCATCGATCCTTCGAGGATAGCAAAGGGGAGTTCCTGGAGGCCATCCAGTACGCGCACTCGCATGGGGAGAAGGTTATTATTCCGGCCTTTGCCCTGGAAAGGACACAGGAGATACTCTACCTTCTGGGCGAGTTTTCACGAGAGGGCATAATGCCCGATATTCCCGTGTACCTGGATAGCCCTCTGGCAATCAAGGCTACAAAAATCTTCCGGAGGAACAAGAGGTATTATGATGAGGAGGCCAGGGCCATTGTAGAGCGAGGTTTTGACCCCTTTGATATGCCAAATCTCCATTTTACCCCCACCACGGAGGAATCGATTGCCATTAATGAGAGAGCGGGCTCTGCCATTATCATTGCAGGCAATGGAATGTGCACCGCAGGGCGTATTAAGCACCACCTCAAGCACAACCTCTGGCGACCTGGAGCCAGTCTTGTCATCGTGGGGTTCCAGGCTCAGGGGACCACGGGAAGAAGGATCGTGGATGGGGAGAAGTCGGTCAAGATCTTCAGGGAGAATGTTGCCGTAAAGGCAAGGGTGTTCACTATAGGGGGCTTCTCCGCCCATGCCGACCAGAGAGGTCTCCTGGAATGGGCAGCTCATTTTGCCGAATCCAGGCCTCAGGTCTTTGTCGTCCATGGAGAGCCTACCGCCAGTGAAGCGCTGGCCCGTGTGATCCATGAAAGATTTGGCATGGAGGTTCATATTCCCAGGTGGAAAGAAACCCTGATGCTTAAAGCCAGAGAGATTGTTCGAGAAGAAAGACGCGCAGAGGCGGCAATGCCTGATAAGGTGGAGCCAATGCTGAGCAAGGTTATTGATCTGGAACATGAGTTGGGCAGGCTGAGACAAGTCCTTCTGGAAAGAGGTGGAGACATGGAGATTGGGCAGGATGCGGTGGATAGGCTCCAGTCTATCCGGGAAGAGCTACGGGAGATATTACCCGACCAAATCTCTTGACTGCCGAAGCCATGATTTCACATAATGAGAACGATTATCCCTGCCAATGTGTAAGAGGAGAGAGCTCATGCATGAGAGACAGTATGTCGTTGATGACCTCACAAAGGATGATACCTGGAGAATGTTCAATATCATGGCCGAATTCGTGGAGGGATTCGACATCCTGCCCGAGGTATATCCGGCAGTGACGATCTTTGGGTCGGCCCGGGCACACAGGAACAGCGTGAACTATAAGACCACGGAAAAGGTGGCGCGATTGCTTGTGGAGAACAATTTTAACGTGATCTCGGGCGGTGGCCCCGGGGTTATGGAGGCAGCCAACAAGGCGGCTGCCGAGGCCGGGGGCAAGTCGGAGGGGCATCAGATTCATCTTCCCAGGCAGCAGGAGGCCAAAAAATACGCCAATCTGCGGCAGGATTTTAA
>CAZJXD010000192.1:0-2599 GCA_964549945.1 uncultured Desulfobacteraceae bacterium | reverse complement strand
CCAGATAACGGTGCTGGCCACTGTCGATTTCGAGGCTGATCCGGAGCGGATCGCCGAGTACTGCGGCGATACGAATGTCCATATATTCATGGGACCGGACCGTGGCGGATACTGCTGTATATTCCGGGACGGGTTCCACATCGGCTCCCGCCCGGCGAAGACGCTGCATAGCGAGATCGACGCGGGCCGAAACCTTTCAACCAGGTCGGTGATGGACAACGTACAACTGGACTTCATCCAACGGCTCATCAAGGCCACACGCGCCAGACCGCGGGAGTTCCAACTTCACTTCCTTCCCTGGCTAAAAGCATTTAATGAAAGGATTTTCGCCGGAGGCCTCATGCTCACTGGCGACGCGGCAGGAGTCCCGGAGCCGTTCTTGGCTGAGGGCGTATGGCAGGCAATGTATTCGTCGCGGCTCGCCGCCCAAGTTGCCGTGCGTGCTCATAAGGATAACGATTTTTCCAGGGCATACTTCAAACAGTACATGGATGAGTTAAAGATATCGCCGGTGGGCGTCGACTTTACCTCTGGCACCGTACTCCGAGACTTCTTTTCCGAATGGACTTCTCAAACCTTCTATGACCTCTTCGACAACCTTGCCGACGCCATGTTCTACGGTATGCTGACCTTTGCCGAGCCACATGCACATGGCATGCTGCGTGTGCCGGCGATCCTTTTGGACATGGTCCCACAACTGCTTTTCATGTCTCGTTATTACTTCCCCATAGCAGAGGAAGCGTCGAGAGATAAAATTAAGGGTTTCCTCGCTGGCACCAAGATGATGGCCCCCTTGCTGAAGGGTATGATGCAGCCACCTGGAGGAGGAGAGTAGTCATGGAGAAGTACTCGATAGAAAAAAGAGATCTGGTGACAGTGATCGAGTCGCCGGTAGATTTTATCTCGGTCGATCATGAGAAGTGCGTGGGGTGCGAGAACTGTGTGATAATATGCGGCATGAATTTATGGAAGATTCGAGGGGGCAAGGCAGTACTGGTAAAAGATTACAAGAAATTCTGTACTGAGTGTGCGTCGTGCTATACAGTGTGCGACTACGATGCCATCGATTTCACCTTCCCTCCAGCCGGATATGGAATCGTCTACCAGCGGGGCTGAAATAAGGATTTATCCTTTAGAATGAGGGTACTGTAGAAGAGGTGCAGTATACTTCCTACCGGGGGCCTGGGGTTATCTTCCCCCTGGCTTTGAAAAAGTCCTAAAGATTGGGGGATTAGGGGGTCGACCCTTACAGGTATGTAATAGGCAGGTAGGCCTAGATTTAAAGCTGTTTTTATAACATGCTTAAAGGGAGGACAGAATGCTCAGAAGAGTGGCAATAGTTGGGTATGCTCAATCTCATCATCAGCATAATATGCAGAAAACCAGGGAGGATATGGTATTTGAGGTCTGTAAGGAGGCTTTGCGCCATGCCGGCATCCTGAGAGAGGATCTGGATACCGTTATCACCGCCTCCACCGATTTTCTGGATGGAAGGACAATTTCAAATGTCTTTCTCAGTATGGCGGTTGGAGCTTTTATGAAGGATGAATCGAAGGTGGAGGAGGACGGGACTTTTGCGCTCTATTATGCTCTGATGAGAATCCTTGCCGGCACCCATGACGTAGCCTTAGTAGAGGCGCATACGCAGGGCTCAACCTTCAATCCCCATCAGGTAAGCTTTTACACCCTTGATCCACTATTTGACCGGCAGATTGGTGTGCTCAATGATATAGCGGCCGCCGCTCTTCAGGCGAGAATGTATATGGGGAAGTATGGTGTGTCAGCAGAGCATCTGGCAATGGCAGCCGTTAAGAACATTGCCAATGCCGCCGAGAACCCTTGTGCTGAGAGAAAGATGCCAGGCGTGAGTGTGGAAGAGGTGCTGAATTCAAAAGTATTCTACGATCCTATTAGAGAGCTTACCATGTCTCCCGTAAGTGATGGGGCGTGTGCTCTGATACTTGCCTCTGAGGAGAGGGCCAGGGAGATCACCGATAAACCGGTGTGGATAGAGGGAGTAGGCAGTTGCCAGGATCCCTACCTCCGGGACAGAGATATCTCAAGTCTAGATTCTCTAAAGGGTGCTGCCAGGACAGCGTATAAGATGGCTGGTGTGAAGGAGCCCTTGTCTGAGCTGGATGTTGCCGAGGTTTCCGAGAAATTCGCTCATGAGGAACTGATGATTTACGAAGCACTGGGTTTATGCGAGGAGTGTCAAGGGAAGGATTTAATTGAAAGGGGCACAACTCGTAGGGATGGGGAGATGCCGGTGAATCCGAGCGGCGGGGCGCTGGGTGCTGATCCCGTCTGTGCCACCGGGTTAATAAGGGTAGTTGAGGCGGCAAAGCAGATAAGGGGTGAGGCTGATAGTTATCAAGTACCCGGTGTCCTCAGGGCTCTTGCCCATGGACAGTTCGGGATTTGTGCCCAGAAGAACACGATTTTTATCCTGGGGGGTAACGGATCATGAGGAGAAATGCTGCAATAATCGGCTGCGGACAGACTAAACATTCCAGTAAGCGAAGAGATGTTAACCTCGCCGAGATGGTATCGGAAGCGGTCTATAACGCTCTGGAAGATGCCCAGGTCAGTATGCGGG
>CAZJXD010000191.1:0-2944 GCA_964549945.1 uncultured Desulfobacteraceae bacterium | reverse complement strand
ATTGATCTTTGAGTAGAGCATCTGTGGGTGGGACTTTGTTCATGCTGAGCCCTCTATCCATTTTCTGCGTCGCTCCAACACCACGGTGAAGCCAAAGGATTCCCAGAAAAGCCTGGATTCATCGCTATCGATTTGAGTATAGAGCTGTACCTCTCTCACTCCCTTGGACGATAGCCAACCCCTGAGACTTTCCCAAAGGCTTCTCCCTGCCCCCTTACGGCGGTGCTTTGATGAGACCACGAACATCGGTATGTATCCTATCTTATCCGGGGAGATCAGCGGTCCATTTTCAAGGACTGTTCCAATGGCCATCCCGAGGATCTCGGATTTATCCCTGGCAATGAGGATGGTTGCCTCTGGGTCTTCGGTCAATCGATTTGCCCAGTCACGGAACGCAGCGTGGTAATCCGGCTTGAATGACAGCATCATATGGGACGATACGAATTCATCTACTAATTGCTCAAGCAGGCCCACCTCAGCGATTTCTAAAGGTCTGATTTCCATTGAGCGTCCTCCGATTTATTGCTCATGTAACTAAAATCCCTCACCCATCGCCCTCACGAGGGGCGGATGCATTCTCCAAATACCTTGAGCAGCGGCTCGGCTCATGAGGCCTGGAATTTTGACATGAAGCCCTTGTCGATGTGGTTTTTAATGGTGAAGGCGAGCTTGCCCCCCCACACGAGCCTACCGCGGACGAAGATTCCCGTGTCATCCCCCAGGTTAAAGATGAGCAGATATCGTTTCTGCGGCTTGAAGGTAATGAAATTTGTACCCTCAAGGCTCGCCATCAGATTCCTGAACAGTATGGGGGCTTCTCGAACCGCGTATACCCCCACTCGATTCAGGGGCTTTCCCTCGATCGCGATGCAATCACCGCCCCCAAAGACCTCTGGATAGGATTTGGCCTGGAGGCGATCGTTTACGAGGAGGGCCCCATCCTTGGAGGTCTCCAGGTTTGAGTCGACAAAAAGCCGTGGGGGAACGATGCCGATGGTTAGGATGGCCACATCATAGGAAAGCTCTTCTCCCGATTGAGATCAAACAATTCCCTGGGCCATGGAGGCGGCCATAAAATTGGGGACAACCTCGATACCTCTCCGTGAGAGGGATTGCTCGGCCAAATGCCCGGCCTTCTCGTTTACTGTGGGAAGGAGTCGGTCAGCGGAATTCGCGAGGGTGATCCGTGCCTGAGCACGGTGGCTTTGAACGAGCCGCCAGATATTCCCCGCGAGTTCAACACCTGCTGGACCACCGCCTATGACCAGTATCCTGGGCTCCCCCTTTTTTATCTTCTCGAGGATACTCTCCCGGAGGCGCTCAAGGTTTTCGATGGGCTTTACCGCAAAGGCCTCGTCTTCGGCATCTGGGATGAGGTTCATGGGTACATGGCTTCCCACATTGAAGGATACGAGATCATAGGGGAGCCTTTCTCCACTCTCGAGAATCAGGGTGCGGTTATTAGCGTCTATAAAAGTTACCTTGCCCTTTCTAAAGATCCCACTGCGGGATTCCACCAAGGCCTGAATGGCGAATCTGATCTCATCGGGTTGGTAAATGCGGGAGAGCATTCCAGGCCCCATGCCGGAGTAATAGTGAAATCGATCGAGGCTGATGAGCATGACCTCTGCGCCGCTGTCTTTAAGCTGATCTGCGTGCTTAAGTGAGTAGAGGTGTGCATGGCCACCTCCCACGAGGACTAACCGTTTTCTTTTGTTGGTCATGTGAACCTCTCCTTACCATATGATGATTTCGGAAATGTGCACATCACTACCACCATGATATCTCGGGAATTCCTGCGGCTCTTTTGTTCCCTCCGATGAAATGCCATTTAAATGGCAAATTATTCAATCTCGTATTCAGTACTCGTGGTCATTATTGCCGTGGCTCACGAGCAAGGTGAGCCCGCGGACTCCATGTATCCGCACCCCTTCCCCCCTCTCAATGGGTGGAGCACCACCCACCACCTCGGCCTGCCATAGCTCTCCGCGTACCCGTATATAACCCGAGGGATTCAGCGGCTCCTCAGCGATACCCCGTGCTCCCACCATTGAGCTCCCGGCTCTCGCGCGATCCTGATCATAGGCACGCCAGGTGAGGGGAAATAAGGCCATATCCTTGGCAATCCAGAGGCCTATGAGGCCCCAGATGAACCACGAGGGAAGATAGATCCAGCGTTTCACAAGTACCAAGAGCACGAGAAGTACAGCAAGCCCCGGCAACTGGAGAAGCACGTACTTTACGATAATACGAGATGACCATGATTTCTTCATGGTTTATCTATATCGAGTTTGAGGGCTCAAATTGGATTTCCTTCTACCCCCTGCCGGGCACATCGAGTATCCGTGCCTTATGGCCTGTGAGGTCCAAGAAACGCTCCAGGTTTTCTTTTGAGATGACCAGCGTGCTCGTATTCACCAGGGGATGGCATCGAAAGGCCGCAGCGTGCCACAGGCCCTCATCAATAATAACATCAACTTCCTTGCCTACGTCATGGACAAGCCCCAAAATCGTAACCGCCCCTGGGTCAACGCCGAGATATTTCTTGAGACGCTCAGGAGAGGCGAAGCTTAGGCCACCAATTCCCAGGAGCGATGAAAGCGCTTTCAGGTCGATCGCCTTCTCGTACCCGACCACTATGAGGAAGTGTCGTCGGCCTTTTTTGTCTCGAAGAAAGAGGTTTTTTGTCTTCGCTGCCGGCAGCTCACCAACGAGGCGATCGGCCTCTTCGCAGGTGAAAACAGGGGGATGGTCATGGCGCTCATAGTCGATGCCGTGTTTGGAGAGATACCGGTAAATTTCCATCGCGAACTCCGTTCCCCTAAGAAACTGCTATGGGAAAAGCATGAAGATGTCTTTTTTTGCCTCATGCCCTAGAAGTAATGCACCGGCAGACCCCGATAAATCGGGGCACCCACCGCCATGGCATACAATAGTCAAATCC
>CAZJXD010000190.1:0-2965 GCA_964549945.1 uncultured Desulfobacteraceae bacterium | reverse complement strand
TAAGAATTGTAATATCTCTCATTCGGATCCTCCTTTAAAATAATAGTGTTAAATAGAATAGAAATCATATTATCAATCTATTTTATAATTCTCTCTAAAGTCAAGAAATAATTTTATTCAATAATTTCATTTGAACCCTAAAAAATTCTCCTATTCTATAATAAGTAAAGGTCAATTTTTCTTGAAAAACTGAGGGACTAGATGAGCGACTGCAAGAGCGAAATCAGAGACGGGATGATGATCGACTGGGATGTTCCCATAGAGATGGGCGATTGTCTCGTTCTGCGTGCCGATGTCTTTCGGCCCCTCCGCAGTGGAGATCTGGCCGACATGCATCGTGGTGCCGGCCGGATATCGCATCGCTCTCACCGTGCGCGGGAAGGACTATGTATTTTCAGGCGGGATCGCTCCCGGGTTTTCGGCCATGTACCCGGAGTTCAGTGGAGTGGGGCCGTTTCGACACAACGATTTCCGCGACCGTCCGGCCGAGATCTTCGGCGGTACGGTGACGCTGCATATGAGTCCAAACCAGCAATCGTATGTGCTACTGCCTCTCATTCCCCCCCGGTGATCCAGGGCTGATCCGAAAAACTCCGTATTGAGCCCGAATCTCCACAGGAGAAACCCTTGCAATCTCCCAGGGAGGCTGGTAGGGTAATTTTTTTTCAAGCAAGAGCAGGGGAAGGTTTTTCGATATACCGAAGGAAACAATGACTGTAATTGACGTACGCGCCCACATAGTAAGCGAGGAGTTCATCGCTGATGTCCGCGCTGGAAAGTTATGTCCCTCGCTCCGCCCCCTGCCCTTTTATTTTTTGCACTTCGAGGTAAATTGCCCCGCGGTTGGGGGGGAAGTAGGGCTTCAGGCCTGCGATGATATGCAAGAGGGTCGTCTTACCACAGCCGCTTGGGCCCATAATACAGACGAAATCCCCCTTCTGGGCATCCATGGAGATATCCTTGAGGGCCATCACATCCTTCTGGGTGATATCCCTAAAATTCTTGGACAGGTCTCTCAGCTCGATTAGACAAGGCATCGCGTTACTTCCCCCCTTGGCTTATTTTCAGAAGGATTCACCAGAGGACACATAGCAGATCAGTATCCATTAGCTAGGGTCATTAGAGATCATCAAAGAGCTCTGGATGCTCCTTCATGGCCCTGTTAATGAAATCCTGGTAAAAGAATTGCTCTATGTCCGGGAGCTTCCCGATCTTTTTGATCTTAAACATAAATTCAGCGGCTTTTTTTGCGTCTTGAACCACAAACGGGGTAAACCGGGGATCGAATTTTAAAAATTTAACGTCATTGACAAGCAGTTCCGGGTCCATCTTCCAGGCCTTGGACACGAATGCAATCACGTCATTTAACTCGCTTTCGCTTACATTGCGCAGAAATTGTGAGGTCTTGGCATAGGCCAACACCAAATGGTAGCAGTCTTCCGGCCTCTCCCGGATGAGTTTTTCGTGAAAATTGATTAGCATCGTGGCCGCAAGATACTTACCACCCCGCAGGATGACCTTGGCCCCTGTTTTCTTCTCCCATATCGTTGACCAAGGTCCCCATCCAAAGGCAGCATCTATTTGCTTGGTGGATAAAGCTACCGCCACATCTTGCACTGTCATGTTGAACAACTCGACTTTGTCGGCAATTCCCGCTTCTTCCAGCACCATGACCAGAAGACGATGGGTCGAGGTACCAAAGGTGCCTCCAATCTTTTTCCCCACCAGATCGGATATCTTGGTAATCCCCGAGCCTGGGCCGGCCAAGATGGCCTGTGCATCCCCTCCAACGTTCGCGATCATCACCGTCCTGACCGGAGCCCCGATGGAGAAGGCCCCCAAGGAGGCGGTATCGCTCCCAAAGGCCGCATCGATAGATCCAGCCACCAGCGCCTCGTTTGCGAACAGCCCGGCGGAAAAGACCTTGGGCTGGACCTTGACGCCAAAGTCGGCATCAAAATGTTTGTAGGCACAGAGTGGAGCGGGGATCATCGTCACCCCCTTGGAATTGCCCACCACGATGGGTTTTTCCGCTGCCTGGATCATCCCCTGAAAGGGACCCAAAAGAACGAGTGCCACCAGACAGACTCCGATTTTGAAGAAGTTCTTTTTGCTCATACCCCTATCCTCCCTTCTTTTTTTAACAGGTTGCTATTTGTGAATCTGTTCATCTTTCCCAGGGGTAGTGTTTCCTGAATCGTGTGAATTTAGTTGATCTCTAAAAGACAAGGGCTAAGCCTTTCTAATAACCAAATACCCGGTTATAAAAGGCCCCAAAAAATGGAAGGAGAAGCCTTATGACCGCCACATCAGCGAAGAAGAAATCCATTGATCAAGTTCCCAGTATCGTTCGTTGCTTTGGAGGCGCTGTTAGTCGCTTTGAGAACCCCCTGATCACCTGGAGCTGCGGGCTCGAGCCTTTGTGAGAGAGATGCTCCAGCACTATACAGCAGATAAGTTCATGCGCTGCATTGGTGCAAGTCCCTATGAGCGGAGCCTTCATCGTCGAGACTATGGTCATGGGTCTTGGAAGAAGACCCTGGAGACACAATTCGGCCTCATCGACGATCTGGAGGTGCACTTGGGCCGAAATGCTGACATCAGCTACAGCACCATCCTTGCCAGCTACCGCAGTCAGGACGACCGGATAGAAGATGCATGTAACGCTTTATGGACCACCCACCCAATTGGTGGAACTACCTCATGACCACCAATATCATTGATTCAAGGGCTAAAAAGGTATTTGAAGCTCATTGAGCAGCTTCATTCAGAGGCATCCTCCATCCCCATCCTTTTCACCCTGGTTCAGGCTCAAAATGAGACCAGGGAAGGCAAGCTCATCAAGATATTTGCAATTTACACTGATTCACAAATGTTACAATTCCCGCGCCTCTATACCCTCCCAACCGGGCGCTTTTGTCGCTCATTGAACTGGGTACGTGGGGATTTAAATGGAGATCAAATG
>CAZJXD010000189.1:0-3060 GCA_964549945.1 uncultured Desulfobacteraceae bacterium | reverse complement strand
CTTGGGTCGTTGATCGCGCCCTGAATGGTCTTTAGCAATTTCTCTTTGTCCTGGGGAAGTGTTCCTCGAAGGGGTAAATAATTCGACGCATGATTTGTCCTGAATTCCACGGGTCCTGGGGCATCGATGTTCATAATCATCAACTCGAGTTCTTTCAATATCTCAAAGGGATCTGTGACAAGTTCAAATTCTCCTTGCCTCACCATCTCATCCAATGGTGTATTCGGTACGAGCATCAGGGTGAGAGCGGCCAAATAGGTGGGGTTCATTTGAGCAGCAGCTTTTCCGGTATTGATGGCGTGCTGCTCATACAATCTCCTGCCGCCTAGCCCGAGAATGACGGTGACCGAAGTCCGTATTCCCGCCCTGTTCGCCTTCACCACGGAATCGATCTGATCCTGAACGGTCGTATCCTTATTGATGAGATCCAGAACCTCCTGGTCGCCGCTTTCCAGGCCCACGAAGACAAGGCTTAGGCCCGCTTCACGCAACTGTCTCAGTTCTTCATCGCTTTTTCTCAGGATATCATCGGAGCAAGCATAGCATGATACCTGTTTGAGATTTGGAAATGACTCGTAACACTTTGTTACTATCTTCAAGAGTTCCGGAGTCTTTATTATCAATGCATTTGAGTCCAGCAAAAAAATCTTTTCGACCCCACTCCCGTATTGACTTCTTCCTATTTCGATGTCCTCAAGGATTTCATGTGTCGGCCGAATCCTGAACCGCTTCTCAGGGATAGTCTTATGAAATAGGTAGGAACTGCAAAAATAACACCTGCCTGCTGCGGCTGACGAACATCCTACGGTAGCCTGTACCAGCAAAGAATATGCCTCGCTGGGAGGTCGATATACCGGCTCGGCATAGTACATCTCTTTGCTTGTGGCGATAGTATTCATATTCTATTAACACCTCTTCTTTCTCTTTGCCGGGGCCTGGATCATAAAAGAGCGGCTCCTGATGGCTTGAAACCATTATGATAGGATAGAAAATCAGCTGGTTGGTGTCAATGAGGTTCTCCGTGCAAAAGACATTACTTCCATTTTCCTTGCTTTAATCCCCTTATGTGTAACAGGGAAACTAAGGAGCGACAACGAGGGAGAATTTGAAAGTCGTTCTGTATAATGAACAACTATTCCATGAGAGAATGCCGTAAAATCTCGATGAATATCCAGGTAGAAATGATTTTTTGAATTCATTATCGCTTGTAATAACAATAAATTAGAAATTATTTTAAAAAATATGAAAAAAACAGTCTTGACAGGTTTTGAGAAGGTTCTTAAAATAGTACCATAATATTGTTCACAATAATGAACAACCTAAAGACCTTGGAGATCGATTCATGGAGGGAAGAGTTCTGGTGGCAAATCCCATAAATTGTAATGGCTGCAAGGAATGCGTGGCAGCCTGTTCGGTCAAATATACGGGGCTGCGCAATTCTGAGCGCTCCTGCCTCTATATCCTGGATGGCGAGGGATTCTACCTGCCGATCGTTTGTCAACATTGTCAAGATCCCTCTTGCATGGCCGTATGTCCGGAGAAAGCCATCTATCGAGATGATGAACTCAACAGGGTGATGATCAACCAAGGTCTGTGCATCGGGTGCAAGATGTGCGTGTCTGCATGTCCGACAGGCGCCATGGCATTTGACGAGAATCGGGGCCGGGCCTACAAGTGTGATCTGTGCAGAGGGAACCCGGAGTGCGTTCGGGCCTGCGAGCCCAAGGCCCTGGATTATGTGGACGCTTCACAGCTTCAATATCCCCGTCTGCGGGAGGCAGCAGGAAGGCTATACGGGATCGCGCAAAAGAGGGCCGCCTAGGCATAGGAGAGCCAGGTGGTTTCGATCATTTCGGTATCTTGATAAGAGGCTTGTGTATAAGGAGTGGGAAATATGTCCTTTTTTCGGATCAATGAGAGGTGCAATGGCTGTCTTGCATGTGTGCAAAATTGTCCGGCAAATGCCCTGGATTATGTCGATGAGGGGAAAAATAGACGGCTCTTTCATAGCATGGCCCGATGTGCCCGGTGCGGCCAGTGTTGGAGAATTTGCCCGCAGGAAGCCATAGAGTTTCAGCACCTTTTGAAGGGCGACTGGGACGAGGTCGCATCCATGAATCTCATTCGTTGCTCGGTATGCGGGGAGCCGCTTTATACCATGAGTTTTGGCGAGGACCTCGCCCATAGGCTGCATCATGACGTGCCTGCTCTTTGCCCGGAACACCGGCAGTCCCTGGCCCTGGTCGCGTGGAAGAACCTCATCCCCGGCAAAACCGAAGCCGAGGAGCTGAAGGGATGATTACAGGGAATCTCAAGCCATTGGATGAGATCGCGGCCTCTATTTCAGGGTATGGGAATATCTCGATTCTTGGGTGCGGAAGCTGCGTAACGGTCTGCCTCTCGGGAGGAGACAGGGCTGCCGGGGACTTGGCCAGAGAGCTTGCCCATCCCAGATTCTTCGACGGCAATCCCCCCTCTTTCAAGACGGGCAGTATCCTGAGACAATGTGAGAAGGACCTTATGACGGCCTACCTTGATATCCCTTCTGATACGGAGGTCATTCTATCGCTGGCATGCGGAGCAGGGGTGCAAACCCTGGCCGAGGTGTTCGGGACAATGCCCGTGATTCCGGGGCTCAATACATCCTTCCTTGGCGCTTTGGACGAACCGGGAATCTTGAGGGAGAAGTGCTACGGTTGTGGGGATTGCATCCTCGCCTACACTGGGGGCATATGTCCTGTGGCTCGATGCGCCAAGAGGCTCCTCAACGGGCCATGCGGGGGATCGTCAAATGGCAAATGCGAGATAAGCAAAGAGGTTGACTGCGCGTGGCAGTTAATCATAGACCGGCTCAAGGCCCTCGATCGCCTTGATGACTATGAGAAGATCTCTCCTCTGAAAGACTGGTCCGCAGACAGGGGAGGCGGTCCCCGAAGCATGGACAAGGCAGAAAGCATTCCCTTTCGCTGATTTTCTTTTTTACGGAAGATACAGGGGCTTTCAATCCATGATCCAAAAGGTTGTGACGAAACGGAGCCTAATTGATGTTGATGGGGTCAG
>CAZJXD010000188.1:0-3595 GCA_964549945.1 uncultured Desulfobacteraceae bacterium | reverse complement strand
TTAGTACAGCTCTACAGAACTGCCGAGGATAACTTCGCCCTTGGAATGATCACCCCTGTGCTGCTGGAGGCGGTGAACAATCCGAATATCGAGATCATGCCATTGGGGGAACTGGAGGGGGTTGAAGGAGAACCGGGGGCATTGACTGCATCGATTAAAAGAACTCCCCGCTATGTGGATCCCATTCAGTGTGTGACCTGTGGCCTATGCTGGCGCGCATGCCCTGTTGTGGTGACAAGCGAGTTTAACTATGGGCTGGGCTCAAGAAAAGCAATCTATATGCCCTATGCAGGCGCAGTTCCCAATAAGCCCTCCATAGACCCCAAGACCTGTTTGCACCTGAAAGGTCAAGAATGTGCCAAGTGTGCCGATGTGTGCCCCACCAATGCCATACATCTCGATCAAAAGGAATCCATTCAGGTGCTGGAGGTTGGGGCGGTCATTCTCAGCCCCGGCATGGAGCCATTCCATGACTCCTCTGAGGCCAAAGAACTAGGATACGGAACAATGGCCAATGTCATCGATAACTTTCAGATGGATAGATTGGTCAGTATCTACGGGCCCACTCAGGGCCAGGTAACGAGGCCGTCGGACGGAACCACAGCCAAAAGGATCGCATTCATCCAGTGTGTTGGCTCAAGAAATCCCGACCATGACCTGGGGTATTGTTCATCTGTCTGTTGTATGCATGCCATCCGTTCGGCATTGTCCATGAGAGCAAAGGATGGGGAAAACGAGATCACCATCTTTCACAATGATATCATGGCCCTGTCCAAGACCCATGAGAAGGTTTATGCCGAGGCACGAGAAAGGGGCATACGCTTTATGAGGGCCCAGGTATCGTCTATTGCCGAGGATCAAGACACAAAGGAGCTTACCGTAGGGTATGTCTCGGATGCAGGTAAGAAAAAGGAACAAGGGGTCTTTGACCTCGTGGTCCTGTCCCTCGGCCTTATCCCCTCTCAGGATGGCGTAGGGGTGGCAAAGGACCTTGGAGTTCCCCTTAACACCTGGCAGTTCCCCATGCCCTCGGATCACTCGCACATGGTAGTTCCCGGAATAGCCGTCGGTGCCAGTTTCAGATCTCTTAGCGATACCCCGGAGGCAGTGGCCGACGCACAGGCTGCGGCAATGGAGGTAGCAGAACTTCTCACAGGTGCTGAATCTGAAGCCGCATCCACTCCCATGCCCCCGCCTGAATGTGATGTGAGGGGTATCCCCGCCCGAGTTGGTGTCTATGTGTGCGAGTGTGGGGGCATTATCTCCAAGGTGGTGGATACTGACATGCTCGCCCGGTTTTCAGGCGAACTCGATGGGGTCGTGGAGACAATGACCGTCCCCTATGCCTGCTACGCAGATGGCATCGATCAAATTAAAAAGAGCATACAGGAGAACGAGGTAAACCGGGTTGTCTTTGTTGGCTGTAGCTACCGGAGTCACCTCCCTAAGATTCAAAATCTCATACGAGGGGTGGGGCTCAATAAATTCCTGGTAGAGATGGTGAATGCACGCGAACTCGCTGCCTGGGTTCACCTCGATGAAAGTGAGAGGGCTACCGAGCGAATAAAGGAGGAGATAAAGGGGATTGTGGCCAAGGTAAAGGCCCTTGAACCCCTGCCCGTTTACACGAGAGACGTGAAGCAGCGGGGCCTGGTTATCGGTGGAGGTGTGGCAGGCATGGTGGCTGCCCGGAGCATCGCATCCCAGGGGATACCCGTTGACATCGTGGAAAGGGCCGATCGACTCGGCGGGAACGCCCTTCGCCTTTCCTATGATGCAGGGGGTCAAAGGGTTTCAGAGTATCTCGATACCCTGAAAAGGGAAGTGGACGACAACCCCTTGATAAGGGTTCTCTTTAACTCGCGGCTACGGGATATGAAAGGCCGCGTCGGCCAATTTCATGCCACGATATATACCCCTTCAGGAGATTCAGATGACCGGTATGGCGCGATCATCGTCGCCACAGGAGGGGGGCAATATTCGCCTCGAGAGCATCTCTATGGGAACAATGAAAAGGTCATCACTCAGCTCGAGCTTGAAGAACTGATAGAAAAAGGCGAATCGGGATTAAAGGATATGGATTCCGCCGTCGTTATCCACTGCGTCGGATCGAGAACTCCTGAGCGGCCCTTCTGCTCCCGGGTGTGTTGCACCCAGGCGGTAAAAAACACCCTCAGGCTCAAGGAGATGAACCCTAAGATCAGGATCCATCATCTCCACCGTGACATCAGGACCTACTTCCTTCACGATATCCTTTACCAAAGGGCGAGGAAACAAGGCGTGACCTTCATCAGATACGATGAGCACAAGGGGTTGGACGTCTCTCAAAATGGAGGATTAACGATCAGGTTCAACGACAGTGCCACCCACGAAGACCTCGAGCTGAAGCCAGATCTGCTTGTATTGAACGCCGCGGTTGTGCCTGGAGAGGATAACAAAAGCCTTTCTCAATTACTGGGGGTCCCCATAGGGGAGTACGGGTTCTTTGATGAGGAGGACTATATGACCTTTACACCGGTTACCTTCAGCAAGAAGGGAATATATCTGTGTGGCCTGGCACATGGACCGAAGGCAATTGATGAAAGCATCGCGCAGGCAGAGGCCGCTGCAATGAGGGCGCTTGCCGTGCTCTCAAAGGAGAAACTCACCCATCAGGCCGTGTATGCCGAGATCAATCCTGGCAAATGCATCGCCTGTTTGACCTGTGTAAGGGTGTGTCCCTTTGGAGTGCCTTTCATCAATTCCGATGGGGTAGCCGAGATCGTTCCTCTTGAGTGTCGGGCCTGCGGGGTGTGCGTGAGTTCCTGTCCCAATGACGCCATAGAGCTCGAGAGCTTCACCGACAGCGATGTCATCCCTCAAATAGAGACCATGTTTGCATGAGAAAGATGAGGAGAGAGATGAAAGAATTCGAACCAAGGATAATCGCGTTTTGCTGCCACTACTGCGCCCTCGCCGCTGCGGATGTAGCAGGAAAAATGGAGTTTCAGTTTCCACCGAGTGTACGGATGATACGAGTCATATGCACTGGTAAGGTGGAGGTTCTCCATCTCCTGAAAGCCATTGAGGCCGGGGCGGACGGCGTGGTCGTGATCGGGTGCAAATTCGGGGAGTGCTATTTCAAGGAGGGTAACTACAGGGCTCAGAAAAAGGTCGAGCGGGCGAAATCCCTTCTGGAAGAAGTCGGCTTAGAGCAAGACAGACTTCGATTTGATTTTGTGCCCGGCC
Organism: uncultured Desulfobacteraceae bacterium; assembly: GCA_964549945.1. GTDB lineage: Bacteria > Desulfobacterota > DSM-4660 > Desulfatiglandales > B25-G16 > B25-G16. The sequence continues at coordinate 367 of CAZJXD010000188.1, read as the reverse complement.
CCGGTGCCAAGAAATTCGCATCCATTATAAGCACTATGACAGAAGAGGTGAAAGCCCTTGGGCCAAACCCTTTACGATCGTAAGCCGGAAAGGGCGGCATAGATGGAATCTTAACTACGGGGAGATACGCTATGATAGTAGGTGAACGAAAACCGTTTTCAGAGATACTGTCCATGGTAGAGGGCTATTCCAATATTCTCATCCTTGGCTGCGGATCCTGCGTAACCGTATGCATGGCCGGCGGGGAAGAGGAGGCGAAAATCATGGGCTCTCAACTGCGATTGGCCGCGAAAAGGAACGGAAAAAATGTAGAAGTCACGGAATTAGTCGCCCTGCGCCAGTGCGATGATGAGTATATGGAGGACGC
>CAZJXD010000187.1:0-3717 GCA_964549945.1 uncultured Desulfobacteraceae bacterium | reverse complement strand
ACCGGATAAGGTGACGGGAAAAGCCGTCTATACGGTTGATGTAAACCTTTCCGGCATGCTCTATGGTGCAATGCTCAGGAGTCCCTTTGCCCATGCCGAGATTATCGATATAGACACCTCTGAGGCGAGGAAAGCCCCGGGAGTGGAAGCAGTTGTGACGGGAAGGGATTTTCCCTTTACCTTTGGCCCCATGATCAAGGATCAGCCATTTTTGGCCATAGATCGGGTCCGTTATATAAACGAGCCCGTTGCAGCAGTGGCGGCGCAGACTGAGGCGGAGGCTCAAGAGGCCCTGGAGAAGATCTCGGTCCGGTATGAAGAATTACCGGCTGTTTTCGATCCAAGGGATGCAGCACGCGAGGAAGCTCCCCTTGTCCATGAACATCTGCACGAATATGACCGTTCAAGCAGCCTTACAATCGTTCCACGAACTAACGTCTGCACCATCAATTCTTACGCTCTGGGAGACGTGGAAAAGGGCTTCGCTGAAGCTGACGAGGTCTTCGAGGATGAGTTTTATGTTCACCCCGTGGCCCATACACCGATGGAGACGCATGCTGCGGTTGCCCGGTATCTTCCTCGAGAAGGAGGGTTCACCGTCTGGTCCTCAACCGATGCGCCTTGGCGGAGGGCTCAAGAGCTGTCCCAGGCATTAGGCATCTCCATCAATAAGACCCGCTTCATCTCCAGGTATTCAGGCGGCGGATTCGGCGGCAAGGGTGCCCTGGTTGCCGAGTCAGTGGCTGTTGCCTTGGCAAGATTTACCAAGGGAAGACCGGTAAAAGTGGTTTTTTCCCGTGATGAGGAACTCACGGCCTCCCAGATCCGCCTCGCAGCCTTTATAACCCTTAAGACGGGCGTCAAAAAAGAGGGCACTCTGACCGCAAGAAAGGCAGAGATCATTTGGGATAATGGAGCATATGCCTTTAAGGCACCAGAGGTGGCAGTGCGCGGGGCGCTCACCGTTTTCGGCCCTTACCGGATTCCTAACCTGGAGCTTCTCTCCAAACTGGTCTACACAAACAAGGAGAGCAGTGGGGCCTATCGGGGCTTTGGCACCACACAGGTGACCTGGGCCTGCGAAGTGCAGATGGACATCATTGCAGAAAAGCTCCACATAGACCCCCTTGAGATTCGGCTGAAGAACGCCTATGCAGAAGGTGACCTTTACATCAATGGACAAGTTCTACACGGGGTAGGATTGATCGAAACCTTGAAAAAGGCAAGCCAGGGCATCGGTTGGAGCAACCCCAAGTCGAGAAGATCAGGCACGAAGTTTAGAGGAAAGGGCATCGCCACCATGATCAAGGGCACCAAGACCCCCGCCGATTCATACTGTTTCATCAAGGTTGACGAGGACGCAAGCGTAACGCTCCTTTCAAGCGCGGTCGAGATAGGTGCCGGGCAAAAGACGGTTTTGGCTCAAATTGCCGCTGACACCATCGGAGTGCGGTTGAGCTCTATCTCTATTCCCAACCCCGATACCCAAGTTACTCCCTACGATTTTGGACAAACCTCTAGCCGAACCACATACCATATGGGAAACGCCGTTCGCATAGCCGGCCAGCAGGTACGCAAAAAGATCTTGGAGATAGCCGGAGATTTCCTGAAAACCCATCCCTCCCGTTTAGGCCTTTCCGATGGGGTGATTTTCCAGGATGGCGTGGGAAAGAGAATCACCCTGAAGGCCCTTATGGCCAAAAAAATCGAGCCAGGGGAAGCAATTCTGGGTGAAGGCCACTACACCCCTGCCGGCTCATCCTTGCTTGCTGCCTATCATGGACTGGAGGGGATGAGTAGCATCTTCTGGACGTTCGCTACCCACGCCGCCGAAGTGGAAGTAGACACGGAAACGGGAGTCATAAAGGTATTGAAAATCTCTGCGGCTCATGATGTGGGAAAGGCCATCAATCCATTGGGGTGCGAGCAACAGATCGAAGGAGCAGTAGTCATGGGCCTTTCTAATACGCTCTTCGAAGAGTTCAAAATGGAACGGGGACGCATCTTGAATGATAACCTCGCTGATTACAAGGTGGCTACGATGCTTGATATCCCTGAAATCGTTCCCTTCATCGTGGAATCATATCACCGGGAAGCCCCCTTCGGAGGAGCCAAGGGGATCGGTGAGCCAGCCGCCGCCCCCACCGCCCCTGCTATCTCCAACGCGATCTTTGATGCCGTGGGAGTACGAATAAAAGATCTTCCGATCACACCGGAGAAGGTTTTGGCCAATTTGAGGGCCAAGAGAATGCCTATGGATTAACATGCCTTGCCCCGAACGTTGCTCACGATCTGCTGGACGAAATCACAGTTGGCCAATTTGCTAAATGCCGACATCAACTGCCTCGTAATCGGACCCGGCATTGGTTCTTCAAATACCCGATCGTTAAACTTGGAAACCGGAACAATGCAAAAACTGCTGGAAGCGATCATAATCTCGTCCGCATTGTATAGATCATAGACACATAAGTCCGTTTCAAGGCACGCTATTCCTAGCCCCCTGGCCAATTCCAGAACCGTTGCCCGAGTGATGCCTCCCAGAGAATTCGTTAACCTGGAGGTAAGCAGTTTGCCCTCCTTCACCATAAGAAAGCTCTGTCTTGCACATTCAGTGGCAAAGCCGTACATATCAAGCATCAAAGGAAACGCATCGGGGTCAACCATTTGGGCCTCAAATTCCGCCAAAGAATTACACAGTCTATTCGAATGCTTAATCTTGGGGTCCAAGCACTGAGGAGGTATCTGCCTCGTGCTCGCTACCACCATATGAGCTCCTTCCGTATACCACCTGGCTATCTTCTCATAGCCGCCGACTATCGGGGCTAAAGAATCTAAGTACACATAAAAAGTAAGCGCAGCAGCCGGATCAGAAGTTATGCCTCGGGTGACCCTATATATGTATCGATAGTCATCCCTGGGATCCAGGTGCCTTTCGTTACGCTTCAGCACCTCAAGGGTAATCACCTTTAGCTCTTGTGGCATTACGTTCAATCTTATGAAAGGGAGGCAGCGAAGAGAACGGAACAGCCGATCAATGTGTTCTTCCAATTTGAAAGGGATGTGATTAAAGGTCCGCCCGATGTCATAGACGCCTCCTTCCCAGATTGCCCAGTCGGATATGTGGATTTTGGCCTCGCTCTCTTTGATGTACTCGCCGTTGAAATAACAGATCTTCTCCTCCATAGGTAACCCCGTTCACGGTTCCCCCTTGAGACGCCCTAATCGGCTGTTAAGAAAAAAATGTTGATAGGTATAGGTATTATATTTCACGCGATGGGTTAAAGAAGCTGCTGTGCGGCATCAATAGAGTTAAGAATATAAGCCTGGTATAACCTTTGAACCCTGAACCTGAAACCGTTCATTTTGACTTCTATGTAGCCTTATACCTAATAGCCACCTTGAATCGAAGCGTACTTCCTTCTTGACATTCTTTTTGGCTGTGCCTTGATATGCCTACTCCTTGATGCTATCTTTCAGCTTTCTCTGAACCTGTCGATTGTCAAAAGCCAGTCCAGACAAATATTCACGTAAGCATGGGGGTTATCAGCGAAAAGATCGAGAAAAGCAAGGATAATCGTTTCTCGCCAATGCATCGACAGAATGGCAGACCCCGCAAGCTGATAATCCCCACCGCTTACGTTGAGAATTGTTATTGTTGTAAGTTATAAATCTTATGAATCATTTCAATTCCTCCAACCCTCTCAGCGTTCTTTTCCC
>CAZJXD010000186.1:2413-3757 GCA_964549945.1 uncultured Desulfobacteraceae bacterium | reverse complement strand
CAATCCTCCCATTCACCTGACCCCATCGCTAATCCCCTTTAAAGCATAAACTATACTCGCAGGATAGTCCCGCTTCACTATCGGTCAGTTTTTCCAAGGAGTTTCTCTCACTCTGAAAAAGCTCCATCCCAGAGCCTATCTAAAAATTCTTGGTAAGGGATAATGGTGATCGCACCGATCCTTCGCATGCGTGGTTCAAGGCTTACGCAGAGATATCGCTTAAGGATCTTCTCTTCCACAAGAGCCTGAAGCGCTTTGATATCATGGGGTGAGATATTCTCTTTGGCCTTGACCTCAACCGCGGTGTGATCTCCAATAATGAAATCCACCTCAAAACCCGATGATGATCTCCAGTAACAAAGGGGCTCTTGCCGGATATAATCTCGATAACACATAAGCTCATGAAAAAGGTAGGTCTCAAATCCTTCCCCAAATTCGGGCGTACCGGGCCGGAGTAGCCTTCCCTGCAATGTAGCTGCAACGCCTACATCGAAGAAATAGTATTTTGAAGAGGCAAGGGGTTTCCGCTTTTTTGATTTCCGCCACGCTGGAAGTTCATGAAGGATCAAGGTATCTTTAAGGATCTCGAAGTATTCATAGACAGTGGTTCGCGCTACTTGGGCATCATTGGATACCTTCGTAAAGTTCACGATCGTACCGTTACACAGTGCTGCGATTCTGAGGAACCTGCTGAACGCAGGAATGTTGCGAATGGCTCCTTCGGCAACTATCTCCTGTTGGAGGTACAGCCCAGTGTAGGACTCAAGATCGGCAGAAGGATCATCGGAGAAGTAGATCGAGGGAAGCAATCCTCTTTGGAGTGCACGTGTCAGGTCGAACCGTTTCCCCAATTCCATACGGGTAAGGGGGTGCAGGTGTTTGGTCCGGGCACGCCCACCGAGGAGATTGATTCCACCCCGGCGGATCTTGCGGGCACTGGAACCGGTCATGAGAAAACGAATTCGTTGGCCCTCAATCAGGCGATGGACCTCGTTCAGAAGCTCGGGCAGGCGCTGAATCTCATCTATGACAACCAGATGGTCCTGTTGGGTTACCTCTTGCGCGATCCGTCCGGGATTCTGACTAAGAGCCAGAAAGATCGAGGTGTCCAGAAGATCATACACCCTCACTTCTTTCATGGTATGGTGGATCAGGGATGTCTTGCCGGTCTGACGGGGTCCAAAAAGGAAATGAGACTTCTTATCAAGGAGGGGAGGCAGATTCAAAGTCCTCTCAATATACGTGACATTTCCGTCTTTCGTAGCTATTGTCGATTCCATCGTCATATTTAATACCAAATGACGATAGATATGTCAATATTAAAATTATCAGTAAAATAGGGCA
>CAZJXD010000186.1:0-2313 GCA_964549945.1 uncultured Desulfobacteraceae bacterium | reverse complement strand
GAGGCCTTATAATCAAATCCACGGCGCCTGTAGCTCAGCTGGATAGAGCAGCGGACTTCTAATCCGCAGGCCGGAGGTCCGAGTCCTCCCAGGCGCACCAGAAGAGCATAGGGTTTGGCCATTCCGGCTAAACCCTTTTTATAAATCCGGCTGTGATTGCTTGACTTTTCTCAGTAAGGTGAGATTATAGTAGGGATTCGTGCTCATGGCATTTGGAGAATGTGATGGATACGCGAGAGGCCCCAAAACAAAGGCCGCCGATTCACTATATGGGTTGTGTCTTGACGATTATTCTCGACTGGGTATGGTTCCTGGCTGAACTCAAACAATCATTCTCGATGGAGAGTTTGCCTAGAATACTGGGAATTATCGCGGGCGTGTTCATCACGTGTTCTCTCGCGGTGGTAGCTGTGCAGCGCTATATGGCCCACGATAGCTGGAGAAGTTCCCTTTACAAGGGGGGGCTTATGGGCCTCGCTGCGTCTGTGCCCTATCCCGTGGTGGGGACCTTTGTTGGGGTAGTATTGCTCGCTACGGCTCGCATCTACTGGAGGGCACCCAGCGAGGAAGAGCAAAGCCAGTAGCTTGTTTAAAAGGCGATCTACCGGATCTGGGCCGCAAGTACCGGCAATATAACCTTGAAAATCGTCAAAGATATCGAACAAGGCTATTCATTGATGGAGTTTATGGATAAAAAGGAGTCTACAATGAGATCTTTTCAAAGGATCGTCATTATCGTATGCGGGGTTGTTTTGGTCGCCCTGTTGCAATTCGGCTCATCTGCGTGGGCCTTTGGCACTGAATTATCGACATCTTCAATGGCCGGGATCAGAGGGGTCACCGTGAGGGTGGATGGCAGTCTGGAGAAAGAATTAGAGCAACAGGGCCTTACCAAGGATAAACTAAGAGGGGATGTGGAGTCACAGCTTCAGGCAGCAGGCATTACCCTGTTAACCGATCTTGAATTCCTGGAAACAAAGGAACGCCCAATGCTCGGCATTGAAATCAATACCCTCAAGCACGGGGAAGGCTACCTTTTTTCGGTCATCGCACAGCTTTACCAACACGTGTACCTTATCAAAAAGGGGCAAGACAAGACGTATCCCGCAACCACCTGGTCAAGCGCTGGGGCGATTGGCATCCTTTATGATCCTGAGGATCTCCGGTCCCTTGTGAAAGAAGAGGTGGACACCTTCATCAAGGCATACCTATCGGCAAATCCGTGAGAGCCCCTGCTCTGCAAATAGGCATCGACAAGATGCTGATAAGGGAATGGGGAAGCCTTATGGACATGGAAAAGCCAGAAGATGTGCCTGAGTCACCAGGAATTCCATTATGGAGAGATTACGACCTTCATTACGTTTTCTGTTCTGTTTTTCATGATCTTTAATCCTTTTTCTACCTCTGCCAACCTCAGGCGATGGCTGATCAATCCGGATACATTGAATCTCCTGGAGGCAATCAATCGAATGACTTCAGGAAGGATTTCTCTCCCTATAAATGATCGAGAACCTCGCATATTTATCTCTCGATCCTTAAACTCCGTTGCTCGTAACGTCGCTTTATTTCCGGAGAAAGTCCCTACGAGAACAACGAGCCCTCCTCGTTTAACCGCTTGCGTGCATTGTCCAAGGGTTACATCCTGTTCTCCTCCCACTATCTCTATCACCTTGTCCGCCCCTTTTCCTCGTGTAAAATCTAGGGTTCTGGCAACAGTATCGTCTTTCTTTGCATTGATGACCTCATCTGCTCCAAACTCCTTTGCCATCTCCAATCGATAGTCATGATTCCCGGCAATAATCACCTCGGCTCCCGCCGCCTTGGCTAACATTAAAGAGCACAAACCAATAGGCCCACAACCAATGATCAGAACCTTGTCATTGACCAACACCTCTCCTCTTCGCTTTACGGCATTGAAAGCGAGCCCGAAATTATTCGTGAGACAGGCCTCTTCAAAAGACATATCTCCAGGGATTGGATAGAGGTTTGCATGGGGTACCTTTACATACTCCGAAAAAGCTCCATCCACATCGAATCCTATTGTTCTTATATTTGCACAAATGTTTCCCCTTCCTTGACGACAGGGATCGCACGTGCCGCAGGGCATATCAATGTCACAAAACACGGGCTGGCCTTTTGAGAAATCCTTGACCTTTTCCCCGAGTTTTTCGATCACCCCTGCGAACTCATGGCCAAGAATTCGAGGATAGACCACCCGGGGATGCCTACCGAGGTATCCGTGGAGGTCGGAACCACATAGGACACAAGCCTTCATCCGAATCAAGGCATCATAGGGGCCTATTTCCGGAACAG
>CAZJXD010000185.1:0-3779 GCA_964549945.1 uncultured Desulfobacteraceae bacterium | reverse complement strand
GGATTTGACTATGATACGACATGGCGGTCGGTGCCCCGATTTATCGGGGTCTGCCGGTGCATTCATTATAGGGCATGAGACAAAAAAAGACATCCCCATGCTCATTCAGCAGGTAATTTCAAAAAGTTAAGACATTACAGATTTTCTTTTCTGTGATACGACGTATCATGTTACAGGTAGCTATTTGTAGGATCTCCAAATAACCATGGTTCTGAGGATCGGCACGCGGGCGAGCAAACTGGCTCTTGCTCAAGCACAATGGGTGCGCAAGAGGATCTCAGCCGAATATCCTGATCTCGAGGTTGAGCTGGTTACTATCAGGACAAAGGGAGATAGGATACGAGACAGGCCCCTGAGCACTATCGGTGGAAAGGGGTTATTCGTAAAGGAAATCGAGGAGGCCCTTCAAAGAAAAGAGATAGATATTGCCGTCCACAGCCTGAAGGACGTTCCCGCTGAGTTGCCCGGCAACCTCTATATAGGGTGCATCCCCGCGAGGGAAGATCCCTTTGATGTAATAATCTCCAAAAATAATGCATCCCTTGAGCAACTCCCAAAGGGCTCCCGAATAGGCACTGGCAGCCTGAGGCGTGCCGCACAGCTTCTCCATCATCGTCCAGACCTTGAGATCGTTCCCTTAAGGGGGAATCTGGACACCAGGCTGAAAAAATTATACTCCCTCGATTTGGGTGCAATTATCGTTGCTGCCGCTGGCCTGAAGAGAATGGGATTGACAGGCAGAATCACCCAGGTACTTCCCGCCGATCTCATGCTGCCGGCAATAGGGCAGGGCGCCCTAGGTCTCGAGTTGCGCCTGGATGATCGGCACACGGGGAACATGGTGACGTTTCTGGATCACTACCCAACCCGTGTGGCGCTGGAGGCGGAGCGTGCCTTTCTTGAGGCGTTGAAGGGAGGATGTCAACTTCCTGTTGCCGGCTTCGGACAGCTTACCGATGACAGGCTTTCTCTAGATGGTATGGTTGCCGATGTCAAGGGAAAGAAGATAGTGAGGGATAGGGTAAGCGGTCCGCCACAGGAGGCCAATGCACTTGGTGCCGTCCTGGCCCATAGGCTATTAGATGCAGGGGCACGCGAGATATTGGAAGAGATCTATAAAGGGCAAAGTCCTTGAGATATAAAACCAAAGGTATGGTCTACCTCATCGGTGCTGGTCCAGGAGACCCCGATCTCATCACCGTAAAGGGGAGGGAATGCCTTCAGAAGGCCGATGTAGTGGTGTACGACAAACTTGTGGCTGAATCCCTTCTGGAACTGGCGCGGAGGGATGCAGAGCTCATATATGTGGGAAAGAAAAGCGGTCACCATAGCATGAGCCAGGGGGAGATAAACGAACTTCTCATTAAAAAGGCACATAAAAGCTTGAGGGTAGCACGGCTCAAGGGAGGCGACCCCTTTATCTTCGGCAGAGGCGGCGAGGAGGCGATGGAGCTCTCCAGGGCAGGAGTTCCCTTTGAGGTAATCCCGGGGGTTACCTCTGCGATCGCGGTTCCTGCCTATGCGGGCATACCGCTGACGCACAGGGATCTTTCATCGACCACCTGCTTTATTACTGGACATGAAGATCCCACCAAAAAAGGATCAAACATCAACTGGGATTCCCTGGCCCAATCCTCGGGCACGCTTGTCTTTCTCATGGGCATAGGGAACCTGGGCAGGATCGCCAAGAGATTAATGCAAGGAGGGAGATCATCGAATACCCCTGCGGCGGTTATAGGGAGCGGCACTACCTCTGGCCAGATTACGGCAACCGGAACCCTTGCCACCATAGGCAAGAAGGCAGAGGAGGCCGGGATTACCCCACCAGGGCTGATCGTAATTGGGGATGTGGTGCGCTTAAGGGAACATCTCAGTTGGTTTGAATCTAGGCCGCTTTTTGGCAGGAGAATCCTGGTTACAAGGCCGAAGGAGCAAGCAGCTGATTTTGTAAAGATACTCACCGGGCTCGGTGCCCGGTGTGAGGTGTTCTCAACCATACAAATAGGACCCCCAGAAACCTGGGAGGGGCTCGATCGGGCGCTAGGGAGCCTTTCAGGCTATGACTGGATATTGTTTACCAGCGTGAACGGCGTGAAATACTTCTTTGAGAGGCTCGCGCGAGCGGGTAAGGACGCTCGATCCCTCGCGGGGATCAAGATAGGGGTCATCGGCCCGAAGACTCGGGATGCGTTGCGTGCCAGGTGGATCATCCCCGACCTGATGCCCGATACCTACTGGACTGAAGGGCTCGCCGGGGAACTCGGCAGATACCCGATGCGGGGGAAAAAGATTCTCATCCCAAGGCCAAAGATCGCAGGTGATGACCTGTCAAAAAGGCTTCAAGGCCTCGGCGCAATAGTGGATGAGGTCGAGGCGTATCTCACTCAAAAGCCGGAATACGGTCGTGATGCATTGAAGGAATTATTACAAGACGGAAGGATCGACCTTATTACCTTTACGAGTCCTTCTACTGTGGGTAATTTTGTGGAGATCTGTCGGGATAATGATATCTCAGGGGAGATTTCAGGGATCGCGGTTGCCTGCATAGGACCGGTCACCGCCCAAAGGGCAACCGAGGAAAGCCTTGATGTCGTCATTGTGCCCGATGAGTATACAATCGATTCCCTTGCAGAGGCTATTGTCGATTATTATAAACTACATTAACTATACTATATAATATACTGTTATTACAGATATTTACTACTATTAATAATTTCCTTTAGCCTTCAATCCAAGCCCCAGACCTTCCGCATTGCCCAGACCACCTTATCCGCAATTGCAGGGGAGCATACCAGCAGGCCGTAAGCGTTCTCGACGTCCCCGGCAGGCCTGTGGTATCGTATGGGCTCCCCAGTGCCCGAGAGAAGAACAAGCCCCGCCTCTGATGCGATCACCTCACACGCGCATGTGTCCCAGAGCTTTGTCCCCCTCGCTGGGTGTACGTAGAGATCCGCCTCGCCGTTAATCACCAGGGCCATCTTTCTGCCCACGCTCCCCGAGGAAATCTCAGCCTGCACATCGAGCAACCGAATCAATTCGTCCACCTTTGAATCCCTGTGAGAACGGCTGACCGCGATACGCAGCCCCTTGAGATCAGAGGCATGGGGAGCGCTGATCTTCGATGATTTCTCCGCCTTGGATAGAGAGCTTTTGTAGGCCCCCCAACCCTTGCAGGCGTATAGTTCCAGTCCTGTGGCAGGCTCAATGACCACGCCTATGGTCGGCGCGGCGCAGTGGGTTAGGCCGACCATGGTCACGAACTCACCGTTTGCCTTGATGAAGTCCTTTGTGCCGTCGAGGGGATCGATCATCCAGACCCATTCATGTCCCGTTTTGCCCCAGGTATGGGGCTCCTCCTCCGTGAGGATGGCGTGGTGGGGGAACGCTTCCCTGAGGGTGTGGATAATAACCTGATTCGCGGACATATCCGCTGCGGTTACCGGATCGTCCACACCTTTATCCCGTATCCCAATGCTCCCACCTGAAAGGTATTGCTGGTAGATACCCCTTATCTGCTCAGCAGCCGATCGGGCAGCCTGTCGCGCCACATCCAGTAAATGATCCTGCTCTCCATTCATCTGCTACTCCATCCCATTCGATGCTCAGTTCATTTCACTTGATAGTATAGGAATTTCCTTTTTATAAGCTGCGGAGCCGCAATATATAAAATCGCAGTAACTACTCAGGTAGATAGGTTGTCCTTCGACCATGCTCAGGATGGTGAGCTTGTCGAACCATAGGCTGAAGACTGTTAGGAAATAACGGGGATACGGCGTATT
>CAZJXD010000184.1:0-3968 GCA_964549945.1 uncultured Desulfobacteraceae bacterium | reverse complement strand
TCGATAATTATCTTCATCCTCTCCCACACCGTACGCATCGCATGCACAATCGCCTCATCGCTCACGGTTACGATATCCTTCACGTATTTTTGAATGAGTGGAAAGGTGAGATCCCCCAGGGAGGTGAGAAGCCCGTCAGCGATGGTTTGAGGATTTCGTGAGGGGATAATCTTGCCCGCATGAAATGAGCGAAAGGCATCGTCCGCCCCTTCGGGCTCTGCCGCGATAATGAAAGTTTTCGGCGACAGGGCCGATGTGGCGATGGCAGTTCCGCTCAGCAATCCGCCCCCGCCCACAGGGGTCATCATCACCTCGAGTTCAGCGACCTCCTCACAGAACTCCATGGCTGCGGTCCCCTGGCCCGCGATCACTCGATAATCGTTGTAGGGCGGGATAAAGGCGGCGCCAGTGCGATCAACAACACGTGCCAGGCCCTGTTCGCGAGCCGCAAGAGTGGGCTCGCAGAAGATGATCTCCGCCCCGTAACCGGCCACGGCGTTTTTCTTCACATCGGGAGCATTTTCCGGCATCACCACATATGCCGGGATCCCTCGCCACCTGGCGGCAAGCGCAAGTGCGGCCCCATGGTTCCCGGATGAGTGGGTTGCCACGCCTCGAGAGGCCTCCTCCTCTTCAAGGGAGAACACCGCATTGGTGGCGCCGCGTATCTTGAAGGCCCCTGCCTTCTGGAAGTTCTCGCACTTAAAGAACAGCTCGGCCTCACAAAAGCGATTCAGGGTGGTGCAAGTAATGACAGGTGTGCGATGCACATAGGGCTTGATGCGCTCGGATGCCTCCCTGATCTCCCGTATCGTTGGCTCGTTCATGTCTTCATTCCCTTTTCAGTTAATAGGGTGTATTCCTCTGGTCTTCGATCGTCGAGCACGTGATTTCTCGGGGTCATCATCTTATCCCGGGCCAATGCGATATCGATTCCCCTTACTGCAACTTCCTCTTTTGCCCGAGAGGCCTGGGCCAATATATTGCCCCTCGGATCCGCAATGGTTGAGACACCGGTGAAGGTGAGATCCCCTTCGGTTCCGATTCTATTTGCGGTCACCACATATACCCGATTGATGAGCGCGTGGATCGGTATTGCCCTCTGAGCGAATCCCGGCAATACCAGATTGGAGGGGTGACAGATGATGTCCGCGCCTTTCAGGGCGAGGATTCGCCACACCTCGGGAAATATCCAGTCGAAGCACACCAGCATTCCAAGGGTGCACGGTCCTATATCGAACACCGGCAGCCCTTTGTTGCCGGGCTGAAAGAAATCTCTCTCGTTCAGGAAAAGGTGGAGCTTCCGGTATGTGCCGATATAGCCGCCGGGGCCGATAAGCACGGCCGAGTTATACAGCAGCTCGCCGTCTCGTTCATTCAACCCCGTGACGATATGCATGTTGAGGGACCTGCACTTCGATTCCAAAAACTCAACAAAGGGACTCCCCTCTATGGATTCCGATGTATCCCAGGCCTGCTTATAGGAGGTGAATTGGTAGCCGGAATTACATAGTTCCGGCAGGACCAGGATGTCCGTTCCCTCACAGCCATCGAGCAGCCTTTCTATGGCCTGAATCGTCCCCTGGGCATCACCAAGCAGTGGTGAAAACTGCATAAAACCGATCCTCACCGCACCCTCCATCATGGTAGGTTATAGACAAAGAGTTCGCATTCCCTTCCCCTGAAAAGGCGTGAAGGGGTGAAGTTCGAACTCAATCCCCCCTCTTCTCGAACACAGGGCTATTGGTCATAGAGAAGCGCAACCGCCCTCACTGGAGAGCCGTCAGCATTCTCTATCTTCAGGGGGAAGCAGCAAAAGACGAATTCGTTATCAGATAGGGCCCGTAGATTGGTAAGGTTCTCGATGACGACGATCTCACGCTCCAGAAGTATTGTATGGATGGGAAAGGTGGCGGATTCAACCTCGTCCGCGGAAATCGTGTCCGCACCGATGCCCTTTAGCGGAAAATCGGCGAGCCATTCGGCGGCATCATGAGAGAGCACGGGATACCCCTTGAGATAGGCCTCCTCCCCCCACAGATCGCCCCAGCCAGTGTGCAATAAGAGAAATTCGCTCCTCTCTATTCGACCTCGATGTGGTTTCAGGAGCTCGATGTCGATTGTCCGGCACTCTTTCACCCCTAGTTCAACGACAGCCCCATTTCCCACGAAAAGGTCGGGGGGCATCTGATCCAGTGTCTTTGCACCTGGGATTATATGAGAGGGGGCGTCCATGTGTGTACCTGTATGGGAGTACAGGGTGATCTTCTTCTCCATGAATCCAATGTCCTCGATCGTGCAGGCGGTGGAAAACACAGGGGGTTCAGTGCCTGGATATACGGGCATGTCAGGGGAGATGGTATGGCTCAAATCAACTATTTTCATTGTCCTACCTCTGGACGAGGGCTCTTCTTGATAATGGAGAGATGCGAATGCGGAGGGAATCCATACACCTGGTCATCTGGACGCGCATTTAGGCAATCCGGGCCTGAACGCCTGTTTCAGGAACAGTACTGCCTTCCCTTAAAAATGCATGCTATGAAAATGCATCCTTCAGGTCTCGCTTTTCTCCGCGTAGCGGTCAAAGCGGAGAGGATGAAGAACGTGGGTGCCCTCAGCGCCGCTTCGATGAGCATCCTGAATTTATAAAGGACCCCATCTGAGCAGAGATGGTGCCCTGCATCCATAATCTTCGAAGAATCATTTGTCATCGATATCAGGGTATCGCTTCGCGATGAATTCCAGGACGTCTACACAGGAGAAGAATGCGGTGATAAGCTCAGGGTCGAAATGGGTCCCTGAGAGGTTGTGCATCTCGCTCAAGATTCGATCCTCATCCCAGGGTTCCTTGTACGATCTCCGGGAACGCAGTGCATCGTACACGTCAGCCACCGCGACGATCCTGCCAAACAGCGGGATCTCATCCTCTCGCTTGGGAAAGGGTTTTCCTTCAGGTCCTACATGGCCGGCAAGGGGGCGCTCGGTGATGGGATCGATGTGCCCTGGGTAGCCGGTTCCGTCCCACCTCTCATGGTGGTTGAGGGCCACCTCTGCTGCCGCTTCCTCAAAATCCGAGTGGATACCCTTGAACAATCGAGCCCCCAGATAGGTATGGCTCTTTATAGTCTCGAACTCCTCCTCCGAGAGGCGATCGGGCTTCTTGAGTATGAGGTCGCTGATGGCCACCTTGCCCACATCATGGAGCATGGCAGCCATTCTCAATATGTCTCTCTGTCGTTGTACCTCTTCGGAGGATATCCCTCTCTCTCGCGCCCACGCCTCGTAGATCTCCACTGAATACGCGCCCACGCGGTTCACGTGGGCTCCCGTTTCCTTTGGATCCCTCAGCTCCGCCATGCTGATCATCCTCAGGATTATGTTCCGGGTCATCTGGGCGCGCTCCAGCGCGAGGGCGGCGCTGGTGGCAAAGTGCATGATGAGGGACTCATCGACACTCGAGAAGGGGATATAACCTCCCGTGTCATCCTGGGCGTTGATGATCTGCATCACCCCCAGCACATCCCCCCGATGGTTGGTCATGGGAACGGTGAGCATTGATCTGGTGGTGTAGTGGGAGACCTTGTCGAACTCGGAGTCCCAGGTGTAGGGCACCGTGTTGCTCATCTGGTAGGCATCGGGAATATTCACCGACTCGCAGTTCTCGGCCACATACCCAGCGATGGAGCTGCTGTTGATGGGGATCGTGAAGGTGGTATAGATGAGCTTCCTGCGGGGGCCCAGCCTTTTCTGTAGGGTCGCGTTCTGGGCGTAGCTGAACCTCAGCTCATCGCCGTGTTTGAGATAGATCGAGCCCGCATCAGCATTGAAGAACTTTCTCGAATTGGTGAGGATGCTCTCCAGAAGCAGATCGAGGTCTTTCACCTTGTTGATATCGAGGCTGATTTGGGTAATGAGATCGATCTTTTCTTTTTCGTTGAGCATCTCACCTCATAGAGGTTTTGATCAGC
>CAZJXD010000183.1:0-4366 GCA_964549945.1 uncultured Desulfobacteraceae bacterium | reverse complement strand
TCACGCATTAACGCATTCCTCCACGGCCAAGGCCGTGGTCTCCTGCGTAGGCGGACGAATGACCTTTTGAACATCCTATCAAGGACGCAGTAGAAGCAAACACGGTCAAGGTCGATCGATGTGGCATGCGGTTCATACATAAACGACCTGCCTCCAAATTGTCAAGCATGCACTTTCTTTCATATGTGTCGATTTTATCCTAGGTAGATTCGTCATCGAATTTATGAATCGATGGACCTAGGGCTTCCCTGCTTGACACATCCATGCCGTTATCCTATGTTTTTATCACCTGGGTTGAATGGTTCACCCTTCATGGTTCCCGGTTTAAATGCCCTTGAACATAGAACCGCTCATTTTCATTGTTATTTAACCGAGATCTTTTGGTTGCCGCTTGCCATAATTTAACTTAAAAGAAAGAGGGGACGTGCGGGAATGGGTTGTTTGGGCCTCATGCTGCTGCTTTTCATTACGCTGCCCCTGCTTTTCATCCTCCTCTTTCTCAATGTGGTCACCATATCCTTCAGCAAGCTGGGCCTGTCGTCCGATGCCGCCTTCATGCTTCTGTTGGCAATACTCATAGGGAGCACCATCAATATACCCATCTCGCGTCGTCGTATCGCATACAGGTCGCCCCGGCCCTCCTACATGCACTTCTTCTTCTACAGGCCGCCGCCGGTCACCCACCAGATGATCACCGTGAACGTGGGCGGGGCCATCGTCCCGGTCGGCTTCGCCCTCTATCTTTTATCGTTGGCTCCCCTGGTGCCCACCCTCGTGGCCACGGGGATCATGGTGATAATCACACGGTGGCTGGCCAAGCCCGTGGCAGGCCTGGGAATCGCAATGCCCTTCTGGATCCCACCGATATTCTCGGCGGGGCTGGCATTGCTGCTTTCCCGGCATAACCCAGCGCCCGTAGCCTACATATCCGGAGTGGTGGGAACCCTTATCGGGGCTGACCTGCTCAACTGGTCCAACTTCAGGAAGCTCGGCTCCCATGTGCTGAGCATCGGCGGCGCAGGGGTGTTCGATGGGATATTTCTCACGGGTATCGTTGCCGCGCTGATCGCCTGAGGCATAACTACAATTCAGACAATGGTATAGTAATTAGTAGCTACAAGACCTGTTCACCGCAAAGCCGCAAAGAACGCAAAGATAGTTTTTTGCCTTCCGCTGAGAGGGCGGAAGGCAAAAAGGAATCATGCCATTGTAAGAGCATATGACACAATTTGTGTATAGGTTAAAGCTTGATTTTGATGTTGCCCGCAGGGCTGAGGTTCTCTTCACGTGCCGTCCTCTCAACGGCACGTGAAAAAAGAATTCTCTCAGCGTCCTCTGCGTCTCGGCGGTGAAATAGATATGCCGTTGATCAGTTGGAGATTTAGTGTATGGAGCGCAGGAATGCCTAGATTCATCATGGATTTCAAACAAATGCGAAACCATATATTTCAGGAGAGCGAAGTATGAAAGTGAGCCAGCGGGGGATACAGCTCGTGATTCTGTGCGCCGTGCTCTTCGGTGCCCCCTGTTGGGCCAAGGAACCCTCGGGACCAAACATGGTTCTGGATGAAACCGACTTCGATGCGGGCCAGATCCTGCAAGGGGAGCGTATAGAACACGCCTTCACGGTTCGAAACAGCGGGGATCAAGTTCTCGAGATAAAGAAGGTTAATCCCGGGTGAGGCTGCGCGGTCGCTCGTTTCGAGGAGACCATCCCCCCCGGAGGGGCGGGAACGATCACCCTCACGGTCGCTACCAGAGGCTACAGGGGTACGATCTGGAAGAGGGCAAGGGTGTACTCAAACGATCCCCGTCAAAAGGTCGCGATCTTGAATATAAGGGCCTTTGTCAAGGAGCCCATTACCCTCTCTCACAGACATGTCAGCATCAATGCCCCAACCGATAGCGTGATCACCAAAACGGTGGTGGTCAGGGCAGAGGGAATCAGTCCCCTTACGCTGGAGCAGGTTCGCTTTAACCTCGAAAAACAGCTCACCTACCGAATAGAGGTGGTGGAGCCGGGCAAATTGTTCAAGATCCATTTCACCACCATACCCGGCCCCGCAGGGACTTACTGGGGAGTATTGAAGCTGAAAACCAATCATCCCGAATGGTCCGGGATCTCCATTCAGTTAAAGGTAACGCGTCAGTGAAATCAAATACTCCACGCCAACCCATACTTTTATCTCCTCAACATCAAGTCTATTAGTGTGCTTGCGAGCCTGTGTTCAATGCCTGGCTTAAGGTGGCTCCATCCTTGTAGAAGGTGCGCATCTGTCACTTGATCAACTGGCTCATTGGCCGTCCCTATAAGTATATAATTCACGGGGGGCATCTTTTAAAAATTTCTTATACTTAAAAAAAGGAGGGCTGACCGAAAGATGGGTTCACTATATCTCGTTCGAATTTCTACCGAGCTATTGCGATGATAAAATTGAAGGCTTTGAACAGTGAAGTTCCCCGCGCTTCCGCGCGGGGCATTCTTATATGGACGGCGACACTCTCCGTAGCCTTTAGCCCTCCTTTCCATCCTCCGAAGCAAACTTCTGCGGAGGACGGGCGCTAAAGCTTCGGAGGGCTCACCTCGCCATTCATCCCCGCCTTCCGGGCGGGACATTCTGGCGAAGGAGAGTAAACCGAAGTATTCAGAGTATGTTCTTGGCTATAGTAGCAGAATACGGAAGATTGCTGATCTTTTAATCTTGCAGACCGACAGCCGAAATCGATAGTCATAATTATGCCTTTAACCCCCTTGTTTGATCCCAGGAAAAAGCCGGCCGGCTTTCAAAGGCTTGTTTGGATTTCTATACAAATTCATGAGTGTCAGCAAGCTGACTGGGATGCGACCACAAGTACTCTCTGACCTCTAAATTCATCCTATCTAATTCCGCCAGAAAACCGGATACCGAGAGACGATAGTTCTCTAAATTGGTCTCCGTTTTACGGAGATGCTCAATCTGCTTTTGAAAATGCACAATCCTCTCAAGGGTAGTTTTATACTCTTGTTCATTATTAATCATTTATCAAAACCTCCACTATTCCTCGTTTATTGCCATCGCGCTTGATTTGCCAGTACTCAATGGCTGCTTCTTCACCATGAAGCGCAGCCATTCGCCTAAGCCAAAATATACTTGCACCCTCGTAGTTTTGGGCAGCAAAGTGATCGAAGAGAATGCGTGCCTCTCCGGTGACCCGCTGGACATCAAATTGATCATCCATCAAAAGGAATATATCAATATCCTGAGGATCTGATTTATTCGTGACAAAAGAGCCAAAAATGATGAATCGCGACACATGCCCTGTTTCCATAGCCAGAGAGTAGACACGCTGCAATCTTGCAGCTACGATTGCTCTTTGAAACCCCCCTTTGCCGAAATATTCGATGACATCTGGCAAGTTAGATTGATGAATTCCAGGAGGCAGATCCCCACTATCACTGAATTTTGGCCACGTTTTCATGTTTAGAATTATCAGTCAAACAAAGTAATCTTTCAAATAGGTATCAAGTTGAACATATATTATATCGAAGCCATGATATTCACAATATGCGAACATTCCCTATCGCATAGTATCATTATCTTAACCTTTTTTCCAATAAGATGACATTGTTCAAGATCCACTTCACCACCATACCCGGCCCCGCAGGGACTTACTGGGGAGTATTGAAGCTGAAAACCAACCATCCCGAATGGTCCGGGATCTCCATTCAGCTGAAGGTAACGCGTCAGTGAAGCCAAATACTCTACGCCAACCCATACTTATATCTCCTCAACATCAAGTCGATTAGCGTGCTTGCGAGCCCGTGTTCAATGCCTGGCTTAAGGTGGCTCCATCCCTGTAGAAGGTACGCATCTGTCACTTTATCAACAGGCTCATTGGTCGTCCCTATAGGTATATAATGAACCTCCCTGCAGCAAGCTGCAGGGAATCCCATATCAAACTTCTCCTCCCTAGATGGGAGGGGATCAAGGGGAGGGTGAACAAATATTTTACCACCCCACCTCTCCTCCCCCATTGTATAGACTTGGGAGATGGGTATCTCCTTCGAATTTCTATCGATCTATTGCAAGGATAAAATTGAAGGCTTTGAACAGTGAAGTTCCCCGCGCTTCCGCGCGGGGCATTCTTATATGGACGGCGACACTCTCCGTAGCCTTTAGCCCTCCTTTCCATCCTCCGAAGCAAACTTCTGCGGAGGACGGGCGCTAAAGCTTCGGAGGGCTCACCTCGCCATTCATCCCCGCCCTTCCGGGCGGGACATTCTGGCGAAGGAGAGTAAACCGAAGTATTCAGCGTGTGTTCTTGGCCATGACTAATAGCAGCTATACGTAACATATCCTGTTTTTTCTAATAAAGTTAATAGGTT
>CAZJXD010000182.1:0-4412 GCA_964549945.1 uncultured Desulfobacteraceae bacterium | reverse complement strand
TTGCCATAGACGCATCCTCTCATGCATGAGGAAACCGGCGAGGGAGGCTATAGCTTGAATATCTCGCTGATTGGCCCCCCTCACTCACTGGCATCTCATCGCCGAGTACCATGGGCCATGCTGAACCCACGGATGATCAATACCAGGGTTTCACCTCTGGCATCTCGTGGAGAACCCTCTCACCTTCCCGCCGATCGACCGCGATCACGCCGCCCTTCATGACGACTTTGATCTTCTCGTGGTCTTGAAGGACCCGGATATCCTTCAGCGGATCTCCTTCCACGACGAGGATATCGGCCAGTTTCCCCGGCTCTATGGTGCCGAGATCGCTCTCCCTTCCCACTGCCTCTGCCGCATTCTTGGTGGCCGTCATAATGGCCTCCATAGGAGTCATGCCAAACTCGACATAGAGTTCAAGCTCATAGGCATTCTCTCCCATGCCGGGATCTACCGACAGGTCAGTCCCGCATGCTATCTTTACCCCTGCCTGGTGTACCTTCTTAAACGACTCCTCGCATACTTTAATAATGCCGAGCTTCTTTTCCGTGACATCATCGGGAGCACCCACCTTCTGTCGAGCTCTGATAGCCCGTATCGAGCGTTTGGTGAGGGTTGGGATGATATACTTTCCCGAATCCCGCAGGCGCTCAATGGCATCGTCGTCGGTGTAGACAACGTGCTCGATTGTGTCTACATCTGCCTTCAATGCCATGCGAATCGAATCCGGGGTGTGGCAGTGGCACGCGGTGGGCTTTCCAAAGGCGTGCCCCTCATCAACGATGGCATTCAGTTCTTCCTGGGTCATGTTCCTTATCTGGATGCTCTCCCGAGCCGTTCCGGCACCTCCAGACGCACACGTTTTCAAATAGTCTACCTCCCAGCGCAAATTGATGCGGGCAAGCTTTCTAAGTTCCCACGGACCATCAGCAAGGGTCGCCGGATCCCTGTAGCAGTAACGGGGAAGGATAATATCCAGATGTGCGTTATTGATTACGGTCGTGCCGCCGACAACGAGTCGAGGACCGGGGAGGATTCCCATATCAATCGCTTCCCGAAGGCCCACCATTCCCCTGGTTATTTGTCCGCCGAGGTTCGTCGGCCACCCCGCATCCCTCACGAGGGTGAAGCCGGCCTGGAGCATCATGCGGGCATGCCGGGCAGCGTAGAAAA
Organism: uncultured Desulfobacteraceae bacterium; assembly: GCA_964549945.1. Taxonomy (GTDB): domain Bacteria; phylum Desulfobacterota; class DSM-4660; order Desulfatiglandales; family B25-G16; genus B25-G16. The sequence goes on along the minus strand of CAZJXD010000182.1, from coordinate 3,242 downwards.
GTTGAAGCTCTGGGGAAACCTCCAGGTTTGCCACCCGATAGTGTTTGAAGGACCGGAGATTCGGAGCTGCCACGTGCATGTGCAAATCCGAAAGGCCTGGCATCAGGGTGCAGCCAGGCAGATCGACTGTTTCTGAATCAGAGGGGAGCTTCATTTTTTCCGCTTCCCCAACTGCCTTTACGCGGTTATCCTCGATAAGCACCGCGGCGTCCTTGAGAGGTGTTCCTCCGTTTCCATCAATCAGCTTCGCTCCTTTTAATACAATACTCATAACCTCCTCCAATCTTTGATATTTGTAGTTGCTAACCACTGCCAAAGGTGGTTTCCCTTAATCCTCCTGATTCCTTGTCCATCGATACACTCACGCGTAATTTGCAACCCGAGAAAGGGCTTCCCAAAGCATCAGCGATTGGGCCGGTGAGATATGCGGATATCACCGGGCTCCAGTGAGGGAGATGACCACCTTAGAATTGAAAGCCGCGGCTACATCCGCCTTTGGCACCCTTTGGTGGACAAGGGAAACCGCTTCCTCCAGGGTCTCCGCGTGTCCGAAGCCCATGTCCAGGAGGTCCTGACGGGGAATCCCCTGGGTAACGACGAGTATACGAATGCCGCGGTCCACCATGGCTCGAAAGATGTTCATTGATCCTCCAATGTTAATCTCTGGATAGAAGAAGTTCCGTATGGCTTCATCTTCCCTCTCTCCTGCCTTAAGCCGCGTGAAAATATTCTTATAGCCCAGGGTATTGACTATAGAAAAAAGCTTCCTTGTGCCCGACCGGATGCCCTCATAGGCTGGAGTCAAATGGATGATCGTTCCTCCATCCTTGCACCCATTCAGTACCGCGCCTGCCCCTTTGAATGATGAATAAAGGTGTAAATCCTGGGGATGTCCCGATGAAAAGACGACATCCGCGAGCTTCGGAATCTCTGCTCGAAAGATCTTTCGAGCTAGATCCACTCCCCGGCGATGCGCCTTTATGACATCGCCACTCACGGCTCCCACCGGCCTTCCCACGGGATTGAGTATTAGGTTGAAGATGAAATCCAGTCCCGCTTTCTTGGCCGCCTCCTCCATTCCTTCCCGTATTGGATTGCCCTCGACCAAATCTATACCGGTTCCAGGCTCATTTATCATCACATGGTTTTGAATATTGGTCTCCCGCGAGCATACACCCGGCAGAAAAGACTTGGCTCCACCGGAATAACCCGCCATGCCATGGGGAATGATTCCGCTGAACGCTATCTTGAGGTCCGCCTCTGCCACCCACTTGTTCACCTCTATGATTTGACCCCTCTTTGTTTTGCCCAGATAGGTTAAATCCCGATCACAGTCATGGTACATAATTCTCACTCTATCTACCACTTCCTGACCATACTTTTGGGTACAGGCCTCATGAAGGTCTTTTGGCGGCAGGTGGGTTCCTCCGCCCATGATCATCAGGATGTTTGTGTCAGCAATCCCCGCTCGATTGAGTGTGTTGATGAGCAAGGGCAGGGCAACCTCTCCCTGGGTGGGACGTGTTATATCAGGGCCAATGATTACCGCGTCCTTTTTGCCTTTTGCTATCTCCTCCAAACGAGGAGTTCCAAAGGGATGCTCAAGAGCATGGATCATCTCATCTCTGCCGATGAGGGGGAAATCTTGAGTGCATAAGTTGCCTAGCAGATTCCATCCCGGAGGAAGCACATATTCCAGCACTTCTTCTCCATAGTGAATTCTAATTCTTGAATCCATCATACCGGTAGCTCCTTTCTCCGTGCATTGCCGCCAATACCTGCATGGCTATTCTGAGCAGCCTCTTATACGTTCCAACACCTCCCAAGGGAGTCGTTATACTGCGAGCACCTCATCGACTATCTTTTTGAAATCCGCATCGGACACCGGGGACTTCGTTTTTTCCGCCAGCAGCTTAACCCTCAGGAGAAGCTCTTCCAGTTGTTCCTTGCTCGCCTCCAATCCGAGATCCCTCAACTTGATCTCGATGGAGTGCTTACCGCTCTTTTTCCCCAATATGAGCTTGTGGGATTGACCGACAAGCTCGGGGAGATAGGGCTCTGCCACGAGAGGGCTTTCCTTCCATCCCGAGACCGCGCCACCCGCCTCATGAGCAAAGGCATTTTCTCCTACCACAGCTTTGTTCGGCGGGAGGGGTATGCCGCTCATCTCCTGCACGAGCTTAGAGAGCGCGTAGAGGCGCTCTAATTTCAATCCCAGATCAATGCCGTAGAGGACTCTCAATGCCAGGGCCACTTCTTCCGTTGGGGCTCCGCCGGCACGGGGCGACATCCCATTCACCACGGTAGAAACAACGCTCGCACCGGCCTCCACTGCTGCCAGGGTACTGGCCGTGGCCATTCCGAAATCATCATGGCAGTGAACCTCGACGGGTCGCCCGGTCTTTTTTAACATCCAGCCGACCAGGTATTTGATTGCCTGCGGAAGAGCCGAACCAACTGTATCCACTACCCTCACCCGATCAAAATGGCCGTTCTCAAGGACGAAATGCAGAAACCTTTCCAGAAACCCCAGGTCCGCGCGTGTCGTATCAAAGGGACTCAACACCACATAGAAGCCCTTGTCGTGGGCATAACGGGTCAAATCGGCAACGGTCTCCATCACTTTTTCCTCGGGCCATTTCAGCTTGTGCCTGAGCTGAAGGTATCCGATGGGCACACTGCAACTAATCCCCCACACACCGCATTCCATGGCGAGGTCAATATCGGATTTGATAGTCCGGCAAAGAGCTACGACCTTGGCCTTCAGGCCGGCATTTGCAATGGCCCGAATATTCTCCCTCTCCTCCTGCGATACCGCAGGCATCCCTGCCTCTAACTCCTGGATACCCAGCTCATCCAACGCCCTTGCCAGTGCAAGTTTTTGGTCGGGTGAGAATACCACCCCCGGCTGCTGTTCTCCATCCCTGAGCGTGCAGTCGCTCACAATGACGCTTTCCGGGATACGAAGCGAGTCCCGAATTTCGGGAATAAAGTTTAATGGACTGACATGCCATGTTTCACTTTGCCAAGGCTTTTCCATTTACGTTCCCCTTTCTCTGGCTGGTGGTAAATTACCTCTATCTCCTGCTTCGTGAATAAAGATGCCATAGCATATAAAAAAATAAAGGGTTAATTATTGGGGATACAACGGTTGAATTTGATCCCCAGTAACATCAGGAGGATAACGAGTTGAATCTCAGATTTGAGCAGTTGGCCTTATCCTGCGTATGCCTCGGTTAAAG
>CAZJXD010000181.1:0-4429 GCA_964549945.1 uncultured Desulfobacteraceae bacterium | reverse complement strand
CATCGACGCACGAAGAAAGGTGATTATGCCCGGGCTGTTTGATCTTCACGGCCATGCTGCATCACTCATAAAGGATATAGGTGAAGAAATCCCGTCGGGTATCCATGAGGTTGGTCCAGGACAACTCCACTGGCGCGAATTTTTAAATTCCATTGTGCACCACGTTTCCAGTGAATGGTATTATGTTGAATCACTTTTGGCAGCTCTTGAGAAGTTAAAATGTGGAACTATTTGTAGTCTCTATATGCTTGGAATGGAGCCGCGGGGTGATAATGCTGAGTATGCAATCAAAAACGCTGAAGCAGTTGAGAAAGTCGGCATACGTTCGATAGTGGGCGTTGGACCGTCCCGGCCGCCTTGGCCGCGAAAGTATACATACTGGGAAAATAGTAAGAAAATCGAACGAATAGTGACATTGGAAGACTCATTCAAAACAACTGCTGAAACAATTCAGTACTGGAAGACTCGTCAGAGCAAAAAAGTACAAATATGGGTATCAGTCTCGCGGATGCTAAACCCTAATCCAGCTGATCCCGTATCTGACGATACAAACGCGAAGTATCTTAGACCGCAGGCAGAGGGTGTGCGCCGAATCATGGATGATTTAGGGGCCGGTTTTCATGTTCATTGCTATGGAACAACGATCAAGTGGTTACAAGAAGAAGGATTCGATGACCTTCTCCGCCCAAGAACAGTACTTGCACATTGCTGGCCGCTCGACCTTGAATCAGTAGAAGTAATTGCAGACAAAAATGCTGCGGTGGCACACTGCCCTCGTGCCAGACGCGTTTTTATGTTTGATGGTCGGTGTCCGGTTCCAGAGATGATCGACGCAGGTATAGCGGTGGGTCTTGGCACAGATGCTGCCGGACGTGATCGATCCGCTGATCTTTGGGAGGACATATTCTTAGCTCCTCGTTGGCATCGCCGCTTATTACATGACCTCGATTTGCTTCCACCAGGCAAGATGCTTGAGATGGCAACTATCGATGGGGCTCGTGCCGTAGGTCTAGACGACAAAATTGGCCCAATAGAAATCGGGAAAGAAGCTGATATGATTTTAATCGATCTTTTTAAACCTCATATTATGCCTATCTTTAAAGAAGTGAACAGATTGGCGCATTATGTTAGAGGCCCTGATGTTGATACAGTCATTGTTCAAGGTGAAATCTTAATGGAGAATAGAAAAGTCAAATCTGTTGATGAAACCGAAGTATTGGAGTGGGCTCAGTCTGTAAGCGAAAAAATGGTCAAAGATTTCGGACTTGAATCAATGGCAGAGTCCACAGGTGTTTGTTGGGGACAGTCACATAGAACACCACGTTGAATTTGGTGATAGACTCCATGTAAAAATAAATATTAATTTGATTACATTAGTGTCCTAACTTGGAATTCCCCGCTGCTTGAAGCGGGAATGGTCCAAAGAGTAGAAAGTTTCCTTATGATCGGCGAAACAAAGTGAAGCCGACATGATACCCCGTAGCTTGCTGCGGGGAGAGTTCATTTCAGTAAGTTATCATGAAAATCTGCTTAAACGTTGGGACAGCAGTAGTTTGTATAGATTTTTTTTAAACCAGAGAATTCTATTTCACGCTGAACCAGCACACATGAAAAATTATTTAAAAGGAACTAAATATGAGCACCACCTATAAAGTCCTCATAACTGATCATCGATTTCCGGATATCAGTATCCAGCAAGAGATTATCTCTAGATTCGGAGCCGAACTCATCGTTGGGCAGGCCAATAACGAAGATGATCTTGTCAACCTGGCCAAAGATGCCCACGGAATTCTCAACGCACAGGCAAAGATTACAGCCCGAGTCATCGATGCATTGCAGAACTGTAAAATCATTGTCCGATACGGTGTCGGAGTGGATACGGTGGATATCCCAGCGGCTACCAGGAAAGGCATCATGGTGGCCAATGTGACGGATTACTGCGTTGACGAAGTCTCGGACCATGCACTGGCTCTGCTTCTTTCCCTATCGAGAAAGGTCGTTCTCTCCGCCAGAAAAGTCAGAGCAGAAAAGTGGGGTCTGGCAGAGCTCAAACCTATCAGGAGACTGAAGGACCAAGTGATCGGACTCATCGGCTATGGACGCATCGGATCTGCCCTTGCCAGAAAGGCAAAACCCATAGGTTTCAGAGTCATCGCCTATGATCCATATGTTGCGAAACCAGGAGAAGAATGGGATGGCATAATGTTTCTTTCATTGGAATCAGTTTTGAAAGAATCGGATTACGTGTCAGTGCATGCCCCACTGACCTCGGAGACCAGAGGGATGATTGGTGAGAGAGAGTTGAACATCATGAAACCCTCGGCCTTTCTCATCAATGTCAGCCGAGGGCCGCTGATCGATGAAGATGCCCTTATCAAGGCCCTGCAGGATAAGCGTATTGCTGGTGCCGGCCTGGACGTTATGTGCAAAGAACCGCCAGAATCTGATAATCCGTTGCTGCATATGGACGAAGTGGTTGTGACCTCGCACGTGGCGTTTTATTCAGAAGAGGCTCAACAAGAACTTCAACGGAAGGCCGCCCAAAAATTGGTGAGGGCATTATCCGGGGAGGTGCCCGATTCGATTGTCAACGCTGAAGTGTTAAGACGAGTTTAAAAATGTGTGATTTTTCCATTCGCCCGATTTTATCAATAATCAATTAAAGAAAGGGGGAAATGAAATACTTTTACAACAGCCTGCCTCCAGAATATGCACATACCCTTTTTATCAGATATAATCTTAGTATATAAGATAGCTTGGAAATGACCGCTCATATCCGGGACCGAGAAAGGTCTTTCTGAACCCCGTTCAGCCCCGTCCATAAAGACCTGTCTATCCCTAGTTGATGCCGAGTTTTTTGTAGATCTCGGGCAGGCGGCGCTTTGCCTCGTTCCTCACATCGAAGTAGAGGTGGCTCCCATGGGAATCCATGGCCACCGTAAGGGGGCCGAAGTCCTTCACCCTGAACTGGTAGAGCGCCTCAGGGTGAAGGTGTTCCCAGTACACGGCCTCCACTTCCTCGATCTGCTGGGTCTCGAGCGATGCAGCCCCACCGACGATGGCTAAATAGACCGCTCCGTACCTCTTCATCGCCTCGAGGCTCTTCTCGTAAAGCCCGCTCTTGCCGATGATCGCCCTCACGCCGTACTGCTCGATAAGCGCGGGGGAAAACCTATCCATACGAACGCTCGTCGTGGTACCGACGCATACCGGCTCCCACCTGTTCCCCACCTTTCTCAAGCTCGGCGCGGTATGGATGCAGGGCATATCCTTCAGGCTGACAGGCGGCTCATGGTGCTGGTCGAACATGTAGATCTGTGTGAGATCCCGTATTCCGAACAATGTGCCGTCAAAATGAACGATGTCTCCCACCGTGAGCTGCCTGATATCCTTCTCCGAAAAGGGGGTTTGCAGATGATATCTCGCCATAGCTATCTCTCCTCTCTGCATATCAGTATCCGTACTCAACCCGTCCATCCGGATAGATTGTGGCCCTCGATCTCCTGGCAGGCCAGCACTGGGTGTTTACCGCCACGGGATTCTGCGTGATGTGAGTGTAAGCCATCTCGATGTGAACTGCGAGCGTTGAGACATCCCCGCCGAGACCCATAGGTCCCGAACCGGTGGCGTTGATGGCGTCCTCGAGCTCTACCTCCATCTTGGCCAGCTCAGGATCCTCGTTTCGCTGTCCCACCGGCCTCGCTATCGCCTCCTTTGCGAGTCGAGCCACGAGATCCGAGGTTCCACCGATACCGACCCCGATGACACCGGGAGGGCAAGGGTTTCCGCCTGACTCAACCACGGTATCAAGCACGAACTTCTTGAGGGCATTAACCCCATCGGCGGGGGTGAACATCTTCATGGTGCTCATGTTCTCCGATCCAGAGCCCTTGGGAATCATCAGGATATCCAGGTACTCGGCATCCTTGAGGAAGTCGAAGTAGAACACGGGAAGATGTACGCCCACGGAGGTCTGCGGGTTTACCCTTGTCAGGGGATGAGTGGAGCTCGAGCGGAAGGGAAACTCCTGCGTCGCTCGCTTGGCTCCCTCGTACATCCTGGCCTTGAGCTCCGCGCCGTCCCAGTGAAAGCCCGTTCCCATCTTGACCATGTAGATAGGAAGCCCGGTGTCCTGGCAGATGAGCGTTCTCTTCTGATCCGAGATCTCTATCGCCCTGAACATGGCCTTGAAGATCTCCTTTGCCGTGGGGTTTGTCTCCCTCTCGTATGCGCGTTTCAGGGCCTCCCTCACATCGGGCGGAAGATCGCACAGTGCACGAATATAGAGCTCCTTGGCTGCCTCCTCAACAATCGTGTAATCAAAGCCGTTCATGAAGACTGCCTCCTTTTGTCATTAATACCCTAACCTGGATAAATCGGGTAAGGGGGAGCTTCTCACTCCCCCTCCCCACACCACCCCTCGTGCGGG
>CAZJXD010000180.1:0-4475 GCA_964549945.1 uncultured Desulfobacteraceae bacterium | reverse complement strand
TCAAACCGGCGTCGATTGAAAGGCTCCGGCAAGGCGACACCATACCGGTGGTTATCGAGAAGATAGACCCGGATGAACGGAAGATAACCCTCGGACCTGGTGATGCAAGCTCTGAGGAGCATTGGCGGAGTTTTGCCCGGGATTCCGGGAAACCCCTGGGTTCCCTGGGGGAAAGGCTCCAGCAGGCGCTCAAGTCAAAGAAAAAGAAGTGATCCTTCCGAGAAACTCCATGTGGAGAAGAGCATGAAGGTGTCTTTTTTTCTGCATGCCCTTTAACAGGGGGCCTCAGCGTGCCCCGTAAATTGGGGCACACGCGCAACGCGGATTTGACTATTGTATTCCATGGCGGTCGGTGCCCCGATTTATCGGGGCCTGCCGGTGCATTCATTCTAGGGCATGAGACAAAAAAAGACACCTTCATGCTCCCATGAAAGTTTCTTTTCTCAATAGCCCTGTAGAGCCATTCCGATGGAGTCAGATGCTGTTAAAGATCGGGCAATCCCCTCGCCTTTCTCAGATCTCTCCAGACAGGACACTGAGCTGTCTAAAGGTTGTCGCGAATATGTTGTTTTAGCCTTCTCCTGATAAGCAGGTAACCCGCGATCACGAATAAAAGGCCGATGATAAATGCCAGGTTATCATCATTAAGCATACCATAAGAAACTCCCACCACGCCTATTATGCAAATAATCGCGATAATGGTGTAATTTCTTAACAACTCTTGAGGCATTCTTATGGCCACTCTACCTTTTTCGCTTTCTCCCTCGCCGATCTTAATAGTAAATAAAATGGTATCTAATTTTGAAAACATAGAACTATATAACAAATTGAAATTGCTATGAAATTAAGAGCGTATTCTTTTTTTAAGGATTTAGGCAGATAATTACAGAAAAAAAAGATGCATTAATTTTTTATTGACTTCTTTTTGACTATTGAATATTGTCTACAAAAAACAGAGAAAGCATATCTTTATGGAAACCCTAAATGTGACAGGCGTGACTGAAAGCGTAGTTAAACATCTCAGGATGCACATTATCGAAGGTAAATTAGCCTCTGGCCAGAAGCTCAACGAATTGGAGTTGTCATCTAGCCTGGGAATCAGCCGCCCGCCCCTAAGGGAGGCATTCCGAATATTGGAGCACGAGAATCTGGTAATCAGCATCCCCAGAAAGGGGTGCTATGTGAGCGAGTTATCAATGGATGATTGCAGACAGATCTACAAGGCAAGGGCGTTGATCGAATGCGGCACTATTGACTGTCTCAAGGCAAGAAACACCAGGGATCTCCCGGATGTGGCTGCGGCGCTCGATTTGACTGATCAACAACAGGTCATCCCCTCTGATGATACCAAGATAGTTGAACTAGGCTCTCGTAACCCATTCCCCTATTTCCACATCAAGCTGGTCGAATCCACCGGGAACAATTGGCTCATTCGGTTTTATCACATGATTGCTCCTACGCTGGCCCGATACCAGTTCATGTGCTATGTCCCCGATATATTCAGCAGGATTCAGGAAGAACATAAGTTGATTTTGAATTTGATAAAAAATGGTGAGTACGATTCAGCTAAACACTCTTTGAAAAGACACATCGATTGGTACGTCAAATTCCTAAAGCAGAGGTTGAGGGAAAACGAAGACAAAGGGAAAATAGCCCTTTTTGGGATGGGAAGTGAATGAATACTGCACTATCTTCATAGACTCTTTAGTCCATCAGATAGAACTAAGACTCGAGGTAACCTTGAATTGAGCATAAATGCAGGAAAGTTAGCAGAAGACCTGAAGGGCATAGTAGGCGAGGATTACGTGCATACGGATTTATTCGAACGGATAAACTATGCCGACACCTCACTCCCCTATGACGTAGAGGAGGGAGATCTGCCTGATGTAGTGGTGCATCCTGTCGATGCACGGGAGATTTCCGAGGTGCTGAGGTATGCGAATCACCACGAAATCCCCGTGACGACCTATGGCTCTGGAACCTCCCTTATCTTCGGCACCAAGCCCAAGCACCATGGCATAACCCTGAGCACGGAGCGATTAACCTCCTTGGAGATCAACGAAGAGCATCAGTGGCTTGAGTGCGGCGCCGGGATAAAAACGGGCCAGGTTATTAAGGAGTTGGGAAAGCTGGGCTATTTCCTTCCGATCCAAACACAGATCGGCTCCAGCATCGGGGGAGCGGTGAGCATTAATACCTTGGGGCATCTGACTGATAACATGTTTGGCAGACCGGTGAACCACGTGTTGGGCTTGGAGATCGTTTTGCCCACCGGGGAAATAATAGAAACGGGCTCCAAGTGCCTCAGGCGTGCTGCCGGATGGGATCTCGCGCGGATCTTCATAGGCTCTGAAGGGATACTGGGGATTATAACCAAGGTCAGGATGGTTTTGATTCCTATGCCGGAAACCGTTGATACGGTTGGGTTTTTCAAGACGGTTGAAGAGATAGGCCACGCGGTGGGAATGATGTACAGGGAGAAATTTCCCATTCCCATGGACGGGGAGTTTGTGGGGGAGAAGGCCTGCAAGGTGGGCTATGAGGCCTTGGGGTTGGACTTCCCAGAGGGCGCCCTGGCGATCACCCGATCGATGGGCAGGACCAAGGAAGATGCGTCCAGGAATGCAGGGGAAATGGTGCGATTATTTACAAAAGCAGGGGCCACGGAGGCCTTTGTCTTAGATGATCCCGAGGTCGCGGAGAGGGTCTGGAGGGTTCGGGAGAATGCCATGCGCTGGGGGCAAGAGAAGGGTTTGAAAGGCTACCTCGCCATAGAGGTAAACCCGACGTTGCCTCGTCTGGCTGAGGCAATGACGGAACTGAACCATATTACCGAGGGCAGGGGCGATCTCATCGGCGAGACCGAGGCCTATCTCTATGGCCACGTGGGATCGGACTCACTTCACTGCCTCTTCGCCTTTCCCTATAGCTGGTCCACTGAAAAGATGAAGCAAGTGGTTGACGAGATCTGGAACCTCGAGAAGGAGTTGATGCTGAAGTACAACGGGGTAGGCGGGGATTGGGGATGGCTTCCCCACCGTGTGCCCCTCTTTCGAGAGAAGTACGGACAGGCCGCGTATGAGGTCATCGTGAGATTGAAACAGCTCTTTGATCCCCATAACATCCTTAACCGTGGCAACCTTGAAGGAGAGGTATGATGGAGGAAGCACAATTCGAGGAGGGCTTTGAGAACTACCTGAATGAGGCCCTCATCTCCTGCGAGAAGTGTCATTTCTGCCACACGGTGTGCCCGATCGTGGATACGCGAATCACCCAGGGACCTTTCGGCATCAACCGAGCCATATATTATGGCCTGAAGTGGAATGTGCTCAATGAGGGGCTTCGGGATTTGGTGTACTCATGTACTACCTGTGGGAAATGTGTTGCCATGTGTGAAAAAGTATCACGGGCCCTGCCACTCGTTGAGGTATTTGAGAAGGCAAGGGAATACTTTTTGGTGGAGAAGATGTTGGGCCCTATGCCTGAACAAGTGGGGGTCTTAAAGAATATGCACGTCCGCGGCAATCCATGGGGCAATCCTTCCCATGAGAGGACGAAGTGGGCCGAGGGGCTTGAGATACCCTTTGCCTCAAAGGACAATCACGTGGATGTGCTCTACTTTGTGGGCTGTGCCTCTTCCTACGATGCACAAGGGCAGAAGATTGCAAAGAATCTGACCAGAATTCTCAAGAGGGCAGGCCTTGACTTTGGAATATTGGAGAACGAGACCTGTAGCGGACATGAGGCCAAAAGAATGGGTGAGACAGGCCTCTTTGCCTACCTCTCTGAGGCCAATATGGAGATGTTCAAGGATGCGGGGATTCACCACATCGTGACCGGAGATCCCCACAGCTTCTACACATTCACCCATGAATATCCTGAGCAGGGAAATGGACTTAAGGTTCAACATTACAGTCAGTTTCTCAATGAACTATTAGACAAAGGAAAATTGAAATTATCGAAAACAGTGAGTAAAAGGGTGACCTATCATGATCCATGCTATCTGGGGAGACATAGCGAGATCTTCGATGAACCCAGGGATCTTATGCAAAAGGTTCCCGGGATTACCCTTGTGGAGATGGAAAACGCGAGGGCGGATAGCGACTGTTGCGGCATGGGTGGCGGTCGCATGTGGATGGAGCCGCCTCAAGGCCTGCTCTCCTCACAGGCAATCGCGGAGAGACGGGTTCACCAGGCACTCGAAACCGGTGCCGAGGTACTGCTCACAGCCTGCCCCTTCTGCAACATCACGCTCAATGACGCGGTGAAATCCTTAGAAAAAGAGGAAACCATCAAGGTCATGGACATCACGGAACTCCTTTCCATGTCACTGTAAGCCTCATTGATATTGAGCGCAAAAGAGTTTAACGCACAATGAACGATGTTCGGATAAAGGGCGATCACCCCTGGGGAATCCCTCACTGGCATGTGAGCCCCTGGAACTACCTCCCGGAGGTCACCAAAGAATTCACCCC
>CAZJXD010000179.1:0-4535 GCA_964549945.1 uncultured Desulfobacteraceae bacterium | reverse complement strand
GCTGTGTAATCCATAGAACTCAGCCCTTGCATGCCAGGTCTGGGCCAGGGGCATGGAGCAAAAAAAACATCCCCATGCTCTACAGTGAGTTTCTTTGATCAATAACCCTGAAGCGAAGGGCGGGGGTCATTTGCTATAATGCAAATACACCAACGGAGTTTTTCTTTGATATTCTTACGGAAAGGATGTAACTTGAAAAAGCGGAGACAATGAGATTTCACTGCGGGTTCTTGTTTCAGCTATCTCCACAGCATCACCGGGTAGATAAACATCCAGGTGGTGCTTAATCTCCCAAACCCTGGTCCCCTTATCCAGAAACCCTTTACAGGAGATCGTCATGCCGACCGGGAAGAACGAGGAGCTTCGACGGGCCCAGGAGGAATTGGAGGAGGCTTACAATAAGTACTTCGACCTGTTTGACCTTGCGCCCATCGGGTATTTCAGGATCAGCGGAAAGGGCCAGATCCGGCAGGCGAACCTCACGGGTGCGGACCTTCTGGGAGTGGAAAGGGCGTACCTGGAGGGGAGGCTGTTCTCGCGTTTTGTTGCGAGGGAAGACCAGCCCGTCTTCTCCTCTCACCTGAAAGACGTGATTGAAGCCGGGGCTGCGGGGCACTGCGAACTCCGGCTCACGGCAAAGAATGGTGCCCGGCGGTACGCCTATATGAGGAGCGTTCCGGTAGATGACGGAGAGGGCAGGAAGAGTGAACTCCTTTCGGCCGTTTTCGATATCACGGAGCGAAAGAACCTGGAGCAAGATCTGAGAAACTCCGAGGAACGGTTTAGGAAATTCTGTGAAAATGCGCCGGATGTCATCTCACGGTTTGATAGGGACCTCCGCCACCTCTATATCAATCCAGCCGTGGAGGGAATCGCTGGAATGCCGAGAAAAGCCTTCATAGGGAAGACTAATGAAGAACTGGGCATGCCTCGCCGGCTTTGTGCGCAATGGAACCAAATCCTTCGCATGGTATTTCGCACGGGCGAAACCGTAACCGAGGAGTTCGATTTTCCTTCACCGGGCGGGGAAAGGTCGTTTCAGCTCCGTGCATTCCCCGAATTTTCCAATGGAGGCACCGTCCAATACGTGATGAGCATTGCTCGGGATATCACGCTGCTGCACAGGGCCCGGGATGAGCTGGAACAGAGGGTCGAGGAGAGAACCGAGGAACTCGCAGCGCTCAACAAATCCCTCGAGGCCGAAATCGAGAAGCGCCGGAGCTCCGAACGAGCCCTCCTAAAGTCGAGAAACGAGGCGCAAAAGGAGGCGAGGCAGAGGCGATATCTTTCTGGAAAGCTGGTAGAAACCCTGGAGAAAGACCGTCGAGAAGTTGCCATGGTCCTCCACGATGATCTCGGCCAGATCCTGACTACACTGAAGATGGATCTAGAAACCATCAGAAGCCGCTCAGCAGTACCCGAAGATAGTGGCAGGCAGCTAAAAAAGGCAGAGGATAAGGCGATCGAGGCAGTGCGGCGCATCAAGGATATCTCACGCGAACTCAGGCCGAGCGTGCTGGATAGGCTGGGCCTGATTCCTTCCATCCGAACGCTGCTGGATAATGTGAGGGAAAACTCAAGTATCGAAGCTCATCTTTTCAGCGGGGATTTTTCGAACCGATTAAATCCCGAAGTAGAGCTCGCACTGTTCAGAATTGCCCAGGAGGCCTTGATGAATGTCGTGAAACACGCTCGGGCCGCCAGAGTTTTTTTGAATATCGCTAAAAAGGATGGTGTTGTAGTGCTCTCCATCGAGGATGACGGGGTCGGGTTTGACTATGATGAGATAATGAACGATCAGGATAGTAGCGAACTCCTGGGCATCTTGATTATGAGGGAGAGGGCCGCCATGCTTGGGGGTGAAGTGCGAATCGAGTCCAGGCCCGGCAAGGGAACGCACGTGATAGCGGAAATACCTATTGATTAGTAAACAATGATCAGTGAAAAGATAGTGTTCAGTGTTCAGGGTTCAGGGAGGGACAGCGGTCAGCGATAACTGATAACTCTTTACTGAACGCTGAACTCTGAACACTGAACACCTATGACCACTAAGGAGTTCCCGATGGCGAATACAACAAAAGTGCTCATCGCCGACGACCATCATATTGTCGTAGAAGGGATCAGAAGCGCCCTGGAGGATTACCCGGAATTCGAGGTCGTGGGATCGGCATCCGATGGGCTGGAAGCCTTGCAAAACGTGAAATCCCTGATGCCGGATGTGGTAATTATGGATATTTCCATGCCCAATATGGATGGCATAGAAGCCGCCTATGAAATCAAAAAGTTCAATGAAAGGATTCATATCATCATCTTCACCATGCATTCCGATAAAGAGTTCATCGTCTCGCTTTTCAGGGCAGGCGTGTCCGGGTATGTCCTGAAGGAAGAGCCCATCTCCGACCTTATTTTGGCCTTGAAATCGGTACAATCGGGGGGGTCCTTTTTCAGCGATTCATTCCAGAAGATCATCCGTGGTCATATGGACGAGCTGGAACTGGGAGATGCGAGAAAAGTAATAGAGATTCAGGACGGCCTCATCAGGCTCAGCATGCGCGAAAAGGAGGTCTTCCCCCTGCTCGCCGACGGCCTAAGCAGCAAGGAGATCGCCGAGCGCCTCTACATAAGCCCCAAGACCGTGGAAACCCACAAGTACAGCATCATGGAGAAGCTGAAGGCGAAGTCAATCGCCGATCTCACCAAGATCGCCATCCAGAAAAACCTTATCAAGCTCTAAGAAATTCCCCTAGTGCGAGCTACCCTCCTCATATAGTGGCTCTAAGGAGCGTGTTTTACCATGGATGGTACCCTATCCATGAAGAACCCCGCTCACCTGAAGTTAAAAAATCCCTCTTTTAGGAAATATCTTACCCAAAATCATCCATTTCCCGATAGACGGCTACCGAAAGGCCGTTGTACCATTTTCATAAAATAAGGGGTTTCAAGGGTTCCTTTTAAAATCCGTGAACCATGAGAAAGAACGGCGGATCATGAGTAAAGTCCTCATCATGGACGAGGACGAGGCCATCCGGATGCTTTACGCAGATCTACTCACAGAGGAGGGCTACGAGGTGATCACCTGCGGCGATGCCTTGGAGCTCATGGAGCTCATCGGTCGCAAAAATCCCGATCTCGTGGTCATGGAGGTGCTGCTCAGCAACCGTGACGGCCTTGACCTCCTCCAGGACATCTCCCACACCTTTCGGGAGCTTCCCATCATCCTGTGCACGGCCTGCCCGGCGTTCAGGGAAGACCTGAGATCCCTGGCCGCCCACGGCTTCGTGGTAAAGGGCTCGAACCTGAACGTGCTCAAGGCCGTGATCGAGGACGTGCTCGAGGGGGGAGAATCACCTCGCTCCTCTTCCCTCCCGGCGCACGGTGATCTCCGCAAGCCCATGGCCCAGGAGAGCTTTTCGTGGGAGGAGGCCCTATAAGAGAATTTCCCAGAAGCGATCGCTATTGAGGAGACCTCACATGGGAGATAACTTCAAGATCTTCATCCACCGAAACGAGACCTGCCTGCACCTCAAGCTTTACGGCGAGTTCGACGGAAAGGCGGCCCAGGAGCTTTTGAATATCTTAAAGCGGAGGGGCCGCAAAAGCTCGCGGGTGTTCATCCACACCAGCAGCCTGAGCCGTGTAAACCCCATGGGTACGGCGCTGTTCAAGGAAAGCTGCGAGGGCGTTCGCGGCAAATCCTCTTCCCTGATCTTCACCGGGGAGCACGCATCTCGCCTTGCCCCGAGGGGAAGCACGCGGATATAATCAGTAATCAGTGATCGGTGATCGGTAAGAAGAGAGCGTTCGGTGTTCAGAGTTCAGGAAAAGGACAGTAATCAGTAATCGGGACAGGCAAAGCTTCGCTAGAAGAGGAGGTGAGAGATGGAGCAGATCATAGAGGTACTCCTGAAGAGGCTCTCTCACAGGGGCGTGTCTCCCGATGAGGTGCCGTGGCTCATCAGGGACGTGCTCAATGCCGTCGGGGGAGGCGGGGATCCCGGCGTAAACACGGTCAACCAAAGGCTCTCAATCCTCGGCTGGGATGAGGAGATCCTCGATGATGTGAGCCTTGCGCTCATCATATCCCTTGCCGAGGAAGGCGATGAGGGCTTTGCCGAAAACCACGTGTCCTCATAGTGCGCATCCTGAACAGACGCATTTGCTACGCTCACGGGAAATTGACCCATGAAGGATATCGTCATTATCTCCGAGAGGAAAGAGGAGAAGGGAGACCTTGTGGCATTGCTCCGCATGCTCTTTCCGGAATGTGATGTACGGATTGTCTCATGCCGCGATGCTGCCCTGTCACCGTACCGCCAGAATGATGACCGAAGGGAGGAATGCGGAAGCCTATTGGATTGTGAGTATTAACGAATAGGCGGGTCAAGGAGATACTCGCATGAACGTCTTGTTTCTCACATCAGAGCCAGCATCATACGACTCTAAAGGTGCCTTTCGTTAGTTTTTTAAGCCGGGGATTGCAATGGCGGATATCCTCATCATCGATGACGATCAACTCATCTGCACCACCCTCTCCA
>CAZJXD010000178.1:0-4727 GCA_964549945.1 uncultured Desulfobacteraceae bacterium | reverse complement strand
ATCAGGGATACCTCCTCCCGTATCGTTAATGAGCTGAGGGGAACAGGCGGGTGCACGCCGCCCCGCCATGCTCCTTCAGCACCTCTCTCTCAGCACTGAGCGCACCCACTCCACCTGGGGGGTGAGGGCGAGGCGAGATACGTGTTTTTTCACAAGGTGATCGCAGGCAGGCCGGGGAGCGGAAAGCTTCACGTTCATCACCTGAGGCGCCAGGTGATTAAACCATGTGACGGATCATAAGGGGAGACTCGTACCTGGACGCGATCCCCTTTTATCACCTTAATCCTCCTCTTTTTCATTCGTCCGCAAAGAACACCCCTGACAATGGTGTTGTTCTCACATTCAATTTCCATGATCCCGTAACCCAGAACCCTTGTCACTACGCCTTCCAGTTCTATTAAGTCTTCTCGACTCAAGGTACCCCTTTCACGGTATAAGGGAGATTACTTTCTATAGCAGCGATACCATCCATTCGCACCCGCCGGTCGGGAATTATGGGATCAGAAGGAACACTGAGGCGCATTTACGGCATTACGAACCTTCTGTCAGATATACCTCGATTTTTGCGTTTTCTTTCAGTTTCTGAACATAGAGGCTTACTTCATTCTGAACCTTTTCCTGCGTGAGATAGCGCCCAAGCACCTCTCGGATATCCTCAAAGGCGATGGTAGTTTCAGGTGTTTTTTCGTTGACTTTAATCAGGTGGTATCCGAACTTGGTCTCGACAATATCACTTACTTCACCCGGCATGAGAGCAAATGCCGCATCTTCGAAAGGCTTCGTCATCTGTCCCCGCCTGAAGTATCCTAGATCACCCCCCTTGGCACTACTAGGACCCTGAGAGAATTCCCGGGCAAGAGCAGCGAAGTCCTCACCCCTTCGTAATTTCTCCCGGATATCCTCGATCTTTTTGCGTGCTGAAGACCTCTTTGATCTATTTGCCTGAGGGTCAACGCTGATCAGAATGTGGCTGGCCCGTACCTGCTCGGGCTGTTTGAAAGACTCTGGATGGCTCTCGTAGTAGGCTCTAACCTCATTATCGGAAATCGTAACCTTTTCAACAACGTGTCCAGTGATGAATCCATCGATGGCTAGCCCCCGTTCGATCTGAGATTTTAACTCAAGCTCAGAGAGCTTCGCCTCCTTCAATGCGCTCTTGAATTCATCCTCACTGGGAAATCCTTTTTTTAGGGCCTTCAGTTCTTCATTGACTGCTGCCTCCCCAATTACGATTCCCTTTCTTTGGCTTTCCTGAAAAAGCAACTCGCGGTTAATAAGCTGTTCGAGGACTTCCTTTTTGAGTTCCGATAACCGGGAATCGATGATGGGCTTTCCCATGTTTCGTAGCCCTTGTTTAACACGGTCCATCTCTCTGTCAAAATCCTCTCGTGTGATCACCGAGCCGTCAACGACCGCAACTCGATCCTCTGGAGGCCGTTTTAGCAATGACAGTGCCAGCAATGCAATCAATAGACAAACTGCGCCAGCAACGATGGCCCATAACCATTTTCCACGCAGTATCCGCATTCGGTTGTCTCCCTTTTAAAGCGAGGTAAGAAGCGCCTTCACAGTGCATTTCCTTTTTTTCGGGTTCAGCTATAAAGTGCAGGTACTAGAAGCACCAAAGGTCTGAAGCTCACAGCTTCTCTTCGCAGTAGTCACAGTAGAACAGCCTCTCGCCGCTCTCAATTTCCTCGAGGGTAATGGCATTCTCCTGGGTGAGGATCTTCCAGTCCTCCTCGTTCATGCACGCCCTGCACTTCACACTCCCATCATCCTCGTGCATCCCAACTATGTTTTCAGTTTCATGGGCTTCCATGGTTCGATTTCCCTTGCATAGGTTCTCAGTTGCACTGCCTTCCTCGGCTCAGCCTTGCCATCCGAACTCGCATTGGCAGGGCGTCATCAGGGAAGCTGAAGGGTTATCGCGGTACCTGAGTCCTCGGTCGCATGTCCCTGTGTATCTGAAGCGTGTGCCTCTAGCGCTCGATCCTGGTCACGTTTACGGCTTGAGAGCCACGCCCCGTCTCCTCTACCTCGAAGCGCACCCGTTCGCCATCAAGGAGGCGCTTGAACCCGGGCATGGCAATAGAGGAGTAGTGCACAAAGAGGTCTCCACCCTCGTCCTGCTCGATGAAGCCGTATCCCCTCTTCTCGTTAAACCACTTTACTGTTCCTTCTGGCAAATCCGTAACCTCCTCTCCCAATACTTCAATGTAACACTATGCACATGATGAGCGGAGCGCTCGGGGTTGCGTGTCCCCGCGAGCTGTCTCAGGGTGCAATGCAGCCAATAAGCATGGGAAGCCTGCTTCTCGGGACTGCTGCGTAGGGAGTCTTTCTAGGGGAAGTGGGAGCCCACAGGCAAAGGCCTAGCCGAATGGCATTGGCATTAAAGGCTCACCACTGGTGTCGGTACACGGCGGCCTGCGTTCTGTTAACACCAACGACAAGTACCTAGGATAGAATAAGAAAGAACAATAGGGCATTGTATCTTCTTGATTTTCTATCCTATGGGAGGAGGAATAAGTCAAGTAATTTTTTTATGGGGGTTTCCGTTTTTATAGAGCGGCGAAGCTGCCTTCCTCAGGCAGGTGGGTCAACTTTATATAGGATCGTGAAACGATTTTATAACTTGAAGATATTCAGCGAATATATCTAGTTTGCCACCTATCAAGCCTGGTAATTTTATTTGCGCGAAGTTGATCAGCTACTTTTTGTGCTTGAGCAAGTCTTTTAGTCCGGAGAACGGCCTGTAGGTAGAAGGCGGCACTTGCTCGCCTCCCGGTGTCGGCCCGTCATACCACTGCTCATCCAGATACTTCGAGTGCTCATTATCATGACAGTAAAGGCACAGCAGCTCCCAGTTGCTGCCGTCAGGCGGATTGTTATCGTGGTTGTGATCCTTGTGATGGACCGTGAGCTCGCGAAGCCTCTTGCCCGAGAACTCCCTCCCGCACCGTGCACAAATCCACGGGAAGATCTTGAGCGCTCGTTCCCGATAGGCCTTCTCCCGACGTTCTCGCTCGCGTCGAGCCTCTACAATGAGCTGATCCGTCCTGTCTATGTCTGATGGTGTCTTCTTTGACAACATGTGTTCTCCTTCAAAAGTCCAGAGGGAATGGGAGCCTGAAAAGTGAAAAATATTTGAGACGGAGGTCTTTGCCCTTCATCACCGCCAAAAACGCCCATTCAAGGAATGCGGTTTTACCCGGGGCCTTGAATCCGATTTCACCAAAGAGAGGTTGGATAGGCATGACCGGAATCAAGACCGGGGGAATTCAAATGTGCCCGAGAATATGCATCGTGGTTCTGTTTCAAGCCACCAGTCGCCGGACGGACCCCTGCTGGCGCGCAGCCATGCGTCCTTAAATTGATCCAGGCGCCTGCCTCGTTTCGGCCACACCTCGATCCTGTTTGATTTTACCATATGTAGCTGATGGGCGGCGAACGCCACGGCTAGTGCCCCGGTTCCGCATGCGAGCGTTTCTTTGTTGATGCCGCGCTCAAAGCTTCGGCATTCAATAACCCCATTCTCGTTCACTACTCTCGCAAAATTCAGATTAATACCCTGCGGGAAGTGCACGGATCGCGGAGCGTTAAAGTTCAATCCAATCTTATGGAATATCTTGTCGCTATCGAGCATTTGGTTCTGAGATGTACTATCCTCACCCTGAGATGAATGCTCGCCAAATAGCTGACGAAATATACTGGATACATTGTCCTCAGAGCGACTATCCGGGTTCTCAAATACTACCAGGTGGGGTTCACCTGTATAGGTGAAACATCCCGAGATCGCCGCGGAGAGCCTCCTGTCCTCACCGGAAGTATTTATCCACTCGATATGTATGGGATAGTCTCTAAAGAATGCCAGGCTACCTTCGGTATGGGTGACAAGATCTGCGTTTACGAGTGTTTCTGGAATGAGGCAAGGGCATCCCATATTCACGCGGAAGCCTTCCCCGGAATCAACCGCTTCGATCTTTCGAACCTTGGGAATGGAGGATGGAATCTCCGTGAGGATCCTGGCAGCTTCAACACCATAATGAGCATAAAGGTGATGGGCAGTACAAACCAGGCCATTTCCGCAGCATAGCGCTTCCCGGCCATCAGGCTCAAACATCCTGAACACATAATCGGGATCGGGTTCCGAGCTGAGTAGAGGAGATGTCTTCCAATATTTGTTTTGTTCGCCTATCTCCCTTATTAATGCGGGTGAATAGGTTTGTACCATGATGAGATTATCAGCACCAATACCGAGATACTCGTTAATAGCGGCACGGGCAAAATCCGATTTCTCCGACTCGCCGAGCTGCCTTTCAGATACCTCATCGATGAAGATCAGTATGTTCCCGTATATGGAATATTTAGAAAAACGTACGAGGGGCATTTTCCTTTGATCTCTATTATCATTTCGCAGATTGTGCGGTTCCTGTGATAGTGTTTTAGAATTTAAATGGTTGTATCATTGGCGCTACAAAAGGCATTACAAACAACTTAAACATATATGGAGTGTTGAATATTGTCAATTGCTGCATGTAACGTTACGAAACATTTTTTCCTCTCCTGCATCTTAGCAAATGACCCCGACGCTTCGCTTCAGGGTTATACATGAAAAAAATATCTGTTGAGCATGGGGATGTCTTTTTTGTCTCATGCCCTTTAACAGGGAGCCTCAGCGTGCCCCGTAAATCGGGGCACACGCGCAACGCGGATTTGACTATTGT
>CAZJXD010000177.1:0-4787 GCA_964549945.1 uncultured Desulfobacteraceae bacterium | reverse complement strand
GCTTCAAACCCTGCGCACGAGCAACTCGTCATTGTCTTCTAGGGACTTTGTCCGTGTGCGCCGGTTTGAAGCGGCCTACCGACTCGTCTTTTTTTAGGGCATGAGGGGAAAAAAGACCTCTCCATGCTCTACCGTGAGTTTCTTTCATGGATAACCCTGAGGCGTAGCGTCAGGGTCATTTGCTAAAATTTGATATACACCCGGACAACGTCAGGTTTTATTTGATAATCGGAGTAGTTAGAACCCTAAGGGTCTTTTCAAGGTTCAGGGGGAGAGCATGTCATCGGGCATACTGTTAAAAAAAGGCGAATTATCAGACAGTTTCAAGAAAAGCTTCGCTCGCTATTACTCATCTACTGTTGACAATAGAGAGTATGCAGAACATAGGTTGCGTGAATGGGAAAATAGCCGAAATATGCTGGTCTATGAAGCTGAAAAAGATAATGAGACAGTCGGGTGGATCATATTTAATCCAGACCATAGCAGCATCGAAGAGGTCCTCCTGAAGAAAGAATGGCATGGAAAGGACATTGAATTCCCGATATTTGATGCCCTGATCAATAGGGAAAGTCTTATCTCGGCCGAGATCCTCAAGGAGGATGACGGGAAATACGCTTTAATGGTGGATTACGGCTTTCGCCCCACACGTCTCTTTAAGACAGATGGATTTGACCTGGTGAAGATGGATCTGAGCACTTCAGTATTCCTCAACAAGGTCCGAGGCCGGAAACCGGCAAGGGAATATACAAAGCAGGAGACAGTAGCTGTTGAAAAGGTCCCTGTTACCAGGAGCCACGAGGAGATCAAGGCCTCAATCATGAATGTCCTCAATGCATTGGGAGGCCTGGAGAATTTCGTAGAGAAAGGACAGACAGTAGTATTAAAGCCCAATGTGGTGGCAGACCATGGACTTCGAAACGGCGTTTATACAGGAGGAATTGTAACCGACATAGGGATCATCAGGGCCCTTATAGAGATCCTGTTGCCAATTGCGGGAAAGGTGGTTGTTGCGGAAGGAGCCTCCATAAATAGGGCTGAGACTACCAAACTGTTTGAGCACTATGGTTATGATAGACTGGTTGATCTTGATCCTGTGAAGGTCAGCCTGGTGGATCTTAACGCTGACAAGCTGGTCAGGAAATCGGTCCCTGGAGGGAAGAGGATGCCTTCAAGGGAGATCCCGGTTACATTAGAAAATGCAGACACCATAATCAATGTCCCTGTCATGAAGACCCACTTTGCCGCCCTTGCCTCTCTCAGCATCAAAAGCCTCCAGGGAGCAGTTCCACCCATTGAAAAATATATGAGCCACTTTTTCGGGCTCTGGCAGAACCTTATCAATATCCATCATCTGATAAAACCCAAACTCCATATTATCGACGGTCTCACAGGCCAGGAAAACTTCGGGCCGGTTTATGGGACTCCCAAGACGATGAATCTCATCATCGGAGGGACGAATCCGGTGGCTGTGGATGCAGTAACCATAAGGATAATGGGGCTGGATCCTGCACTCTCCCCCCCGGTACAGCTCGCGCATATGCAGGGACTGGGGTCTATTGATCCTGAAAAGATAAACGTCGCGGGCACTCCCATTGAGGAAGTGATGAGCCCGTTTAAAGAGGCTGAAATCAATCTTGAAAGCGGCAAGAATTTAATTGTGCATGCCGAGAGTGCGTGTCCCGGATGCAAGGGATACCTGCACTACGTCCTGTATAAGCTGAGAAGACCAGATCCCCAAAATCCAGCCAACCTCCTTATAGACAGGCCCTTTGAGAAAAAGGTAAACGTCTTTCTTGGTCCTTTTTCGAAGGCCGAACCAAACCCCGAAGAGACGAACATATTCCTTGGTATTTGCCAACAGCACCGTGCAGAGATGGGCAAACATCTGCCGGGCTGTCCTCCCCATGCAGAGGTAATGATGAAAGGGATATTCAGTCTCTATCCCGATGTGGAAAGGCCCCAGTACGCGGACCAGAGCGCCGAGGACAAGCTGGAGGAGATGCTCGAAGAGGTCCTGGCTGGCGATACCCCCTAGTCTCGTTACCCGGAACTCTGGTCCATTATCCTCTTAAGAAACTAACTGTGTTCGGAGAGCATGGGGATGTCTTTTTTTGTCTCATGCCCTATAATGAATGCACCGGCAGACCCCGATAAATCGGGGCACCTACCGCCGTGTCGTATCATAGTCAAATCCGCGTTGCGCGTGTGCCCCGATTTACGGGGCACGCTGAGGCCCCCTGTTCAGGGGCATGCCGCAAAAAAAGACATCCCCATGCTCTACCGCGAGTTTCTCTCATGTATAACCCTGAATCGAAGCGTCGGGGTCATTTGCTAAAAAGCAAAACGAGCGCCAAGCCCACAGCGACTAAGATCTGTAAGGAGTTTGCGATCATAGATATCTTCAGGGCAGGAAGAACGACCTAGGGCTCCGACCAAATAACTTCAGGCGCATAAAAAACCCGCCGTCCTCCGGGACGGCGGGTTTTTTAATAACCATGAATCATCAATGTAACCCTATCTTAAACCTTACTTACTCTACACAGAAGAGCCTTCATCTCCGTGTAACCGGTGACCGGATCACGGCGATCGAGTTCCGTTAAGAGATTGGAATTCGCCTTTCCCCACCCATGGGGAATGCTCACTATACCCGGCAGAAGGTCTTTCGTGGTCTTGGCCTTAAATGCCACCTTGCCTTTTACCGTCTCCACATTCATCATGTCACCGTCGGAAACACCGTATTTCTTTGCCGTATCAGGGTGAATCTCGGCCAGGGGCTCAGGGGCCGTCTTTTGCATACTGGGCACCTGCCTAAACTGGGAGTGCGTGTATTCCGGTACCCTCGCGCCCGTTGTCAGAATCACGGGATACTTCTTATAGAGCTCTGGAGTGCTTATGGGACTCCGGGTAGGTTCAATATGACGGGGTATTGGATCATATCCGTTCTCCGCCAGGGTCTCGGAATAGAGTTCAATCTTGCCCGAAGGAGTTCTGTATTTGCCCTGTTTATATTGAACCTCCGCATAATACTCGCCTTCAGGATGATCCTTTTCCAGCTGTTCCCTGGTCAGGCCGCTGGGTTTTAGAAAGAAATCGACGATCTCATCCTCGGTCTTCCACGGGAAGAATTCACCATAGCCCATTCTCTTTCCTATCTCGGTCCATATCTTCCAGTCAGGCCAGCTTTCGCCGATGGGCTCGATCACCTTCTTACGAACCATGGCATAGGGTATGCAATTTGTTACCCCGTAGACATACCCCACGCCGCCCTTCTCCAGGAAGGAACAGGCGGGAAGGACGATATCGGCCAACTCTGCGGTTTCCGTCATAAACAGGTCCGAGACTACCATAAATTCCAGGGCCCTCATGGCCTCTCTGATACGATTGGAATCCGGTAATGTGACCGCCGGATTCCCGCCCGTCACCATCAGGGCCTTGATGGGATAGGGATCTTCATTCAACACGGCATCGGCAAAAAGCATTTGCTGTCCGTAGGGCGATATCCTGCCCCAGAATCTGCGGAACAGGGGATGCTCCCTTGTGCCGATGGGATCACTTATCTCCGTAACCCTCATGTCCCCGAGCCGGATGAAGGGTATGGATACCCAGCCGCCCGGTACATCCACATTGCCGGTTACTGCCTGCATGATGGCGTGGATGCGATTTCCCTGAAAGCCATTGATGTGCTGGTCAATGGAGCAGGTCCCCGGAACGATCGAGGCCGGTTTCGTGGTGGCAAAGATGCGGGCGATCTTGATAATATCCTCGGCAGGAACCCGTGTAATCTCTGAAACCTTCTCGGGCGGGTACTGCTTTACGTGCTCTGCAAGCCTGTCGAACCCAAGGGTATATTTTTCGACAAACTCCTTGTCCTCAAGCCCCTCCGAGATAATCACGTTCAGCATCCCAAGACAGAGAGCGGTGTCAGTTCCCGGTCGTATCTTGATGTGGATTCCCTTGTCCGCCAACGGGATGCGTTTGGGATCGACCACGATCACCTGTTCAATGGTGCCTTTATCTATGGCCTTATAGATCTTGGCAGCCAAGGTGATCTTGGAGTTGTCTATGTTTGTGCCTAAGACAAGGATACATTTGGAATTCCAGGGTTCTTCAATCGGATAACCGCCGAATGTCATCTGGCGGGCCATAATGCGGGAGCGAAAACAATTGCCCTCAACCGATAAGAGGTTCGGCGTTCCATAGACGCCTCGAAACCTCTGCGCAAAGGCGGCTAACTCGATATTCTCCGTTCCCAAAGAGCCGGTATACACGGCCAAAGCCTTGGCGCCGTATTTTTCCTTTATCTCCTTGAATTTCGAGGCTATTATATCCAGAGCCTCATCCCATGAAATACGCTCCCATTTTCCGTCTACCTTTTTCATTGGATACTTCAGCCGTTTCTCGGAATAGACCCATTCTGGCAAGGCCTTCCCCCTGGGGCAGATGACGCCCTCACTCACCGGATGCTCCTTCATGCCTTCTACCTTAACCAGTTTGCCGTCTTCTACATAGGCGTCTATTCCGCAGCTATTAATACACACTATGCAATCGCTTTTTAATACCTGTTGTGCCATTGTCTTTCCTCCTGTTGATAAAGGTTATAAGAAGTTCCCTTTTCGGGCTCGGACCGTATGCGATTCGCCATTGTGTGTCAGGCCGGAACCACATGAGGCCGCCCTCCTAACCCGGCCTTTCCCTCATATGGTTGAAAGGCCCTGCGATCATGGAAAAGCGGTAGTTGATCTCCTTTCCGATATCTGAGAGGAATTCGGCAATTCGCACCATGACAT
>CAZJXD010000176.1:0-4997 GCA_964549945.1 uncultured Desulfobacteraceae bacterium | reverse complement strand
AAAGACCGTGGAGACCGTAACCCCCTACAAAGAGATCATCGATGCCATAAAAGAGAGCGGTGGAGACGCCTTCAAACGATGTTTTCAATGCGGATTATGCGATGTTGTCTGCCCGTGGAACCGGGTGAGAACCTTCAGCATGCGCAAGATCGTCCGACAGGCTACCTTTGGTTTGACTGAGATAGAAACCGAGGACATATGGCTTTGTACCACCTGCGGAAGATGCCCTCAGCAGTGCCCCAGAGACGTACAACAGATAGAATCCGGGGTCGCCTTGCGCAGGATCGCCACGGAATACGGCGTCTTTCCCGCTCCCGTCACCCCTATCCGCACCATAAGAGGAAGCCTTGTGGGAGAGGGCAACCCCCTGGGTGAGGCACGGGAAAACAGGGCAAAGTGGGCGGAAGGCCTTTCCGTAAAAACATTCACCGAGGGGATGGAGCTCCTCTATTTCCCGGGCTGCTACCTCTGCTATGACCCCAGGTTAAAAAAGGTAGCTCAAGCCACCGCCACTCTCCTCACCAGGGCAGGGGTGGACTTCGGGATACTGGGCCCCCAGGAGAACTGCTGCGGGGAGAGCATCCGCAAGACGGGCGATGAGGAGGTATTCAGGCGCCTGGCCAGGGAGAACATCAAGACCTTTATCGACCATGGGGTAAAGAAGATCCTCGTCTCCTCCCCCCACTGCTTTCACACCTTCAGAAACGAGTATCCCGAGTTCATGGTGCACTTCGAGGTGGTGCACATCTCCCAGTATCTCCTCCAGCTCATCAATGAGGGAAGGCTTGGGCTCACCGGGGAGTATAAGAAGAAGGTGACCTATCATGACCCCTGCTACCTGGGCCGCCATAATGGCATCTATGAGGAGCCCCGTGAGGCCTTAACGAGGGTAGCCGGCTTAGAGCTGCTTGAGATGCCTGAGTCGCGCGTGGATAGTCTCTGCTGCGGAGGGGGAGGGGGCAGGATCTGGATGGAAACGCTCAAGGGCGAACGATTCTCCGATATCAGATTAGAACAGGCCATGGAGGTGGGGGCCGAGGTGCTGGTCACCTCCTGCCCCTATTGCATCAGCAATTTCGAGGACAGCAAATTAACCCTGGAGGTGGGTGAAGCCATCGAGGTGAAGGACATCACGGAGATAATACAGGAAGTGATTCAGGGAAGCGAACAAACCCGATAAGGACAGAGAGACGTGGAAGAAGAACAGATCGAAGGGCTTTACAAGACTCTCGCAGACAGCGATTTCGGAGACGTCATGGTGGTCGGCGGGGGGATCAGCGGCATTCAAGCCGCCCTTGATCTTGCCGATGCGGGCTTTAAGGTCTACCTTGTGGAGAAATCACCTGCCATCGGCGGCCATATGGCCCAGCTTGACAAGACCTTTCCCACCAATGACTGCTCCATGTGCATTGAATCTCCCAAGTTTATTGAATGCAGCAGGCATCCCAATATAGAGGTCCTGACCTTAACCGAAGTTGACCGTGTAGAGGGGGAGGCAGGGGACTTTACGGTATCCCTGATCAAGAAGCCCAGATACATTAGAGAGGACAAATGCACGGGCTGCACGACCTGTGTAGAGTACTGCCCGGTCAAGGTCCCCGATCCATACAATCAAGACCTATCGTCGAATAAGGCCATCCATATCTACTTCTCTCAGGCAGTTCCCCTTGTCACGTATATAGACCCTGATAACTGCCTCTACCTTCAAGGCGAGCAATGTACCATTTGCCAAGGAGTCTGCAAGAATAAAGCCATCGATCTTCACCAAGAGGCGGAGAAGGCAGAGGTAAATGTAGGGGCGATCGTCCTGTGTCCGGGCTATGAGGTATTCGACCCGAAGCTGAGGGGAGACTATGGCTACGGAACCCTCGAGAACGTGGTCACCAGCCTTGACTTTGAACGGCTGTTATGCGCCACCGGGCCATACGAGGGCGAGATACTGCGCCCTTCGGACAAGAAGCATCCGAAGAAGATAGCCTGGATTCACTGCGTGGGTTCCAGACAGGTTCTCGAAGGGGGCAACAGCTACTGTTCCGCCGTATGCTGCACCTATACCCAGAAGCAGGTGATCCTGACAAAAGACCACGACGCCGAGGCAGAGTGCACGGTATTCCACAACGATATCCGCTCCTACGGCAAGGATTTCGAGCGATTCTACCAGAGAGCGGAGCAGCTTCCCGGGATTCGATTTATCAGAAGCTACGTATCCATAGGAAAGGAGATCCCGGAGACCAAGAATGTGACCATACGATACGCCACTACCGACGAGGGGGTAAAGGAGGAGGAATTCGATCTGGTGGTCTTATCCGTGGGGTTGAACCCCCCTGCTGATGTGGAGAACCTGGCGGAGAAGTTCGGCATCGAGCTCGATTCCCACGGATTCTGTAAAACCAATCCCGTTAATCCCATGGAGACCACCAGGCCAGGGATCTTGGTAAGCGGGGCCTTCCAGGGCCCTATAGATATCCCCGAGTCGGTTTTTACCGCCAGCGGGGCCGGCTCCCAATGCGGGGAGCTCCTCTCTTACCGGCGAGGGAAGCTTGCCAGGGAAAGGCAATATCCGCAGGAAAGGGATGTCTCGGAAGAGGAGCCGAGGATAGGGGTCTTTGTGTGTCATTGCGGGGCCAATATCGGAAGGGTGGTAGACGTTCCCTCGGTAGTTGACTATGTCTCCACCTTGCCCAATGTCGTCCACGCTCAGGAAAGCATCTTTGCATGTTCTACTGATAATGCCCAGCAAATAGCGGACACGATAAAGGAAAAAGGGCTCAATCGCGTGGTTGTCGCCGCCTGCACCCCCAGGACACATGAGCCGCTATTCCGGGACACCCTCCGGGAAGGGGGAATTAATCAATATTTCTTCGAGATGGCTAATATAAGAGAACATTGCTCCTGGGTCCATTCTCGAGAAAAGGAAGAGGCCACCCAGAAGGCAAAGGGTATCGTCAGAATGGCCATAGCCAGGAGCGCCCTGTTAGAGCCTTTACAGGAATTTGAGCTGCCGGTGGACAAAAGGGCCTTGGTGGTCGGAGGAGGCCTGGCTGGCATGACGTGTGCCCTGTCCATAGCCAGCCAGGGACATGAGGTTTACCTGGTGGAAAGGGAGGCAGAGCTGGGGGGAATGGCACGGAGAATCCACTCCACCCTGGAGGGGATGGATGTTCAGGCCTATTTGGGTGATGTTATACGCAAGGTATACCGGCACCCCTCAATTCACGTTTATACTGATGCGACCATCACAGAGGCTTCCGGTTATGTGGGGAATTTCACCACCAAGGTGAGCTCTGAGGGAAGGGTCAAGGAGATACACCATGGAATAACCGTTCTCGCTATAGGCGCTGAGGAACATAAACCCACCGAGTACCTTTACGGGCAAGATGACAGGGTAATGACCAATCTGGAGCTGGAGGAGCAGATCGCCAGAGGAGAAGAAAGGGTAGTGAACGCGGAAACCCTGGTGATGATCCAATGCGTGGGCTGTAGAAATGAAGAAAGAAATTACTGCGCCCGGGTATGTTGCAGCCAGTCTATAAAGAACGCCTTGAAACTGAAAGAGAGAAACCCTCAGATGGATATCTACATCCTCTTCCGGGATATGAGGACCTATGGGCTTATGGAGGATTACTACCGGGAAGCGGCGGATAAAGAGGTAAGGTTCATCCGCTATGAGCCGGATGATAAGCCCCAGGTGGAGGCCGTTGAGGAGGAGGGCCGTCCTGTGTTACGGGTTACCGTGACCGACTCCATTTTAGGCCAGAGGCTCGCGATCGATGTCGATTTACTCGCTTTGGCTGCCGCTGTTATTCCTTCAGCAGCAAGCAATGAAATATCCCGATTATTCAAGGTGCCTTTGAATCCTGACGGTTTCTTCCAGGAAGCCCACGTAAAATTGAGACCCGTTGACTTTGCCGCGGAAGGCGTTTTCCTGTGCGGGACGGCTCACTATCCCAAGCATATACATGAAACGATTAACCAGGCTTACGGGGCTGCCGGCCGGGCCCTAACGATTCTCACGAAGGATTCGGTCATAGCCTCCGGTGCTATTTGCGAGGTAAATGAGAGCCAGTGCGTATCGTGTGGGGCATGTATTTCGGTCTGTAAGTATGGTGCTATAGAGTTTGTTGATACACCACAAGGCAAAAAGGCCAGGGTTAATCCTATTCTCTGCAAAGGAGATGGTCTCTGTAACGCAAAGTGTCCCACAGGGGCTATTTCTCTGAAGCACTATACCGATGAAGAGGTCTTTCGCCAGATCGACGCGGAGGTTCCAGAGGAGGAGATCATGCAACAGATGGATGCGGCGGTTGGAGATGGGTAGAACAAAGGTCAAGCGGTTCAGGGTGCAAGGTTGATGAGCCTAAAAAATTAAAAGTAAGAAAATTATTCCTTGATAAAGGCGCAAGGTGGGAGCGAGCTAAGAATGGTTGCAGGTCATAAGTTTAAACCAAGGATCTTAGGGTTTTTATGCAATTGGTGCTGCTACGCGGGGGCGGACCTTGCCGGAGTTTCCAGGTATCAATACCCTCCTCATATAAGGGTGATAAGGGTGATGTGCTCCGGCAGAGTGGACCCGGCATTTATACTCCGGGCCTTCTCAAATGGAACAGATGGGGTGTTTATAGGCGGTTGCTGGCCTGGCGAATGCCATTATATCACTGAAGGAAATTACGAAGCATTAAGCATGATGCATATATGCAGAAAGTTACTGGAACTGATAGGGGTGAACCCCGAAAGGCTAAGGCTTGAATGGGTATCTGCCTCTGAAGGAATCCGTTTCGCCGAAGTTGTGACTGACTTTACCGGGAAGCTGAAGGAGTTAGGACCTCTTGGCAAAGGCGAGGGAATAGATGAAGATGGGTTAAAGCGCAAACTTGAAGCGGTTAAAAATCTACTCCCCTACATTAAGCTGGTGGAAAGGGAGAGGCTGAGAGTGCGTTTTGAAACGGAAGAAGAATATAACGAATTCTTCACCAGTGAGGAGGTAGACAGGTTATTTC
>CAZJXD010000175.1:0-5097 GCA_964549945.1 uncultured Desulfobacteraceae bacterium | reverse complement strand
GGTGTGGCGTTTCGTTTCTGCCAAAACCTTATTTACCTGAACTTTTAAGGCATTGGAACGGAAAAGCTGTCATTGCGCCGCATAATATCTAGGAGATCGATAGAAACCTGATCCTCCTGGTACTCTGCGAAATCATCCTCTGCAATGGGGGAACGCGGATACTGTTATCGGTATCCGGAAGCTCGAATCGGGTTCTGATAGCCTCTCCTACAGAGGAACAACATCTTGTTTCATTCTGAGAGTTTCAGAAGAATTCCTTTCCTCTTGGCCCTTCCGAGCGAGGCCTTCATGAGAAGAATCTCTGTGAAAAGATAGGCAAAAGCCATGATATATCCCTTGGCGAGAACGAGGGAAAAAGAGGGTTCAAAGCCGTAAAAACGGCGAATATATTCGAGGAAATAGGTCAGGGGGATGAGTTTCGCAGCGGCCATCACCCATCCGGGAAGGATGGTGACAGGATAATAGATCCCGCAGACAAGGAGCATAAGGCTTACGAGAGACCAGGCAGCTACTTCCGCCCTGTTTCCGAAAAGGAGGACCAGAATGCACACAAGCATGCCCACCACCGCGGCATTCAGGAAAAGGCCGAAAATAAAAAGAGAGATGGGTCCCGGTCCCGCAGCCATGAAGTTGAAATCAAAGAGCCAAAGGCTTGCGTACATGAGGATGAAGAAGACGACAGCACCCCTGATCATTCCCACAATCAGAGAGCCAAGAAGCATATGGCGGATCCCGACCGGTGCGATGAAACTATGTTTCAAGGATTTACTCCAGACATCGTAGAGGAGGGCATAGGAAACGTCGAGCTGACAGACCTGCACCGCACCCATAGATACCACACCCACGAGGATGAAGGCCTTCATCTCCGGCGGTAGAGAGGCGAACTCGGCGAGGAGTCCCACAGATAAAAAGCCCACCACCGGCCAGAAAAGGATTTCAAGAACCGTAAAGAAGTTCCTCCTGGTCATAATCCAGTTTTTAAAGGCAAAGGCTTTTATCTTGGTGATCTCATCTCGCAAGGGCAATAAAGACCTCCTCAAGATCGGCCTCCTGGATTCCGAGATCAGTGATCAGCACCTTCTTGCTCATGAAAACGTCAAGGATCTGGGGGAGGCGCTTTCGATGGTCATCCACGAGGATGCGACAGGACGAATTGCGGACCTGAAAATCGTAGACCCCTTGGAGGTGTTCAAGGAAGGAAGTGGATAGAGAACCCTGGAAAAAAATAGTAATGGTATCGCCTAAGCGCAATTGTTCTTTCAGGTCTCGGGGGCTCCCGAAGGCCTTGAAAATCCCCTCTTTTAGAAAAGCGATCTTTTCACAGAGGATCTCCGCTTCTTTCATGTTATGGGTAGCCAACAAGATCGTCACACCTTTTTCACGGTGAATTCGTTGAATGGATTCTCGAACGCGACGGGCTACATCCGGATCAAGGCCGACGGTAGGCTCATCCAGAAAGAGAAGTACCGGTTCGTTGACAAGGGATTTTGCCAGGGAAAGCTTCTGTTTCGTCCCTGTAGAGAGCTCATCGAACCGAACCCCGGCAAATTCTTCAAGTTCAAATAGATCCAGGAGCTCTTCGATTTTCCGTTTTCGCCTGTTACCCGAAAGGCCATAAAGCATGGCAAAGTATTCCAGGTTTTCTCGGACGCTGAGGCTCCACAGAAAATTTGCATGACCTGATGAGAAATTTATCCTCCGTAATATCGCCATGGAGTTGGCCCGGATATCCTCCCCCAGGACGCGGACCAGCCCTTCCTCCGGCTTGAGTAGGTTTGCCAGGATGGAAAGGAGGGTCGTCTTTCCCGCACCGTTCGGACCCAGAATACCCCAGAGTACTCCTTCGGGCACGCTGAAATCCACGCCCCTCAGGGCCTGCTTCTTGATTCGGTAAACCCAGCCGGAGACAAACGTCTTCCGAACGCCTCTCATTTCAACGATAAGACCCAAGCGCAGTCCTCTTACATTGAAACCTGATATTTTATTGTTGTTGGGAGGATATGACAGAAACGATACCCTGTCAATGGAATGAAGGATGAAGGGAAGGATAAAAAGAGTCAATCATTGACCCCATCCATTTTCTCGTAACACGCAGTTACTTATGCCTGGCCCCGTTTCCGTTCCCTCTGCTGCACGGCTTCATATAAGACTATCGCCCCGCTGCATGAAGTATTCAGCGAATCCATCTGCCCCCGCATGGGAATCTTGACCTTGCTGTTCTTTTTCCGCAACCATTCTGACGGCAACCCTTCCTTTTCGCTGCCGAGAAAAATCGCCACCGCCCCCGTATAATCCTCCTCGGTATAATCCTTCTGCGCTGCCGGACTCGTAAAAATCATCCGAATCGCGTTTTCCTGCAACCATTGCCCGGTTTCCTCCCAGGATAGTGGAAAAGTCGGTACCGTAAACAAAGCACCTAAACTGGAACGTACCACGTTAGGATTATACAGATCCACCTCCCCCCCGCAAACGATCAACACCTCCACTCCCGCCCCATCCGCCGTGCGCAGCAGCGCTCCCAGATTGCCCGGCTTCTCTACTCCTGCTACCACCAGCACCAAGGGATTCTTTGATAACCGTAATTTATAAATATCCCGCTTCGGTATTTTAGCCACACCCACTATTCCCTCGGTATTTTCCCGCAAAGCGATTTTCCCGTACACCCGCGGAGAAACTTCTACCAGTTTTACCGCCCCTGTGCTGCCGATGCTGAATCTCCCCGTCAACGATTCCATGCTGTTCAACTCTGCATTGCCCACTAGCGCTTCCCGGCAAAAAACCAACGTCTCAAACTCAATCCCGCCTACTAGCGCATGAAGTAATTCCCTCTCCCCCTCAATCAGAAAAACCCCCTTCTGGAACCGCAGCCTCTTCTTCTTCCGCAGGCTCACCAGGCTCTTCACCAGAGGATTCTGTGCGCTGGTAATTATGCTTGCCATAGCCAATCCCTGCCCTCCTGGAAGTACTTTCATCTCCTTCCGGAAGCGCCGTCGAACAAGACCGCACCAATAACATCATATCGAATTATCATCGGGAGGAAATAAAAATTATCTTGATAACCTCACGATCTGGCCCGAGGAACCACCTTCTCTCGTATCGAATAATGTCTTTCCTGAACCCGGAGGTTACCGCAAGGTAGCAAAGAGATTTTCCAGTCGCTGCTGCTTATCGTAGTCGATCAGACCCTTAACCAGCCCGTTCATCTCCCCCATCATGATCCTGTCCAAACTGTGCAGGCTCAGGTTGATCCGATGGTCGGTCACCCGGTTCTGCGGGAAATTATATGTCCGGATCCGTTGGGAGCGATCGCCAGAGCCGATCATATTCTTCCGGGCCGAGTCGCGTTCCGCCCGTTTCTTCTGCTCATAATAATCATACACGCGGCTACGCAGAATACGCCACGCCTTGGCCCGGTTCTTGTGCTGGCTCTTTTCATCCTGCATACTCACCGTTATACCCGTGGGCATATGCTGGAGCTTGATCGCCGAGCTAACCTTGTTCACATTCTGTCCCCCGGGACCACTGGCCCGGGCCACATGCTCGATAACCTCCTCCGATTTAATATCAATTTCCAGTTCTTCCGGCTCCGGCAACACTGCCACCGTCGCCGCTGAGGTGTGAATCCGACCCTGTGTCTCCGTTTCCGGCACCCGCTGGACCCGATGCCCCCCACCTTCATAACCCAGCTCCCGCCAGACCCCCTCGCCACTTATACTGATAATAACTTCCCGGAATCCTCTCAGGTCCGTGGGCGAAAAATACATCGGCTCCACCTTCCAGCCCCGATTTTCCGCATACCGCGTGTACATTCGATAGAGATCCCCCACAAATAGCGCCGCCTCTTCTCCCCCCGCCCCCGCCCGGATTTCCATGATTACAGAACCAACGCCCTTATCAATCGACATCACCAACTCTTCTTTGGCCTTGTCAATCGCCTCCTTCATTTGCTCCCTCAATTGACCGATCTCCTCCTCTGCCAACTCCCGCAGGTCTGTCTCTGCACCCTCTTCTGCCAACATCGATTCCGCATCTTCCAGTTGCAGCTGCAATTTGTTATAGCGCCGATACCTTTCCACCATCCCGTTAAGTGTACCGTATTCCTTCGCCAGCTTGCTCATCTGAACGGGATTGCTCGCTATCGCCGGATCGTTCATCTGGCCTTCCAACGCTTCATATCGCCGTGCCAGCTCACCCAGCTTCGCCAGAATCCGCTCTTCCGTTTTGCTTAATTGCGTTGTCATTTAAGCCTCACCTTTTCCCGGGCCCTATCCATGCATACCACTTGCCTATTCTTACCTCAAATACCAGCCTGATCCGGACCTTAGCCTCTTTAAAATGTCCTCCTCAGGATACTCTGCATACCCATCTTGTGCAAGCGGGAAACGCCATGTAATGGTACCGGTATCTGGAAGATTGAGCTTGTTTCTGATGAAGTGTCCGGCATATCAGGCATCTCACCGGTGAGCCTCTGGACACACTTCTGGCTTCCCTTTCCGCCAAGGGCTTGTGGAATTGGTGGCATAATTCATTACCGCGGAATTCAATTAGGTGAAAGTCCGGATTAAGGATCTTAAATCCAAACACTAAGAGTGTGGAGAGGCGGTTTCTCTAAGGAAGAAGGATGTGCGTGGCTCCCAGGGGAAGGGAATTTCACGATTCGACGCTTGGCAGCCTCAGGCGTGGGTTTTCGAGTCTGTGCCCTCTTTCCCATTGATCATCTCAAGGGCTTAAAAAGATACTCAAGCCCGTTCATCTTCACTTCATACAAGACGCCCAGCATCCGGCCCAGCTCACCTTCAGGAAAGCCTTTTTTCGCAAACCATATGACATAGGGCTTGGGAAGATCGATGAGCAGACGTCCCTTGTATTTCCCAAAGGGCATTCGTGTCCTGGCAAGTTTCAACAACAATGCAGGATCTGGTGTTGCGTTTTCCATTAAATATCCTTATTTTTACTCTATCAGATCTGATTGCCTTGCGCCTTGTGCCCTTCGCTTAGGCCATTCCTGATTCATTATCCGTGACGCTGACAAAGCCCTTCACTCATTGCCCCAAGGAACGTTAAGCAATCTCTGCAGTCGCGGTAGGGATACCGGTC
>CAZJXD010000174.1:0-5184 GCA_964549945.1 uncultured Desulfobacteraceae bacterium | reverse complement strand
GGAAGAGGACCTTAAGGCTCGATTAGAAATCGGGGTCATCAGCCCGTGGAAGTTTATCTAGCAATCAGGGAGAGGCCACTTTCGTCTTATGACTGGTGCCGAACCCCAGCAGAGGCGGAGATTATCAAGGCTGCGGTAAATGCAACTGAGCTCCTGGGCGCTCCCTGCATCATGTGGCCAACCTGGGTGGGGTGCTCTCCGTCCTATATCTTCAACAAGGCCCCGTTGAATCTACCCTTCAGCATTATGGGCATGGGCCACAGAGGACGAGCCATCAGGCCAATGAATACGTAGCGATGGAGGGTCTGCGCGAGGGCGAACGATACGAGGCATTGCTCATGTGCGAGTATTCTAAGATGAATTCTTCGCGAAAGGTGAACGAGATGGAGTTCTGAGTAAGCCCTCAGTTGATCGATATTGCCTTTTGGATTTGATTATTCTCGATGAGAAAGAACCAAAGAGAAATCTCTTCTCTGGATATATGAGAGGAAAAAAATCTTACTCCACATCAAAGATCTCTTCACCTGGTTCTACACCTTAGAGGGTATTGTCAAGGCAGTGGATGGAGTCAGTTTCGACCTCAACGAAGGGGAATCCTTAGGCCTCGTTGGTGAAAGCGGTTGTGGAAAGACCATGACCGCGCTCTCCATCATGAGGCTTGTCGCCAGTCCTCCAGGCAGGATCGTGCAGGGAGAAATCAGCCTGGAAGGAGAGGATTTAACAAAGCTCTCTGAAGCCGCGATGAGAACCATACGCGGGAAGTCCATCTCAATGATATTTCAAGAACCAATGACCTCCCTTAATCCCGTCCTCACCATTGGATTTCAAATCTCAGAAGCCATCTTGACCCACCAAAAACTGGAGAAACGGGAGGCCATAAAAGCCGCGGTGGAGATGCTCCATCTGGTGGGGATCCCCTCCCCGGACAAGAGGGTCTCCGAGTACCCTCATCAACTGAGCGGCGGCATGAGACAGAGGGTGATGATCGCCATGGCCTTGGCATGCCGCCCGAAATTGCTCATTGCCGATGAGCCCACCACGGCACTGGATGTGACCATTCAAGCCCAAATCCTCGACCTCATGCTGAAGCTCAAGGAAGAAATGGGTACCGCGATAATACTGATCACCCATAACTTGGGCGTCATTGCAGAGATGGTTGAGCGCGTGGTGGTGATGTATGCGGGAAGGGCAGTGGAGATGGCCAACGTGGTAGACCTATTTAAGGAACCCCTGCATCCCTACACCCAAGGTCTTCTGCTCTCTATTCCACGGGTAGACAAGGATATTGATAAGCACACCCATCCTCTCAGGGAAATTCCGGGAAACGTTCCCAGCTTGCTTGCGTTACCAAGGGGCTGTAAGTTTCGTGCTCGATGCCCTCATTCTTTCGATAAATGCGAAAGGCAAGAGCCTCCCATGGAGGTACAGAAATCAGGTCACTGGGTCAGGTGTTGGTTGCAGAGCTAGACAATCGAGAAATGCTTCGAGTGAGCGCACTGGAAAAGAGCTTTCCCGTGAGAGGAGGTTTTTTCTCCAAGAGAAAGGGAGAGGTCCATGCAGTTTCCGGTGTCTCATTTGCGATATTCAAGGGAGAAACCCTCGGGCTGGTGGGAGAAAGTGGCTGCGGAAAGACTACCGTGGGTCTGTGCATTCTCCGCCTGATTGAGCCCACAAACGGCACTATCTCATTTAAAGGCAAAGACATCTTGGCCCTGGACAGAGAAGATCTCCGGGCCTTGCGTCGAAGGATGCAAATCGTGTTTCAAGACCCCTTTGGATCACTCGACCCTCAATGGAAGGTGGGAAGGATCGTGGGTGAGGGACTGGGTGTTCATGGAATTGCCCGTGGAAGCGACCGGGAAGACCGCATCGACAGTATCTTACAGAAAGTGGGGATGAAGCCTGAGGATAAATATCGCTACCCTAATGAGTTCAGCGGCGGCCAGAGACAGAGAATCGGCATTGCCCGGGCCCTTATTCTCGAACCCGAACTGGTCATCGGTGATGAGCCCCTGTCCGCACTGGATGTGTCCATACAGGCACAGGTCATTAACCTCTTGACAGGGCTTCAGAGGGAGTTTCATTTCTCCTATTTGATGATCTCCCATGACCTAAGCGTGGTGAAATATGTCAGTGATCGCATTGCGGTGATGTATTTGGGCAAGATCGTTGAGATCGCGCCCTCAAATGAGATTTATTACGCCGCCAAACACCCCTATACCAGAGCCCTCCTTTCAGCAATCCCGGTGGCTGACCCAACGGTAAAAAAGGAGAGGATTCTCTTAAAAGGCGATATTCCCAGCCCCATAACTCCCCCTAGGGGGTGTCGATTTCATACCAGGTGCTATAAGAGAATGGAGGTATGTGATAAGGATGAACCACTCCTCAAGGAAGTGGGTCCATCACATTACTGCGCGTGTCATCTTTACTAAAGGCGGAGAGGAAAACCTTAGGAAATGAGAAATTATATATTCAAGAGACTTTTGCACTCTATTTTTCTACTTTTCGGAGTAACACTCATTGTCTTTATCGTTGTACATTTAAGCGGAGATCCCACGGCCTTGCTTCTTCCCCCGGACGCCACTAAAGAAGATATCGCCACTTTACGCCATGAATTGGGTTTTGATAAAGCCTTATATGTCCAGTACTTAGAATTCCTGAAAGGGATTCTCCATGGTGACTTTGGTCTATCAATCCGTCAGGGTGTACCAGCCTTCCCAATTGTTCTCTCACACATACCTGCCACCGCAGAGCTCACAGCGGCCGCATTAATTATTGCCTTGGCCTTTGCCATCCCCATAGGGGTTTACTCGTCTGTCAAGCCTAATTCCTTTACGGACAATATTGGTATGATTGTGGTACTGCTGGGACAGTCCGTTCCTGCATTTTGGTCTGGTCTCATGCTCATATTTTTGTTTACGGTGACTCTTCATCTCCTTCCCGCATATGGAAGAGGTGGCTTCGACAATCTGATCATGCCGGCCGTGAGTCTAGGTTTTTTTTCTATGGCCCGAATTGCTAGGGTTACCCGATCGAGCATGATTGGTATTTTAGGCAAGGATTATATCCGTACCGCAAAATCAAAAGGACTATCCGATTACCTCGTCACTATCCGACATGCATTCAAGAACGCTGCCATTCCTGTCATTACCATGGTGGGGATGGAAATAGGAAGGCTTTTAGGGGGAGTTGCAATAATGGAAACAGTCTTTGCCTGGCCTGGGGTAGGCCGTTTAGTGATTCAAGCCATTTACAGCCGAGACTTTCCGGTGGTGCAGGCAGCTGTATTTACCTTGGCAATGATATTTTTAGTAATCAATTTTATCGTGGATATCCTTTATACCTATTTGGATCCGCGGGTTCGGTACGATTAAGGAAAGGAGTAACATCCACATGCCAGTGAGCATTTACAAGAAGGTATCTCATAGTTTGTGGGTAAACAAGAGAGCTCTCATGGGGTGTCTCATTATTCTTTCCGTTATGATCACAGCTATTTTTGCTCCGTTTATCAGCCCATTTGATCCCTTTAACGCAGACCTGAACCGCCGGCTTAAACCCCCTGGATGGCAAAATGGGAATGACACCTATTGGTTGGGAACGGATCATTTAGGAAGAGATATCCTAAGCCGAATAATATACGGTTCAAGAATTTCTTTATTTATAGGTATTTCAGCACTACTCATTGGATCAATTTTGGGAACCACCATTGGTCTAATTTCGGCTTATTTTGGTGGCAAAGTAGACACTATATTTATGAGGTTGGGGGATGTTCAATTAGCGTTCCCCTTTATCCTCCTCCTTGTTGCAGTTATAGCGGTGCTGGGACCAAGCATAAGAAATATGATTCTTGTCTTAGGAATTACTAGTTGGGTTGTCTATGCCAGGGTCATTCGTTCTGAAGTATTATCTATGAGGGAAAGC
This sequence comes from uncultured Desulfobacteraceae bacterium, assembly GCA_964549945.1. Lineage (GTDB taxonomy): Bacteria > Desulfobacterota > DSM-4660 > Desulfatiglandales > B25-G16 > B25-G16. The sequence goes on along the minus strand of CAZJXD010000174.1, from coordinate 1,263 downwards.
GAATTCATTACGGCTGCCAAAGCCCTTGGATGCAGCAATTTTAGGATCATTTTTACCCATCTTTTACCCAATGTAGCGCCTTCGGCCAACGTCATTGGAACATTGGAAATGGCGCGGATCATCCTGTTAGAGTCCAGCTTGAGTTTTTTAGGGCTTGGCGTCCAACCTCCCACCCCCTCCTGGGGCATGATGCTATCCGAAGGCCGGATTTATCTCTATACAGCTTGGTGGTTTACCACTTTTCCTGGGCTCGCGCTGATGATAACGGTTCTTGGGATCAATATAGTAGGTGATTGGCTTCGCGATTTCATCAGATGAAAGGTCATCCTTTTAGTGGTTTGAATTTAATTGAAAAAGTGACTCAGGGAGTAGCCGTAAGGGCTCTAAACAAGGCACGGTTGAAATGATGTTTAGAAAAAATAAACTCTCCTTTAATCGTTCCCAAAGGCGATAAAGATGTTCGCTTATGATTATTTCATGAAAGTTGTTAGGCATACAGTTTTTTTGAGACATGAAAAGTAGTTTGGATGCTTTTAAAGATTCTGAGCTCAAACCTATAGGAGGAGAAACTTATGAAAACTAAGGAAAATGTGGCAAAACAACAAGTAGACTTGGTCCTTCAGGGAGGCACCGCGATTACTGTGGATTCTGAGCGCCGCGTGATCCGAGATGCTGGCATCGCAGTGCAGGGGGAGAATATAGCATTTGTGGGCAAGTCAAAAGAAGTCTCCGAACGATATCAGGGCAAACGAACCCTGGATTGTACCGATAAGGTGATGATTCCCGGAATGGTCAATGGACATATTCACTACAGCCATCACCTCAGCAAAGGGTTGATTCCGGATACCTTAGGCCCTGTGGTCCAGGCCAACTTCACCCATTCCAAGGTCTCGCCTCACCTCACTGCGGAAGACGAGATCTGGGGAGCACAAGCCATTCTGCTGGAGACCTTGAAAACCGGAACCACGACCTTTCTGGAGCCCGGCTCCTTCCATCCTTTTGCTACCATACAGAGCGGAATTCAGGACATCGGGATCAAGGGCATGATGGGCAGGCGGGCCTCTGATCTGGTGAGCGTAGGGCACAGCGCCATGCACGAGTCGACCGATAAGATTTTGGAGCTGCAAGAAAAGCTACTCAAAGAGTTCAGCAGTAAGAGGCTTATCCGTCCCTGCGTCACCATTGTTGGTATGGGGCGGTTCACTGATCGGCTGGTGATAGAATCCAAGAAAATGGCTGATCGATATGGCGTGTTGCTGAATA
>CAZJXD010000173.1:0-5226 GCA_964549945.1 uncultured Desulfobacteraceae bacterium | reverse complement strand
CCATGATCCAAAAGGTTGTGACGAAACGGAGCCTAATTGATGTTGATGGGGTCAGGCATAACTAACTAAGTATTTGTATCAAATAGTAATTTACATAATCGGATAAGGGGGAGCAACACCCTTCCCCGCACCATCCGCCTTCGCCGAGGCTTCGGCGGGACACGTCCGTCTTCGCAATGATGCGATGGCGAGAATAAAAGCATCAACATGAAGCCCTTTGATCCTTGTCGTTAAGCCCTTGATAGGTATACTATGAAGCTGGTATCATTGCTATTGCACAATAAACTAATTCCGATTAGGGCCTATGCCCGCAAGGGTGACTCATGGCGCCTCACAAGAAGGTTGCCAGGAGGTGGTTCTTGTCCTTTTTAAAGAGGCGCCTCCTATAAGAGATCAAATTAGCTATTTTTGATCTCTTATAGGAGGCAAACTTGAAGTAAACAAGGAGGTGTATTATGGCTCAAAATGCTAAAGAACAAAGGAAGAAAAAGGTGATTGAAGTCTTGAACAAGGCGCGAGGCATGGAATTGCAGGCCATTGCCCAGTATATGAACCAGCACTATAATTTAGACGACATGGATTACGGAGATATGGCCGCGAAGATCAAACTCATAGCGATCGATGAGATGCGCCATGCAGAGATGTTTGCAGAGCGAATCAAGGAAGTGGGTGGAGAGCCGACCGTAGAGCCTGCGGAAAAGCCTCAAAAAGGTCAGGAAATCCAATACATCTTTCCCTTTGATGCAAAACTCGAGGACGATACAATCGACGCCTATAACCAATTCCTATTAGTGTGCAGAGAAAATGGCGACAGCACCAGCGTGAAACTTTTTGAAGCGATCATCGATGAAGAACAGGCGCATTTCAACTACTTTGACAACGTAAGTGATCACATAAAGAAGCTCGGCGAAACATATCTTGCTCAAATCGCCGGTACGCCATCTGCCACTGGTTTACAGACCCAGGGCTTTGTTGCCAGACAGGGCTCTGCCGCTACAACGGGCGGCGCATAACGTCGAAAAACAAAGAATTTCAAACATACAATCTCAACGCCTAATCGGGTAAGGCGGAGCTTCTCACTTCCCCTCCCCACACCATCCGCCTTCGCCGAGGCTTCGGCGGGACACGTCCGCCTTCGCAATGATGCTATGGCGGGACAAGCAACTCATGTGGGCCCCCTCCAAAGGCGCACAAGCGCAGGGGCGGTTTACGAAAATTATCGGGTCATATCCTATACGTGGAACTCGACTATGTCGCCATCCTGAAGCACGTGATCTCTTTGAACCATCTGACCATCGTAGACTTGAGTTCCCCACACCCTGGCGTATTTCAGTTTTGCCGAGAAATCCTTGTGAATCTTTAAGGCAAGCTCCTCCAGCGTAGATCCCCTCTTCAATACGAAAGGCGCAGTGAGGTCCGGCTCCTTTCCTGGAACCTTGGTGTATATGCGGATGATTTCCAATGTATGATAGATCGACTCCTTCAGTACATCGAAGTTGCGGCCGGTCCTGACTGAAACGGGGATCACGGGCCAATCATCCTCCAAAAGGGATTTAAATATCCCGTAGTTCTCCTCGCTCGACTGGTCATCGATCTTATTCGCGATCAGCAGCAGGGGGAGGAATGTCCATCCAGCGCTGTCTTCATATATCCCTTCCAATCCGCGGGGAACTATTCTGCGTTCCTTGAGAACCGAAACGGTCTCCTCCAGTTGCTGGAGTGGATCGGTGTGCACATCAACCACCACGAGCATAACGTCTGACCTTCGCACCATATCGAAGTACAACGGTTCCATGTATTCCATGCTTATCGGGGGGGTGTCGATGAGCTGAATCTGAATGTCCTCGAAGTACATCATCCCCGGGGTGGGCTTCCAGGTAGAGTGGGGAAAATCCGCTACCTGGGGATCGGCATTCGTGAGGGCGGCCACCAAGGAGGACTTTCCAACGTTCGGCGCGCCGATTACCACAACCTGGCCGACCCCTTCCCTCTCAACCTTAAAGCTGCTTTCCCGCTTCCCTGCCTTCTTTTTCTCGTGCTGTTTGGTCCTGAGCTTGGAGATACGGCGACGAAGATCGGCCTTGAGCTTGTCCGTGCCCTTATGCTTGGGCATAATGGCGAGCATCTCTTCAAGGGCAGCTATTCCCTCACCGGGGGCCTTGGCCTCCCTGTAGCGCTTTTCGGCCTCAAAATATGCTGGCGGTAGGTTGGCAGGCAATATGTACTAACCTATGGAGGGTTGATTCGACGGATGGAGCCATCGCAATATATATCTCTAACTATTGCAGTATCTCCAGATAATGTCAACCCAGCTACACGAGATATGGTGCCCATTGTTTGGCGGTATCCGCGATATAGCCTGGGGGGAGGCTTGTAACGATCCGGTTGTGCCCCGGTAAGAGGATATCCACCTCAAGCTCCCCGAGTCGAAAAAGGGATTCCTTATGCTCGGCTCCGCTCGCTCCATGCAGGTCAAAACGACCGATGGCATAATCCGCGTACACTACATCGCCAGGAATGAGGATCTTGCGCCGGCGATCGTATAATCCAATGCTGCCCGGGGAGTGCCCCGGGATGTGCATGACCTCCCAGCTTATGCCGTCCAACTCCAGTTCTTCCCCTCCATGGAGCCTCCTGTCAACTTGAAATTTAAAGGAACCCGGCTTCAAGTTATACTGGGTCATGCACATATTCTTGAACATCTCCATCCCATAGACAGTCCTCTCGTCGCCTGCCTCCAGTGGCCCCGCCTCCACTTCATGCACCCATAGCTCGGCCCACGGGATCTGCTCCAGTATCTCGGCGAGACACCCTATGTGATCCAGATGGGTATGGGTCATGATAACTCTCTTGATCGATTTAAAATCTACTCTCAGATTGACGATGGAAGATAACTTGTAGTCGCCCTTGCCCATGAGGCCGGCATCGATAATCGAGAGATCCTCGGAATCCGGCTCTCCAATTACATACACATGGGAGTCGGGAATAAATTCGTCCTGTCCTTGAATGAAGTACACCCCCTCTGTAACTTGCTGTGCCATCGCTCACTCCTTCTCCATAATAGATGCCTATGCGCTCACGCCCATGGCAGCCGCAGACAAGAGAAGACCTTGATGTGTTTTCTGGGTGACTGGCGGGAGACCGCCTTTCTTTCACGACCGAAACATAATCCGTCAGAGCACGTTAGTAAAGCTTTTTATCTCTCACCTGGACAAGGGTGGACACAGGCCCTTTATCTCTGCCATCCAAAGCGATCCAGGCGAGGGGGGAGAGATTGAGCAATTAGCTTGTGAGCTACGAGCTAAACGCTTGAAAATGAATATCTTCACACATATACCCTCCCCTCTAGATCGTAGGAACAAGACGCATCAAGGGCGGATGTATTGCGAAAGACCCTGAAGGTCGCCAGCGCTGCTATCACGGCATCAAGAGCGTCTCCACCGATGTCGCTTACAATCTTCGATCGTATGACTGATGTCGCAACCCTCAGCCGAAGCTTCTCCTCAATAGCTTCGAGGATCATGAGCCTCGCAGCCCTGCGACCCTCCGCCCTCCCTTTGTAGGGCATACTCAGATTCTCCTTCTTCAGGGTAGAGGCCGGGCAGATCTCAAGAACCCAAGCCTTGCCATCGAGGGGCTGCTGCATGGGCAGGATACGTGCCGTATCAGTCCTTACAAGTGTGGCAAGCACATCCCTGATGCCGAAATAGGTTTGCCTGAAGAGACGAAGGTTGTACGGGGAGAAAGGGGTCCTGGATTCAATATCGGTAATTCTTTTAAGTTCCCTGCCGCTCGCTTTTGACCGGCACAGCTCCCTGAAATCCTCCGGGCTTTTGTATGCCCCCTCAAAGGCCAGGACAAACTCCTCCCAGCTTTTTTTCCTTACCAGGCCCCGTGGCAGGCTGAAGGGAAAATCAAGGCCTAAGATACCGTGCTCCTGTTCGCCGATAAATGTTGCAAGCGCCCTATGGCTCAATCCCCTCTCCCTTCCGGAGCCGGGAAGGGACTTTGCTTGAAAGAGATCTTCCACATTGAGGGCATCTTCTCTGATGCTGCCCCGTGCAATCCATATCCTCTCGCCGGCATCCTGGGCGCCGCTGAAATCAACCCCATATACGGATCGTTCTAGGCCGGAATGAGGGATCATCGATCTCCATTGTTTTTATCGGCGAGCCAAAGGGGGTACGCACGAAAACCCTTCGGAGAAAACACCATATAGCGGACCCCGCGTTCGCTGAGTCACCGCGGCAGGGCAGCGAACGATCTTTCAAACGCTGCCACAAATGGACAATGGCTCACGGTTAACTGATAGATCACATGTCAAATTCCGCCAGGACAAAGGTATGGTCCGATGGCTTCTCCATTTGCCTCGGCCCCACATCGATCCACGCCCTCGTGGATCTATCGGCGAGGCACTCCGTTGCCCATATATGATCCACCCTCCATCCAAGGCCCCGGCGAAAGGCATGGGGGATCCGGTAGTCCCAGAAGGTATAGGCCTTTTCCTCGGGGTTGTGCCTGCGGAAGACATCCACAAAGCCCCATGACTTGACCGCAGCGAGGGCCTTGTGTTCCTGGGGATGGTACCCGATACTCCCCAGGAGGCCCTCGGGATCGTACACATCCATCGGCTCGGGTGCCACATTGAAATCCCCTGCCCATACCAGGGGCTCGTGGGGCCGGAAGCGAGTTGAGAAGTAATCGTGGAGGTACTGAAACCACTGGAGCTTGTATTGAAACCTCTCTGAGTCAGGTGCGGTTCCCTGGGGCACATAGGTGTTCACAATAGGGATATCATCGATGGAGGCCGTTATTATCCTTGCCTCCTCGTTCTCTTTATCGCGTAAGCCGAAGGATACCTTCTCCGGTGGTGTTTTGCTCACAATGGCAACACCGTTAAATGCCTTTTGACCCCAAAAGGTGCAATGATAGGAGAGGCCCTCAAAGGCCTCCCTGGGAAAATCCCTGTCCTGGACCTTGGTTTCCTGGATACACAGCACATCCGGCCCTTCCCTCTCCAGCCAATCCTTGAGTATGGGAAGGCGTGCCCTTATTCCATTGGTGTTAAAGCTCGCGATCTTCATCTTACTCCCCCTCTCCTAAGAAACTCCATGTGGAAAAGAGCACGGAGATGTCTTTTTTTTCTGCATGCCCTAGAAATAATGCACAGACAGACCCCGATAAATCGGGGCACCCACCGCCATGGCATACAATAGTCAAATCCGC
>CAZJXD010000172.1:0-5345 GCA_964549945.1 uncultured Desulfobacteraceae bacterium | reverse complement strand
ACCGTGCACGAAAATGACCGACTCTGCGCCGTCGCGCCTTTTTGCCTTGGTTATCTCTTGGGCGACGGTTTCCAAGGCCTCATCCCACGAAATCTCCTGCCAGTTCCCCCCGCCCCTTTTTCCGATCCTTTTCAGCGGATGCTTCAGTCGTGCTGGATGGTAGAGAAGCTCCTTTGCCGCCAAGCCTTTGACGCACAGGGTTCCTTTGTTCAAAGGGCTCTCGGGATCCCCTTCGATCTTGACGACCTTCCCATCCTGTATGTGGACCAACATCCCGCAGCCGGTGAAACAAAGGCCACAGGTGGTCTTCACCACGTCCTTCGTCATTGTCTCCTCGTTCATCGCTCGCCCTTTGTTCCCTCTAGGCAACATTTTATCTTTTTAGAAACTACTTCCGGCTTTTAGTTAAGGCCACTAGTTTTCCTTGGTGAGAAGCATGAGCATGGGGGTGTCTTTTTTTGTCTCATGCCCTATAAGGAATGCACCGGCAGACCCCGATAAATCGGGGCACCCACTGCCATGGCATACAATAGTCAAATCCGCGTTGCGCGTGTGCCCCGATTTACGGGGCACGCTGAGGCCCCCTGTTACAGGCCTGCCCTGGCGCGACTTGGCTGGAGCATTTAAGGGAAACGGTAATAAAGCGGCTGTGTAATCCATAGAACTCAGCCCTTGCATGCCAGGTCTTGGCCAGGGGCATGGAGCAAAAAAAGACACCCCCATGCTCATTCACTGGTAATTTCAAAAGGCTAACATGGTACCCCTCCCGAGACCTTTCAGCATGATCTCCGCCTCGAGAGGATCGTTCCTTTCTTCTCGTTAAGTGTTCCTTAGGCGAAAAAGATACTTGGAGACCAGCATAAAGGGAAGAAACGGGCCTATCCCTCTAGAAAGGAAAAGGCAACCGATGCCTACTGCCGGAGGCTAATTAGGCAGTTCTTTTCCCATGGCAACGAGTTCCTCTGCCACGTCCTCGAGGCCAAGCTCCTTCAGTTTGGTTTTACTGGGAAAACCGCTTGCCCTGTCCCAACCTCGCACCTCATAATACCTGTCCAGCATGGTCTCAAGGTCGACAACGTGCCCCCTTGTCTCTCCTTCTTTCAAGGGCTCCTTGGTAAAACGATCCGGCAGTGTGTCATCCGCCCTGGTCAGCCCCTCTCTGATGTTGTAAGCCCTCTCCAGGTTGACAAGACGCTCACCCGTCCTGAGAAGTTCCCGCTCGTTCATCTCAACGCCAGTTACGGCCTTTATGAGCTTCACAAGCCTTGAGGGCAGTTGAACCTCTGGAACGAGATTGGAAAAAAGGCAAAGTTCGAGGGAGTGTAAAATAGAGCTTACATTCTCATAGAATGCCAGGAGCTCCGGTTTGTCCTTCTCTGAAAAACGGTCTGGAACCTTGTGCCCCTTCTCCCCGAATATGACGTCCACCGTCTCCTGGATCCATCCATCCTGATTCTCATAGGGAATGAACCCGCGGCAGTGGCAGGCACCTCGGCTCGACACGGCATATCCCAGAGCTCTGCCCTTGGCGCCCCTCGGGTCATTTGTGGAAATACTCAATCCCTTTACGTGCATGGCGTATTTCTCGGAACCCTTCCCGATCAACTCAGGGGCTTTCTTCAGACCTTCTGCGAGGATATCCCCGAGCCCTCTCCTGGAGGCAATCATCTCGGTCAGGCCGAGGATGGTCTCCTCGTCGCCCCAGGTCAGCTTGAGGCCTCCGGCGTCCTCGGGACCCAGAATGCCCGCCTCGGCACACTCCATGGCGAATCCGATCAAGCCGCCCAGATCCAGAATGTCCAGGCCATACTCGTTGCAGAGACTCGCCAGATGGCAGGCAAGGGAAAGGTCAGCACAGCCCAGGCGGGTTGCAAGATGCTCGATATGACCGAGCTCGAACCCACTCCCGTAGGTCCCGGCAAAAGGGCCATCCTCGACCACGTAGAGCCAGTCGCATCCCCTGCCGCAGGAAAAGCAGCTCTTGGAAGCCGCCCGGTACGTCTCCTTCAAGCGATCCGGGGAAACCAGATCGAAGGCGTCGAACTGTCCAACCCTGTAATTATAGGTGGGCATGCATCCCGCCTTCTGATAAAGACCGGCCCCGGCGATCGTTCCAATCTCCTTTTCCCTCTGGGACCTCGCATCCTTTCTGTAAGCCTCGTAGGCCTCCTGAACGAATTCCTCCAGTCCCCCTTGATCGAAGACCTGGACGCCTTTCTTGCCGATGACCACGAGGGCTTTCAGGTTCTTGGAACCCATTACGGCGCCGATTCCCGACCGGGAAGCGCTGCTTCCAATATCCACCATAATGCAGGCTATCTTTACAAGATTTTCTCCACCCTTGCCAATAGCGGCCAGAGCAAGATCGCTCTTGCCGATTTCCCTCTCCAGTTCCCTTCTCGTCTCGCCGATTGTCCTTCCCCAGAGGTGATCCGCCGATCTGATTTCAACGGCGTCATCCTCCACGTAGATATAGGAAGGACTCGATGCCTTTCCCTCTATCACGATGGCATCGTAGCCGGCGTATTTGATCTCGACTCCGAGTTTCCCGCCTCCATTGCCGTCTCCCAGAAACCCTGTGAGAGGGGACTTGGCACTCACCGTGATCCGCTGACTTCCGCACAGGATCGTCCCGTTGCAAGGGCCCACGCCGAAAACGAGCCGGTTCTCGGGGCCGAGGGGATCCGTGTCCGGCCCCGTCTCGTCGTAGAGTATCTTCGAGTTGAAGCCCCTGCCGCCTATGTATTTCGTTGCAAAGTCCCTTTTGAGATTTTCCTTCCGAACCGTGCCGGTGCTCAGGTCGATACGCAAAATGGTTCCTGCCCAACCTTTGTATGACATCTCCTCGCTCCTTTCTATTCATCAAAGTAAGGTGTGGGGAATCTCCCCATGTCCAGCTGCCTCCTCTGTTTTGCGACCTCAGGCCATGAAAGGAAGGACAGAGCCTTCTCCGGACACCATTTTGTGCACAGCTCTTCGCCGTTGCACAGATCGCATCGTACGCTGAGAAGGGGGATAAAGACGCACATGTCCTTGTTTTTGAAGATCTTTATATAAGATTTCGAGGGATTGTATTCGCCGTGATGAAAGGAAGAACAAATAAGTTCACAAACGCTGCAGCCCTTGCATTTTTCGGGCTCGACGATGAGCGCTTTTCCTGATAGTGAAGCTCCTTCGTTTGATGGTTTGAAAGCTGTCTGTTCCATTGGTGACTCCTCAAATATCGTGGTTTTTAGAACATTTCTTAGGTGTTTCCATTTGATACTGCACCGAGCGTTTCTCTCTCAGTGAAACACACGACCCCCGTCGATCACGATCGTCTGGCCCGTCATACTTTCAGTACGACAGCACTCAACGACCATCTCTGCAATATCGTCTTTGTCGGCAGCCCGCTTGAGAAGGGCCGAATCCTTCGCTCTCTGGCGGTGTTCCTCCGTCAGGTTTTCCGTGGTGCGCGTCCCCTCCATAAATCCCGGAGCCACGCAATTGACGAGAACCTCCGGGGCCAGTGCCCGTGCCAGACACTTGGTGAGCTGGATGAGTCCTGCTTTGGAAACGTCATAGGGGATGGACGAACCCGTTGGGCCTAATCCGCTCAGGGAGGAGATGTTGATGATTCTGCCCTTTCCCTGCCTCTTCATGATCGGCCCGACATGCTTGGCGCAGAGAAAAGGACCGGTCAGGTTCACCGCGAGAATATAGGCCCAATCCTCCTGTTTCAAGCCTTCCAGATCGGGGTATGGAAGCCATTTATTGAGCCCCGCGTCATTGACGAGGATGTCTATGCGGCCGAAGGCACGCATCACCTCATCGACCATCCCTTCGATTGAGCCTTCCTGGGTGACGTCCACCTGCACTGGAAGTCCTCTGTTCCCGAGACTTTCAAGTTTTCGAGCTATAGCCATAGCCTTATCTCTGCTCCGGGCGTAACAGACGGCCACATGGACGGCTTTGGACGCCAATGCCCAGCAGATGCGCTCTCCCAGGCCCCCCGTACCTCCTGTGACGACTGCAACGGCATTTTTCATCTCCATCTCTCTGACCTCCTTTTTTCGTCGAGCGATCCTGCTGGTGCCGACATACGATGTTCGGAAAGCGATACGTTCCGTTAAACCCGATCCCCTTCCACCTCTTTGAAGACATGCCAAGCATGGAGAGATTTCATAATCAAAATACCCTTTAACACGGCGAGGCCGCTCGTTCCCGGTTCGGGTTTATGGCGAGGATTCGATGAAGCGATCATCCTTTTCCTTGTTCCTCGAGGATTACCTCCGCGGCCCAGCGCACTGCCTTTCCCACGACCATCGGGCACTTGTCGGTGTGCCCGCCCATCCGGTCTTTTTCCATCCTCTCCTCGGGATTCCACTTGTCGAAGGATCTGCCAAAGATCTTGCGCTCGATGTCATCACAGAATACGCTCCCGTATTCTTCCTCAAAGCGATCAAACAACTTCTTGATGAGTTCCATTTGCCGGAACTCGATTTCCTGGCCGCGTTGAAGACGCGCTTCTGGATCGGCGATTTTGGCGTCCTGAAGCGATCGGCCGAAGAGTAGCCCGATCGCTATCACTGCCCCGGTCAGACCCCCGCAGACCGAACCCATCCGACCGATTCCCCCAGGAAACCCACTTGCGGCCTTGAAGGCGTCCTCGCTTTCCAGATTAAAGAGCTCTTGAAGCGCCAGAAGCGTGCATTGACTGCAATAACGGTATTCCTTTTCGTAGTTGTAAGCCCTAGTTTCGGCTTCGTCCAAGATCTTTTGCTTCGAAATTGTCGCAGACACTGTATCCTCCTTTGTTGAATATTTCCTTCCCGTCAAGAGAGACTGCCAATCATTTTTTCTCCCGGTTGATAAAACAAGACAAAAAATATATAGGGAAGACCCTGCCTTCCCCATATGCCTTTCCAAGAGCCTGTTGGCTTTTGGTTCTGTCCTATGCCTCAAGAGTTTTTTTCGTGAATCAGCGATGCTGACCGGCTTGCCCCTGATTGCCCATAGAGATCGAAAAAGGTGGAATTATTATCCACCCTTATCCTCAAAATCTTGAGATCATCCAGGTTAGGGATATGATATTTCTTTTTTAAATATAACGCATGCTAGTGTACTGTCAATTTTTTTTGTGTTATCCGATAGGCCTCTTGATATGTGTCGGGATGAGCATTATATCTCTTTTCGTAATTATCATTCCACGGCAGATTACCGATCGGCGAAAAACTTGTTGACATCTTGTTTTCCCTCGAATAGGGGTGTGGCAATATACGATACGCAATAAAGGTGTGTGAGGTATTTTATGAGCAAGAAAATTGCCGTTCTCGGTTCGGGTGGAACCGGAAGCGTAATAGGCG
>CAZJXD010000171.1:0-5431 GCA_964549945.1 uncultured Desulfobacteraceae bacterium | reverse complement strand
CGCCCATCCCTGCCGATGAATGTCATATCAAAGCGCTCCGGCAGGTTAAAGTCGAACTGGATGGTGGTACACTGCCAGGCGCGACCCAGGGCATCCTTGATCTTTATGTCAATCTTGGGCCCATAGAATACCGCCTCGCCCTCTTCGCGCTTGTAGGATAGCTCCCTGCGCTCTAAGGCCTTCACCAGAGATCCCTCGGCCATCTCCCACATGTCATCGTCGCCGATGTACTTGTCCTTGCGTTCCGGGTCACGGACGGATAGCATTACCTCGTAGTCAAAGAAGCCGAAGGAGCGAAGGAGATGGAGGGTCAGGTCTAGGCAGCTCAGGACCTCATCCTCAATCTGGTCGGGACGACAGAAGATGTGGGCGTCATCCTGAGTAAAACCTCGAACCCGCAAGAGGCCATGCAGGACGCCGGACCGCTCGTAACGGTAGACCGTTCCCATTTCCGCCCAGCGCAGGGGCAATTCGCGGTAGCTTCGGATTCGGCTGCGGTAAATCATGATGTGGAATGGGCAGTTCATCGGCTTGATGAAGAATTCCTGGCCCTCGATATCCATGGGCGAGTACATGTTCTCCTTGTAAAAGTCCAGGTGGCCGCTGGTCTGCCACAGCTCTGCCCGGCCGATATGAGGCGAGTACACTATTTCGTAGCCCGCATTGTAGTGCTCCTTGCGCCAAAAATCCTCGATGATGGTGCGTATCGTCCCTCCTTTTGGGTGCCATAGGATCAGGCCCGCTCCCAGGTCCTCTTGGATGCTGAACAGGTCCAGTTCCCGGCCCAGCCTGCGGTGATCCCTCTTTTTTGCCTCCTCCAGGTTCTTAAGGTGGGCATCGAGGGATTCCTGGTCGGCAAAGGCAACGCCATAAATCCTGCTCAACATGGGGTTTCGCTCATCTCCTCTCCAATACGCCCCCGCCACATTGGTGAGATGAAAGGCCTTTATCTTACCGGTCGAGGGAACGTGAGGTCCCCTACACAGATCGGTGAAATTCCCCTGTTTGTAAAGGCTCACCTTTTCCTCTGTGATCCCTTCAAGCAGCTCAACCTTGTAAGGCTCAGCTTGAGATCTGAAGAAGTCGATTGCCTCCTCCCTCGTGATCTCGCTTCTGGTAAAGGGGAGATCCTTGGCTATTATTTCTGCCATTTTCGACTCGATCTCAGGGAGATCCTTCACATCAAACGGCCTCTCATAGTCAAAGTCATAATAGAAGCCGTCCTTGATGGCCGGACCTATGGTTACCTTTACGCCGGGGAAGAGTTCCTTCACTGCCTCAGCCATCACATGGGAGGCGCTATGCCGGAGTATTTGGACGCCCTCAGGTGATTCCATGTACACGGGTTCCAGTTCAGCGGAGGAGCTGATCGTCTCCGAGAGATCCTTCATCTCGCCATTCACCCTTATCGCTACAAGACTATACGCATTGCTTACTCCCAGGGCCTTTAACGCATCCAGGCCGTTAATGCCCTGAGAGGGAGCCTCAATGGGAGGCGATCCTTTGAGTTGTATCGTTGCCTTTTCCTTCATCGTGTTATATCCATGTGAAAATAAGGCACCTAAGGAGAAAACGACTTAGATGCCCCATTGGTCTCAGCATGGCAAAATACCTATATCATCTTTGCCTGCTGAGTTGCAAGCCTTTATTTTCAGGGCCTTCAAAGGCATACGGTTTTTCGTCTGGATCATATCCCTCAACCCTCAATCCGATGTACCTCCCAATGCCACCTGAGGTGAGGGAGAGTGTGTAATACTAAATAGGGGAAAATTTCAAGAGAAAAAATCCTCGTTGGTCAGGTCAAACTCCATTTCCGCATCTTTCTTGGTGGTGGTTGCGAGCACATAGGGTAGGGATGGATTGAGAAATCAGAGGGGAATACCCCCTTCCTGTTTCGCAACGAGTCGCTTTTTTATCGCTTTGCGTACCTCTCGATGCCCTCCTGATAGAGGTCGTTTCCCTTGGTATCATTGATGACCGTTACGGGAAAATCCTCGACCTCCAATCTGCGGATCGCCTCTGGCCCTAAATCTGAGTATGCGACAACTTCGGACTTCTTGATTCTTTTAGCCAGCAATGCGCCTGCGCCACCCGTGGCCCCGAAATACACGGCCTTATGCTTCTTCATGGCGTCGATGACCTCCTTGGAACGATTTCCCTTGCCGATCATCCCTTTCAACCCGAGCTCGATCAGTTTAGGGGAGTAAAGGTCCATGCGGTAGCTGGTGGTAGGTCCGGCGGAGCCGGTGGGTTTTCCCGGTTTTGCCGGCGTTGGCCCCACGTAGTAGATGACCTGGCCCTTGAGTTCAATAGGGAGCTCTTTGTCCTCCTCGATTAGTTCAAAGAGCCTCTTATGTGCGGCATCCCTTCCAGTGAATAGAACACCGCTCAGCAATACCTTATCCCCGATACGTAGTTTCTCCACATCTTTATTCGACAAAGGAGTGGTCAATCGTATTGGCTGAGCCATTATTTCCTCCAGTCTCCGGCGTTTATTGTATTTCTTCGCCTCTGTGTTAATAACGGACAACGGATAACGGACAACAAAAAAACCACTATATCACCGCCTCCTTATGTCTCGCGGCATGACACTGAATATTGACCGCTACCGGCAGGCTCGCGATATGGCAAGGCTCCATCTCCAGAAACACCTCGAGGGAAGTGGTAGTACCTCCATATCCCATGGGGCCTATCCCCAATCTCCTGATCCGGGCCAGAATATCCTCCTCGATCTTCGCCAGTTCCGGGTCGGTATTTCGCTGCCCAAGGGATCGTAAGAGCGCCTTTTTCGAGAGAATCGCTGATCGCTCGAAGGTTCCCCCCACGCCAATCCCGATGATAGTCGGTGGGCACGGATTCGAGCCGGATTCCCTCACCCTGTTCACCACGAACTCCGCTACCCCCTCCATGCCATCCGCCGGCGTGAGCATTGTTACCCTGCTCATATTCTCACTGCCCCCGCCCTTTGGGGCCACAATGATCTTCACCTTATCTCCGGGAACGATATCAAGGTGCATGATGGCAGGGGTATTGTCCCCGGTATTTTTCCTGGTAATTGGATGGCAGGCCGATTTTCTGAGGTATCCATCGTTGTAGCCCTGACGAACTCCCTCGTTGATTGCCTCCTTGAGCTCCCCGCCGGTGAAGTGGACATCCTGGCCGATCTCCACAAATACCACCGTGAGCCCGCAATCCTGACATATGGGGACCTTCTCCTGTCGGGCAATCGTGGCGTTCTCAATGAGTTCCTTAAGGACCTCCCTTGCCGATGGTGACTCCTCTTCCTCTATGGCCTTATCAAAGGCGGCAAGGACATCCTCGCCGAGATTGTAGTTTGCATCAATGCACAACTGCTTGACTACAGCCGTGATTTCATCAACGGAGATCTCCCTCATCATCGTAGCTTCTCCTTAGCAAATGGCCCTGGTGGTGCGCTTCGGGGCTTTATACGAGCGAAACTTTCCATGTCAAGAGTTATTATGGCGTTAAGGCGATTGCAGGATAGTAACTTGAGCCCCTGGAGCGTGCCTATCTTCGGGGGATTTTCAACTGTAAGAGCCTCCTCATCTCCATTATTTCCTGCCTGCCTGCGATTCCCCAGAGGTTGATCGAGAAGGGCGATGAAGTTCTCTCGCCAGTTGAGGCCTCGTTTCGTCTTGCCCTCGAGCCGCTCAGGGAGGAGCGTGATGGTGCTCCCTTCCTCTTGGCCGGCATAGGGATCCTCCTTTTCATGAAAGCTACACGGGGATATTCCCGTGTTTCTTGGCGGGCCTTGTTTCCCTTTTCGTGGCGAGCATCTCAAGCGCGTCTATGAGTCGAGGCCTGGAGTCCTGGGGCGAGATCACCGCGTCCACAAATCCTCGTGCCGCTGCGATATATGGATTTGAGAAGTGATCCCTGTACTCGGTGATCTTCTCCTCACGTTTCGCCTCGGGATCGGCAGCATCCTTTATCTCCTTTCTGTGGACGATTTCCGCTGCCTGCTCAGCCCCCATGACGGCTATCTCCGCAGTGGGCCAGGCAAACACACAATCACTGCCAAGAGGCTTGCCGCACATGGCGAGAAAAGCTCCACCGTAGTCCTTTCGCGTTATCATGGTTATCTTGGGTACCGTGGCCTCGCTGTAGCACCAGAGCAGTTTAGCGCCATGCCTGATGATGCCCCCCCATTCCTGGTTGCTTCCCGGCAAGTACCCCGGCACATCGACAATGGTCAGGAGCGGAATGTTGAAGGCGTCACAGAACCTGATAAACCTCGTCGCTTTATCCGATGCATTAATGTCAAGACAGCCTGCCAGGAATTTCGGCTGGTTTGCGATAATCCCCACAGTCCTGCCGTGAAGCCTGGCAAAACACACAACGATATTCCTTGCGTAATGCTCGTGGGGTTCAAAGAACTTCCCTTTATCCACTATGGAACGAATTATGTCCTTTATGTCATAGTAAGCCCTGGGGCTATCGGGGATGATAGTATCGAGCGCAGGATCAGTTCTTTGGGGATCATCGCCAACATCCACTACCGGGGGGTCTTCCATGTTGTTGGATGGCAGATAGGTGAGCAGCTCTCTGATCATCTCTATGGCCCGAGCATCGCTCTCGCAGGCGAAGTGGGCCACACCGCTTTTCGTGTTGTGGACCGTTGCCCCGCCTAGATCCTCAAAGCTTATTTCCTCCCCAATAGTGGCCTTGATGACCGCTGGTCCGGTGATGAACATGTGGCTGCTCTTCTTCGTCATAAATATCCAGTCGGTCATCGCCGGCGAATATACCGCGCCTCCAGCAGTAGGCCCCATAATGGCCGAGATTTGGGGGATGACCCCGGAGGCGCATGAATTTCTGAAGAATATATCGCCATAGCCAGCCAGCGAATCTACCCCCTCCTGTATCCTGGCTCCGCCCGAGTCATTAAATCCGATGATGGGC
The DNA here is from genome assembly GCA_964549945.1 of uncultured Desulfobacteraceae bacterium. Taxonomy (GTDB): domain Bacteria; phylum Desulfobacterota; class DSM-4660; order Desulfatiglandales; family B25-G16; genus B25-G16. Next base: position 508 of record CAZJXD010000171.1, on the reverse strand, counting down.
GCACCTGTTTTAAGGGCCAGATCCATGACCTTGCATATCTTTCGTGCGTGCATCTCCCCCAGGGTACCCGCTATTGAGGTGAAATCCTGGGAAAAGGCATACACCAACCTCCCGTCCACCGTGCCATGCCCGGTAACCACGCCTTCCCCTGGGATAAACATCTTTTCCATCTCAAAATCGGTACACCGATGTCTGACGAACATATCGAGCTCTCGAAAGCTGCTTGGGTCAAAGAGAAGATCCAACCTTTCCCGTGCCGTGAGTTTACCCCTCTCATGCTGCTTCTGGATGCCCTTTTCTCCCCCCATGGCGAGCTCTCTCTCCTGCCTCTCCTTCAGTTCCTCGTTCTTCTCTTTGGTAGTAGCGCCCATGAGGCTCCCTTCCGTTAAAATTGAATCGTTATGAGCATTATACTAATCGATCTGCTGGGGCGATGCGGTATCCAATTCCACGGGCGATCCCCCCGCCAGCCTGGCAACCTCGGAGAACACCTCGGGATCGCTCACCG
>CAZJXD010000170.1:0-5473 GCA_964549945.1 uncultured Desulfobacteraceae bacterium | reverse complement strand
CTAAAATTGGTAAAAGGCCGCACATCCCTTCTTTACGCATTTCACCTTACGCCATCGGCATTTAACGCACTAAACTTCGATACCTGTTGAGGTTGACCATCGCCTCGGCCGCCCTTTCGGGTGTGGGAAAATTGACGAGGATCCCGACATCCTCATACCTCTCTATGTGCTCATCCCATATTCCAGGTGGAGCGGAGAGGCACGTGATCAGGGGCTTCTGGGGCTTAGTCCTTTCCAGCAAGAATGACAAGCCCTTGATGGAATCAACATTTGCCGAGGCAAACATCATAAAGAGCAAAATGCCAGCGACATTTTCATCCCTCAAAACCGCCTCCAGGATGCCCACCACTGCCTCAGAGTCATACCAGGCCGGCCCCATATCCACCGGGTTCACCCTGAGCGCGAGGGGAGGTAAGATCTCGTTTATCCTGCCCTGGGTTTGCCCGGTAAATGGAACTATGCTGAGATCGTTCTTCTGGCATATATCAGCGGCAGCGATACCTGGCCCCGCCTGAGAGGAGAGTATGGCAACACCGTTTCCGCCCAGCACAGGAAACCGGGCCAAGGCCTTTGCCGTATCTAACATCTCCTCCACGCCCCGCACCTCCAGGATCCCCGCCTGGTTAAATGCTCCAGAGTAAACCTCACTCCTTCCGGCTATCGATCCGGTATGAGAGCGAGACGCTTGATCCCCCAGGTGCCCGATTCCCGTCTTGTAGGCAACGATCGGCTTTCCACCCCGAAGGCTTCTCGCCATCTCCTGTAGTTGACGAGGTTGATCAACGCCCTCCATGTACAGGGCTATCACGGCCGTGTCCTGGTCCTCCGTCAAGTACTCGAGCATCTGCTCAAAATCCACGTTGAGCCGGTTCCCAATCCCCACTATCTTGCTGAATCCTATCCTCTCCCCCATGGCAAGAAAGGAGATCAGATGGCACATACCCCCGCTCTGGCTGACGAGACCTATACGGCCTTTCCGCACCAGGGAAAACTCCGGCGTGAACGAGGCGTTCAGGTTGGCGTGGAGGTTTATCATGCCAAAGGTATTGGGACCGATCACCGGAACATGGGCGTTGTTGACAATCGTGGCAATCCGTTCATGGAGCACTGCACCCTGGGGATCCTCGATCTCCCTAAACCCCGCCGTGATCAATACGATTCCCCTCACGCCCTTTGAGATGCATTCCTCGAACACAGCGGGAACCATCGTTGACGGAACAACCACGATAGCCAGGTCTACCTCATCGGGGATATGGGAAATTGAGGCAACGGCCTTTAAACCCATAATCTCCTCTGAGGTGGGATTAACCGGCGTGATCGTGCCCGGAAATCCCCCCTTCGTGAGGCTCTTCATCACATGGAATCCGAGCTTGGTTGGTTTCTCCGATGCGCCTATAACCGCTGCCGACCTTGGATTGAAGAGAACATCCATGTTATTCATGAGTGTATCCATGTCTTCTCCGGCCCCTTTTTAAAGGTTCTGGGTCTTCCAGGTCCCTGATTTTTGGTTAATGAAGTGATCTTCGAAGGGAAATTCCCTCATCCGCCTCGGCCCTATGGTTTGCGTGAAAAACGTTCCTCCTCGTTAAGACCTCCAGCGTTCCGGGCTATCGTATCATATCGTTCCCTCAGCAACGATAAAGCCCATGTGGCCAACTCCAAGGTCGGGTATATCATGATCCTGTTCCTGGCCTCGAAGTGCGTGCGTATCATCAAGGGATTGGGCCCATAGAGCCACGCCACGACCGGCTTGTGCGGTACATCTTCCATTACGTCGTTAAGGGCCTCGGATACATCGAGAAAGGAAAAATCGGGTATCTTGGGGGCAATCGCAATGCAGATTACCCCATCTACGTTTGGATCGTCCATGGCTGCCCTGAGCGCGATGGAATAGGCCTTAGCCGTTCCATGCTTCATCACTGCCGGCCAGATGTCCAGGGGATTGCCAATGGGCATCCACTCGGGAGAAAGCTCGGCTACTGCACGAATGGTGTGCGGCGCAAGGGGGGAGAGCCTCAGCCCGTGCCTCTCCAATGCATCACTGATCATAATGCCAGCGGCGCCGCTGAAGGTGATCACCGCCACACTGCTCCCCTTCATGGGGGGAAGGTTACGCAGGGTCTTCACCGCGCAGATCATCTCGCCGTCTTCTTCCAGAAATGTGACTCCTGCCTGTTGCAGGGCAGCCTTGTACAGGTGATAATTCCCCGCCATGGTGCCGCTGTGAGTCATAGCCGATGCGGCTCCTGTTTCGCTGCTGCCTGTTTTCAGCAGTATAATTGGTTTTTCCCTGATCACCCGTGCTGCCAAGGAGACGAATTCCCTTGCCTGATTCAAGCCCTCCATGTGGATGGCGATGATCTTTATATCGGGATCTTCACCCAGGTACCTCAAGGCATCATAAAACCCGATGTCGCAGGCATTGCCGAGGTCAATCCCCTTTCCAATGGTCCCGCTAAATTCCGCTGCCCCGACGAAGAATATGCCCGATTGGCAGATCAGGCCTACCGGCGTCCTCTCCTTGCCTATGGGCATAAAGGAGGTGGTAAAGCCGTTGAAATTATTCAGCACGCCCAGCGTATTGGGGCCGAGCACCCTCATTCCCCCTCTTCTGGCAATCTCAACTATCCCTTGCTGGATCTTTTTCCCCTCATCGTCAGCGTCGGCATAGCCCTGATTCACGATAATTGCGGCCTTGACCTTTGCCGCAACACACTCCTCGATAATGGATAACGTATTCTCCCGGGGCGTGCTGATGACCGCGAGATCCACCTCTTGCCTCACCGCCCCGATGGTGGGAAACGCCTTTCTCCCGAGGATCTCACGCGCCTTGGGATTAACGGGAAAGATCCTGCCCCTGTAGCCATAATGAATCATGTTTTCCATGATGTTGAAGGACCCTGGCCCGCTCCTTCGGCTGATCCCGATAAGCGCCACGCTCTTGGGTTCCATAAATGCCTTCATGAATCCCCCCGCTTATGAAAATAGCTTTCCGTCCACCACGAGACACCCCTGGCCCTCTCTCAGGACCACGAGCGGGTTGATGTCCAATTGTTGAATCTCCGGGTGCTCGTAAAGCAGTCGTGAAACGCGCACCAGACATGCCCTCAAGGCATCTAGGTCTGCCTTTACGCCTCCTCGAAATCCCTTCAGCAAGGCAGATCCTCTCACCCCATCAATCATCTCCCCTGCCTCCCTCTCGGTAATCGGCGCCACCTTAATGACCACATCGCTGAATGCCTCAACGAATATTCCGCCCATTCCGAACAGGATCACCGGGCCGAACTCCGGGTCTTGCTTACCCCCGATAAAGACCTCGTGGCCGGTGTCCACCATCTTTTGAACCAAGAAGCAATCACCCCCTATGCCCTGAACCGCCCCCCTGAGCTCATCGGGAGTTCCGATATTGAGCCTTACGCCACCGACTTCTGTCTTGTGCACCACGTTGCTGTCCGCGGTCTTCAGCACCACCGGATACCCGATGAGCCCGGCAGCCTGTAAGGCCTCCTCATGATCCTTGGCCAACCTGTAGTCCGCCACCGGGATGCCGTAGTGTTGGAATAATTCAAAAACCTCACCCGGTCCCTGAATCCCCTGTGATGGTGTCTCACTCACCTGAGCCTTCGGCGCGGGGAACTCGAATCGAGTGCGGGGATGAGATTCACGGTCAACAATATTCCTGTAATGGGTGAGGGAAAGCGCCAAGGCCTTCAATGCATCCTCTGGTTCAGTGAAGATAGGAAAATCAGCAGCCCTTCTCATCATGAACCACTCATCGGAATCCGGTATCATGCAGAGGACAACCGGCTTTTGAGAGAGATTAGAAAACTCCTTTGCAGCCCGGATAAGGTGTTTCGTGCTCATCGCGTCGATTCCTGGAAGATAGGCGTGTGAAAAGAGAACCCCGTCTAAGCCCTTTTCCTGTAAGGCCCTGTGCAGAACCTCTCTGTAGAACTCCAGGTCAAACACATCCCCCAGGTCAAGGGGGTTGGTCATTCTTATCACCCCTGCCCTTGCCCTTTCTCTGACAAAATCAAGAAAACCCTCTGAAAACAAGGGCAATCGAAAGCCATGCCTGAAGGCCGAATCTGCTGTCATTACTGCGCTTCCGCCGGAACGCGATATTGCTGCAATGTTTGGTCCTCTCATCAATGGAAGATTAAATATCTTAAAGGCGCTCATCATCTCCTGGAGGGTATGAACCCTGTGTATTCCAACCTGGCATAAGGCCGAGGAGGCAACCTCATCGTCACCGGCGAGGGCAGCAGTATGAAATCTGGCGATCTGATTGCTTACCTTGCCGGTGTTCGATTTCAAAGCCACCACAGGCTTCAGGGTTGATCCCGCCAGATCCATCAAACGACGGCCGTCAGAGACGCTCTCCAGGTAGAGCCCGATTGTCTTTGTCCCTTGATCGGAGATCAAAAACTCTAGATAGTCGTTTTCGTCTAAATCCAGCTTATTCCCTATGCTGACCAATTTGTTCATGCCCAGGTTATCATTGGAACAGAGCCGTAATGCGGAGTTTACGATGCCCCCGCTCTGGCCAACAAAGGATATAGGGCCGGTTTCTATTCCTCCAGGATCCAGGGAAACAAAGGGAAGCACTACGCCGTTTTCAAGGTTTATGATGCTAATACAGTTCGGCCCCACGAACCTCATGTGCCACTTCTTCGCGACCTCCACAACTCGCTCATCCAGACGCCTGTTCTCATCGGCAAATTCGCTGAATCCTCCTGACTCGATCACCGCATAGCGTATGCCTTTTCTGCCGCAGACCTCGAGTGCCTCCGGTATGTAGCGGGCCGGTATCAGAAAAACAACCAGGTCAATGGGGGCATCTACCTCCTCGATACGGGTATAGATCTTCCTTCCATCTAAAATGCCCCCTTCCCTGCCCACCAGGTATAATTGCCCCTTGAAATGAAAGCGATCAAGGTTTTCAACGATGTGCCTTCCCAGATTAGTCGGCGTGTCAGAGACTCCCACCACCATTATGCTCTCTGGATAGAACAGTTTCTCCACGTAAATCAGCCTTTTCAATCAACTGCTTTCAGGATCTGCGTTATTTCGCATACCCTCTATTTATTTTAACCATAAATGTCAAATCAATTCCAAATGTTTAAAATACCTCAAGAGAAAATGGGTCATCATTGACATCATTTGTCGTTACGATATAATTACACTCCTAAGAAACTCTCATGTGGAAAGAGCATGGAGGTGTCTTTTTTTGCTGCATGCCCCTGGCCCAGACCTGGCATGCAAGGGCTGAGTTCCATGGATTACACAGCAGCTTAATTACCGTTTCCTTTAAATGCTCCAAACAAGTCGCGCCAGGGCAGGCCTTTAACAGGGGGCCTCAGCGTGCCCCGTAAATCGGGGCACACGCGCAACGCGGATTTGACTATTGTATGCCACGGCGGTGGGTGCCCCGATTTATCGGGGCCTGCCGGTGCATTACTTCTAGGGCATG
>CAZJXD010000169.1:0-5939 GCA_964549945.1 uncultured Desulfobacteraceae bacterium | reverse complement strand
CCTTGAGGACCTGAAACTCATCATACCATTTGCTCACGTTTTTGATCTGGATCAAGTACTACCCTCCTTCCTGCTCCCTTACTTCAAATCGTCTGCTGATCACTGACCCAATATAGCAGGTAATGAAGAACACAATGGCAACAAAGCCAAAGAGCTGGATGGATCTGATTTCCAAGGTATCAACGATCCTCGCTCTCCGGATAAACTCGGGCAGCCCGATGACGAAGGCCAAACAGGTATCCTGGTAGGTGACTATGCTCTGGGTAATCATGCTGGGAAGCATCCTTCTGAGGGCGATGGGAATAAGTATATAACGGGTGGTCTGAGTATAGGTCAGCCCTGTCGAATAACCGGCTTCAATCTGCCCCTTGCTCACGGACTGATAGCCTGCGCGGATGATCTCGCCGAAGTATGTCGCCTCGAAGATGATAAAGGATATTACCGCCGATGGGAACGGATCGAGGGGTCTCCCGATGATGATGGGCATCACGAAATAGAACCAAAAGATCACCAGTATAAGGGGGATGTTCCGAATCACATTCACGTAAAAGGTGACCGGGTAGTAGACCCACTTTTTCCGCGAGATTCGTCCAAGGCCTACTAACATGCCCAAGGGAATTCCCCCGGCCAGGGCAAATAACATCAACTTGACCGTTACCCAAAATCCACCCATGAGAAAGAACAGGTTCTTAATTACCGCATCAAACATCTTACCTCCCGATCATGCCGGGTATCTTGAGCCTCGATTCCAGAATGCCCATCAGCCTGACCACGGCCAAGCCCAAGGCCAAGTAAATCAGGCAGGCACCGGTGGTCGATTCCAGCCCATGGAAGGTCTCTGAATCGATCTTGTAGCTCATAAAGGTGGTCTCCAACACACCGATGGTCATGGCAATGGATGAGTTTTTGAAGATGGTCAGAAATTCAGTTGTCAAAGGAGGAATAATAATCCGCAGGGCATAGGGAATGATCACATAGCGGTACATTTGAGGATGCGTCAAGCCGGTAGAGAGAGCGGCGTGATAGTGATCCCGGGAAATGGAAGCGAAGCCCGCACGGGTATGCTCCGCCACCCGGGATGCGGTGTACATCCCGAGGGCAATGATGGCAACATAGTAGTTGAGGCCTACAATTGAATTGATGCTCTTTTGAAGGGACGCCCCGAAGAGCATGGGACCGGCGTAATACCAGAAGAAGAGCTGGACCATGAAGGGGACGTTTCGGAAAAGCTCTACATACGCTCCCCCCAGGAACCTAAGCCATCTCCAGGGGGAGATCCGCATCGTGCCAATGAGGACCCCTAAAGATAGGGCGATAAGCCAACCAATGATCCCCAGTTGAATGGTGACCCAGATCCCCTGAAGCAGATACATCCCGTATGGATTTCTCCATAGGACACTCCAGTCGAATTCGTAGGCCAAACCCATAATAAATCTCAAAAGAAATATGAAAGAGGGGGATTATCCCCCTCTTCCCCCTTAATGCTTTTTCCACCAATCCTCGGCCTGTGGATAGCAGATCAATTGGAGATAGTTCTCATAGGCCTGGGATCTCGGAATCGGGACAAGCCCATTCGGGCCCATCCACTTATCGTACAGCTCGAAGAACTTGCCCGTTTTGATCGACCAAATAATGGTATTGTTAATAAAGTCCCTGATATCGGAATTCCCCTCCCTGCACATGTAGCCATACGGTTCGTAAGCGATAGCGAAGTCCACGCACCTCCAGTTTTCTGGGTGTGGGGCCTTCATCCTCAGGCCCTCCAGGAGGCTCCGATCCGTCGAGTAGGCATCGACTTTTCCACCCTTCAGGGCAAGGAATCCCTCGGGATGGGTTTCCACGACCACGATATCCTTGGGTTTATATTTTCCTGCTGCAGCCTGATCTTCTATAGCCTTCAGGTTAGTGGTTCCCCGGGCCGCTCCCAGCCTTTTTCCATTGAGGTCGTCAATTGTTTTAATATCGCTGTCTTTGGGAACGAGAAATGTCGTCTCTGAAACAAAGAAGATTATGCTGAAATCAACTACTTCTTCACGCTGTTGAGTGTAGGTGGTAGAGCCCATCTCCACATCAACCGTTCCATTCGCCACCATGGGGATACGGGTTTTTGGCGTTACGGTAAAGGGCACGATCTCTATTTTCTTTCCGAAGTGTTCGGAGAGCTTGTCAACAAGAAGGTATGTCATGTCCACGGAAAATCCCACGTGTTTCCCGACCTTAGGATCGATAAAGGCAAAGGGTATTGAGCCCTCCCTCAAGCCAACACGGATCTTCCCTGTTTTCTCTATCCGGTCCATGGTCTCATCGGCCAGCGCTATACTGCCAATGATGGTCATGGCGAAGATGGCACACAGGGCCATAATAAAATACTTTTTCATGAGACTCCCTCCTTTGATTGTTATATGACTGTGACGAAAGCTCATCCTCTATTTGAACGCTATCACCCCCTTGCATAATAAATTGCATCCACTATAGAAGAGGGGGGTGGATTTGTCAACTCAATTTCATTACGTAAAAATAAAGCTAACTTACCGAAAATCTTAATTAAAGGTATCTTTCGTTTCCAAGAAAAATTTCAACAAGCCGCGGCATAAGACGATTGAAAGAAATAGTACTTTGAGATATCCTGATATAGGGGTGACTAAGAAGGGGGCAATTGATGAAAGAGGGAATTATCGGCATCTTAGGCGGGATGGGACCAGAGGCGACCCTATATCTATTCCAAAGGATCATCAAAAACACCCAGGCGGCCAGAGATCAGGACCACTTCAGGGTCCTTATTGATAACAATCCCAAGATCCCTGACCGCACCCCTGCGATGCTGGGTCAGGGCGAAACCCCCCTCCCCGCGATGATTGTCACTGCAAAAAACCTTGAAAAAGCGGGTGCTGATTTCATCACCATCCCCTGCGTTTCTGCTCACTATTTCATCGAGGAATTAAGGAAAGGGATCGCTATTCCGGTGATCTCCATCATCGACGAAGTAGCAGGAGAAATTCAAAGGCGCCTTCCTGAAATCAACCGAATTGGACTCATCGCCACTACGGGGACCGTTCGTGCGGGCCTCTTCCAGGACCGATTGAGCGAGATAGGCGTTAAAGTTATAATCCCTTCAGGAGAGACCCAGGAAAACCTGGTCATGTCCGCAATTTACGGAGAATCCGGGATCAAAGCCGGATTTATCTCATCCGAAAATAAGGAGAAAATCCTGAAATCATCAAACGAAATGATTGAAAGAGGTGCCGAGGGAATCATAGGGGGATGCACTGAAGTGCCTCTCGTGGTCCGACAAGACGATATGGAGGTGCCTTTTTTTGATTCCCTGGATATCCTCGCCCTTGCGGCAATCCGTATGGCAAGAGGGGCGCATCCCTTATCTGACTGATAATCGATAAGCATTTCCGCCATTCCCCTCCACCTTCTCTCTGATCTTTTATCGTCCCGCCTTTTTCATTATTACGTAGATAATTTCTGTAGAGCTCAAATAATAAAAAGTTGCTTTTCCAATGTCATTTTGATAATAAACAAATGATCCTTTCCATTACCATGTAAACCCTAAGCAAAGGGAAGCTATGGAATGAATAAAAAGGCCCCATTTCTCATCTAGAGAGGTGGGGTTTTTCATTTGGTTGCTTTCCTTTAAGTTAAGGTCATAGAGAAGCCAAGAGAGGCTTGAGAAGCTCGTGAGATAATTACATTTGCTAATTCAGATAAACCAAAATCCAAATTAAAGAGGAGGAACCCTATGAGAGAAGAAGCGAAGAAATTAATTGAGATGGTGAGGAAAAATGTACCCGATAAGGAGATAATGGAAAAGCTGGGCATTCGAACAAAGGCATCTCTAAGGAGGATGTATTACGATGCCTTGGTCGAAGCCGGAAAGATCAAGGATATTGTAGCGGAAAAGAATGTGGAGGTGAAACGAACCTTGAAGATCACCAAGAGGGGGACGATTCTTCTCAGCAGGAAACTATTGATGAAAGACTATGGGTTCAAAGAAGGGGATAGGTTTGCTGTGTCAAAGAGGAAGAATGGTATCGCCTTAAGAAAAAAGAAAGAGGGTGAGTAGCTCATCCAATCAAGCTATCGTTAATGAATGAGTAAGATCAGATATTTTGCCCTTGCAGTTCTCTGCCTGCTTATTGCCTTGATCTTTTTTAGAAATTACTTTGTCTACCGCCCTGCACTCAATCACCTGGAGAAAAGGTTTGAAAAAAAGTGGAATTGTGAGATAGACAAGAAGAGTGCGGATCTTAACCTCTTGAAAGGATCGCTCACCTTTAAAGATGCCCACCTAAGGGCACCCCAAAATGCCGAATCAAGGTGGACTTTGGATATTGACGAAATCTTTATCCAGATCGACTACTCCTCTTTGTTCAGCGCAAATCTCATAATAAACGAACTTATCCTGGATGGATTGATTTTCAGGCACGAAGAGGTCGAGAGAAATGCCCTCAAAGAGGAGCATATGCCCCCTCCAATGACCCCCAAACAGATTGACAAAGAAGATCCAGGAAAGGGGGAAATCAAGCGAAAAGGAGCTCTCGTGAGGAACTTGTTAATCAGGAATGGATATTTTAAATTTCACCGCCTTACTGCATCTGGAAGAGCGAGCGAGATTACCGTAGAACACCTCACCATCAATAGGAGAGATATCTTTCTTGGGCGCGAGCTGTATGTCTTTTTTCGATCCTTGCTGGAGCCCTTAGGCTACTTCGCGAATATAAGGCCTTGATCTGGAGGCCGGCCGATTGGCGCGGCTTATTTCCTTATTGACCTACGTGCATATTTTTTCTAAGTTGCCGGCAAATCCGTTCAAGGGGGAACTAGTATGGAAGAGAGATCGGGTACTCCAGATACGCTTGTTACCTTATGGTCAAGCGGGGATAGAGAGGTGGCAACCAAGATGGCTTTTATGTATACCCTGAATGCCAAGCGCAAGGGATGGTGGAAGGAGGTGACCTTGATCGTGTGGGGTCCTTCTGCCAAGCTTCTCACCGAAGACGGTGAACTCCAGGATCGCATCCAGGAGATGAGAGAGGCCGGTATTGGTTTGCTGGCATGCAAGGCATGTTCGGATAGCTACGGGGTTTCTGAGAGCCTGGAAAGGCTTGGGATAGAGGTAAAATACATGGGAGAGCCCCTTACTCAAATGTTAAAAGATGAGCACAAAAAAGTGATCACTTTTTGATTCGATAACATCCGTTCTAACGCCGGAGCCTCGCCGCAGAAGAAATATCTAAGGACTTTCTACCAGCAGGTATCGGTCTTTTTCAAGCCTTGAGAAGACCACCGCCCCTGCACAGGGTGAAACGAGCTTTTTCTTCCACCGCCCCCCTACTACCCCGAAGAGCTCCAGGCAACAGGAACAAAGATTCGCGCTTTGATCAATCGAGTAGGGGATGATGTGGCCATCTTCTTCGATAAAAAACCTGGGTCTGATGAAATTCGCATGGGTTGCAGTGTGGGTGAGAAAAAGCGTATCCCAATCGTCCTCTGATCCGAGCCTCCGCGCCCACCTGGTCCAGAGCCTCTTCTCGAGATCTGATACGATATACCACTGCTCGGGAACCAAAAGCTTGAACCCCTCATCGGCTATCATCTCCTGTTTCTCCTCCCTGGTTGCAGGCCTCGGAAGGATGAAATCCGAGCGAGTGATCACCGCCTCTCTATAGGGCTCGAAGCCCTCCAGCTCAAAGGAGCTGATAATCAGGTAGAGGCCTTTTTTGTTCGATCTCCTGTACCAGCTACCCTGTCTCTGACAGGTTCCTCTCCAGACCTCGGGCGCGACGCTTATGATCCTGGTAATCTCATCGAGCCCCGGGCACACCACCGATTTTCCCGATTTGAGCTTTATGCCGCGCTCCGCGAGAATTGCTCTGAGCTGGCCCTCCTTTTCCCTCGTGAGCCAGTATATGTGTTTCACATATGTGTCCGGC
>CAZJXD010000168.1:0-6055 GCA_964549945.1 uncultured Desulfobacteraceae bacterium | reverse complement strand
TTAATTAATATGGACTTAGAAAAACAAGTGGAGAAATCCGATTTCAATGGAGAAGAGACCGCTTCTCAGGAAAATCACGCCCACACCAAGTGGCGAAAGTTAGAGCAGGCTCTGGAGCCTTACGAGAAGAGGCTAAAAGCTCAGGAGAGGCTGCGAAGGTTTCTGGGGATCAAGGAGGTGGAACGCCCCACCTACGAGAGATATATTACCAAACCCATTAGCAGGCATAACAGTCAGAACAATGCATTCGGGGCCATGGTGCCCAGCAACCCTTATGGCGAGGACATCCGCAAACGGTTCATGGCACGAACCGGCTTTGATGATCATATGATCTCTCTGCCTTACAAGGATCTGGACCCGGAAGACCGCTTCGGTCAGAGCCTGATCAAGGCGAGCAATCGGCTTTGCGCCGAATATGATCCCGAACCCCTCTCGGTGACCCCTCCGGAGGGTAGGGTGGTGGTGAAGGATATACGATGGATGTCCAGGACCATCAAAAAGGTGGCCATGCTCTTTGGCGGCGAGTTGGTGAGGATCACCAGGATCGACCCCAGGTGGGTTTACGAGGATATTGAGATTCCCCACGAATTTGCCATCGTGGTGGCCGTTGCCCACCGCCCGAGCCTCAACCAGCTGGCCCCTTCACACTTTTCCCATGCTTCCACCACAGACGCTTACTCCAGGCTCAAGGTGATCACCACACAGCTGGCCGATTTCATTCGGGGAATTGGCTACGATGCTACGGTCAGGGAAACACGGGGCGTGGCCGGACCTGAACTTCTCATGGTGCCCCTGGCCATCGATGCGGGCATCGGTGAATTTGCCAGAAACGGACGCGTGCTCTCTCCTGAGTTTGGCATCAATATGCGATTGAAAGCGGTGACCACCGACTTGCCCTTGGATGCTGACAGGCCCATCTCTTTCAATACCCACGATTTCTGCATGGCCTGCGAGCACTGCGCCATTTACTGTCCGGCCAATGCCATTCCCTTCGGCCCTCCCACGGAAGAGCCGCCAGATGATATCTTCCATAACCCGGGCTACACCAAATGGTGGACCAGGGCAGATCGGTGTCTTTTTTTTCAGGGGGCCAATAAAAGGAAGTGGCTTGGCTGCGGGAGCCGATGCATTGCGGTTTGCCCTTGGAACAAGCACATCAACCCGTTCCACAATACGGTAAGATGGATGGCTATTCACATGCCAGGATTCATTAAAAAACTGCTTGTATGGAGCGACAAGGTTGTCTACCACCGGAAAAAAAGTATTAAAAAGGTAGATGATCGGGCCTATTGGCAAAGGAGGTGACGGACCAGAAGCAGGTCACGTATCCACCAAACGAGAAAAGCGGGCGAAAAGAGGTACCATGAGAGAGCAAGAAAAGGAATACTTCCAAAAGAGGATACCTAAGATATTGGAGGCGTTAAAGAAGAAAGGATATGATCCTCATTTTTTCGAGTCAAAGGATGAAGCGAGGTCTTTTATACTGGAACGGATCGATCCGAGCGAGACTGTGGCGATTGGTGGATCGATCACAATAAGAGAAGATCTTCGTATTAAAGATGAGTTGAGGAAAAGGGGAAATCAGGTCATTGATCACTGGGAGGCCTCTGGAGATTGGGCTCGTGTGATAGAACTTAAAAGGAAAAACAGGGAGGCCGATGTCTTTTTAAGTGGGCTCAACGCTATATCCTCCGACGGTATTCTGGTAAATATGGATGGAGGCGGCAATAGGGTAGCGAGCCTCTGCTCAGGCCCCAAGAGGGTAATTGTCGTTGCCGGTGCAAATAAGATTGTGGAATCGATGGATTTAGGCATCCACAGAACAAGGAAAAAGGCAGCGGTGATGACAGCATTACGCCTGAACGCAAAGGCTCCCTGCGTCCAGACAGGAGAATGCATCGATTGCGACGTCCCTGGAAGAATCTGCGCCGCCCTTCTGATCCTCATGAAAAAACCCGCCGATATCGATGAATTCAGCGTGATCCTTGTCAATGAATCTCTGGGATTCTAACGCGACGATCGTTCCCTGGAGGATAGGGCCCAGTTCATCGGGCATCCGGCAGGGTTTAGCTATTGAGATTACCATGGAAGAACGCTTATTGTAATGGGGAAATGAGGGGATAAGGCCTGCCCGCCGATAATTTCAGGTCAAAGCAGGCGGTGATCATCCGGGTTTTTGGTCATAACGAAGCGCTGGCTTCTCGTCATGAAATGTGACCGGGCATACCTTTACACACATGGGATCCCCGCCACAAAGGTCGCATTTTATGGCTTTTCCTGTCCTCGAATCCATGAATATGGCATGAAATGGGCAGGCCTCTATGCAGGCCTCGCATCCCCGACAGAGCTCTTCGTTGATCTTCACAATGCCCAATGAGGGATCATCGACGATAGAGCCGAAAGGGCAGGCCTCAACGCAAGGCCTCTCTTTGCACTGTTGGCAGACCACAGGAACATCCCTGCCCTTGAGCGCTTCGCTTCGGATGCGGATTCTTGATCGGGTGGGAGCGATGGTTCCCGTGTGGGCGTAAGAACAAATTGATTCACAGTACCGGCAACCCTTGCACCTTTTTGGATCTGTTCGTATCACTGCCACAAGCCTTCCTCCATCGTATCCTATTGTCTTTGCCCTTCCTGGGAAATAAAATCCGTGAGGCCCAGCCTCTCCAGCGTCTCCTTTTTGGGAATTCCATCCTGGTCCCATCCCCGCATTTGATAATATTCCTCCAGCATCCTCTTGAGCATCTCGCGGGTGAAGCGCTGGCCTTCCATGGGCGAGGTAACCTCTGGCTCAAAGGTCCTGGGGGCCAGTCTCAGCTCTTCCTCTTTGTTCAGGCCCTCCCTTATGTTGAAGAGCTTGAGCAGTGCGGCCACCCGGTCCGCCAGATCTCGCATGTCCCGTTCGGTAAACTCATGACCTGTCACATAGGCATAGAGTTTGGCGATCTCCTCCATGGTGATTCCACCAACTTCTGTGGGCACGGTGCACACCACCCCGCAGTCCAGCGGGATCCGGGTGTCGTAAAGCTCTTTAACCAGCTGGGCGCGGCCCTCGATGCTGCCGGGCTTCAAACTCTGCTCCTTTACCGCAGGCCAGGCACGCCGGTGACAAGCCCCCCTTTCGGAGATGGCGTAGGCCAGGGCGAATGCCGGAGAAAGCATCCCCGGCCTGTAGGCCGGATATTCCAAGCCTTTTCCATGCATGGCAAAGACCATGGAATCCTTTCCAAGGCTCTCGGAGGCCTTTTTCACCCCTTGGGCCAGGAGATCCCCGATGCCCTCCCGGTAAGCGATCTTGTGAATCAGCCGGGAGGCAAACTCAGGATCCCCGAACCGTGGCTCCAGACCGTCAAAATCCTCTCTGGTGAGAATTCCCCGCTCGTAGCACTCTATGGCAAATCCCACCAGGTTGCCCGTGCCTATGGTGTCCATGCCCAGGTTGTCACAGAGATAATTGAGATATAAAATTGCTTCCAGGGAGTCGATCTCCAGGTTGGCGCCCAGAAGCGCGTTGGTCTCATACTCTGGTCCTCCCATTTCTGTGCCCTGGTAAGGGCCGTTTCGCACCAGGCTGTGCTTGTTGCAAGGGAGGCTACAGCAGAAACAGGCTTTGTCGCTCTTCTTTATGGTTTTTTCAAAAGCATAGGCATTGATGCGGTCGGCCCCTTCGAATCGGCCCTCCAAGAAGTTTTTCGTGGGAAGGATGCCGATTTTGTTGGTGATGTTCAGGGTATAGGGGGTTCCATAGCGCATGCGATTGGCCACGGCCTGCTTTCTCTCGGGCATGCGTCGTTTTTCCTGTACGTTTTTCATGACAAACTCCAGCATTTTTTCTGGATTGGCCACACTAATCCCACCGGTTCCCCGTACCACCACCGCCTTGATGCACTTGGAGCCGAACAAGGCACCAGTGCCCGCTCTCCCTGCCTGGTGAGCATAGTCGTTCTGCACCATGGCAAGATTGGAAAGCCTTTCTCCTGCTGGGCCGATGACCACGGATCTAGCACAAGGATCCCCCACCTCCTCCTTCAAAAGCCTTTCCGTTTCATACGTATATTTGCCCCACAGATGGTCGGCATTTCGAAACTCCACCTTCTCGTCTTTAATCCACAGATAGGTGGGCTTTTCGGACCGGCCCGAGAGTGCGATCATGTCGTAGCCTGCAAATTTCATTTCCGGGCCAAAGAAACCGCCGCTGTATGAATCAACAAAGTAACCGGTCTCCGGGGATTTGCTCATGATCACGTGCCTCCCCGCGCCGGGCATAAAGGTCCCGGTAAGGGGGCCTGTACCCAAAAGGATAAGATTTTCAGGGCTCAAGGGATCCAGGCGGGTTCTCAGGCGTTCGTAAAGGAGCTTGGCACCCAATCCCCGGCCCCCAATAAAATGGACCAAGTCGTGATTTTCAGTGGGCTCCACCGTGATGGACCTGCGGGTAAGATCTACCCACAGGATTTTCCCTGCATATCCTTTCATAAACCTCCTCCTGTGCTCTTTTCTGCACAGTTATTTTCTTAGGAGTGTTTGCCAAAGCTTCTCCTAGATTTCGACCGCACAATCTTAGAGATTGTAGAGCTCTTGCGCATTGGTCGAGAGTATTCTCTCTTGATCTGCCTGGGAGAGACGGGACAGGCCAGGGATCTCTTTAGCGGGACCGAGATAACCCATATCGAAGGGATAGTCCGTCGCGTACACTACCCGCCCCACACCGACTACTTTCACCCCGAACTCGAAGTTCTCAGCATCGTGGATTATCGTATCATAGTAGAACCGCCGGAAGTAGTCCATGGGGGCCGCAACCTTGTGTATCTTTGCTTCTTCGCGCTCGTGATACCCACGCTGCCACCGCCCCCTAATCCAGGGTGTGAAACCTCCCATATGGGAGAGCACCACCTTGAGGGTCGGGAAGCGGTCCATTACCCCGCCGAATATCAGGCACGCAACTGCTATGGTTGTATCCAGGGGATTGCCGATAAAGTTAAAGAGATAGTAATCTCTCAGCCGATCGTTGATCCCCAGGACACTTACAGGATGAAGAAATACCGGCACATCCAGAGAGACGACTCTGTCCCAGAACACATCCAGTGCAGGGTCGTCGAGGTTTTTCCCCACCACGTTCGTGCCTATCTCAACGCCCACGTGGCCCGCTTTTACTGCCTTGCCGAGTTCATCCGCTGCACGGACCGGATCTTGAAGGGGAACGGTGGCCATGGAGGAGAAGCGCGCAGGCGTTCTCTGCGCGAGTGAGGCCAGATGATCATTGAGGCTCGCGGCGATCTCTTGCCCCAGGCCTGGATCCATACCGTAGTAAGTGCACGGCGGCACCACGGAGAGAATCTGCCTGTCCACCCCCATACGGTCCATGTCTTGTAAGCGCATGTCCACATCGTATGTCTCTTTTGGCAGCGGATTCCTGTGGACACGCTCTTTTTGCTGTTCATAATACTTGGTGACAAGGACCTCCCCACTCCTCGGGTGGGGCTCGACGGAAAGCGAGGGGCCGAACTTTCCAGCGCGGACATCAGCGATGAACTCCTCGCTTACTATGTGGGCATGTACGTCAATTACAGTCATTATTTCCTCCTTTCCTTCATCACACCATTCGGCAACGGCCAGGATGCTGCGTCCGATGGTTTTACTATTATGGTTGGAGTGTAAAAAGATAGTGTTTCAATTCTCAGAAAACACTTGATTACAGCTCTTGGATCGAAACAGATGGGTATTATATTTTCCATAACGAGCACTCTTTGTGATGTTTATGTATCCTCTTATTCCATGGTAATTGCGCTTTTGATTAAGAAAATAATATCGAGAAAGTGCGAATGTTCTATAATTTCTCCTCTTCTCTAATGAGGTTTGTTATCTTATCCGTAAGAAAGGAAAACAATAAGTAAAGTTAGCCACTGCTGTCCAAAATGATCTGATTTTTCAATTCGGGCTCAATGATATCAGGCATGTATCACCCCTACTATCCATTTCAATTTCAGGTTGTCCTTAGCCAGGACACAAGCCTTCATCCGAATCAAGGCATCATAGGGGCCTATTTCCGGAACAG
>CAZJXD010000167.1:0-6057 GCA_964549945.1 uncultured Desulfobacteraceae bacterium | reverse complement strand
GTCATCCCGACGTGGCCCTTGTTGCCGTCATCCCCATGCCCGATCCTGAGATGGGTGAAAGGGCCTGTGCGTATATCCAGCCCAGGCCGGGGGCCGAATTAGATTTCGATACAATCATCTCGTTTCTGAAAGACAGGAAAGCATCGGTGCTTCAGCTTCCGGAGCGAATTGAGTTTGTCGATGCCATGCCCTTCACCAAGGCTCAAAAGATCGACAAGACGGCTTTACGAGAGGACATTGAGAAAAAACTATAATGGAATGATAACCAGTTAACTTCAAAAAAATGTTAAGAATTCTCTAAAAAACGAACGACTATTACAAACAGATCCTATGAGATCCCATTACGGCTTCTAATTACTGAGGCGGGGCAATGCCCAAATCAATAAGAAGTCGTCTGACGAATTCCAGTCCGTCCGGTTTATACGCGGGGAGGACCCACGGCATATCCCGCAATGTCTGGAGCAGGGAGGGCAACAGGTCAAAGGGGATCGAGATAATTTGCCGGCCTTCCGGAAACAGCTTTCTGCGCTTCATACCGTGGCCAAGACCGGTAACGAAATAATTCAGCTCCCCGGTGAGATAGGGGTAAACGTAGGTCCATGCGCACCCTATCGCGGCTGAGAACTTGCTCACCCACATCTTCCCCGTTCGATAGCTCATTGCCCGGAGCAATACTTCTGTCTGGTTGACGTTGGCGAGGAGGATCAAGAGGTCCGGCTCGAATGGGAGCGTATCGAGCGGGGAAAAGGCAACATAGCGAACCACATCTCTGCCTATCTTTGGGATATATAGGTACAGCCTGCTTGCGGAACGCGGCTCATCGAAGATCTGCAGCCCGGCTCCAAATCGCCCGCTTATGAAAGGCTCCGGGGCATCTGCCTGCCCCAATACATATAATCCTGCCTCACAGGTGTGGTTTTTCTCATCGACAAAAAAGGCGTCCCCTTGCTGTGCCCTCTTGAGCATCTCGCAGAAGGCCATGCGTTCGTCCAGCCTCTTTACCGTATCTGGTCGCTTGGCCGAGAATTTAACGCCTACGGGCAGTACGTCGAATTTAAATTTATCCAATATAGCCAGATCCTTTTTCGTGAGTATCATGGTGGCCTCCTTGAGCTAAAGATTTTACAGGCACGGATCTTTAGAAACCCTCATTTATCTATGCTGTCAGAGTCAATTTTCATGTGTCCCCGTAGTGATCGTATCGTAAACAACCCGGCATGCCCATCGGATCATGTGATCGCCTAAGAAACCAGGCTGGGGAGAAATGTGGCGATCTTCGGGAAAATCAAGAGCACAATGGTCAGCAAAATGAGAGCTCCCAGGAAGGGAAAGATCCCCCGAAAGATTTTCTCCAGCGGGATATCCGGCGCAATGCCTTTGATCACAAATACATTGACGCCCACAGGCGGCGAGATGACCCCCATTTCTCCGACCAGCACTATCATAACACCAAACCAGATCGGATCGAATCCCAGCCTTTCCACGATGGGGAAGAAGATGGGAATCGTCACCACGATCATGGCCATTGCATCCATAAAAAAACCGCCGATAAAGTAGATGATGAGCAATACACCCATAATGGCCATGGGCGGAAGGGGTAAATGCTCCACCCACTCAGCCAATGCAAAGGGGATATTGGATATGGCGAGAAAATGCCCGAATACGGTGGCACCCGCGAGAATGAAAAGGACCATGCAGGCCGTGCGAATTCCGTCCTTTGTGGATTCCACGATAACTTCCAGATCGGAGTGACCACGGAACAGACCGATGACCAATGCGCCCATGGCTCCAACGGCCCCGGCCTGTGTCGGGCTGAACCACCCGAGAAAAAGCCCGCCGATGGCCAGGGAAAACAAGATAACGGCCTCAATAATTCCGCTCAAGGAGCGCACCTTCGCTCTCCAACTCGTCGGGGCACCAGAAGGGCCGAGATTCGGATTGCGCGCGCATAAAAGCGCAACGGTGGCCACGAAGAAGACGCTCAGGATCGCGCCCGGCAGGATGCCGGCGATGAAGAGCTGTCCGATGGATTGCTCTGTCAGGATTCCGTAAACGATCAGGACGGTGCTTGGCGGGATGAGAATACCAAGCGTCCCGGCGGATGCAACGGTACCGGTGGCCAGAACATCGTCATAGCCATATTTTTTCATCTCGGGGAGGGCGATCTTGCCCATGGTGGCTGCGGTGGCTGCTGTGGACCCGCATATTGCCGAGAAGCCAGAGCACGCGAGCACGGTGGCGATGGTGAGCCCCCCGCGGAATTGGCCGACCCATGTGTAGCTCGTGGAATAGAGCCTCTGGCTGATCCCCGATGCAAAGGCAAAGGAACCCATGAGGATAAACATGGGTATTACGGACAGGGGATAGTTAGACAGGGTTTCATAGACATCCTGGGCCAATATAGCAAGGGCGGACTCTGCATCACTGAGATAGGCGAACCCGACCAGCCCAACAATGGCCATGGCAAAGGCGATGGGCACGCGCAGAAGAAAAAGGAAGATCAGGAGCGCAATGCCGATCATGCCCACGATTTCAGGGGTCATCGCCTCACCAGTCTGACTATGGATTCAAGCAAGTAGTAGAGATAAACCGAACAAACCGGTATACCAGCAAAGGCCGTACCATATGCAAAGGGATACAGGGGGATACGGGCGGTTGGGGTGAGTTCATTTACGGTTTGCAAGGAGTGCGCGTACTCGGTGAGGCGCCACACTAAGATGACGAAAAGGGCCAGGCCCAGGAGATTGACGAAGACATCGACCATTTTCTGGAGCGGCTTTGGCAGCAGGGGAACGAAAAACTCAACCGCTACATGCCGCCCAGCAATGAGCGTTGCCGCAGCTGCAAAGGACATGGCTATGAGTTGGGCCTGCATGACGATGTCCAATGCCCCGAAGACCGGGCTCAGAAATAGCTTTGCACCAATCACATCAACGGTGGTAATCAGCATTATGACCAGAAATCCGATCAGCCCCACCCACTCGATCGCTGAGCTGATCTTTTGATTGAGGGTCTCAAATCTCTGCAAGCCCGGCATGAAATTCACCTTCCATGGGATAACTCCCCCATCCCCGTACTACACAGAGCGGGATGGGGGTGGTATCGTTTGTGACAAATGATGTCTCTATTGCCTCAATTCCGGCGGACCGGTCACGGACTTGATGTGCAGTGCCAGCTGTTTTTTTGTCAGGTAATCGGCCCGCTCTCTCAGGTACGTGATCCAGCCCCGCACCTCGGATTCGCCAAAGCCCTTGGAGACCATTCTCTGGATATAATCCTCGATTATCGGTTCGACTGCTTTGGCCCAGCGCTCCTGCTCTTCCTTGGGCAGGGTAATGTACTCGACGCCCTTCGCTTCACCGAAGGCCCGGCCATCAAAATCCTGGGCGTTCCACATCAGGGCAAACCGCTCCTTGTATTCTCCGCACAGGGTATCGAAGATCTCTTTGATATCCGGGGGCAGGCCGTTGTATTTCTTCTTGTTCATGACCACATAGAAGGGGTAGGAGTTCCCGACACGCCAGGAATCCGTGATATATTTGACAACCTCGCCGAACCGAAGATTCTTGGCCTCACCGCCGCCCACGAAGGCGCCTTGGATCACGGCTTTTGCTATGGCGTCATAGGTCTCCATCACCGGGGTCGGCGCCGGCGTCCCTCCCAGGGCCTTGATGACATCCCCGAGGATGGCAGGGGCACGGATGATCAGGCCTTTCATATCCTCCATTTTCCGCACCGGCTTCACGGTCATCAACATGCTGGGGGTATTCGCATGGAACCACATCACCTTGAAGCCATCGAATTCCTTGGGTTTGAACCTGTTATAAAAGTCATTCATGATCTGGTTGGCAACCCAGCCGCTTGGATACCCCAGCGGCAATTCTGCGGCCTCCATGACCGGAAAACGCCCGGGTGAATACTCGATATGGGAGAACCCGATGTCCGCAATCCCTTTCTCAACACCCTTGATCACCCCAGGAGCATTGAGCAGGGAGCTGCCGGGAAAATAACGAATTTTTACCCTGCCGCCGGTTCTCATTTCAAGTTCAGCGTTGAACTCCTCACATATCTTTGATTGTCCCGCGGGAGCGGGCAGGTAGTTGGCAAATTTGAGCTCAATCACCTTGGGCGCCGCATAGGCTCCTTGAATGGGAATAAAGGTTATGGTGAGGCACAGAAATCCGGCTATAATGAATAGGCCTTTTATTCTCATTTTTTCCCTCCTTGTTTTTGGTTATTTATGAGACCAATGTTGTAGCGGTGGGAGTTTCCGGGGCCTCTATTCATGATAGAGGCCCCGGAAATACGAGTTCTATCTATTTTTTTGTATAGATGTGGCGCAATGGGTAGAGACCAACTTTTACCACCTTACCCTTCTGCACCTGGTCGACACGCACCTCATCAACACCCTCCACATCGCCCGGACCATAGGTTATCGGTGTGCTGCTGACCTCACCCGTTTCAAGATTTTTTATCCTGTAAAAGCCCTGCTCCAGCACGTCTTTCCGCGTGAGCTTTTCAAAGAGCACCTTTTGCATGGCCAGCCGCAACGCCTCAACCTGGATCGTGCCCTCCAGGAAACCCCCCTCATACATGATATTGCCATTATATTTGTCGGGGTGAACCATCTTCTGCAATTCGTGCAGAAACTTTACCCCCGGGACGGAGATGTCCTCCATGGGAGGGAAGCTACCGGCGCAGACATACCCGTCGCCCAGCTCACCCATGGCTTCAACGAGCAAAGCAGCATGACCTGGCGAGGCAGTGCCAAAGGTCATCTTGTAGGGCTGATAGGGTCCCATCCCCAGCCTGACCATCTCCTTTACCGTGGGTTGTGCGCCGGCGTTGATCATAACGCCCAGGGCAAGATCAACACCCTTTTGCTTGAGCCAGGTAAGCTGGGTGGTGGGCGGCGAGGTAGCTACGAGGGGCACATACTGGGTGCCCACGAACTCATAGCCGATCTTCTCGAGATACGCCTTCATCTCAGGGATCTCGATCGACCTCCCCATGGCATTGTCTGCGGTTAGGTAGGCAACCCGTGGTTTCCTTGTTTCCTTCCAGTTCTCCTTGAACCAGTCGGCGATGGCGGCACAGGCATCGGTATAAATAGGGTAATAGGTAAAGCAGCTTTGAGGCGGCGACAGGTAGTACGCTCCAGTGGCCATGCTCGTGGCCCCCATGTGGTCTTCAAACATTCTGTCTTTGAGCGCCAGCGCTATGGGCGAGCCCGATATCCTGGCAACCAGCATTCCCTTGGCCTTGAGCTCTTCGTAGATGGGCATCGCCTTGGACGGTTTGAGCTCATCATCCCGCCACATCACCTCCAGAGTGATATCTGCGGGCCATTTCTCTTTGCGCCACGGAGCCAACTTTTTGGTCTCATTGACATATTTGGCATAGTCCTGAATGGCCAGCAGCACTGCTGCCGAATCCTCGGCAAATGGCCCGGTGAGCGACTGAGTGCCGCCGATATATAATACCTTGTCGGCCTCAGCGACGGCAGGAAGTAGCGATAATGCCACCACCACGGCAATCACCGAAACTACTAACAATCTAATCTTAGCCATTTTCTCCCTCCTTTTCTCGTTTATGGTTTACTTTAGACGGTACCTCGGACATTCCTTTCGAATGCAATCACCCCCTTTCCTTTTTATTCTTGATGTGAGAAAGGCCAGAGGCTGAAATAGGCCTTGATCATCTCCCAGCGGTGATGAAGTCCCCGGGGTTCAAAGATGAGGAAGATGATGACTATCAATCCGTGGGAGATGAGGGCCAGCGAGGCGGCTGCCTGAGGAGCAACGGCTGCGGATAGAACGGGGCCCGCCATGGTAACCAGTTCATCCAGCAGCCTGAGGGCAACGGCGCCAAAGATAGCCCCTGTCGTATTGCCCATACCCCCCACGATCAACATCCCCAGATACCAGACCGAATCAAAAAAGGGAAATTGATCCGTACTGGCGAAACTAAAGTAGTGAATAAGTAATGCCCCGGCCACACCGGCAAAGACGCACCCGATAAAGAATGCCTGTAGTTTATAACTCCACAGGCTAATCC
>CAZJXD010000166.1:0-6109 GCA_964549945.1 uncultured Desulfobacteraceae bacterium | reverse complement strand
CACTCTCATCGAGGAACTGAGGTGAACCCCGGCAACTCCAAGCTCGTTGACAGGATAATCGAGAACGCACTGGATGAGGATATTGGGCCGGGTGATCTCACCACCTCGGCTATCGTCGAGCCTGGGCTAAGGGGTGAGGCACGGCTGTTGGCGAAGGAAGAGCTGGTCCTCGCGGGAATGGAGATCTTCTCCCGGGTCTTCTCCCTCCTCGATCCAGGGATAGAAGTTGAATCAAGGTTCCATGATGGAGATGTAGTTCGAGATGGCACCTACATCGCTCAGCTCAAAGGCTCAATGAGGGCGATGCTCAGCGGGGAGAGGACGGCCCTCAATTTCCTCCAGCATCTCTCGGGCATTGCCACCCTTACCAGGAGATATGTGGAGAAGACGTATCCCGCCGAGGTCCGCGTCATCGATACTCGGAAGACCCTACCGGGATTACGTCTGCTGGAGAAATATGCGGTGAGGGTAGGCGGGGGATCCAATCACCGCTTTGGGCTTTTCGACGGTATCCTCATCAAAGATAACCATATCGTGACAGCGGGGTCCATATCGAGGGCTGTGGAAAGGGTAAAGGCCCACGTGCCCCATACCTTGCGCATTGAGGTTGAGGTGACTGATATCCACGGCCTTGAAGAGGCCGTCAATGCGGGGGCGGATGCAGTCCTGCTGGATAACATGTCCCTGGAGGAGATGAGCAGCGCCGTGGCCATTGCCGGAGGCAGGGTGCTTTTGGAGGCCTCGGGCGGTGTGACGCTGGAATCAATTGAGGAGATCGCCAAAACGGGCGTGGACCTGATTTCCGTTGGCGCTATCACCCACTCGGCCAGGTCGGTGGATATCAGCCTCGAGGTAACGTAATACTGTTCAATTGGTTCAACTAGTTGAACTAGCTTTATTGGTTGAACTGGTTTGATTCGTTTGATTGGTTTGCCTGGTTCGTTTCCCTCCGAGCATATAGGAGATGGAGCAATATGAAACAACAAAACAACCAGAACTCATACAACCAGCTGAACCAGTAAAACCAGTAAGCACTAGTAAAACAAATTATCCAGTAGAACCAATCCAACAAAGACTTGCAGATGGATGAATCAATTGAAAGGGCTGCACGGGCGGTTTTGGACTCCAACCTGACTCTGGCCCTCACCGGCGCGGGTATCTCCGTGGAGTCGGGGATTCCGGATTTCAGGAGCAAGGGCGGGCTCTGGGACAGGTATGATCCGGACGAGTACGCGTCGATCTATTCGTTTCAGAGGGACCCGGAAAAGGTGTGGCGGATGTTGCGTGAAATGGAGGAGACCGTTGATAAGGCTCGGCCCAATACCGCCCACATTGGGTTGGCCGAGTTAGAGGCGATGGGCCTTCTTAAGAGCGTGATCACTCAAAACGTTGACAACCTCCACCAGGAGGCAGGCTCCAAGGACGTGATTGAGTACCACGGGAACTCCCGCTCGCTCACCTGTCTATGGTGCAACAGGA
The DNA here is from genome assembly GCA_964549945.1 of uncultured Desulfobacteraceae bacterium. GTDB lineage: Bacteria > Desulfobacterota > DSM-4660 > Desulfatiglandales > B25-G16 > B25-G16. Next base: position 4,630 of record CAZJXD010000166.1, on the reverse strand, counting down.
GATATGACTATGAGCAGAAGAGGGGCGAGTACCCACCTTATTGTGAGTGTGGAAGGATACTTAAGCCAGATGTAGTTTTCTTCGGCGAAGCGATACCCATGGTAGCCATGACGCGGAGCTACCAGCTCGCCTCGAGCTGCCAGGCCCTATTGATAATCGGCACCTCCGCCGTGGTCTCCCCCTTTAACGTGCTTCCGAGGCAGGCGAAGCAGGCTGGCGCCGCTATAATCGAGATAAACCTGGAGAGAACGGTGCTCACCGATCATATCACCGATATCTTGCTTCTGGGCAAAGCAACCGAGATGGTTTCGGGGCTTGTATCAGCGGTGAGGGAGCTGAAGGCCCTATGAGGTATCCCCGCTCCCAGTGGTGGTTTTTTCGCCCTGTTCCCTGTGAAACCGGGGGCGCTTATCTGGACCAACGACCTTGGAGATCCTCTGGGCAATCCACTCAAAGGGGAGGTCATCTCTCGGGGTAAACTTCTCCACATATTCTATGTAGGGCTCTCCCCTTAGATCCCTTTCGGGCAAGACCGCATCATTTTTTCCATCGAATTCCACGGTAGGCAATCCGTTCCTCTCGCAGAGCTCCTTATCGAACGTGGCAGCGGCGCTCACCCACCTGCCACCCAGAAAGAACTGGTTATACCCGTGCCCGGGAAACAGGTTGCTTCCCATCATCTGAAGGATGTGGGAAGGCACCTTGTGGTTCCTGATCTTGGCGAACATCAACCGGCTGGGGATGCCCGAGGCCCTTCCAAGGGCAGCGAAGAGCACCGCTTTCTGAACACAGTACCCCTTTCCCCACTCGAGAACCTTGGATGCCCTGAAGTCCTCGATGAACACCGAGATCATGTCGATGTTATACCTGATCGTATCCCGCACGAAGTAAAAGAGGTTCACCGCCCTCTGCTGATCGCTTGAACACCCGGTTGTCAGTCTTGTCGCAGCCTCCATAATGTTTCCGTGATCCGCATCAATGGTTGGGGTGGCTCGCAGGTAGAGTTCCATATTGGCGCCCATCTCTATGCTCCTAGTTGAAAGATACCATGGCTTGACTCCATAGGTCACTCTCTCCTACCAACTAAGGAGAAGATTCGTCAACAGAAAAGCTTCTTTCCCAGGCTTCCAGTTCGTGAAATATTGTTGCAATCCTCGAGCATCTATTGTTAATAGCGTGTGGAGACGGAGAGGAAATGGGGCATTGATGCACGAGCAATGTTTACATATAATAAAAAATTATACTCTGGACATGAGGAAGGAGGTAGGGGCATGAAGATATTCATAGATTCAGCCAAGTTATCTGAGATAGAAGAGGCCTTTAGCAGCGGATTTCTGGACGGCGTAACCACAAACCCCTCTCTTTTAAAGGGAGCCGTAGATGAGCTTAAGGCAAGGGGCGAGGAGATAGACTTAGCCCAGTACATAGAGAGGATCTTGATTGTAGCAGAGGGCACGCCCGTATCCCTGGAGGTAACGGAGTACACCCATGAAAAGATGGTGGAGCAGGCAAAGAGGATATATGAGAGATTCAATCCGGTTGCCAATAACGTGTATATCAAGATACCGATTAACCCGGCCTTCGAGGGAGCGGAGGCGGATGAGTTCGACGGGCTGAAGGCGATAAAGGAGCTCTCAGGTGAGAATATCCCAGTCAACTGTACCCTCATATTCACCCCGGAGCAGGCGTTGTTGGCCGCCAAGGCGGGTGCAGCCTTTGTGAGCCCTTTTGCGGGCAGGATCGATGACTACATAAGGTCACAAAACGGTATTCAATTTAATAAACCGGATTATTTCCCGGCTCAGGGTATATGGAGGGACGAGCAGGTCCTTGAGGATAACGGGATTGTTTCGGGCATTGATTTGGTCGAGCAGATTGTGGAGGTCTTTCAGAGATATGAGGTGACAGCGGAGGTCTTAGCGGCGAGCCTAAGAAATGCTCGCCAGGTGAGAGAGGCTGCTCTCGCAGGTGCCGATATCGCCACCTTACCGCTCTACGTAATTAAAGATCTTGTGAGCCACTATAAGACCAGGGAGGGCATGGAGAAATTCATGGAAGACGTAATAACGGAATACGTTGAGCTCACAAAATGAGCAAAGGGGCCTCGGCATCGAAAAATTAGCCTTGTACCTCGGCAACCGTGCGCCCTAAGAAAAACAACCATCTCATGCGATCATCATATAAGAAGCATGCGTGAAGTCCTGGATACAGCACATCATGTATCAGGGGTGAGCACCTCTGTGCGTATCAACAAGGAGGCCGTAGTCGATTTCTCGAGAAGGCTGTATGAGGGCGGAAGCGAGGTGCCTCCTTGGAACAGAACCTGCCACTTCTGGGAGGGCGGTCAGGAGACGGTCTCCTATCTTCTCGTCTTGGACGGCCTCAATTTTTGCTTCTGGCCCGCGACAGAGGGGAACAGGTGGGAGATCACATTCGGATCGAGGAGGCTTTCGGGCTACTTTGCGCTGGCAGCCTCACTCACCCGGGCAATTGAGTCGGGGATTCCCCTCACAAGGGCAGAGTATTTGGCGGGACTCTCGTTAGAAACGTTACGAGAGATTCTGGGCGGGCGAGGGGAATTGCAGCTGATGGAGGAACGCGTGAAGATCCTCAACGAACTCGGGCACGTCCTTTTGGAGGGGTACCACGGGGAAGCCTCTGGATTAGTGGAGGCTGCGGGAGGCTCGGCAGAGAAACTGGTGGGATTGCTCGTTGAAACACTATCATCTTTCCGGGACGTAGCGGAATACCTAGGTCGGAGGGTATATTTCTACAAGAGGGCACAGATATTTTGTGCCGATCTCTACGGGACATTTGAGGGAACGAGGTGGGGTCAATTTGAGGATATCGATCGGCTCACCGCCTTTGCCGACTACAAGCTTCCCCAGGTGCTCCGTCACCTGGAAATCCTGAACTACGACGATGACCTCGCGCAAAGGGTTGATCGAATGGTACCGCTTGTGGCTGGAAGCCCTGAGGAGATCGAGATCAGGGCGAATACCATCTCTGCGGTTGATATGATTCGTGGGGAGCTGACGCTCCTGGGGAGGTCATTGAGGGCCTTCGAGGTCGACTGGATCCTGTGGAATCTCGGGCAACAAGAGGAGTTCACCTCAAGGCACCACCATCGTACCGTAACGATCTTCTACTGATGTTCACGTTCGATATTTTAGCAACGCAAGGAGATGCACGCCTCGGTCAGATAGTCACCACGCGCGGGATAATTCACACGCCATCATTCGTCCCCGTAGGCACGCACGCGATCATAGGGTCCGTATCCGCGGATGAGCTTCGGGACCTTAGAAGTCAGGTTATCATCACCAACGCCTACCACCTTCACCTTCGGCCAGGCGAGGATTTGATCGAGAAGATGGGAGGGCTCCATCGATTCATGGGGTGGGACGGCCCACTGATGACCGATTCCGGGGGATTCCAGATCTTCAGCCTTGGCGTGGCAAAGGAACACGGTGTGGGGAAGATCGCGCCGATCTTTCCGGAGAAGATGGAACGGAGTGTTCATTTGCGATCCAGGAAAGGGAGGCCTCTGGTGAGAGTTGACGAGGATGGCGTTGAATTCGTTTCGTATCTCGATGGCTCGCTGCATCGATTCACTCCCGAGGTGGTACTTGAGATAGGCAGAAAGCTCGGTGCCGATATCGTCATGGCGCTTGATGAGTGCACCTCTCCTCTCCACGATTACCGCTACACCAAGGGGGCGATGGACCGGACGCACCGGTGGGCCGCGCGTTCATTGGAGGAATTCAAGCATAGTAGTTCAGGGAAACAGGCGCTCGTAGGCATTGTGCAGGGAGGGTCGTATCGTGACTTGCGGCAGCAGAGCGCCGGGTTCATGGCTGGTTTGGGTTTCGACGGGTATGCCATTGGTGGGTCTCTGGGGAAATCAAAGGAGGAAATGTGGCGGGTTCTGGAGTGGACGGCGCCGCTCCTTCCAAGGGAGAAACCCAGACATCTCCTCGGCATCGGCGAGGTTGATGACATCTTTGAGGTGGTCAGGAGGGGGATTGATCTCTTCGATTGCGTCTTTCCCACGAGAGCGGCCAGGACGGGGACGTTCCTAGTGAGGGAGGCTGAGAGATTCCGGATACATATCCAGAACGCGCGTTTCAGGGAGGATCCCAATCCCATCGAGAATGGGTGTCCTTGCTACACCTGTCGCAATTACTCCAGGGCCTATCTCAGGCATCTGTTCATGACCAAGGAGCCCTTGGCAATGCGCCTGGCGGCTATTCACAATCTGAATTTCTTGGAGTCATTAACGCGTGAGATCCGTGAATCGATAAAGGAGGGGAGGCTCTCGGCCCTTGAGAAGGAGTGGCTCTCATAACTCTTGGACAATAAAATATGTTTATATAATTAGCTCCGGATAATAAAAGCACGAGGTTGGCAGAAGAGCGATGCGTTTCGCTTTTCCTGCGCCACAGAGCCACGGAGAGTCCAGAGGGAGTCCTTTTTTTGCCCCATCGGGAGATACCGATCGGGCAAAAGATCCCAGCCCTCCGGGAGCTTGTGTGTTGAAAGACAGCGCACCGCCTCCCGGTCTTTGAAAAACATTCTGCCGAATGCAGAGGTCCTTTTCCCTGGCCGTCGTCTCCCGGCCAGGGAAAAATCC
>CAZJXD010000165.1:0-6119 GCA_964549945.1 uncultured Desulfobacteraceae bacterium | reverse complement strand
GCTTATGCGATGGCGGGTCACCCCATAAGTTCACGCCCATGCCGGGCGTACACCAATCGTTTAACGCGGACTCGCTGAAGCTCGCCGGTTAACTTTACGTTGGCTCTTGATAGCCATATTCATCATTGTCTTTGATAAGAATCGCCAAATTGGTATAATTGGTACATGAAAAAACGAGTGTACATCGAAACGAGTGTAGTGAGCTACCTCACTGCTCGTCCAAGCCGTGACATCATTGTTGCCGGTCACCAGGAAACCACACGGGACCTTTGGCCTTACCTGACGTCAAAGTATGAGACATACATCTCGGCAATCGTGTATGAAGAGGCAGGAAAAGGTGATCCAGATCAAGCCAAGATGCGACTCGCAGCAATTGAAGCCTTCCCAATGCTCGACATTGACGAAGATGCCAGATTTCTCGCTGAAAAGATCGTTGCTGGCAGAGGTATACCTGCCGAGTATCCGGAAGATGCCCTTCATATCGCCGTGGCTGTAATGAACGGCATGGACGTTGCGGTCACATGGAACTTTGCTCACCTCAACAACCCCTTCATCCGAAAGGCTGTCAGGAGGATTGTAGAACGCGAAGGATACGTTTGTCCCGAAATCTGTTCCCCTCAAGAATTGTTGGAGGTTGACCAATGAAAGACCCAATTGTTGAAGAAGTGCGCAAGCACCGAATGGAGCATACCCGGAGATTTCGAGGTGATCTTACTGCGATCTGCAACGATCTACGTTCGATTCAGGTCGCTTCCGGGCATAAGGTCGTCCGTCTTGCTCCAAAAAAACCAGAGCCAACAAAGGCATCCAGCCGACGCGAGAAACCGCGCGGCTGATGCCTGCTGTTATGTGAAAGAACAATGAACACTAGATTCGGAGGTTTGACATGCTTGAACTTCACAAAAGCATCGTTCTTGATGAGAATCAGAAACCGATAGCTGTTCAGATTCCGATCGAGGAATTCGAACGTATGGAAGAGGTCATTGAGAACTACGGCTTGGCAAGACTGATGGATGAGGTCGCAGATGATGAACAGCTTTCCGTGCAGGAGGCAAAACACTTCTATCGGTCTTTGAAACAAGATGTGGAAAGTTGAATACAAGAAGCGCTTTTTGAAGGAACTGTCCAAACTTCCTGGGGGTGTTCAGGCTCAATACCTTTCCACTTTCTTGGATCTATCGTCTATCTGCACCCATATAAAACGCTCACTGAGTTGGCGAGGAAGTCTCAGTGGGAGCTCGTTGTAAACTGTGGCTGGAATAGGGTTCCATATAATATAGGTCCCAAATTTTTAATAAAATAAGGAGTGAAGTCAGGATATTGAGAAATTCTTATGATTCCAGAGTTTCAGAAGGATGATAAAGAATAACGAACAGTTAGAAAAGGCCAAAGAGGCTATAAGGAATTTAGAGATGATTTTAGAGAAAGCAAGAAAAGTTCACAGTCCTTCAGAATATAAGGCTATGTCAGAGCCAATCTTGCTTGAGATACAGCAGAGAGAGAATGAGATAATTCGGTACTTGAGTTTGACAGAAAGCGAAGAAGTTACGCTATAAAGAATAGCATAACCAGTTAGTGCCCATCCATAAAATCCATTCCTTCGCTTATGCAAGCGTTCTGTGTCATCAAGAGGATCATTAATGAATCCCCGGTATTGAGCGCTAAAACTCGAGGTTGTTGGGTGTTCTGGGAAAGGGGATCACATCCCTGATATTGGTGAGTCCGGTCACGAACTGCATGAGACGCTCGAAGCCAAAGCCAAAGCCGGAATGCACCGCTGTGCCGTATTTTCTGAGGTCTAAATACCACCAGTAATCGTTGGGGTCAAGGTTCATCTCCTTTATCCGGCCCAGCAGCACGTCGTAATCATCCTCACGCTGGCTGCCCCCGATGATTTCTCCGATCCTCGGCAGGAGCACATCCATGGCCTTTACCGTTTTACCATCCGCGTTCACCTTCATATAGAAGGGCTTGATCTCCTTCGGGTAATCGGTTACCACCACCGCCTTGTTGAATACCTCCTCGCACAGATACCGCTCATGCTCGGACTGTATATCATTGCCCCACGCGGGGGGAAACTCGAATTTTTCCTCTGCCTTGGAGAGTATCTCGATTGCCTCCGTATAGGTGAGGTGCTCGAAGGTGCTGTTGACTATATCGTGTATGCTGGATATGAGGTCCGTTTTCACAAAACGGTTGAAGAAATCCATATCATCCTCGCAGTGCTCCAGGATAGAGGCCAGGGTGTTCTTGACGAGATCCTCGGCGAGGACCATGTTCTCCTCGAGATCACAGAATGCCATCTCAGGCTCTACCATCCAGAACTCCGCGAGGTGTCGGTAGGTATTGGAGTTTTCCGCCCTGAACGTAGGGGCGAAGGTATACACCTTGCCCAGGGCAAGGGCGTAAATCTCTGCCTCCAGTTGCCCGCTGACGGTGAGGCTGGCGGGTTTACCGAAGAAATCTTTCCCGAAGTCAACTTTACCTTCCTCGAGGGCGAGACGTTCAAGGTCGAGGGTGGTCACCCGAAACATCTCGCCCGCACCCTCACAATTGCTGCCGGTGATGATCGGGGAGTGAACGTAGAAAAATCCCCTCTCCTGAAAGAAGCTGTGGATCGCATAGCTCATGGCATTTCTTATCCGAGCCACTGCCCCAAAGGTATTGGTTCTCGGGCGTAGATGGGCGATGGTCCTGAGGTATTCGAATGAATGCCTCTTCTTTTGTAGCGGATACCTCTCGGGATCGGCCCAGCCGGTTACCTTAACCTCCTTGGCCTGGATCTCCACCTTTTGTCCCTTGCCCGGGGACTCGACGAGTGTTCCGTTCACGACAACCGAGCAGCCAGCGGTGAGCTTCACGAGCTCTTGGTCGTAATTGGGCAGTTGATTGTCGGCTAGTATCTGGATATTCTTGATAGTGGAGCCGTCATTTACCTCGAGAAAGGAGAATCCTCCCTTTGACTCCCTCTTGGTCTTGACCCACCCCATAACCGTGACTTCCGATCCGAGATCAGATGAGGCTATGAGATCCGCGATTATGCGTCTTTTTCCCATGGTGTTAGATATACGTTTTTTCGAATTCCCTCATAAAGGCCGCGAGGCTTTTCGCGCTATCGATGGTGACGGCGTTATAAAGGGACACCCGACAGCCGCCGATGGACCGGTGACCTTTCAGGCCAACGAATCCATTTTTTTGGGCCTCGGCGAGAAACCGTTCCTCTGATCTCGCATCGGGCAAGCGGAAGGTAATATTCATCAAGGAACGGCTGTTGAGCTCTGCTACGCCACGGTAGATCTCGCTATTATCTATGACCTCATAGATCATGGAGGCCTTTCGTCTGTTGATCCTCTCTATTTCCTCCAATCCCCCCACTGTTTCCTCGAGCCATGCAAGCACCAAATCGATTACGTAGATGGTGAAGGTGGGAGGCGTATTGAAGAGCGACTTGTGATCATGAAAGGTCGTGTACTTGAGCAGCGTGGGTAGGTTATCGGGAACCCTTTCGAGCATATCGTCCCTGATTATTACCATCGCGAGCCCTGAGGGGCCGAGATTTTTCTGGGCGCCTGCGTAAATCATGCCGAATGATGTTACATCGATTGGATGGCTCATGAAATCGCTGGACATATCGGATATCAATGGGACCCTTTTTCCATCGGGATATTGCTGCCATTGGGTGCCCATGATGGTGTTGTTTGAGGTAAAATGCAGGTACGATGCATCTTCATACACCGTGTAGTCGGTGGGCACATAGGAGAAATCCTTGTCCTCCGATGTGGCGATAATCCTCACGTCCTTGCCCTGAATCCGAGCCTCTTTAATGGCCTTTGTTGACCAGACTCCGGTATTAATATAGTCAACGGGTTTACCCGGAAGGGCGAGATTCATGGGAATCATGCAGAACTGCTGGCTCGCACCACCTTGAATAAAGAGGATATGATGGCTCTCATCTAAGCCCAACAGCCGCTTCCCCCTCTCGATGGTATCGTTTAAGTGCTCATCGAACAGTGCGGAGCGATGGCTCATTTCCATTATTGACATGCCTGACCCACGGAGGCTGAGGAGGTTCTCCCTTATCTCCTCTAACACCGGCAGCGGCAAAGCCGCGGGCCCCGCATTAAAGTTATGAACCCTGTTTTCCATTTCGGATAAGCTCTCTTTACCTTTCAGTTGCCCCTTGCCCCCCAGTTGTTCAAACGTGTGCATCGCTTTCGCAAATCCATCCATATCACCACTCATATCAAGGTTAATTGCTTGTAATTAGATACGTCTAGCGAAGCTCCGCCTCAAACCAACAAGTACCGCGTGGATTAGACATGATCCACATCGCTTAAGCCATGTGGTTTACGGCACAAGGCACAGGGCTCAGGGCGGTTACCTTCATGGAATGGTTACCCTGTGCCTTGCGCCTTGTACCTTTGGCCTGTTCGAATATCATCCTACATCAATAACAAAAACTTGACACAAATTTAAGATCTTAGCTTATATAGACAGCTAGTATTGCTTTCACCCGCATAGATCTTCATTCAAAGAAACCCTGCACCATTTCCGAGACCATTTCCAGGTCCTGGGGGTCTTTCTCATAGGGCGGTGTTTCATCGAGGTCCGCCTCGATAATTCGCTCATCGAAGGGCAGGAAGCCGAGGAAGGTGAAATCCTTCATCTCGTTGAGCAGGAAATCCCTGTCCTTCTCGGACCTGATCTTGTTTCCTACAATGAGGAGGTTCTTGATTCCCAGCTCCTGGGATAGTCCCTTTATCTGTCGGGCCGTTTCCACACTCCTTCTTCCGGGTTCCACTACCACGATCATCTTATCCACCGCGCGTGCCGTTCCCCTTCCCAGGTGTTCCAGGCCGGCCTCCATATCCAGGACTACCACCTCGTCTCTGGCCAGTATCAGGTGGGAGACGAGGACCTTCAAGAGCACGCTTTGAGGGCAGATGCACCCAGACTCTGCCGCCTTTACTCCTCCCAATACCATCAATTTCACACCATCAACGTCTATGGAGAGCTTTTCGGGCAAGTCGCTTACCTTGGGGTTCATCTTGAAGAAGCCCCCCATGGCACCGATCTTTGTCTCGGTTCTCTCCTCGATGAGCGGTTTCATCTCGGAGATGGGTGTGATTGCTCCTGCATTTTTCGCTCCTAAGGCCTGGGCAAGATTCGCATCTGGATCAGCGTCTATGGCAAGCACCGACATCCCCCGTTGCTGGAGCGATTTAATCAGAAACGCAGCAAGAGTGGTCTTGCCCACACCCCCTTTACCACTTATGGCGATTTTCATAATTCACACACCATTTGAATTGCCACGGACAAAGGCGGACACACACATTTTCCCCTGTCGATCCCGATTAAATAGGCTTCGTGGTCAACGGAGCGGTCATTGGCAGCGGAAAAGGGCATGTTGACCTTTGTCCTTTAAAATGGCCATCACTGTACTCTCATTTACCCGATTAGGCAACATCGTTCTCTTATCATCTACTTTGCTTTTGCGATCAAGGGATACACCACCTGGCTGGTAAGCTCGGAGATATCTTCCGCCGAGAGTATATCCTTAATTGAGCTGTCGAAAAGGATTGCTCCATCGGATGAGAACTCCTCATCGCCTTTCCAGATCACCAGTATAATGGGTACCTTTGGGAAGGCCTGTATCTGTACGGAGATATCCCCCATAGATGAGGTAGTGGCTCCGAAGAGCTCCTTGGCTACGGGAGGTAGCCGATCGGGTTGCTCCCCAAAGGCACGTACCAATGGATATTTAACCCTTCTATTGAAGGCATCGAGGTAGAACCTCGCAGAAGGGATGTCCTTGTAGGAGACCCATTCTCCTGTGAGATCGCTGCTGCTCGCGCCGTTTAGGTAGTGGAGCATAAGGATTTTCTGTTTTATCGGGATTTCCTCACCTAAGTCCTGTTGAAATGCAAAATCCGGCCAACTGATGGTAACTATGCGATTTAGGAACATAAGCCTGATACCAATGGCTTGAGTCCCCTTTTCTATACACAGGGCGCCGCTTGTCCGACAGATAAGGTGCGGATTTCGATTTTGCAATTCCCCCTTTGCAATCTCATACGCCCTATTGTAGTCGTCTGTCCTGGCCATGTGTTATCACTTCT
>CAZJXD010000164.1:0-6224 GCA_964549945.1 uncultured Desulfobacteraceae bacterium | reverse complement strand
TCCGCCTACGCAGGAGACCACGGCCTTGGCCGTGGAGGAATGCGTTAATGCGTGATATAGCATTTCAGCAATCAATCTAACATGCTTCGGCGGATTTCGCTCACCGGCGGATGACCCACCGAAGCCTTGGCGTAGGTGGGTATGGTTTTTGGGGGACCACGTGCTTGCCCGTGGGGCTCCATGAATAGAGGTTTAAGGGACAGAGTGGAATAAGAGGAGATAGAGGGCGTGCCTAAGACAGAACGAGTAAGAAGTACATGCGGTCTTTGCAATGCCTGCTGCGGTGTAGTAATCACTCTGGAAGATAATCGGCCTGTCGGGATCAAAGGGGATCCTGAGAGCCCTCTTAACCGGGGGGAGCTGTGTAGAATCGGTTTGGCCTCATTGGAATACCTGAATCACCCCGGGCGCCTCAAGCACCCTCTGAGAAGAACGGGCAGGAGGGGTGGGAGCCAATGGGAGCGGATCTCATGGGATGAGGCATTTGAGCTGGCCGCGGATGGATTAACTAAGACAAAGCGGGAATTGGCGCCCGAATCCGTGGTCATGGTGCATGGATCGGCAAAGGGGGCGATGGATACCCACCTTGTGCGTCTAGCCAATGCCTTTGGTACACCGAATGTCGTGTGTTCAGATCATGTCTGCCACGTCCCCAGAATGCTAGCCGCGGAATTGACCTTTGGCTTTCTCCCGGCCGCAGAATACCTGCATCCGCCGGAATGCATCATGGTCTGGGGCGCCAATATCGCCGCAACCCGTTCCACTATATATAGGGATTTCGTCAGGGCGGTGAGAAAAGGGGCCAAGGTGATTTCAATCGACCCCCTTGAAACAGGCATTGCCAAAAAGGCTGACCTGTGGCTTCGAATCAGGCCGGGGACCGATCTGGCATTGGCCTTGGGGATGTTACATATCATCATCAATGAAGAACTTTACGATAAAGCATTCGTGGATCAATGGACGATTGGCTTTGAGAGGCTGAGGCACCATGTTCGGGATTACCCACCGGATAAGGTGGCTGAAATACTATGGGTCCCGGCGGAGATGATTGTAAAGGCCGCCAGGCTATACGCCACTCACAGACCAGGGCATATCGAATGGGGCAATGCGATTGACCACCAGGTGAGCAGCTTTCAGGCAGGCCGCGCCATTTCTATACTGATGGCTATCACAGGAAACCTCGGGGTACCAGGTGGAGAGCAGGAGGCCCTCGGATCGGGATTTCGTGATGCCGATCCTGACAAAGCTTCCTCACAGATAGGCCTGCGGGGAAGGTGGTCCCATGAGCTCGAACTCCGTCATAATCTATCCGCACAGGCGAGGAAGAAAAAGGTTGATCCCGGTTTGCTGCCCGATTTTCGCTATGTGACCCCTCAATCCGCGGTAAAGGCCATCCTGGAGGAGGACCCCTATCCGGTTCGCGCTATGTTTGTTCAGGCATCCAATCCACTCTCATGCTGGCCGAACCTTCAGAGGGCCCACCAGGCGCTCAATAAATTAGATTTCCTGGCCGTATCAGACATGTTTATGACACCAACGGCAGCCATGGCGGATATTGTATTCCCTGCGGCCAGTTACCTGGAGTTTGATGCTGTTCAAATTCCCCCAATGGGCACCATAGCACAGATGCAGCGAAAGGTTGCTCAGGTTGGGGAGTGCCGGTCCGATCATGAGATCATAAACGGTCTGGCAAAAAAGCTGGGCCTGGAGGAGTACTTTTGGAATCGCATCGACGATTTTTGGAATGCCATTTTGGAGCCGGCAGGCATGAGTTTTGAGGAATTCAAGGAAATGGGCCGATTCGCCGGTGATAATAAAGCAAAGCAGTACAAGAGATACGAGGAAAGTGGCTTTAGGACGCCTTCAGGCAAGGTTGAACTGTGCTCATCGAAGCTCGAGGCCCTGGGCTTTGATCCGCTTCCCATATATCATGAACCGCCTGAGAGCCCTTACAGCAATCCTGAGCTTGCCGAAGAGTATGCCTTGCTTTGCACGACCTGGAAATCAGAGGTTTACAGACATTCAGGAGGTCGACAAATACTGAGTTTGAGGGATCGTCACCCGGATCCTGTGGTCATCATCCATCCCGATACAGCGGGAAAGAACGGCATCGCGCAGGGGGATTGGGTATTCATTGAAACCAAGCGGGGAAAGATAAAGCAGAAAGCGAATGTATCGGACGTTGTCGATCCCAGAGTCGTCGTGGCCGACCATGCCTGGTGGTTTCCAGAAAGGGATGAGGGGGATCTATTCGGGTTTAAGGACGCCAATTATAATGTCCTCACCGATGATCAGCCTCCCTTTAACAGGGAAGTCGGTTCATTTAGCATCAGGGGTTTAGCGTGCAAGGTATATAGAACTTCCTTTTGACCGGAATCGCTGCCCCGCCTGTTTTAAAAGGCCACCCTGCTTTTCATCCTTTTCTAATTACTAAGAAGAGCGCTATATTGTTTACATCTCTATGGGTCATGGGGCTTTTCCTTCGTTCCAAGGCTCCCGGCCTGGTCTTTTCAGTGATTTATCCATGGGGGATTCTTGCCCCCTCCGCATTCCCCTCGACAAGCTCGGGGCTGCGGCTTCCCCCATCGATAAGTCACGAAAAGCACGGCGGCCTCCCGCCAGTCACTCCAGAAAAGCCCCATAACCCTCGTGCTTCTTGGCATATCATGAAAACAATCAGCGCACCCCTCGGTCAACGAGCTATTTCACTACCCCAAGCCGCGTGCCCACTATTTCGAAGGCGCCTAATGCCTTATCGAGGTGTGCTCTCGTGTGTGCCGCCGAGATCTGGACCCGAATGCGAGCCTGTCCTTTCGGGACCACCGGGTAGCTGAACCCGATCACGTAGATGCCTTCCCCTAAAAGCTGGGCTGCCATGTCCTGTGCGAGCTTCGCATCGTAGAGCATAATGGGAACGATGGGGTGCACCCCGGGCCTGATTTCGAAGCCTTTTTTTGCCATCTCACCCCTGAAATAGCGGGTGTTCTCCTCCAGGCGATCCCGCAGCTCGGTTGTCTCGGAAAGCAGATCGAATACCGCAATGGTTGCCCCCACCACGGCTGGTGGCAGGGTGTTAGAGAAGAGGTAGGGGCGGCTTCGCTGCCGCAGCATCTCGATCAGCTCCTTGCGCCCGGAGGTGCATCCCCCCGAGGCCCCACCCAATGCCTTGCCGAATGTGGTGGTGATCAGGTCAACTCGCCCCATCACTCCGCAGTACTCATGCGTACCCCTCCCTGTTGCGCCCATGAATCCGGTGGCGTGGCTGTCATCCACCAGCACCAAGGAGTCATACTCCTCGGCCAGGTCGCAGATCACATCCAGTTTTGCAATATCCCCATCCATGGAGAACACCCCATCGGTGGCGATGAGGCGGTATTGCGCGTCCCTGGCCTCGGTGAGTTTGGCCTCGAGCTCCTCCATGTCGGAGTGCTGGTAGATGTACCTCTTCGCCTTGGTGAGCCGAATCCCGTCGATGATGGATGCGTGGTTCAGGGCGTCGGTGATCACCGCCGTGTCAGGCCCGAGCAATGGCTCGAACACCCCGCCATTGGCATCGAAACACGCGGCATAGAGAAGCGTGTCATCCATGCCCAGGAACTCCGAGGTCTTGCGTTCCAATTCCTTGTGAATGCTCTGAGTGCCGCAGATGAAGCGAACCGAGGACATGCCGTACCCCCACTCATCCAAGGCCCTGTGGGCGGCCTCGATGACCTTTGGGTGGCTGGAGAGCCCGAGGTAGTTGTTCGCACAGAAATTCAGGACCTCCTGGCCTTGTTCCACCGTGATCTCAACACCCTGAGGCCCGGAGATAACCCTCTCATCCTTGTAGAGCCCTTGATCGCGGATCTCCCGCAGCTCAGCACTGAGAGCGTCCTTTATCTTGCTGTACATCATATCCTCCTGTTTTCCTTATCTCAATCGAACTCGAGGATCACCTTACCTGATTTGCCCGATAGCATGACGTCGAATCCCCTTTGGTACTCATCAAAGGGGAACCTATGGGTGATTACAGGCGTGATATCCAGGCCGCTCTTGAGCATGGTCTGCATCTTGTACCATGTCTCGAAGATCTCCCGGCCATAGATGCCTTTAAGCGTGAGCCCCTTAAAGACGATGTTGTTGCAATCGATCTGGGTTGTTCCGGGCTGGATGCCGAGAAGCGCGATCCTGCCACCGTGGTACATATTCTCGAGCATGGACTCGAAGGCGCTCTCCTGCCCCGACATCTCCAGCCCGATGTCAAACCCGATCATTCCCAGCTCCTTTTTGCATTCCTCGATGGACATTCGCGTCACGTTGATCGCCCTGGTGGCACCCATGGTGCGGGCGATCTCGAGTCGATAGTCGTTGATATCCGTGATCACTATATACCGTGCGCCCACGTGCCGCGCAATAGCAACAGACATAATGCCGATCGGCCCGGCCCCGGTGATGAGCACGTCCTCTCCCACGAGCTCAAAGGAGAGCGTTGCGTGGGTGGCATTTCCAAAGGGATCGAAGATGGCCGCGATCTCAGACGGGATGCTCGGATCAACGTGCCACGCATTTGATACGGGGAGACAGAGATATTCAGCGAAGCATCCGTCCCGATTGACACCAACGCCCACGGTTTGGGTGCAGAGGTGCCTCCTTCCCGCGAGACAGCTCCGGCAAATACCACACACGATGTGCCCCTCTCCCGAAACCCGATCCCCGATCTCAAACCCCTTCACCCCTGCTCCCTTGTCCACCACCTCGCCCACGAATTCATGGCCGATGATCATGGGGGGATTGATCGTTCGCTGGGCCCACCCATCCCAGTTATAGATGTGAACATCGGTCCCACAGATCGCCGCTTTCATGATCTTTATCAGCACGCTGCTGTTGTCGCACGTGGGTATGGGAACCCTCTCCATGGAGAGCCCCTTGCCGGGCTTCTTTTTCATCAGGGCCTTCATGGTCATGGCTTGACTCCAGTTGAAGGATCATAAGGCTATGTCGATAGGGCTGGGATTCCGTTGCCCATACATCAGAAACGCTTTTTTATCCCTTCCAGTATCTGTCGAGAAAGAGATTCATCGCCGAACAGTCCCACGCGAATTCTGATCTCGGTGCGGGCAGGGGAGATTTTCTTGAGCGCCACATCGATTGCCTTGCCGCCGGCTCCGCTTGCATGTATCCTCCCATCGAAGGCGTCCTTTTCCTTGTCGGTAATGGTGAACTCCAGATCGCTCATGGCCATCTGGGCGGCCTTCCAGGCCCTATTCAATGAAACCTCCTCGGTTGTCTTCAGCTCACCCCTGACATAGGCCACGGCACCGCCACCTGCTGCTCCACCAACCAATACGGCAGGACAGCCGATGCTCAAAGAAGCGCTCAGCAGCAAACCCGCCAGCAACAAAAAACGTAGGTACCTCATGTCCATTCCTCCTTTACTGCCTTTCTGCTAACCCAACGTATTCTATAAAAGAATAAATAATCTCACCTCCCCTTTACCTACTTTTATAGGATATTTATTAAAAAGACTAGAAAACTTTGAGTGCTTCTGACAATCGCTTTTTTGCGAAAAACGCCATTCATCCCCCTCTCTCATAATAGTGCATTCTGGGGTTTTGAGGAAATAAGAGCCTGGAGCTCAAAGTATAGAGATGATGAGCCAAGCCTTTTTTGGTGTGAGGTGTATCTCCCTAGATTCTCCAGAGATACCTCAGGGCCACACACGATATGGCGGTAAGCACTCCCAGGCCGAGAATGCCGCCCTGAAAACTCCAGGCATCGGCAAACGCGCCCAGGAGCGCAGGGGTAATCCCAAGCCCGACCACTATCCCGATTGCGATGGTGGTCCCGGTAAAGGTACTTCGTTCATCAATGGTGGTGAGTTTGGATATTGCCACCAAGCCGACGGGGAAGAACGCCGCGGAAGCTGTTGCCTGAACAAAAAGCATTGCCACCAAGAGGGGAACTACCTGGGCTATGGCGAGCCCTGTTGATGAAAGACCCGTGATGAGCAACACGAGAGAGAGGAGCTTTCTGATCCCATATCGATCCACGAGAAACCCGGCAATGATCATCACGAAGACCCCTCCAGCGCGGGAAAGGCCAAAGATGGTGTTGGCAGCCTCCAAGCCCATCCCTTTCTCCTTCACGAGCATGAGAGGAATCACGCTGAAGAGGCCGAGGCTGTTTGATGCGGCGAAGATCCACAGGATGGTGATTTGCCAGAAATCCCTGCGGCTCAGTATATG
>CAZJXD010000163.1:0-6297 GCA_964549945.1 uncultured Desulfobacteraceae bacterium | reverse complement strand
ATAGGTGGGTCGGTTCGGGAGGTCAAGGAGGTATCGCTCAAGATCCCTGGGGAATGGGCTTATTATTTCCTCCGTTGAGAACCTCGTGGAGCAGGAAATTGGTATTTCGCTCGAGCTGGCTCATCGTCTCTGCCAGGGCCTTGAGCTGTGTGAGGGTTTTCTTTGAACGTTCCCGGGAGGGTATATTTAGCTCGAAGTTTTCGAGTATCCCGATGAGCCTCTCAAGGCTTGAAGCATCAAAATGATCGTTGTTTCTGTAGAGCAGCTCTACCAATTCCCGTTTGAGGTCTTCAGGAATTTTATCGTACTTGGCGATGCTCTCGGGCTTCTGGCCAAAGTAGAGGGCTTTCTTGAGCTTATCAATCGTCTGCCAGATGATCGCCTGTTGTTGACTATCCTGCGGGAGTCTCTCAAGGAGCCCCCTCCACCTCCCCTCTATCTGCCTAGTCACCCAGTTCTCGCCGTTTTGGGGTGGAAGCGACAATGTCATGAACTTATTCTGGGCATCCAACAAATCCTTTTTGAGGTCTCCCCCTCCTTGGCCCAGGCCCAGCAGCAGCTCATTTAGCTCCTTTATCGCCTCTACCTTTCCATTCTTTCCTTTGTGTTTCTCGAGCAGCATTCCTTCCCATTGATCCCTGAGGTGCCCTATTTCATGCTTTACGAGATTAAAGATGATCCCGGACTTTGTAATGGTATTGCGTAATGAATCTGCAAGCAAATTGCATGCGTTTAATCTGTCCCTCGCCAACTGTTCCATTGCTTTCATGGAGTCCTGTTGCAATTGGTAAGAAAGCAGCTCCGTTCCAAGTAAATGTGAAAGCCTTTTAATGACCTTTGTCTCATGGCCGCCGATTTTAATGGTATAGGGGTGAAAGTGTATCTTGATGACGGCAACAACGACGAAGGGGCTGTCCTTCCACAGGACATCTCTGTCGAAATTGGTGGGAAATTCGAACGCGGATGTGCTGTCTAACCTGAGATCCGATTTTCGAACGAGCACCGGCTCCATATGGTAGAAATCCGCTGATTTGCCCTCTACCTGCAATCGTACGCTGCGCAAGTTGGCGCTTGGGTCTTCGGCGGTCCAGCTCTTCTGTTTTTCCACACACCAGGCCATGGCCTCAAGGGGCCGACCTGGTTGATCGCGGTACTCTATCCATGGTTTCCCGGGAAAATTGTATTCGGATGTCGTGGGAAGGCCCCATGTGATCTTTCCGGTACAATCTTCCATTATTCCCGAGGTAATTCTCTCCGCAACCAAATCGGGCGGTGTTCCGATTCGATAGATGGTGCCCTTGTAAGCGTTGAGGAGGCAAAAGAGGACGGTTTCAATCATTTCTCTACATGCGGTTTCCAGCAAGGCCTTATCGATCTCTAGGTACAATGTATTCTCCTCTACTGGGTTTATGCGCTAAGGGATAACTTGAGGTTGGTTTTGAAGAATGATACTCTATGATTATTTTTGCGCATGTCAATAAAAAAATATGTTTTGACAAGGAGTTATCGAGTTTGTCCGATATGCACGCAAATCGTGAGTCAATTAGGCGTGGCATAATCAATGAGAGTGGCCAGCTCAGATCCGGTTGTGTACGATATGACACCGTTTTCATTTGAAAACTGTATAGAAACGTCTTCATCCCTATGGACTAAATGTTATCATTTGTCAAGTAAAAAATACTCTATGTTGTAAATAATTCGATATTGTTTACTACATATAGTAGTGTGGGGGTACCATTTGATGAGACTTTTGGGCAGAAGCTAGATCACAGATGCGTTACTCTCGCAACAGTGAGCATGCTGCTAGGTTGAAGTTTGGGGTTTTTTAAAGCCGGGGCACGCGGTAACATCTTCGCCAGAGCTCCATATAGGCCTGTTCCTCCTGTCGCCAGCGATCATCATCCCAGCCCAACTCCTCGCGGCAGATTTCCTTTATGCGATCGAGGAATGCCATGCCCCCTTGCGTAAGTAAGACCCCTAACTGAGTGCGTCTCAAAAGGAGATCATCGAGGTGTACTACGGATTCGGTTCTGGCTGCCCAACGAAGTTCGGCCCATAGGATGTTGGTCCCAGGCACAGGTTCAAGCTCCCCGTCTGTTCCACAATCGACCACTTCCCCTGCCTCATCACCGTATCGGCCGGCCAGACGTCTCTTCAGGTCCTGATCGAGGTTTGTGCCTGGAATTCCTCGCCAGGGAAACTCGCGAAACACAGGCTCACCCTTGTCCCTCACGGCCAATGATGGAATAAATTGGGTTACGTGTCTGAGTACATCCAAGGCGATTGAGCGGAATGTGGTTAACTTCCCGCCGCTTACGGAGATGAGTCCTTTTTCTATCCAGATGCTGTGGTTTCGCTTTTCCTTGGATGGATTAAGGATGCCCGTTCCAATCACGGGGCGAACTCCTGCATAGGTGGAGAGGATGTCCTGCGGTTCAATACGTAAACGAGGGAGCTGATATCGTACGATCTCCAGAAGATAGTCCACTTCTTCGGGGGTGGTGTGGGGCTCGGAGGTGAGCTCCCCCTCATGATCCAGGTCGGTGCTCCCCACTACTGTAACGCCTTCCCACGGCAATATAAACACGGCCCGCCTGTCCTCGGGGTGCAACAACCCTATGGCTTGCGCGACCGGAATGCGCCAAAATGGGAACACCAGATGGCTTCCCCTCAGCGGCCTGATATCCCTTCCGCCGCCTACCTGCTCCCTGAGTTGATCGGCCCAGGCGCCAGTAGCATTGATCACCGCCTTTGCATGCACCTCGGCGGTTTCTCCGGATACTGTGTCTCGCACTACAACCCCGCGGACCAGCTTACCCCGGGTGATGAGCCGTTCTACTGAAACATAGTTGAGCGCGAAACCGCCGTCCCTTTGTGCCTCACGGATAACACGGAACACCAGTCGCGCATCGTCGGTGACGGCATCAACATATCGCTCGCCCCCTTTTAGACCGCTCTGTTCTATCCGGGGCGCCATCAGGTAGAATTCAGGGGCGGAGTAATGTCGATGGTTCCAACGCCAGGCGAGCATATCATACACGCTCAGCAGTGCGCTGAATGACCATCGGCCTGGCACTCGACCGCGATAATTGCTGAAAAGAAATCCCAGGGGGTCTACCAGACCAGGGGCCTCCCGAACCAGGCGATCGCGTTCCCGTACCGAGTCACGGACCAGCTTTACGTTACCCGCCATGAGGTAGCGCAATCCTCCATGGATCATCTTGGATGAACGGCTCGAGGTGCCCCATGCAAAATCACGCCCCTCAACCAGCGCCGCGGAGAGGCCACGCCTTGCCGCTTCCCTCAATATCCCGGCCCCTGTAATGCCGCCTCCTATCACGATCACATCCCACTGGCGTACTCCTTCAGTGAGCCTCAGCCATGCCTTCTCACGCCAACGCTGGGTCTCTAAGCTTTCCACTTTTATCTTTATCCAGGTTTATTACCCATTTAGGTTCCAGAAATAACTAATGGCCCACGGTACAGGGCGCAGGGCAAAAGGAAAAGATGATACACGCTGGCTTCAGTAGCTCTTGCTCCGTACGCCTTTCGCCCTATGCCTTGCCCCTTTTTAACGCACCAACTTGCCGGGATTCATCATCCCATGGGGATCGAACTGCTCGCACATCGCCTTGATCGCCGCAATGCCAAGCTTCCCCTTCTCAGCCTCCAGGTATGGCGCGTGATCGATGCCTACCCCATGCTGATGGCTGATCGTTCCTCGATTCTTCACGATTGCCTTAGAGGCAGCGGTTTTAAGGCGTTTCCATCTCTTGAGGGTTTCCTCATAGGTCTTGGCCGTTCGAAATATCACGGTGGTGTAAATGCTGGATCCCTGGGGGTAGAGGTGGGAGAGATGGGTGAGCACATGGGTAGGCCCGCCCTCCTTCTCGATCGCACCACCCAGGGCGGATTCGATGCCCTCCACCATCCGATTAACATTTTGCCAGTCGGTGGCCGTCTCGAGGGTATCGACTGTGTAACCCTCATCCCACAAGGTATTCCTGAGATAGGGGGTGAGGAAGCGGCTCCTGGCCCATTTGCGGCCTCCGTATGTCCCGGTGTGAACGCCCCTGCTGCGCCTGAACACGCGCAAGGCCCTTCTCAGCGTGGTGCGATAGTGCGCTCGGGTGCCGGTCACGCCGAATATCAGCATGCACTTATTGCCCCCCACACCTTGCCAGCTAAGCACCCTCTCAAGCAGGGCGATGACCCGGTCATGGCCGGCGAGCATGAGCTGTGTTTCAGTTTCAGGGGCACTTCCAAGACGAAGCATCGAGAGGGGGATCCGTTCCTGCACTGCCTCACGGACGCTGTCCAGGGCCTCCTGCCAATGGGGAAAGAAGACGATGTGGAACCGCTCTCGTTCCGGCAGCGGGGAGATCCGAACCTTGACCTCCGTCAAGATACCCAATCGGCCCTCAGATCCAAGCACGATCTCTCGCAGGTCCGGGCCGGCGGCAGAAGCGGGGAACGCAGGCATCTCCAGTGGCCCCACAGGGCTCGCGAGCAATCCTCCGGCAAAGAGCTGCTCGATTCGGCCATAGCGAAGCGACTGTTGCCCGCTCGAGCGGGTTGCGATCCAACCACCAAGCGTGGAAAATTCAAAGGATTGAGGGAAATGGCCCAGGGTGTACCCCCTGGCCCTCAGCTGTGCCTCCAGATCCGGGCCAGCTACCCCGGCCAAGAACGTAGCGAGTTGGCTTTCCTCATCCAGGCTCAACAAACGGCTCATCCTGCTCATATCCACGGTGAGAATTGGCCTCTCGCCTTTTTCCGGAGTGATGTGACCCACAACGCTCGTGCCGCCGCCATAGGGTATGATAATAGCGCCTGCCTTCTGCGCATAGGAGAGCAGCGACTGCACCTCATCCGTGGTTGAGGGATAGGCAATCCCATCGGGAAAGGCATCGATGTTCCCGCTTTTAAGGGCCAGCCAATCGGGGAGGCTCTGTCCTCGAGAATGACGAACTCGTTCCTCTTTGGATTTTATCACGAGCGGGTGTTCGGGGAGCCGGGAAGGCGGCACCCTGAGCAGAACCTCATCGAGTGTCGCCTCGGGCAGGGGCGATGCCTCACCGATTTTTCCGGCTAGGTATGAAAAGGCATTTTGGGATAACGGATAAAAGACCGTATCATCACCCCAACCGTTCCAGCGTCGCATACCTCACTCCCGGGTATGAATATCCCTCTTTCATTTTATTTCGTCTCAGAAAGCCACGTCCTCTGGGCGCGGATTCTTTACCAAGCCTCATCGGCAAAAAGGCAAGCCCCTTTCAATGTACGGAGTCAGAACGCATCATGTATTAGAATAGTCTTGCCCGCGCCAACGAGGATGAAGTCCCTTCCATATGCTTTCTCGAACTCCCTCCTCGCGAGATCTCCCGAACAATGGCATGGTGCAACCTTCTTGCAGCCCGCTTTTTTAATTCCCTGAACTACTCTCTCTATTTGTGAGGGATCCATGGATGACAGATGAAATCCGCCCAGCACCAGATAGACCTCGCCCTTGAGTATCTCCTTTGCCCTTTCCACGATTTCCACTATGCCCGGATGGGCACAGCCGGTAATTACAATCAGGCCCTTGGAGGTCCTTACGATGAGCGATTGCTCCTTTATGAAGCCTCCCAGCTCGCCGGTGGAGTAAATGTCCTCACAGATTTTCACAGGCTTGTGAACCTCCACGAGGTGCGCACCTGCCAGCCTGACGGTATCCTTTAGGCTTTGAGGAAGGGATCGAGGCATGTACACGGTGACAGAGGAATGGCGGCTCAAGAAATGAGGGAGTCCGCCTATATGGTCATGGTGCACGTGGGAGAGGACTACCGCATCCACGGTGCGAGGATCGATCTCAAGCTTTTCCATATTATCCATAAGCACGGAACCCTCACCGCCGACATCGAAAAGAACCGTCTTTTCCCCGCCCTTGATATAGCAGGAAAAGCCCCACCTGGTCTCCAATGCCCGATCATATCGGTTGTTGTCATATACTATGGTAAGAGCTAGATCACCATCCCTTGTAATCGGGACTTGTGATGCTGCGTGAGGCAAGGGTGTGAGCAATATGGCGCATACTTGGATTGCCAGCGCCCATGTGATTTTTCTCATTGCCATATCCTCCACGTTAAGAGAGCGGTGATGTAGGCAATCAATATCTTATAAGACCATGGGGTTACTGAGGAGCTATTGACCATAGCGCTTTTCTACGGTTTTATAGAAAAGAAACTTACATGGGAGTATGGAGATGTCTTTTTTTGCTGCATGCCCTTGAACAGGGGGCCTCAGCGTGCCCCGTAA
>CAZJXD010000162.1:0-6370 GCA_964549945.1 uncultured Desulfobacteraceae bacterium | reverse complement strand
GATTTATCGGGGCCTGCCGGTGCATTACTTTTAGGGCATGAGACAAAAAAAGACAGCTCCATGCTCTTTTCCACATGGAGTTTCTCAGCAGATAAGAGAATTATCAGGACAAGGCTAACCTTAACTACTGGAGGAAAGATGGCAAAGAACAAATCATTACGGGTTTTAATAGTAACGTTACCACTGGCTATGCTGGGCATTTTGCTCATTGCCACAGCTGCGGTTCCCGATGATGTTCCGAGAATGACAAAAGAAGAGCTTAAAGGACACCTCGGTGACCCTAATGTGATCATCCTGGACGTGCGAACTGAAAGAGACTGGAAAGACAGTGACCTCAGGATTAAAGGGGCCATCAGGGAAGATCCCACCAACGTAGACGCCTGGCTGGGTAAATACCCCAAAGACAAGACCATTGTCCTCTATTGCGCCTGAGGGGGCGAGTATACGAGTGCCCGTGTGGCACAGAAAATGATAGAGAAGGGATTCACGAGTGTATACGCGCTTAAAGGCGGCTGGAGAGAATGGGCCAAGGCCAAATACCCAACCGAGCCAAAATAGACGAAATAGAAGCCCGGGCGCTCTTGCGAGAAAGAGGCCTCGCAGGCGAGCCTGGATTGGGCCTTGGATTGCCAATTCATCACCAGGGGATTTATCTTTCCTTCTGGCGGCGAGATCAGGCCTCTACCTTTGGTACGATCACCTCGGCCTCAAAGAGGCCGCTGCCTCATCAGCCTGACGAACTGCACCACGCCCTATCGACATGGAGGGCTAGTTCGAAAAAAGGAGCGCAAAGGTGAAGCTTGCCACTCATAAAACAAAAATAGTGTGCACCATCGGGCCAGCCTCTCGGTCAGAGGCGGTTCTTAAAGAAATGATCAAGAGCGGGATGAATGTGGCACGGCTCAATTTCTCCCATGCCGACCTCGACGAACACAGGGAAAATATTCGACGTATCCGATCTGCCGCTGCGCAGGTGGGCCGTCTTGTTACCATCCTGGCTGACCTCCCCGGACCAAAAATCCGTATTGGCACCTTGCACAACGAACCGCTTTTCCTGAAAAAAGGCGACACGGTGACACTCACTACGCAAGATATCCCCGGCACAGCCACCCATATACCGGTCAATTATCAGGGATTACCGCGGAGCGTGTCCAAGGGGAGCCTCATCTATCTCAATGACGGTTTCCTCCAGTTGCGTGTTCAGCAAAAGGCAGCAACTGAGGTGAGGTGTAAGGTCCTTATCGGCGGGCAGCTGCTATCGAACAAAGGGCTCAACCTCCCGAAGGCGAAGATAGCGGTGGATGCGGTGACCGATAAAGATCTCGGTTTTATTGATTTTGGATTGAAACAGGGGGTTGCTACCTTCAGCGTTTCATTCGTTGAAAAGGCAGCTGATATCCTGAAGGTCAAGGAATTCGCGAGAAAAAGGGACAAATCCGTTTACGTAGTGGCAAAGATCGAACGGGCGGAGGCGGCGAAAAACATCGATGAGATACTGGAAGTAGCAGATGGGATCATGATTGCCCGGGGTGATCTTGGAGTGCAGACCCCTATAGAAGATGTGCCTGCCGTTCAAAAAAAACTCATACGAAGGGCAAACCTCTTGGGGCGCCCTGTAATTACCGCCACGCAGATGCTCGAATCCATGACAGACAACATTCGGCCGACCAGGGCGGAAGTAACGGATGTGGCAAACGCCATTCTAGACGGTACCGATGCAGTGATGTTGTCGGAGGAAACGGCTATTGGCAAATATCCTGTGGAAACGGTAACGATGATGGCCAGAATTGCGGCCTCCATTGAACGGCAACGGGGGGCCATAAGGCTCTCATCCGACATAGAGGACCACTTTACCCATGGACCTGGCAGCAAAAACCTGACCGTTGAAGACGTGGTATCCCTGAACGTAATCCAGGCCGTGCGCGCCCTGAAGATACGCTTGATCGTCACGCCCACAGAGACTGGCAGCACCCCTCATCGTATCTCCCGATTTAAGCCCGATTGTTGGATCCTGTCCTTCAGTAGAAATCAAAGGACACAGGATTTTTTAACCCTCTCGTATGGGGTGTATCCATGCATAATGCAGGTCAGAGTTGACAGTGAGGTGATCATGAAATTCATAAAGGATTTTAAGGTGGCAAAAAAGGGCGACCTGGTCATATTGACGGAGGGAACAGCTGCGGGAAAGATCGGTAGTACCGACTCCTTTAGGATACTTACGGTGAGTTGACGATCATGAAATCGACTTGTTGCGGGTTTGTGGTAAAGGAGGCATCAATTGTGACAAGGAGGGCTCGGTGAACCTTCGGGCACTATTTGAGCCGAAAACCATGGCCGTCATCGGCGTCTCCCTGACGAATGACCGTCATCCGGCCAATGTCATCTACCACAAAAACCGCCTCCGCTACCCGGTGAAGGTCTTCCCGGTGAATCCTCGAGGGGGAGTCCTCCAGGGGGAAAGGGTATTTTCCCGGATCTCCGAGATTCCCGAAAAGGTTGATCTGGCGGTGATTGCAGTTCGCGCTGAACACGTTCCCGGCATCCTCTCTGATTGCGCCCAAAAAGGGGTAGGGGCCGCTGCGGTGATCTCCGGGGGATTTGCGGAAAGCGGCCGCCAGGACCTTCAGGACCAGATCGCGGCCGTTGCCCGGGAGGCGGGCCTGCCCTTTGTTGGCCCCAACTGCCTGGGCATCTATTCACCTGCCTATATGGATACCTTTTTTCTTCCCAGCGAGCGCATGGTCAGGCCTGATCCCGGAAACGTGGCCCTCGTGAGCCAGAGCGGGGGAATCCTGGTAGACCAGATGATCAAGTTTGCGGAAGAAGGAGTTGGTTTGTCAAGGGCGGTGAGCATCGGGAACAAGGCCTTAATCAAAGAGCTTGACCTCCTCAACTACTTTGCCCAGGACACGGAGACAAAGGTCATCGCCTTCTACGTAGAGGGCTTTGGGAAGCGTGAGGGCAGGGACTTCGTTCTGGCTGCCAGCCAATGCGCGAAACCGGTCATTGTGTTAAAGGCTGGCAAGAGCTCTGGCGGAAGCCGTGCCGTGTCCAGCCATACCGCTTCTCTGGCCGGCGACTATGAGACCTTTTCCGCGGTGCTCTCACAGCATACCGGGGTGGTTGAGGCCAAAAATGAGTTTGAGATGGTTACCTTCTGTGAGTCCCTCAGTTGTTACCAGCGATCAATCGAGGGCAATGTGGGCATTGTTACCGGCAGCGGCGGGCACGGGGCCGTGGCCGTGGATGTCTGTTCTGAACACGGGCTCTCCGTCCCGTCCCTTCCCGGGCAGGCCCAAAAGGAGATCAGGGAAAACCTGTCATCGAGTGTACAGACAATCGCCTCGCTCGGCAACCCGGTTGACCTCACGGGCAGCGCCGTGGATGACGATTTTGTATTTACCACCAGGTATCTGAGCGGGAGGCCCGAGATTGATTGTATTATCATGTTGCTTCTCCCTTATCTGCCCGGTATTACCTCGGATCTTGGGGCCAGGCTAAGCCAGGTATACTACCAGGAGGGAAAGCCCCTGGTTGCCTATGTGCCTCACGTGGAGAAATACCGCATGCTCATCGAGGGATTTGAACTCAGCCGCATCCCCGTGTCCCCTTCAATTGAAGGTGCTGTTCTCCTGGCCGAGGCAATGAGAAGGGCCAAGCCGTGCTGAGAAGAGAGATCAAGGATATCCTTTCGGCTTCGAGAGAGATCGGCTGGGTTCTGGAGCCCGAGGCCAAGCGACTGTGTTCCCTGGCCGGGCTGGATATTCCTCAATTCATATGGGCAACCGGAGTTGATGATGCCCTTCGTTTCGCTCAAGGGATCGGGTATCCCGTGGTGGCCAAGGTCGTCTCCCCGCACGTGCTCCACAAATCGGACGTGGCCGGTGTGGCGGTAGGCATCGACAGCGATGAGAAACTGGGCGAGGCCTTTCAGAGGTTCAGTCAGATCAAAGGCTTTGCCGGCATGCTGGTCGAGGAGATGCTCCTCGGCACCGAGCTGATTGCAGGCGCCAAGGTGGATTACCAGTTCGGCCCCGTGATTCTACTGGGAATGGGCGGAACAAGCGTGGAGATATATCGAGACATAACCATGAGGATGGCACCTATCGGGAAACAGGAGGTGGAGTCCATGGTGAGGGGCCTCAAGGCTCATCAGCTGCTGGAAGGGTACCGAGGATCAGAGCCGATCAGCATGCGGGAATTGACGCGCACCATGGTCGCCTTTTCCGATCTGGTCATGTACCTTGAGGGGCTGATAGAGTCAATTGATTTGAATCCATTGCTGTGCACTGCGGACAGGTGTGTCGTGGCGGATGCCAGGATCATCCTCACCGCTGAAAAGGCACCGAACGCGCCGGGAATTCCTCGGTGACCCCGGATAGAAGCAACTTTGGTTAAACATTACTGTTTTTCGTGCATCGTTGTATAGCAACATCATATAGTTAAAAACCGTGTTTCACACCCAAAACGGAGGCGAAAATGTTTGAAAAGATCCTGTATCCAACCGACTTTTCAGAGGTATCGAAAAAGGCCATGGACTTCATTAAGCAGCTAAAAGGAGCCGGAACAAGAGAAGTGGTCGTCTTCCATGTCATTGATGAGAGGATAATCGATAGAATTCAGCATCACTCAGAGAGCGGTATAGGTCTTGAGGTGATTGGAAAGAAAATGGAAGAAAATGCTCGGGCAGAAATAAGCGCGATAGGGGAGGAATTGAAGAAAAGCGGTTTTAAGGTCAAGACGAGAATCGATAGAGGGATCCCCTTCAGGGAAATCCTGAAGGCCGAACAAGAGGAGAACATATCCGTGGTAGTGATCGGATCCCATGGCGTAAGCTGCATCGAAGAGATGTTCCTCGGATCGTGCTCAGAAAAAGTGATAAGAAAGTCCAGCAAGCCCGTATTAGTCGTAAGGAGATAAGGCAAAATGAAACAAAGCGTTGGTCTCTGGATCGATCACAGGAAGGCGCATCGTGGGAGTGGAACCCGCCGACAAGATGACCCAACGCCAGATTGCGGCGAGGGTCCGAGACTACTTCACAAAGGAGCGGGCCTCGAGGAGGACGTAGGGTCTACTCTTTCACCTTGCCAAAGGAGAGGAGCCACGTATTAGGAGACATGAGATGAATCCCCTGACACCCCAGTTCTGGATCGGGATTGGCATCGCCGCACTGTGCGGAGGCATTATCGGGTTCGAGCGACAGATTCGCGGGAAGCCGGCAGGGATTCGCACAAGCATCCTGATCTGTCTCGGTACAAGCATATTTGTCCATCTCGGCACTACCTTTAGGGGAGCGAACGTGGATCCGACTCGGGTGCTCGGTCAGGTCGTGACGGGCATAGGGTTTCTGGGCGCGGGTGTGATTATCGCCCGTGAGGGGCTTGTAAAGGGGGTGACCTCTGCAACCGTGATCTGGGTGCTTGCGGGTATCGGCTCGATGATCGGGTTCGGTCTTTTCATACCGGCAGTCGCCCTCTCCTTCGTCACCGTGGGGATCCTCACCGGTGTCGAGCTCCTGGAAAATAGCGTTCGCAGGCTTCGGAGAGGGGCTCACGCCTCGGATGGCGACCGCAACATGAACAGCGAGTGACGTTTTTTAGACTACATCTTGTAATATGAATTCAACCTCTGAGGTTCACATAAACCCTCGATGGAAGTCTTGTTTCTAATGGGGGTGAGCAATGCCTTGAGCCTTATAGGTTTTAGACGCCAGCTATTAAAAAAGCTGATCACGCAAAGGTAAGCCGCTTGGTGGGAGTCCAAAGCGAAACAGTGCGCTCTTACCATGCCGTGCTCAATCCACTGTTAAGGCAAGCGGCCCTGGCCGACGCGCTATCAGAACCTGACACCGAACTCGTTAACGTCGAGAGAAAGGTGTTCGCCATCGGTAACAATAAGGCGATTGTCCTCTGACATCTTGTAGGCCACCGCTTCGAGTTTTGTGGCGGCGGGAATGACATTGATTATGTTCCCGCTGTCAATCAGCGAGATTATCCTCGTGCGGAGCTCAGGCCTGCGCGTGTACTTCTTCGTTCCAGTATCCAGGACGAATGTATAGCCCTCAACTCGAACCACGTTTTCCCCGACCTCTGTAATCTCGCCCACAAGGTGACGGCGCATGTCGTTCTCGAAGCGTCTCCGAATCATAACATGGATCTTTTCGCCAACCTTCAGAATCATAGCTCCTCCTCTTTTTACAGGTTTCTTTTCCATACAGCCCAACATTATAGATTGAGCAGAGCCTCTCTTTTTCGCTACCACCGCTATTTATATCATACATAAACTCGACTGATAACACAATAAGAGGACCGATGTGGGTAACGTCAAGAGTTTTGTGTCACTACAAGAAAAGGGGTAGCCACACCCTGCC
>CAZJXD010000161.1:0-6989 GCA_964549945.1 uncultured Desulfobacteraceae bacterium | reverse complement strand
AAGTGAGGGGACGGGAATATCCTCTCATGGTCTCCGGAATGAGCTGGGTAAGATATCCTTGAGAGATAAGGCTTGTTTATTAACTGCATCCAGCTTTTATGAGGAGGAAGGACGGAGAAGGGAAGCCCGTGTTTATGGATTTCCGAGAAAAGAAGGCCATTTCGAGATCTTAAATGCTGGTTTTAGGCTTAAAGGAAAGCACGTGGAAGGAGAAGCATGGCATTGCAAGAAGACAGGCGCTTAGTATTTCTTGACCAGTCCCGGGAATAGTTCTTTACTACTCCGTCGGAGTGGAAGACCCAAAGAGCCCTCTTCTTCGCTGCCTAGATCCCTGTCCATAAGGACTCAATAAGTCGGGTTACAGCATGGCTAGTCATAAAAATGAATATTTAACTCAGCTTAGGTAAAATATTTTTTGGAGCGGGTATGGACAGCGAGAAGTTTCTACAAGCGCGTAAGAGGTTGGGAAAGACACAGAGGAAAATGGCGGAGCTTTTAGGCACTTCGCTCAAGGCTGTCCACAGCTATGAGCAGGGATGGCGCTCGGTGCCAGGTTATGTGGAACGACAGCTCTATTTCTTGATCTCCAGGATAAGGGGGGACTATCAAGGACGACGGTGATGTTGGGTGATCAAGAAATGTCCTAATGAGCGCAAGAATAGATGTTCAGCCTGGGAGTTTCAGGCCGGGAGTCTCTGTTGGTTTATCAATGGGACCATCTGTGAAGGGGTGGCCCAGAGGAACTGGCAGGAGAAGATGGAAATTTGTCGGAGGTGTGAGGTTTTATCCTCTTTTCTTTAACGTTAATATTATGTCAATGCAGGGATAACAACAGACCAGGTCTTAAAGTAATGGTGGTACCATGGCCACGATTAAGGAAATTTTGCGATGTTCCCATATCGCCATAGTGGGCGGCGGCAGGGTCTGCAAGGCAATCCTTGAGATGGTCCTCGGGCAGAACTTTCACGAAAAGGGACTGAAGATTCTAGGGGTGGCGGATATCAAAGAGAGTGCCGAGGGGATCTCCTATGCGAGGGAAAGGGGGATCTACATCACCCAGGAGTTCAGGGATCTCTTTCGAATACAGGGGCTCGATGTGATAATCGAGATAACGGGTGATAACACTGTCTTAGAAGAGCTCAGGGCGACCAAACCAGCACACGTGCGTCTCATCGATCACTTTGAGGCCATGTCGGTGTGGGATTATCTTCAGATCGAGGAAGAAAGGCGCAAGGCTGGTAATAAGCTTCATAAGTGCCTTGGCGAGCCTTTGAAGGTTGAGCAGGAATTCGGTTTCTTCTCCCAGCATCTCGCAAAGATAGTGGAAGAGAGGACCAGGCACTTACAGAGTGTGGAGCGGGAGCTCGTTGAGAGGGAGAGGGCCCTGTCACAGATAATCGAGGGTAATACCATACCCACCTTTGTGATCAACAAGGACCACATTGTCACCCACTGGAACCGGGCCTGCGAAAGGCTGACCGGCTTCAAGGCCGAGGAGATCGTGGGAACCAATAAGCAGTGGTTCCCCTTCAGGCCAAAAGAGAGGCCCATTATGGCAGATGTTATCGTCGATGAAATGGAGGACAAAGAGATCGAGAGGTACTACGGCCACAGCTGGAGGAAGTCCGCCCTTATCGAGGGGGCCTATGAGGCGGAGGAGTTCTTTCCCCAGATCGGGGGAAACGGTAAGTGGCTCTTCTTTACCGCTGCACCAATAAGAGACTCTGAGGGGGCTATCGTGGGCTCCATTGAGACCCTTTGGGACACCACCGATCGTCGGCAGGCTCAGGAGGCACTCCAGGCGGCCCACCATGAGCTTGAGATGAGGGTAGAGGAGAGAACCGCCAAACTGAGGAAACTCAATGAGGAGCTGCGCAGGTCCGAGGAAAAATATAAGACACTCTTTGATAGTGTTCCCAACTCGATTTTCATCATGGACGGGCAAAGCTTTCGGATCCTCGATGTCAATGCAACGGCCCTGGATTGTTACCGGCAATCAAAGGAAAAGTTGTTGAATATGACCTTCTTGGATCTATTATCTGAGCCCGATAGGGATCTTGAGGAAGGGTTGAGGGGCCTCACTGAAGATCAATGCGGTTTTTATCCAAAGAGAATACACATCAGGGGGAAAGGCGGTCCTTTTTATGTGAATATTGTAGCGTGCCATGCGATGCATATGTGCACGGATTGCCTCATAGCAACGACTACAGATATCAATGAAACCATCGAAAAGGAGGCCCAATTAATACAGGCGAGCAAGATGACCACCCTTGGAGAAATGTCTGCAGGCATTGCTCATGAGCTTAATCAACCATTGAACACGATAAAGATGGGCAGTGAATTTTTAAAAATGATGATCGAAGAGGGCAGGAAAATTCCCGAACAGGATCTCCTTCAGGTAGTCAATGAGGTGAGCAACCAGGTGGACAGGGCAGCGGAAATTATTGATCACCTCAAGGAGTACGGCAGAAAGGCCGACTTTACCAAGGAAAAGGTAGACGTCAACAAATCCATCAGGAGCGTTCTTGATATTGTGGGCAAGCAGCTTAACATCCAGAATATAGAGGTGAAGCTGGATCTAGATGATGCCCTTTCCCCCATTTGGGCCCACAACAACCGCCTCCAACAGGTCATCTTCAACCTTGTGACCAATGCCCGGGACGCGATAAATCAGAAAAGGGAGACTGAGACTGGAATTAACCACCATGCAATCAGTATCCGCTCTTTTAAGGAGGAAGATCGCGTGGCTATTGCGGTTTCTGATACGGGCATCGGTATCCCCGAAAGTAAGAGCCATAAAATTTTCGAGGCCTTCTATACGACCAAGGAAATGGGTGAGGGTATGGGATTGGGGCTTTCGATCAGCTATGAAATTGTAAAGGACTACGGCGGCGATATCGATGTGCAGAGTGAAGAGGGATCAGGTGCTACCTTCAAACTCACTTTCCCCTGTACATCAGACTAGAGAGAAACTGAGGGAAAGAACATGAGCAAGGTCTTGGTTATAGACGATGAGAAACCCACTCTGGCCATGTTCCGTCTCTTACTGGGAGCCGGTGGCTATAGCGTGTTAACGGCGGAAGATGGGCTAGCAGGACTTGAGACATTTAAGCGAGAAAAGCCTCCAATTGTCCTTACAGATATAAAAATGCCAGGAATTGACGGCCTCGAGGTCTTGGAACGGATAAAGGGGATTGATCCTGATACCGAAGTAATCGTCATCACCGGCCATGGAGACATGGATTTAGCTGTGAAGGCTTTGAATCTCAATGCTACGGATTTTATCAATAAGCCCATTAAGAAGGTTGAACTCGATTCGGCTCTCAGGCGAGCAGAAGAAAGACATAAATCGGCAAAGGAGCAGGCCAACAAAATCTCTCTCCGGGCCGTAGATGATATTACAATCATGGATATTGAAGGTAACGTCACTTCCGTTTCTGAGAAGCTACTAGTCGATGCCTATAACAAAGCCTGTGATAACGGCGCAACCAAGATATTGCTCCATTTCAACGAACACTCTTCGATAAATGGTGCGGGCCTTGCCATTTTGATCCAGCTGCTTTCAGAGAGCAAAAAGCGAAGCCAAGTTGTCACTATCGCTGGAGTTTCGGAAAACTTCAAAAAGATTTTTGAGATGGTGGGTATTACCGAGTTTGCGAGGATCTTTGGCCACGAAGAAGATGCAATCAACAGTTACGCTCAAAATGAATGGAATTAAAGAGAAAACGATATGCATAAGAGGTCGCTGAAGTGGTTTATTGTACTGCTATGTGCTTGGGTTTTGATCCTTGTATCTCAACCAATTCTCGTCTTTTGTGGAAGCATCCCTCAAACAGGGACCAATCTGAGTGGCCTTCAATTTGAAGCGCCTGTGACAGAAGAAGAAAGGAACTACTTAGGTATTGGCACTGTCGAAACCCTTTCAATTGATGAATTGAACTGTGAGCTTTTAATGATTGAAATCGTTGGTGTTTATTGCCCACAGTGCCATGTTCAGATGCCGTATTTTAATAAGTTATTTTACAGGATCAAGAGAGATGCAGACATTAATAAGAAAGCCAAGATGCTTGCTATAGCTGTTGGAGCCAATCCAATGGAACTGGCTTACTTCAAGAAAAAGTACAATATCCCTTATCCCGTTATTAAGGACCCAGACTTTGAGATACATAAGTTACTGGGAGAGCCACGAACCCCATTTATCATGCTTATCACAAGAGACAGAAAGGTCGTGTTTGCCCACATGGGGATCATCAAGGATATAGATACCTTCTTCATGCAAATCAAAACGTTGATACAATGTGAAAAGGCACCATGAAGGCCGCAATAAAACGGGCCAATGACCAGCAACGAGATGCCCTGATGGAATCGGAATGGCGGGGGTTTCTCTTGAAAACCTTCTGCGACGCAACGCGCGAATTGAGTGGTCTCGAGGATACTGAGAAGATGATAGAGACCTTTCTGTTGATCTCTATGGGCACGTTTGGCGTCACACAGGGATTCATCATTATGCTTGATACGGAATCGCAGAAGGTCAAGGTGATCAGCAGGGGCCTAGATGAGGGGGAAATCCAGAAGCTTCAACACAGCACCTCCCACATCATAAAAAAGTACCTTTCGGGTCCCCTGCACAAGGATACCTCCTTACGAATTGACCCTGGCCTCTTAATGAAGAGGGTACTCCCTAATAAGGGTTCATTTCCTCCCGAAACAGAAGCTCTTATCCAGTGGAAGTTAGATGAAAGGCAACGTGGGCTTATTGGCCTGGGATCAAAGATACGCCCCGAAGATTATTCTGAGGACGATATTGAATTTCTTCTCGGCCTAACGAATAGCCTATTGGTTTCCTTGAGAAATGCGCAGTCCAGGATCACTATCGAGCAACTCAACTTAGAGCTTGAGCGGAAAAAACTTGAGCAGCATGAGGCGTTGAGGGAAGCGGAGCGTAAACAAAAGGAACTGGACAGCAGTATTTTTCACCTAAATTCCCTGTGCGACACTACGCGCGAGCTGATTGGTCTTGATGATACAAAAAAGATCATGGAAGTATTTCTGTTGATGGTTATGGGCACATTTAGCGCTGAAAAAGGCTACGTAGTATTGTTGGATAACAGAGAAAAGCAGGTGCTTGTAGTTTATCGAGGTATTGAGAAGGAGAAAGTAGCAAGACTTCGAGAAGACGATATTGAAAGGGCCCTTCCCCAATTCTTCGAAACAGCCAAAACGGATGATCTGTCGCCCGAGAGGGTTCAGACAGTGCCTCCTGAAAAATTGGTAAACAATTCTGCCTGCCCTATACAGGCAAGCGTGGGGCTGCTATTTACTATTGACGACACCTGCCAGGGTCTCATAGGCCTTGAAAATAAAATTACTGGGCAAACCTACTCTTCAGAGGAGCAGGAGCTGCTCCGAACCCTGGTCAATAACTTTATGGTTTTCTTGGGAAATGCGAGGTCATTTAAGGCAGTGAGGGAGCTCAATGTCGATCTAGAGAAGAGGAATGTCCAGCTCACCAAAACCATTGAGGAACTTACTGCCAGCAGGCGCAAAATTGAGGTGCTGGAAAGAGCAAAGGCTCAGGTCACCCGCGTCATCCAAAAAGAGATAAAGAGAACTCGCCGAGTATCAGTGGTGGACATCATTCTCATTTTGGTTTTAGCTTTAGGATTGGGCATTATTTCCAATTTTTCCAAGCCCGAGGGCATCAACCTCATCCCAGAAGTGTGGCTGCATGAGCCATCACCCATAGTAGGTATAGATGAGGCGAAGGAGAAATATGACGCTCGGATATCTCTCTTCGTTGACGCGAGGCCATCCGATTTCTATAAACAGAGACACATTGATGGGGCTATAAACTTACCGCTTTCCTTGTTTGATTTTGTGTACATGATGAAATTCAGCAAGCTCGACTTGGAGCAAGAAATCATTGTTTATGGCAGAAACATCAGCAGGCATTATGACGATGAGGTGGCCTTCAAGCTAGTCTCAAGGGGCCATGCCAATGTCAAGGTGTTGTCAGGCGGGTTGGCCGCTTGGCGGAAAAAAAGTTTTCCTTTGGCGCCATGAAAGCGTTATTTTTTACAAAGAGCATTCTCACACACCGTTATCTCGCACTAGCACTCAGGCTTTATATTGGAGGGCTATTTATCTATGCGAGCATGTATAAGATAAATTACACCCCCGAGTTCGCTGAGGTTGTTGCCAGCTATCAGGTCCTTCCTTACTGGGCCGTAAATATCTTTGCTGTTGTCCTTCCGTGGGTGGAATTGGTGAGCGGGGTACTGCTTATTGCCGGCATTCGTACCCGCTCAGCTGCATTAACGATAAGCTTCATGATGGCTGTCTTTACTGTTGCGGTCTTTGTTAATTTATTGAGGGATGCACCCATATCGTGCGGATGTTTCCAAGCCATAGGTGAGAAGCTAAGCTGGGGCACGCTGGCACGGGATGTTATTTGGATTACTATGACTGTTCACGTTCTACTCTATGATAGAGCCTTCCAGCTAGAACGCAAATTCTCATTGATTTTGAGGGAGATATAGCGATGCAGCGCATCCGGTCTTTCCTGGCTGGCATTCTGGTTGTCTTCGTGATACTGATGCTATCTTGTGAGGATAGCGAGAGATTAGTCGGGAAATATCAGGCAGAGGCTATCGAGAGCGGAGAATCATCTCTTCTATTCCTTGAGCTCATGCCCAATGGTCAGGGCTCCTGGTCTACCGAGGAAGATAACGTGTCCTTCAAATGGGAAATTAGGGAAAATGCGATCAGGCTGCATACCAAATCCGGAGGTGTAATTATAGGAAAAATTGTTGGGGAAACCATCGAAATCAATCTACCAGGCGTAAGTGAATACTGCTTCAAAAAACTTAAAAGGTGACCATGTGAGATCGGGAGGGGACAAAGAACTTATTGATTATCTTAAGATAAACTTTCATTGTCCAGAAGATACGATAGTGATACATCGAGATTGAAAACTCAATGCCACTTAG
>CAZJXD010000160.1:0-7092 GCA_964549945.1 uncultured Desulfobacteraceae bacterium | reverse complement strand
CCATTGTGCCTCCGATAGAATCGCAGGGGTCTGACATCGCTCAGGACTGATTCCACAAAACTGATCATAGTCAATAAGCTCCTTGACAGTGGGGTTATCACCGCAGAGGGCGCAGTCGTGTCTGCGGGTGTACCTTGCCCTGTAGAATTCCATATCCAGGGCATCAAATGTCAATAGTTCTCCCGCAAGTGGTGTGCCCAAGCCTAAGATGAGCTTCATCACTTCGGTAGCCTGGAGGGCGCCCACTATTCCGGGAAGGGCACCTAAAACCCCTGCCTCTTGACAGCTGGGCACCATGTCCGGCGGCGGTGGCTCGGGCCAGAGACAGCGCAGACACCCTTTTCCCGGAATAAAGACGGAAAGCTGGCCCTCAAACCGTAGAATCCCGGCATGGACATCGGGCTTGCCGGCCAGAAAACAGGCATCGTTCACCAGGTATTTCGTCGGGAAATTATCGCTGCCCTCGACCACGATATCGTAGTCCCCAATGATATCCATGATATTATCCGAGGAAAGCCGCACCTGATGCTGGATGACCTCAACATCGGGGTTAATTTCGGCAATAGCTTCGGCCGCCGAAACCACCTTGGATTTCCCGAGGTCGTGAGTGTGGTGAAGGATCTGGCGTTGGAGATTGCTCAAATCAACCGTGTCAGAGTCACAGATCCCCAGCCTGCCAACCCCGGCCGCTGCAAGGTAAATGGCAGCCGGGGAGCCTAGGCCACCGGCACCGACGAGAAAGACCTTCGCCTCAAGGAGCTTCTTCTGTCCCTTGCCCCCCACCCCTGGGAGAACGATCTGACGGCTGTAACGCCTAATCTGCTCCTCGGTAAAATTTAAAGACATTACCTCTCCTTCCCCTGAGAAAAGCCACGCAATCGCGACGAGCACAGGAGCATCGCCCCTCCAGCACCAAGGGTTTTAAAAGCTCCTTATGGTTCATAGATCTTTTCATCTTGAACGCTTCAGTTTATCACAGGAGTTGCCCGTGCTTTTCAGGCCGAAAAATGCACCCAACAATCGTACTTGCCTTTTCCATAATATAGTAATATACCACTTTGTGGTATTTATGTCAATATATGAAGTCTCTTTTTATTCCCTTGGATATTTTTTCGTAACATCATCACGTGGAGATGATACTTCCCTCAAATGGGAGATGGGATTGATGGAAATGAGATCCGTAAAACAAATGGGCTTCTCCTTAAAAATATGGCGGAATTACCAGGTTGTGATAGGATTCTGACTTTAGTAGCGTGCCTCAATAAAAGGTATTCATAGAGGGAGTATCTGCCTGCGAGTAGCCCTGGAGCTTCCCATCTCTTTTGTATTATCTTTGTAATCTAAGTATTGGTAGCCTCCGAGGTGTTTCAGGTTATCGTTAATGGGATGTGCAAGAGGTGACACAAAGAGGTTGGTTCATGAAGCAGTATCTCGTAGTACTTACCACACTATTGGTCCTATGTGGCTGTATGTGGGCCAAGGGCAAATTCAAGGGTTATCGCCTATTCGATGTGGCGAAAGGCAGGGAAACCACTCTGGACCGAGTCCTCCACCACCTGAAAGAGCAAAGGATCATAATTGTCGGTGAGCACCACGATCAGAAGTCCCACCACATGGCCCAGCTTCTGCTCATACAAACCCTGCATGAGAGCGGTGTAGTTCTATCCATTGGCCTTGAAATGTTTCGTGCGGAGAGCCAGAAGTCCCTTGATGACTGGGTGAGCGGAAAGATAAGCGAGAGCGATTTTCAAGAGGTGTATTACAGAAACTGGAACCTTCCATGGCCGCTTTACAGTATGATTTTTCACTATAGCCAGGAAAAGGGGATTCCCCTGGTGGGGCTCAATATATCGCGAACAATAATCCGGAAAGTGGCCCGGAGGGGATTTCAGTCGCTCTCTAAAGAGGAAAGGGGTAGACTTCCCATGGGGAACTTTCGCCTGTCCAGCACAAAAAATAGATAGAAGAGATGCACCAGTTACATTATCGATTCCCGCAGAGGTGTGAGTCCATTCCATCATTCCCTTCAATAGCCGTGCGAGGTGGTTTGAGTCTTTCTTAAATGATGGGGCATGGATCACGATAGTGAGGTTGCATTATTTTTTATTCAATATGTCACGAATCTTCTTTAGTGTTTCGGAATCGGAAACACTTATCAGTTTCTTGATCGCCTCCCGGTCGCTAGTTAAAGCCTTCTCTTCGGTTTCATCAACCGCGACCTTCAGTATTTCTCTAATGGCCTTTACCAGACGGGCTGGAGTAACCGGTTTTTCCATGGTATATCTTGGACGATGGTGCATGGCAAAAGCGGTAAACTTCTCGATATCGTCTTTTCCTAATTCATCATGGGCATGAGCGGTGATAACAATTACCGGAATCTTTGCCCACTTATCGTTCCTTCGCAGCTTACGCATAAGCTGAATCCCCGATAGTCTTGGCATAACCAGGTCTATCGTAATCAAATCAGGGGTGTTTGCCTCTATCTTTTCCAAGGCGTCAATCCCATCCACAGCAGTTTCAACATTAAAACCGGCATCTTCAATGCAGGCAGCCAGAAAATTGCGTACGTCCGGCTCATCATCCACCACCAGAATATTTTTCTCCGAGGCATGTGCCATTGCTTACCTCCTCTTAATATTGAAATTACAAATGCAAAATGGAAGAGGATTGGGTAGTATCTGTCTCAGGGTTCTTCCCCCCATTTAATGAATCCCGGATTGACGTCAATCATTGCGTTAATTGCTCTTTTTCAAGAAGCTCGTAGTGTTGGATGTATCACCCAGTTTGCCTTTACAGTTTGAGCAAGGGGCACAGACGTATATCTTTGTTTCAGGGCTCCTGCGGTCAGAGAAGGCATTGAGTATCTGCTCCAGTTTTTTACGTCCCGTACCGCCATCGCCGAGAAATAGTATGAGGCGTTTCTATTCTGACATTTACCATCTGCCGACATAATATGACTTTTTATTCATCTCTCTGGATCATTTTGGGCAGTTGATTCCGGGGCAAGCTAATGCGAAAGGTTGAGCCCTCCCCTGGGTCGGATTCCACATCAATTTTCCCACCGTGTTCCTGTACGATTTTATTTGTCATTAAAAGACCAATACCCGTGCCGCCTAGGCCCTTGGTGGTGAAAAAGGTTGTAAAGACCTTTTTCTTTACCTCGTAGTCCATTCCGCATCCATCATCAACAACCTCATAGACAATGACCCCATTTTCTTCAATCGTCCGTACACGTACGTGGCCCCTGCCTTCATTGTCACTCATCTGGCAGGCGTCTATAGCGTTGCCTACTAGGTTTGTCAGGCACTCGTGCATGCTTTCATAGTCCAATGGGGCAGGGTCGATATGGCCTATCCGCTCGCTCACGAGTTCTATACCCAGTTCCCGAGCCTGGGCCGTGTATAGATCAACCACTTCTTCGGCTACCTCCGCCGGGTTGCAAAGCTTGACCTGAATTTCCCGACCCTTGGAAAAGCTGAGGAATTCTTTAACAAACCTTGAAATCCGGTCAATATTGCGAACCAACATTTCCATTCCTTTCTGGACACGCTCAACGCTACCCTTGTTCATCCCGGAATTCAACATATACATGCCGCCCTCAAGGCCGGTGATAAGGTTTTTTACCCCGTGGGCCAGACCTGAAACCGTCTGTCCCACCGCCGCCAGCCGTTCTGCTTCCATCTTGTCGTCTTCAAGCTGCTTTATCTCGCGGATATCCTGGATTGAGAATGCCATCCCCATAGATAGGCCATCAACCAGAAGGTTGCTACCTGCCAGGCGTACTGGGAGAGTTTCTCCTTCAATTGTTTTTACGTTGGTTTCAGGCAAATACACGTTCCCGGAACTCTTGGCTACCTGATCCAAGAAACCCTCTGGAAGCATGGAAGCAAGCTCTCCAGTCGAAACCGTTCTGTTATCTGTGATGCTAAAAATGCTGCGCGCGGCAGGATTGAAGATGGTCAGATCTCCATTGCCGTCCACGGCAATGATACCATCCATGGATGTTGCAATCATAGATTCCATAAAGGCATGAGCGATTCTTAACTCGTCTTCAAGCTTCAGTGTCTGGGTGATGTCAACAGCCATTTCCATGATCAGATCGAAACTTTCGTCCACCAGTCTCAGCGGCACGGTGGTAACATGGAGATGTTCTGTTTCCCCCTCTTTGGACTTCCACATGTGATGGCCACTGTGCATTTGACCGTCCGCGAAGCTCTGCCGTGCTGTGCATTCAGAGCACTTGTCCTTAAATCCCTTGAGGGCCTCAAAGCAGTACCTTCCTTCAAGGTCACCCAACATCTGCCTGAGCCTTTCGTTGGTCTTCACTATGCGAAAGTTCCTGTCGATTATCAAGATTTTGCACGGAACTTGATCAAAGAGAAGCCGATGCTCCCTTCGAATCTGCTCGGATTCGGTGATATCGATGGACATCTCGACCAAAAAGGGAATGTTCCCCTCCCCATCCACGACAGGTGCTGTATGCTTGATATAGCGGGTAAGCTGTCCCCTTTTGTCATATCCCACTTCCTCGTTCACACGGGAGACGCCGTCTTTAAATGCTTCGGCTCCCTTACAGTCCAGGCACTTGGAACCACGGCTTTTATAAACGGAGAAGCACTTACGGTCTTTCCAGGGGCCGAACATCTGCTCAAATGCGGTGTTGGCATAGACTAGGTTAAAGTCCTGGTCTATAACAGCAATTGCCATGGGAACCACGTTAAACAGGTTTTCCTTGATCCAATTCTCTAAACTTACTGGGGCCATCATTCTCTTCCTCATAGGGGATTCTTCTTATTTGAATCTGGCTAATGAGGACGGGGATATTTTGTATCCTGAAAACCTGAGCTCATACACGTTAAACATGCTATTCCAACAATTGTTCGACGAGTTCCATCAATGCCGGCAACTTTATGGGTTTTTCAATGAAACCCTCAGGAAGAGCAATGGTATCATTATCGATCAGTTCTTTAAACTCCTCCTCCATAAAATCCTTTTCTGACGACATCGCACTGATTAATGCAATGGGGATATTCTTGAATGAGGCCGTTCTCCTCAACTCCTCGTATATGGATATACCCGAACGCTTGGGCATCATGATATCGAGAACAATTAAATCCGGCTCCTTGGCCAGCACAGCTTTGTGGATAGGTTCGTCCTCCTCTATGGTACAGGTCTCATAACCGTTGTCTTCCAAAGCTGCCATCAAGTATATCCGTATGTCCGGCTCGTCATCGATTACCATTATTCTCTTTGGCATCTTACCTCTAGTCGCTTCTAAGATACGATTGTCCAGAAAAATAATGTAAATACAATTATTTCATGTCAGAAATCGATGAAAGAAGCGAACTTTTTACGCTATTTACTGGTCCTTTGTTTCATAGAAGGCTAGAAAACGATCTGCCGCTCCACACGGTTCGGCACTTTCGCCATCCCTGCTCTAACTATGGACAGCCTTAGAAGAAGTGGCCAAAAGTTGCACCAGTTCTTTCTGTGCCTTGCTCAGCTCCTTGCTCACACGTAAAAACTCTTCCATGCCCACGGGGAATTCCAAGAACATTTCTCTTCAACGCCTATAAGAAACCCTTGATACTTTCTACCACATCGTGGTATATATGTCAAAGAAATATACGCGTTAAAAAAAGAAAGTTTTTGCATATACGATACTCAGAACTTAGGGGCTTCGCCTCAATTGGAAAATTGGAAGAATGGAGTACTGGAATGATGGGTCTGGAGGAAGAAAAACCATTAATATGAATTTTTTCACTTTTGCTGCGAATCATTCCATCATTCCCTGGCCTAGACCTGACTTGCAAGGTCGGAATTGTACAGGCTTCATTTACAAGATGTTGCACCAATAACGGATTTTTACAGCCAAGTCACGCGGGTCATTATTCCACGAGGGAGGGGAAAAGTTAAAGCTACAAAAAGTTCTTTAGCTTTCCCGCATTCAGCGGAATAGAAATTCCGAAACGTTTAATAACTTCTATCGACAATAAATTGATTCAGTTTCAGGAGGGATTCTTTTATTGGTGAGTCTGGAAAGGGACTGAGATAGGTTCCAGCAAGATTAGCATAGGCCTGTGCATCTTTGCGGCATTCGTTGATAGCACCATTATCCTGAACAAGCTCTATTATTCTCAAATGATCCTTCTCTGAGGCATTTCTATTCTTGAACAAATGCTCCAGCCTACCTCTCTCCCCTTTGTCCAGAGATGAAAGGGTATATATTAGTGGAAGAGTAATCTTTCCCTCTCTTAGGTCCTTACCTATTGGTTTACCAGCCTTCTCTACAGTAGATGTATAATCAAAGACATCATCTACAATCTGAAAGGCGATACCCATATTGAGGCCGAAGTTTTTTAGCGACTGGACATAGGCTTCGCCTGCCCTGGCTATTACGCCCCCACTTGCACAGGCAGCCGATATAAGGGCAGCAGTCTTGGAGGTAATTATGCCCATATACTCCCTTCTCGTTATGTTCCAGTTATGGGTATTAATAAGCTCCAACATCTGGCCCTCTGTCATCCTGATGGCAGTGTCTGTAAGGACCTTTAAGAATTCGAGATGCTTCCTGTCAACTGCCATCCTGGAGGATTTGGAAAAGAGAAAATCACCCACCAATACTGCTGCAGGGTTTCCCCAGATCTTATTAGCCGATGATCTTCCCCTTCTGATGGAGGCATTGTCAAGGATGTCATCATGCAAGAGGCTCGCCGCATGGAGGCACTCGAAGATGGTGGAGAGAGGGTAGATATCGCTCTTGTGGTAATTACAGAGCTTACAGGACAAGATAAAGAATAGTGGCCTCAGCCTCTTACCTCCCCCTAGCAAGCTATAGCTTGCTACCTCTTCTATCAAAGACACATCAGAATCAAAGGCCTTACCAAGTTCCTCGTTTATCCTGCTGATGCAGGAATCAAAGTGATCTAAGAATTTAGATTCCTCTCTCACGATCTATGTACTGAATTCTTTCCTATTAAACCGATATTTTTAGTGACAAAATAATGAGAAAGTTAATTCACCTTTAAGATTTATTTCTAAGTGGCATTGAGTTTTCAATCTCGATGTATCACTATCGTATCTTCTGGACAA
>CAZJXD010000159.1:0-7222 GCA_964549945.1 uncultured Desulfobacteraceae bacterium | reverse complement strand
TGCTTGTGTAAATAGCACTACCATTACGTATGCGGAGTTAAAGGCATAATCAAATTCCCTTTTCCCGCGGCTACTCCCTTCTGCTATGTTGCTTGAAATTGAAATAGCTGACCTTTTAAGCTGATTGCTGATTCCAAAAATTTCGCCTCTAGGAAACAGCTTTGTTGCTTCGTAGGTTTTGTAGGCGAACTCAATGGCATCTCTATAAACCTCTAATTTCTCGAAATTAAATTCCATTTTGACCTCCTTCTTGAATGACTTCACCATTTAGCATTCGGTGAACGGTGAACGGTGAACGTTATTGAGATTACCGGATGGCTACTCCCCCGATGATGTCCTCTTCAACTATGACACCGGTAGTGACCACGCTGTCAACTACTCGAACTCCCTCTCTCACCGTTACGTCATTCCAGAGGACTGATCCCCGCACCATTGCCCCTCTCTCAATGGAGCATCTGCGCCCAAGAACCGCCCACTCGTTCAGGCTGGCCTCAGGATTGATATGACAATCTCGCCCTATGGCTACCTTCTCTAGAGCCAGAAGA
Organism: uncultured Desulfobacteraceae bacterium; assembly: GCA_964549945.1. Classification (GTDB taxonomy): domain Bacteria; phylum Desulfobacterota; class DSM-4660; order Desulfatiglandales; family B25-G16; genus B25-G16. The sequence continues at coordinate 6,677 of CAZJXD010000159.1, read as the reverse complement.
TCGAAGTTAGCCCTGATATATTCTTGTACTGTCCCTATATCAATCCATCGATGCCCGGTCGCCACACAAGCCCTCACAGGTCGTTTCTCTTGAATCAGCCGCCGATAGCAGTCGATGATGTTGTACCGCGCATTCTCGGGGATATAATCAAGAACCCCGGGATCTATTACGTGAATGCCTGTAAAGGCCAAAGTGTCCTTTCCGCCTTTAGTGGTGCCTATAGAGAGGATATTCATGTCCTCATCTATCCTCAGCTTGTTGTATGGGGGAAAATCATGGAGGACCATGGTCACCAGGTTGCCCCTCCTCTGGTGGTATGCATACACCTCGCTCAGGTTTATATCAGTCACGATGTCTCCGTTTATCGCGATAAAGGGTCTATCGTCCCAAAAATCCTGGGTATTCTTTATGCCGCCTCCAGTTCCAAGGATCTCCTCTTCAACCCTTACTTCAATCCTGACACCGGATGAATCGCGCCTCTTAAGGTAATCGGTTATCTTATGGGATTGGTGATGGGCGTTGATAATAACCTCCTTAATGCCGTGCGCAGAGAGAAGCCCTATGGTCCTTTCTATCATTGGAGTATTTACCATGGGCACTAATACCTTGGGCATTATATCAGTGAGAGGCCGTAATCTCCTCCCCCTCCCAGCAGCCAGGATCATCGCTTTCATGGCGTTTCCTTTTTGATTGCATTTATTATAAAGTGATTATACATCCATAATTGTGTTTGTTGGATCTGTAGTGTTCGTTATGTTTAAAAGTTTTTAACATAAGAAACTCAAGAAACTCAATGATAAGCGCTTAAAATGCCTTACATTATAAATGCCTAGTTAACCCAATAAACTCAAGAAACATAAAAAACACAAAAAACTGTTAGACATGAACCCCATACTTGACATCTCAGAGCTCACACAGAAGGTTGGAAGGTTATTCATAGGAGGGATGCCGGGTCCTACCCTTGATGCGAATACCATCAGCCTCATAAAGGATTGCCATCTGGGCGGCATAATACTTTTCAAGAGAAATATGGCCGATCCGATTCAGCTGGCCCGGCTATGCAGGGATATCCAGCGGGTATCCTTTTTGAGCAGCGGCATTCCCCCGTTTTTGGCCATCGACCAGGAGGGCGGTAGGGTAGCCAGGCTAGAGGAGCCCTTTACCCAGTTCCCTGGAAATGCGGCCATAGGTGAAAGTCCCGATCCTGAGTCGAGCGCCCTGGAGTTTGCCAGTATCACCGCCAGGGAAATGTCCTTGGTAGGGCTCAATATGAATATGGCCCCTGTTCTGGATGTGGCAAACCCGAACATGGATGCTCACTTAAAGGGGCGATCCTTTTCCGGCGATTCCCTGCGAGTAGCCACGTTAGGGAGAACCGTGATCGATACGCTTCAGCGGGCAGGGATCATGGCGGTCGGCAAGCACTTCCCCGGATTGGGGAAATCCGATCGTGATCCACACCACCACCTTCCCACGGTTCACGCGAACCTTGAGGAGATGGAATCCATCCATCTGCCTCCGTTCGCGGGAGCCATAGAGGCAGGGGTATCCGCTCTCATGAGTTCCCATGCAGTCTACCCAGCCCTTGATCCGGGCGTGCCCGCCACCCTTTCGAGGAAAATAATGACTGAGCTTTTAAGGGAAAAGATGGGCTTCGGCGGACTGGTTATCTCCGATGACCTTGAGATGGGGGCAATAGAGAACGAAAGGCCCTTGCCGGAAGGGGCAGCCGAGGCCTTTGAGGCAGGCATTGATCTGCTGCTTATCTGCAAAAACCAATCCCTGCTCCGGGCGAGCATCGAGCATTTACGAAACAAGATGCTTAGGGGAGAGATATCCTACGAAAGGTTGCATGAGTCCCTGGGAAGGATTGCCGAAACAAAACATAGGTTTCTCTCTCCTCGAAAAAGGATTGTCCTGAAGAGGGTGAGGGAGTATTTCCAAGGCCTGCGTAAATAACGTTTAATCTTCACACAAATCCTGACGGGTGCTCACCCGCCTTTGCTCTATAGACCCTGCCGGTCTAGATGTCTATAAGCCAAGATCTTAACATTTATTCGCCTTTCCCAGCCAAAATCCCGATTGCTGAGTTTCTAAAATATCCCAAACAGATCCATCCTTTTTCGCAGACGACTGCATCACATCCGGCACGATGGGTAGGCCTTGTTATGACGCCTTGGTAAGCACGGGAAAACATCTTGAATAGCTAATCCGGGTAAGTGCTGGATGAGAATTAAACGAATTGATTTTTCATGGCATTTCTGGCAGGATTGAATTAATTGAGATTGAGAAAGAAGGACAAAGGGGGCGAGAGCCATGTATGAAAAAGATATTGAAGCAAAGGCCAGAGAACTCCCGGAACATTTGAGGAAACAGGTTTTGGATTTCATGGAGTTTCTCTCAAGGAAGTACAAGAGCAATAAGAGGGAAACGAAGAGATTCACCTTTGACTGGGAGGATGGTTTGTCAGAGTTGAGAGATACGTTTACGGCCGTCGAGTTGCAGCATAGCTCTCTGGAGTGGAGATAGAGTATTTGGTGGATACCAATGTATTTCTTGAAATCCTCCTGGGGCAGGCTAAAAAGAAGGCCCGCAAAAGGTTTCTGGATAATAACGCCAAAGACCTGAACATTTCCGATTTTTCCCTGCATTCCATAGGCGTCATCCTTTTCAGGTATAACAAGGAAGATATTTTCCAGAAATTCATTCAAGATGTTCTGCCAAAAATAGGGCTTCTCTCTCTGCCGATAGATTCCTATGAGGAAGTAATCAGCGCAAGGAAAACGCAGAGCCTCGATTTTGATGATGCGTATCAATACAGGACAGCCGAGTACCACGGCTTGAGGGTGGTCACAATGGACAGGGATTTTGAGGGTACCGGAGATGATGCAATTTTGTATCTGTAGGCGAGAAGAGGAGTTCAGCCTCCAGCTCGCAGCGCTTACGCCTCGGAGGGGGATGAGTCATCCCCCCCTTTTTACTCTTACCTGAAAAAATGGCCTAACGGGCACCTTTACCCCATTTTATTGATGTATTCCTCACAAACCCATACCAATGGAAGATGAGCAGCTATAATATCATGGACTGTATTCGTTATTGACATACAAGGCAAATTGCCTCTATTTCGGCACACAAAAAGAGGCTTCTTATCACCTTGACACATAACTGTCATTTCCCTATACTTTTTTCCATGATGAATGAGTTCTTATCAATCAATTTTGTTTCATGACCTTGCAAGTCCCCGATAACCCAAAAATATGGATCGCAGGCGACGTTGTTGAGCCTGGAATTGAGAATAGTCTTGTGTACTCGACGCGATTGGGCGCCCTTTATAAAGGGGACTGCTTGCAACTTCTTCCATATGTCCGTAAGGAGACCATCGATACGGTATTTGCTGATCCGCCATTTAATCTATCGAAAGAATATGGATCCCAAATAAATGATGACCGTCCCGATGATGATTACATTGCGTGGTGCAAGGAATGGCTAAATCACTGCATTAGAGTACTGAAACCTGGTGGGGCTCTTTTCCTTTACAATCTTCCGAGATGGAATGTCATTCTGGGCTATTATTTGACCGAATCCGGGTTAACCTTTCGGCATTGGATCGCCGTAAACGTCAAACTGTCTTTGCCAATTCCCGGGCGGCTCTATCCTTCGCACTATAGCCTGCTGTATTTTACAAAGGGAAAACCAAGGATTTTCAGGAAGATTCGGACGCCAATAGAGGTCTGTCGCCATTGTGGCCGAGAACTCAAGGACTATGGTGGGCACAGGGGAGCCATGAACCCAAGTGGAGTGAACCTAACAGATGTCTGGAATGACATTACTCCCGTGAGGCACTGGAAATTCAAGAGCCGAAAGAGATCTGTGAACCAATTATCTACAAAGCTGCTTGAACGTATTGTTCAAATGTCTACTCAAGAATGTGATGTTGTGCTGGATCCTCTTGGTGGTAGCGGAACAACTTACGATGTATGCGAACGCATTGGCCGACACTGGATTGGCATTGAGCTTGAAAGTTGCGACGTAATTGTTGAGAGGCTGCAAAACGGAGATTTGAGTCCCCACAAGTCTGAAGATTACGTCGAAGGTTGAAATGAAGGACAATGTGACCTTTTCTGACATTGATAATGTTCTCTCAAAAGATTTAACAGACCAGCTATTTCCCCCTGAACGACAACTTCTGCCCAATTTGGATGATGTCTACGAATTAAAAATCGCCTTCCATGAGAACCAGCTCCTTGCCGATGAAGAACTTGTACGAAACGCAGCATACTTTGCCCGCATAGGCAACACCTATACTCGCCACTTCCTTATGTGCACCGGCAAGTCCTTGAAATTGCCTCCGCATTCATCTTCCAGGCTGAAGTCCTTTTTCGAGAAAAACCAGTTCAGAACAGGCTATGCAACTCATGGCCTCTTTCCATACCGGGGAAAATTCCACCCTCAAATGATCAAAGGCCTCATGAATATTATGGGGCTCAAGCCTGGCGATATGGTATTAGACCCCATGGTGGGCTCTGGTACTGTACTAGTCGAGGCATGTTTGATGGGAATCCAATCGATTGGGGTAGACGCGAGTCCGTTTTGCAGGTTTATGAGTCAGACGAAAATTGACGCACTTACTATGTCCTTATCTCGGGCTCGAAAGGCGCTTGCCAATTATGAGGAGGTATTTGCTTATTTTCAAAAGCAGGTTGGTAAACCGAATCTTGGTACCAAAGCCCGCAAAACCACAGCATCCGAGCGCTTTATGACGGTCATGGAGCCAGCGGCTGAATATGCAATAAAGAAGGATAGAAGTCAGCTGACAGGTAAGGACCGAGAAACCTCAGATACTTATAATTTTCTTCTACTCGCCTACCTGGACAGTGCCGGGTATTCCGAGAGAAGTGGCCGAAAGTCAGCGCTAGATCAGTTCAAGGCCATCCTTGAACGTTACCTGTTTGTTGCAGAAAAGATCCAGAATGTTCTGTCGGGGGTCGAATCGGATCTAGCTCACACGGAAGCCCTAGAAGGCGACTCTAGGGCACTTATGATGGAGGATGCAAGTGTGGATGGCGTTATTTTCTCTCCACCATATAGTTTCGCCATCGATTACATCAGCAATGATTCCTTTCACTTGAATTTCCTTGGTGTGGAAACGGATAAACTTCGAGAGTGCATGATAGGTCTTCGTGGGCGAAAGCTGTCTGAGAAGTTTGAGCTTTATCAGGAGGATATGGACAGAGTACTCTCAGAATGTGCACGCGTTTTACGTCCAGGTCACCTATGTACTATCATTGTAGGTACGAATAACAACCAATTAGGGAAAGCCTTAGGAGTATCCCCAGAAAAGGTCCGTGGGCTTCATGAAATACTTGCCGATCTGGCTTCAAACCATGGTTTCAGCCTAGCTAAAGTGATGAGCCGCCCCATCACTGGTATTTCTAATACAATGCGGCGGGAATATATTCTAATGCTCCGGCGGGACTGAACATTACTCGATAGCCCTTCCATCAATGCCCTTTGGGATTCTTGGTACATCGAAACTTGTTGCATCGTGCTCAACAACCACGATGCGCAATACACCTTCCTTTATTGGCATTGAACTCCAAAGAGGCAGGTACGGCCTTAGCTCACCTATATTGCCAATGCGATCTGTCAAGAATACTTTCAGTTGGTCACTTGGAACAACCAGAAAACCACCGATAAGCCCACCAGCTTGAGTAGTCAAGAGTAGCTTATTAATCGCCCTATGGCTTGATGAAATATTGCCTGTTTCCCATTCAAATCCTATGAATCCAGCACTGCATTTGAAGAGGGCATCCAAGTCGCCTGGCTTGATAACCCCCTTTTCAAGAGGTGGTAGCTTCTCGGTTAACCATCCCAATTCTCTAAGACGCCTAATGCAAGGCTTCTTAATAGGTACTACCCCGTTCCCTTCTCCTCGTTTCTTACCGCTCTCAGGATAGATTTTGAACTGCCCAGATCCATGGGGCCAATCTGTTGCATAAATTGCCTCTTGCACGTGATCACATGCGGTCTGCCATTCCTCGGATTGAGGAAAAGGACCCACTGAAAAAACATCATGAATTTCTACAATTTTCATGACTAATAATGAATGAATTATCGCTAGTCTCTCGAAAGAGGAGACGTAACGGTTTGAATACGTTCAACTATCTGGGATGGCCCCACCTTTAATGCCTTTGCTAATTGAAAGATCGTTTGAAGCGAAGGGCTTTTCTTTCCTCGCTCAAGCTGACTTATATATGTGCGGTGATATCCGCTTTCGAAACCAAGCTCTTCTTGAGATAATCCACGTTCTTTGCGGAGTTGCTGCAATACTTGACCAAAAATTTTTTCAATGGATCTGTATTCAGGGCTTCTTGGACTGTTCCTTTTCATTAAAGTGGAATTATGTTCAAATGCATACTATAAGTCTACAGACTATAGTATGAATATTTTGTTTTTTAGCTTTATCCGCCGGATAATTCCTCAGCTTTTTTAGCAGAGAATACTCGCTCAGGAGCAGTTGATGGGGAAGATTGAGGAGATGATATGCTCCCCCCCAGGATTAACCTCAATTAAGCCATCATAGAGCATCCTGAATGTGTACTTCTGCTTGACAGGGATAAATTGTAAAAATCAAGCACTTCCCGGACAGTCAGCCCCTCTTCCACAGTGACGGTTAA
>CAZJXD010000158.1:0-7347 GCA_964549945.1 uncultured Desulfobacteraceae bacterium | reverse complement strand
AGAGGCATCGGGGGTGTGCTGCTTTAAGGCGTCCTAGCGTCACGGGAGAACGCCATTGGAGAAAAAAGGGGGTAATGGGTAGAGGTTCCATCGGTTAAAAAATGCCCTTTTAGCTGTGCTATTGCTGTCTCAAGGATTGGATGTAATGGGCTCTTTGTAGATCATACAAAAGAGCTCTTTTTTGTATGAGCAGGAAAACCAGCGGGTCATGGTAAGCCATGCGACAAAGGGGTGATCCGGGAATTTCCCTTGTTTCTTCAGCAGTGCATAGGGATAATAAGGGAGGCCATAAAAAAGGATTGAGCAATGAGGAAGCAGCCGATACAATATCCTTGAGGAGCTTTATCCGATGGATCGCTGTGATCCAGCAGTCCATCCTGGTTCGAAGATGCAGCGCAGAAATATGCTGCGGCTCTATAAGATGCTGTCGAAGTGGCCGATATAATTGGATACTATGCACCATTGTATCCGGGGGAGATATCTAGCTTCACAGATCAATCCCGAGGTATAGGGAAAGGAGGAGACAATAATGAGGAGCGTTGTTATAGCGGGTGTAGGAATGACGAAGTTTGGGAAATTTCCTGACATCCCTGTAACAGATTTGGGGAGAGAAGCCGTGCGGGATGCCCTGAAAGATGCCGGTCTCATGCCCAACAAGATTGAGATTGCCTATCTGGGAAATGTAACTGAGAGCCGGGAGTCAGGCTATGTGAGCTGCGTTGCCCAGGAGATCTTGAGGGGCGCGGGGATCAAGGGCATTCCCGTCACGAGGGTTGAAAATGCCTGCGCTACGGGCTCCACAGCCCTTCGTGAGGCATGGATTGCAGTGGGTGCCGGGTTATGTGACATTGCATTGGCAGTAGGCGTTGAAAAACTGACCGCCAAGGCAACCGCTCCCATGCTCAGGGTTTCGGAGACCATTGAGGGGCTCGCTGGTTTCACGCCCGTTGGAATGTGGGCGATGAGGGCAAAGAGGCATATGATGGAATTCGGAACCACGCTGAACCAATTAGCCATGATTGCGGTAAAGAATCGAAAACACGGATCCATGAACCCCAGGGCCCATTACAGGGATCTTATCACTATCGAGCAGGTGCGATCCTCTCCCATGCTTTGCGATCCGCTCCGCCTCTACGACTCATGCCCGACCACCGATGGAGGGGCGGCGGCGATTCTTTGCACCGAAAGGGTTGCGAAAAGATTAGGGGCGAAACCGGTGTATGTGGCTGCTGCTGCACTCAAGTCCGGCACCTACGAGGATACCAGGGATATTGCGGTGAATGAGATCGAGAAGGCGGCATCCGGGGAGGCATACGAAGTGGCCGGCATAGGGCCGGAGGATCTTGATTTTGCGGAAGTCCACGATTGTTTCACTATTGCAGAGATTGTCCGTTGCGAGAACCTTGGTTTGTGCCCCGAGGGAGGCGGCGGGCCCTTTGTGGAGTCAGGGGCCACCCAGATCGGTGGCAGATTTCCGATCAATCCAAGCGGCGGCCTGCTCTCAAAGGGGCATCCCATGGCAGCCACCGGGATAGCCCAGGTCGCTGAAATAGTGTGGCAGTTTCGAGGTGAGGCGGGGCCGAGGCAGATTCCCTCACCAAGGGCGGCCCTTGCCCATTGTTCAGGAGGGGCGGTGGGAGGCGATACAGGTGCATCCGCCGTCATCATTCTAAAGAAGTGATCATCATCGGTTATTGCGAAGAGGGAGAAGCATTTCTTGAACTTCGCGCGATCAGTTGAGAGAGGATGAGGATATGGATATACCCGGTTTGATAAGAAAAGGCGTTCAGTTCCATGGGTCAAAGACCGCGGTTATCGATCATGAAAAGCGATACTCCTTCAAGGAGATAGACGAACGATCAACGCGATTGGCGAATGCCCTGCTCAACCTCGACGTAGCAAAGGGGGACAGGGTGGTTGGCATCCTGAAAAACTCCTCCGAATATATTGAAATACTTTTTGCCAAGTATAAGATCGGGGCTGTGGATATCACGCTGAACCCCAGAATGGATCCACGAAACCTATTGATGCAGATCAATGACTGCGAGGCTACTACGGTACTCGTTGATGAAAGCTCGTATGAAAAGGCCGCGGGCATTCGAGCTGAGCTCAGGGTAGTAAGGAATTTCATAGCAATCGGTAAGGCCCAAGAGGGCATGATTTCCTATGAAGGTCTTATTTCAGATAGCAGGCCGGAGATACCCCCGATTGAGTTGAATGGAGATGATCTATGCAGAATTCAATATACCACAGGGAGCACGGGAAGACCTAAGGGCATCATGATCCCCTATAAAAGCGATATAGTCGTGCTGTCGAATCTGTTGATCGACAATATTCCCACGCTCTGTTCAAGGGATCTCTTTATGGGGGTTCAGCCCATCTACCACGCTGTCAGGGCCTTTATCGTCCCGTGCTGGATAAAGGGAGCCGCCCAGGTTATCTGTAGTGATTTTTCTCCTGAATCCGTGTTTGACACCATTGAAAGGGAAAAGGTGAGCATCATAAAAACGGTGCCGGTCCTCCTGAATCGGATGATAGATTACCCTGAGGTAAGGAGCAGAGATCTCAGCAGCGTCAGGACTATCATCTATGGCGCCGCTCCGATGCCGATCGATAAATTGAAGAAGGCAATCGATATCTTCGGCCCTATATTTGTCCAAAATTATGGCTTGACCGAGGTGCCAACCACCATATGCTGTCTGAGCAAGGACGATCACAATATCTTGGAGCATCCCGAGAGAGCGGAACGCCTGGCCTCGGTGGGCCATCCTTACACCCACGTTGAGGTGAAGATCGTGGATGATTCGGGCAGGGAAGTCGCTCAGGGGGAATTGGGCGAGATCATTGTTCGAAGCGAACATGCCATGATAGGCTACTGGAATCAACCAAGGGAGGTCGTCGAGAAAACGCTGCGCAATGGCTGGATCTACACGGGCGATATCGGCAGGATGGATGAGGAGGGATATATATTTCTCGTTGACAGAAAAGGCGAGACGATTATAAGCGGAGGCTACAATATCTATCCCAATCAGGTTGAGCAGATCCTCTATAAACATCCTGCCGTAAAAGAAGCGGCAGTGGTGGGAGTGCCACATCCAGAGTGGGGTGAGTCGGTAAAGGCTGTGGTCTCCCTTAAACAAGGAACAGAGGCTACCGAGAAAGACATAATAGATTTTTGTAAAGACCATTTACCTAGCTTTATGAAACCTCAATCCGTTGAATTTCTGGATTTCCTGCCCAAGAACCCGGAGGGCAAGATCTTGAGAAGGGAAATCCGGGAAAGATTTTGGAAGGATAAGAAACGGCGGATCAATTAAAGAAAAGAAAGGGAAATTATCAGATGGCTAAGATGAGGGATGGATCCCAGGCGAAGAGGGGGAATGAAGGAACCGCCCGGGATAGATTTGATGTCGAGAAACGCAGGTGGGAGGATGCTGTCCTAAGCAAGAGCCTTTCGATTACCCCTGAGCTAAAGGATCGATTTCTGACCGGTAGCGGAGAGATCCAGGTCCGGCGGTTGTACACGCCGCAGGATGTTCAGGATAAGGACTATTTTGATTATATTGGTTTTCCTGGTCAGTTCCCCTTTACAAGGGGGATTGAGCCTTGCGGAATGAGGGCAAAAGAGTGGCAGCAATATTTTTATACGGGTTTCGGTTCGGGGGATAATGCCAACGAAAGGTTCAAGGCCCTCATCAAAGCCGGTGGAAACCACCTGCAAATTGCCTTAGACCTGCCCACGCAAATCGGCCTGGATTCAGACCACCCAATGGCCCAGAGCGAGGTCGGCCAGGTCGGCGTCGCCTTAGACACTATTGAAGATCTCATCGGGCTGTTCCAGGGTATATCATTAGGCAGTATCTCCATAGGGACTGTTGGCAACTGTATTGGCCCCTGGGCAATCTCCATGTTTTGTGCATTGGCAGAACATGAAGGGCTTCCGTTAAACGAGCTTAAAGGGAAGATTCAGAATGATCCCTTTAAGGAGTATACAGGACGAGGAACCTATATCTTTCCCGTTGATGTAGCGGTAGACCTTGCGTCCGATACGGTTTTATATTGCCTTCAGCATCTACCCAAGTTCGCGGATCTACAATGGGCATGCACGACAACGATCAGGTGGGGCGGTGGAAGTGCAAGCCAGGAAATTGGCTTTGGGATTGCGAATCTCATGACCTATGTAGAGGCAGCTTTGAAGAAGGGCGCGAAGCTGGAGGATGTCCTCCCCACGATGAATATCCACGCTACATCGGACAATGACCTATTCGAGGAAGTAGCGAAGTTCCGGGCGATGAGAAGGTTGTGGGCAAAAATCGCGAGAAAGAGGTTCAAAACCGAGGATCCGAGGGTATTGGGGCTCAGGATATCCGTTTTTACCAATGGAACCAGATTGACCAGCCGCGAACCTATGAACAACATAATCCGGACCACGGTTCAGGTATTGGCGGCCATACTGGGAGGGGTTCAGTGGATCACGGTTCCCGGCCACGATGAGGCTCTGGCGCTTCCCACCTTTGAATCGACCAGGCTTGCGGGTTTGACCAAGAACATACTCACCGAGGAAAATCTAGTGGGTAATGCGGTAGATCCTTTGGGGGGGTCATACCTTGTTGAGGCATTAACCAACGAATTGGAGGATAAAGGAAGGGCGTGGTATGAACGGGTAGAGGAGATGGGAGGGTCTATTAAAGCCATAGAGTCAGGCTTTTACCTGAGTGAAATGGCCAAGGGAATGCATAAGTATCAACGAGAAATAGAAAGCGGTGAGAGGAGCCTTATCGGGGTGAATAGATTCGCACTGGAAGATGAAGAGGTTCCCATAACGCTGTTTAGGCCCGATCCTAAGACTCAAGAAAGACAGATCCAGAGATTGAAAGATGTGAAAAGGAGGAGAAGTCAACGCAACGTACAGAGATCTCTCGAGGAAGTAACCAGGACGGCCGAGGAAAAGGCCTCTGGAAGGATGGTCAATATTATTCCATCGGTCTTGGCTGCGGTAAGGGAGTATGCCACTGTAGGTGAAATATTCTCCGTGTTGCGAGATGTATTTGGCGAATATGAACCACAAAAGATATTCTAACCTTTTACCGAAGATTCATTAGCCGGATCCGGCAAAAGAAGAGATCGGCAATGAGCTCGGAATTCCTTGAGAAACTGAATCGGTTCGGTTACCTCGATCACGCGAATCTTAGATACAAAGGGGAGCATGCAATCTGTGAAAAGGAAGATAAAGGTCTTGATCGCCAAACCCGGTCTGGATGGGCATGAGGCAGGGGCAAAGCTGATAGCCCGCGTACTGGCAAACGCCGGTATGGAGGTAGTGTATACGGGGCCCCGTCAGAGCCCTGAAGCAATAGTCACGGCGGCAATTGAGGAAAGTGCGGATGTGATTGGGATCAGCATCCTTTCCGGTACTCATCTTGAGTTTTCGGAAAGAATTTTGTCCTTATTAAAGGAAAAGGGGATGGCCAATGTACAGCTCATTGTGGGGGGCATAATCCCACCTTTAGACATCCCTGTTCTTGAAAAAATGGGCGTCAAGGGTGTCTTCGTTCCCGGCTCCGATACGAGAGAGGCTATTAAACTCATCGAGAAGATTACCGGATACGATTCCACCGGCTAGAAAGGGAGAGGATACGATCCTGCGTTAGGCGTGGTGGACACTGCATGCCATGGCAACAGCGTGAGATGAGATCAGCCTTGCAGGGAATTGTACCGCTCACCGCGGGCAGGGGAGTATGTTACCGGTGATACCCATGCAAAAGCCATCTTTGAGATACTGCACCTGGAGGAAACGATGATTTGGAAACCCGATGAAATGAACGAACGGCAACGATATTCCGCTATCATGCGTGCTATCATACCGCGACCCATTGTCTTGATCACCACCATTGCTGCCGATGGAGTAGCAAATGCCGCCCCCTTCAGCTCCTGCGCCCCTATGGGGCACAATCCACCCGCCTTCTGTTTTTCTGCGGGATTACGAAAGGGGTTCCCAAAGGACACGGCGAATAACATCAGAGCCACCAGATGCTTTGTGGTGAACTCAGTGATGGAAGACATGCTGCATGAGGTCTTGATCGCAGCACAAGAGTTTCCCCCTGAAATTGATGAGATGAAGGAGGCCGGGCTTACGGCACGGGACTCAACGACGATCGCTGCCCCTCGAATAGGAGAATCGCCAGTCAATATAGAGTGCAAGCTGCTCCATGAGATAGCCATAGGGGAGACTCACCATATGTTCATAGGGGAAGTCTTGTGTTTCCATGTAAAAGAGGAGATTCTCGCGGATGATGGCAGAATAGATCCCCATAAATTTTTACCCTTGGGTCGTATCAGCGGGGAATACTATTGCAGAACCGGAGATCATATTATAAGGAAACCCACCTGGGGAGCCGGGGATGCAACCGAGAATAACGGCACGAAGACATGAATTTTTTGCGCAAGACTAATAAAAGAGGGAGCGAACAGGGAGAGTGAATGAGAGATGGAAGGGGAGAAAAAGGTTATTTCCTATAATCCTGCGATACTCAGGATTAGGTCCGAAGAGGATGGCTTGCCCCATCTCATGGCAAGCAGGTGTAATTCCTGTAGAATCATTTTTTTTCCGCCTCAAAAATTTTGCAGCCGGTGCCTTAGTAGCGATAACCTGGAGTCAGTCGAGCTAAGCAGCAGGGGAACGCTCTATTCCTTTACGGTTGTGGAGCGGGGCAGTCTGGCGCCTGAGCACTTTCAGGTCCCCTTTGTCTACGGATACGTGGATCTGCCCGAGGGCGTGAGGGTATTGGCCAAGATCCTCAATTGGGAACCTGATACCCTGAAAATCGGCTCGCCAGTCAAGATGGCCTTGGAAAGGATACGAGAAGACGAGGAAGGGAATAACGTTGTGGCTTTCAGGTTCAGCCTTTAACCGAGGCATACGCAGGATAAGGCCAACTGCTCAAATCTGAGATTCAACTTGTTATCCTCTCAATAACGGGGATCGTAACATTTTAGCTCCTTGAAAACTACTCCTGGCCTTTGATCGAGGCCGAATAGTTATCCTTGGCGAGACGCATTGGCATGGAGGTGTCCTTTTTTTGCCATGCCCTCTAACAGGGGGCCTCAGCGTGCTCCGTAAATCGGGGCACACGCGCAACGCGGATTTGACTATGATACGACATGGCGGTGGGTGCCCCGATTTATCGGGGCCTGCCGGTGCATTACGTAAAGGGCATGGCAAAAAAAGGACACCTCCATGCCCATTCACCAGTTAGTTTCAAAGAGCAGAAATGTTACCGGGGATCAAATTTAACCGTTGTATCCCCAATAATTAACCCTTTATTTTTTTATATGCTATGGCATCTT
>CAZJXD010000157.1:0-7433 GCA_964549945.1 uncultured Desulfobacteraceae bacterium | reverse complement strand
GGTGAAATCCTTAGAAAAAGAGGAAACCATCAAGGTCATGGACATCACGGAACTCATTTCCATGTCATTGTAAGCCTCATTGATATTGATCAGAATAGAGGATAACGCACAATGAATGCTGCTCAGATAAAGGGCGATCATCCCTGGGGAATCCCTCACTGGCAGGTGAGCCCCTGGAACTACTCCCGGAGATGACCAGGGATTTCACCTCGACTTCGGCCTGGGCCTGGCCAACACCATCAAGGCGGTGCTCGCAGGCGGAGAGGTCATCCACACTACGGTGGCCGGGATAGGGGAGAGGGCGGGCAACACGCCCATGGAGGTGAAGCTTCAATCCCATTACCTGAAACGGGTGGTTACGGAAGAGGAGTTTCGGGGGATAATGGAAAGGGTGAAACGTTCATAGGGGTATAATGAGACATTCAATCGATCCTATGTAAGGATAAGTAGTTAAGATGGCATTGCTCGGAATAAGACCCTTCAAATACTTTCAACCCTCGAGCCTTAGCGAGATGCTGCGTTTGCTCGATAGATTTGGTGACAGAGGAAAGATTATAGCGGGTGGAACAGACCTAGTTCCCCAGCTTAAGGCTCGAGAAATACCCCCTCCCCAGTGCATTTTTGACATAGAGAACATTGACAAGCTGCACTTCATTAAGGATGAGGGAGAAATTATCAGAATAGGGCCGATCGTAACCCACCACACACTCCAGGCCTCATCGGTAATAGATGAGAAAGTACCTATCCTGAAAGAGGCCATCAATCACTTAGGAACTCCTCAAATCCGCAACGTGGGTACCATAGGTGGAAACCTCTGTAACGCGTCTCCGGCTGCTGACACTGCTCCTCCCCTTATGGTTCTTGGTGCTCATCTTAAAATCTTAGATGCTGAAGGTGACAGAAAAATCCCGATAGAAAAATTCTTCCAATCCGCCAAGAAGACGTTCTTGACAGCGAGTGAGCTATTAACCGAAATAATCATCCCTCGGCAGACGGATGAGTACGGTGGTGCCTTTATGAAGATCGGAAAAAGAGCAGGCCATGATATCTCCCTTGCCAATGGAGCGGTAATGATCAAACTGAGGGAGGGCAGGATTAAGGATGCCCGTATAGCATTGGGTTCCGTTGCACCAATACCTATGAGAGCTCTCAAGGCCGAGACGTTCCTCAGAGGTAAGGCATGCACCGAGGAGAATGTTCAGAAGGCCTCGAGAATCGCCTCAACGGAAATCAGCCCTATCAGCGATGTGCGCGCCTCAGCTGAATACAGGAGACATGTTGTCGAATTTCTTGTTGAAGTGGCTGTGCAAAGGGCTGCGGGATTGTCCAAGGGCTAACCAGATGGAAAACCAGGATCTTGTTGAAATAGAGCTCACCGTGAATGGGAATCTCACCAAGCTTAGGGTTAGGCCTAATGAAACGTTGCTTGATGTCCTCCGATCTAGACTCAAACTCACCGGTTCCAAAAGAGGCTGCAACAGGGGCGAGTGTGGAGCATGTACCGTCTTAATGAACGGTAGGCCTGTAAATTCCTGCCTCATACTCGCGCCAAAGGCTGGCGGAAAGGAGATCTTAACAATCGAAGGCCTTGGAAGCCCTGGAAGGCTTCATCCGTTGCAGGAAGCATTTATAGAAAATAATGCTGTTCAATGTGGGTTTTGCACTCCGGGCATGATCATATCGGCCAAGGCCCTCATGGATAAGAACCCAAGCCCCACGAGGGAAGAGGTGAGAAAGGCTATTTCCGGAAATTTGTGTCGTTGCACTGGCTACCTGCCAATAATTGATGCGATTCTTGAAGCCACAAGAAAGAATTTGGAGAAGGGGTAGTGGGAAGATGGGAGTGGAATACAAATTTGTTGGAAAATCCCTTCCTAAACTAGACACAACGGACAAGGTTTTAGGAAAGGCTGCCTATACCGATGATATAGAACAACCGTGGATGCTTTATGCAAAACTTCTCAGAAGCAAACATCCTCACGCCAAGATCCTTAGCCTGGATAGTAGCAGGGCAGAAGGGCTCCCAGGAGTGAAGGCTATAATAACCGCCAAAGATGTCCCCTTAAATGCTCATGGCTATAATTTTAAAGACCAGGTTGTGTTCGCAAAGGATAAGGCCAGATATCTGGGCGACCCAATAATCGCTGTTGCAGCTGAAACCGAGGAAATCGCTGAACAAGCCTTGGAATATATAGAGGTAGAATACGAGGTTTTGCCGGCTGTCTTTGACCCAAGGGAAGCGCTGAGGCCTGATGCCGTGAAGGTCCACGAGGGGGGAAACCTATGCTTTCACCGTAAGATACGGTATGGGAGTGTTGAGGAGGGCTTTAGAACTTCAGATGAAATAATTGAGGATACCTTCTCCACGCAGAAAATGGAGCATTGTCACCTCGAGCCACACACCGGAATAGCTGTTTTCAACGATCAGGAAGGGCTTACGATATGGACAACATGTGCCATGCTGTTCAACGTTCATCAAGAGCTTGCACGAGTCCTTCAAATCCCCTCCAGCAGGATTAGGATGATACACACCGCTTGTGGCGGGGGGTTTGGAGGTAAAAACGAGGTCTCACTGGAACCATACATTGCCTTGCTAGCGATGAAGACCAGGAGGCCGGTTAAGATGGTGTGGACCAGGGAGGAGGAATTCATAGGATCTACCACGCGGCACAGTTATTTCATGGAGTATAGAACAGGTGTCAAAAAGGACGGCGCCTTGGTGGCTCGACAAATAAAAATGATCTCAGACAACGGCGCATATACGCAACTGGGAGAGTCGCAATTAACCAAGGCTAGCATATTTGCCCCCGGTCCATACAGAATACCCCATGTTAAGGTTGATGCTTATCTGGTCTATACGAATAATACGGTGGGCGGCGCCATGCGAGGCTTTGGTGTCCCGCAGGTCTCGGCAGCTGTAGAAACCCACATGGATCACATAGCGGAGGCCTTGGGGTTAGACCCCCTAGAATTAAGGCTTAGAAATGCCCTCAAATCCGGGGATCTTATTCCAACAGGACAGATGCTGCATAATGTGCAGCTCGGGGAAACGCTGTCGAAGGCATCAGCGGCCGCGGCCTGGCATAAGCCGTATGGAAAAAAAACCAATTCATCCCATATTAGGAGAGGAAGGGGCATTGCGTGTATGCTTTATTCTATTGGATTTACCGAGAAGCCTAACCCCAGCGCCGCTGTTGTAAAGGTGAATCCCGATGGTTCAGCAGTGGTTTTGGTAGGCTCAGCGGATATGGGCCAGGGTTCTGATACTGTTTTGTCCCAGATCGCGGCCGAAGAGTTGGGGGTGCCCTTTGAAAGGGTAGCAATAGTCTCAGGTGATACAAAGATCACACCCCACTGTAGCGGAACCGTGGCGAGTAGAGTTACTTTTGCAACAGGCAATGCCCTTCTACGCGCGGCGGCCAAGGCAAAGAAAATGCTCTTCAAGATTGCCGCCCAAGAACTTTCTGTAAATAGTGAAGCCCTAAAAGCGCGTGATGGTTGGATATATGTGAAAGATACACCTGAAAAGCGCATTTCGGTCGGAACAGCTGCCTTCATCTCCTATCAGCGTAACGGTGCACCAGTTGTTACTACAGCCTTTTTTAATCCAAAAAATACGCCCTTAGATCCCGAAACAGGACAGGGGTCCCCGTTTCCGACATATGTCAGTGCCACTCAAATCGCAGAGGTCGAGGTAAACCTGAGAACTGGGTTGGCTAGGGTATTAAGAATCATCGCAGCCCACGATATTGGCAAAGCGGTTAACCCGCAATTGGTAATAGGGCAAATAACCGGTGGGATACTCATGGGGCTTGGCCAGGCGCTCATGGAGGAAATAATCCTCAAAGAGGGGCATACGGAGAATCCCGATTTTACGGATTACCTGATCCCTACCGCCATAGATGCTCCGGAAATTGATGCGATCTTGATCGAAGGCAATGAGCCGAGCGGGCCGTTTGGAGCTAAAGGGGTTGGAGAGGCAGTAAACATCGCCACTGCCCCTGCCATCCTGAACGCAATTTATAATGCTACTGGAGTTAGAATTCGAGAGCTTCCAGCAACGCCGGAGAGGATACTTTTGGCGCTAAAGAAAGGCGGTTAAGTAATTTGCTGAAGACAGGTTGCAGTACAGAGAACCCGCCTGTTTTAGTAGATATGTAATCGGATCTAGCAGGGAGGAGCATGACATGGAAATATTCAAAACGGATGAGTATATCGATATGGAGAATCCAAACCCTGGCAAGCCTTATAGGCCTGAAATTCTAACCAACGAGCAAAAGGCAAGAGATCTGGGCGGGATGTTCGGCTTGCTTGTTGCCGGCAGTCAGGTACCGTACCATTACCACGATAAACGTGAATCCATTATCATAGTGATAAGCGGAGAGGCAATAGAGATTGTTGAGGACAGGGAAATCCCTATTAAAACCGGTGACATCCTTTACATCCCTGCAGGAGAAAAACACATGACGCTGAATAAATCGGATAAGGACTTTCGCTACCTTGAATTCTTCACCTGTCCACCACTCTCTGCAGACTTTGTGGAGGTGAAATAAAGGAAAGTTCCAAGATCGGAGGAACAAAGCTGATGAGTGTAAAGAATATTTCAGTCATAGGCCTTGGGGCAATGGGGGGTTCCATAGCTACTTTGCTCTTAAAGGCAGGTTACCGTGTAGCCGGTTTTGATATCGTTGAAAAGAAGATATCCTGCTTGGTCCCCCTTGGTCTAAGACCGGTGAAATCCCCTGAAGAAGCAGCAAGGGGAGCAGACCTCATCATGTTATCTCTGCCAAACTGGGCTACCGTGCTTGATGCTGTTGAGGGGGAAGAAGGCATCTTGGCAGGTGCTCGAAAGAGTCAGATTATCCTTGACACCACCACTGTGCCGCCTTGGGAGACAAAGGCCATGGCAGAGAGGATCTCGAAGAAGGGCATTGAGTGGATGGATGTCCCTATCTCAGGCTCTTCTGCCCAGGCTCGGATGGGGAACATGGTGTTTATGGTTGGGGGCAAGAAAGAAGTATTTGGCAAGGTTAAACCTGTGCTCGATAAGATAGGCAAGAAGACAATCTATGTAGGCAAGAATGGTGATGCCGCCATGCTGAAGCTGGTGGTTAACCAGACGCTCTTTCTCAATCAGGCTGCCGCTATTGAAGGGTTAGTGCATGGGCTCAAGGCCGGCCTTGACCCGCACGTGATGCTCGATGCCTTGATATCTGGGGCCGCTGGAAGCGATCTGATTGCAGCGCGAGGAAAGGATATGGTGGAAGGCAATTTCGAACCAAAGGGAGCCCTATGGCTGGCGATCAAGGACATCGGACTTGCTCTGGAAAATGCAAAGCACCTAGGTGTCGCACTACCCATGGCAGGACTATACCAGCAGCTTTTGCTCACCGCCCATTATTCCGGCTGGGATCAGTATGATGCAACGGTAGTCATGAAGATCTACGAGCAATTGGCTGGAGCTAATAGAAGAGGCAATTTCAATTAGGAAAGGAGGAACACATGAGCTACAAACTAGACACGAGTTTCATAGGTAAACCACACGAATGGAGTCCTCAGCGCCTTTACAGCCAGACCGGTGCTGATTGGCAGTACCGCGTTGATTTTGATCGATTGCGCCAAGAGCGGCTCCAACGCACCCGCGAGCAAATGGATGCGCATGATCTGGGTGCATTGGTACTTTTTGCAGGGGCCAATATAAGGTATGTAACCGGATCATACCAGGGCAACTGGAAGTACAATATCAATATCCGATATGTTGTACTGCCGAATGGCGGTGAGCCGGTGCTCTTCGAGACAGCAGGCTCGGATATGCAATGTGCGATAATAGACCTGCCGTGGATGGAAAATCGCATCCGTCCTGCCATTACCTGGCAGTGGGCCGAGGGGGCGGTGCCTCTTATGGCCGGCAAGATGGTTGATAGCGTCATTGAGGTTTTGGAGGAACATGGCCTTCGAAAAGAGAGGATCGGCATTGACAACCTGGATATGCCAGCCCTGCAAGCCTTCCAGGAAAAGGGGCTTAATATTGTGAACGGTTGGCCGGCCATGTCGGCCGCTCGGGTAGTCAAGACCCGCGACGAGATTGAGTTGTTAAAGCAGGCATCCTCTATCGGTGATGCTGCCATGTGGAAGATCAAATATGAGTGGCTGAAACCAGGTGTGAGGGAACGGGAGATCGAAGCCAATGTGCACCATTTTATGTTGGAGCGGGGATGCGAGATTATCTATGATATTATCGTTGCCTCAGGTGGCAATACCAGCCCTTACCGCCGTTGGGCCACCGATAAGATGATCCGTCAGGGTGATTTAATTATCGTTGATATCAATGCAGTTGGACCTTCAGGTTATTTCGTGGATTTCGTACGCTGTTTTAAATGTGCCGCCAAGATGACGCAAAAGGAGATCGACCTTTACAAGGAGGTTTACGATTCGATGTACGCCGGTATTGAGAAGCTCCGGCCTGGCAACACGACCGCAGACGTGGCTGCTGCCTTTCCAGAATACGACGACGATAAGTATGGAACTGTCACGCTCCAGCAGTTTGCCCACAGCATTGGTATCACCCTATATGAGGGCATGTGGATTTCACGCGCCTACTCGCTCGACTACCCAGCGGAAATCAAGGAAAACATGTACTTTTCCGTAGAGACGTTTGCAGGACATCCTGGCCTGCCTCAAACTACACGGCTGGAAGAGAATGTTCTGGTCACGTCTGAAGGGCCGGTGGTCTTCACGCAGATGGAGCACATGGAAGAGGCCATGAAGTAGATCCACTTCGGGGAGACTCCCGGCTTTTAGAGCGGCTAATGGTTGTGATTTTCCCTGGAGGTTTATGGAAAGACCTCGCTGACTTGGCATTCAAGACAGGATAAGTGTTTTGAGTGGGGCTGATCAATTAGTGGTTACGAAACAAATTCACGCTAAATTGTACCTTTTTTAAAGGCTGGATGGCCGGGGATACGCATCTGGCAGCCGTGAGGGCACCAGTTGCCCTCACTCGAATAAGTGCATCGAATGGACCGATACGGGGCCGCTCAACTTCTCCCCTCGTGATTTGCCCGCAGAATTCATGAAGAGCCATTGCCCTCATCTTTTCTGCCATAGTTGATGTTCGGGTTTGAAAAGAGCGAAGAAGAAATTCTTAAGAAAATCCCTAGTATTGTTGAAAGGTCGGGTTTTTCAAGCTTCGCCAGCAGTGACACACGAGGGAAAAGAGGGTGGTAGATTGAGATACCGAATTTGCGGCCTCAAGGGTAAGATGAGTCAAATGACGAACATTGAACTCATGGGTCTGGTATTCCTTCCTAGGCCCCTATCCTCGCCCTTTTACCGGTTCGATTCGACTCGATAGCCGCTCGAATCAAGTAAAGGGCATCTAAACCTACCTGTCCGTCCGTTTCCGGTTTGGCCCCTGTCAGGATGCAATTGGC
>CAZJXD010000156.1:0-7435 GCA_964549945.1 uncultured Desulfobacteraceae bacterium | reverse complement strand
CACCAGGGAGCAGAGGAGGTGGCTTGATCTGAGGAGGAGCGCGGAGATATGGTAGTGGGATGAGGCATTTCACCTCCACACAGGCGTTCGAAAGCAAGAGAGGCCATCTCATTACCATACTACCCTACGAGGAGAGGTGGTTCCCGTTACTGCTTCGGATGTATGATGACTACAAACCCCTCGGTTCCGTGCAGGGTCTGCCCCCAATCGATAAAGAAAAAAGGCATCAATGGATCCAGGGTATGATTAACAACGGGACGAATCTCTTGGCCCTGTTTGAGGATACCGTCATCGGGCACGCGAGCCTCTTTGCCATACCAGTGAACTGGGCCGAGTACTTTATCTTTATTCATCAGGGCTTTCAGAGGCAAGGCATCGGTACGGCAATAAGCTATTACGTAATAGATTGGGCCCACCAGGAAAAGCTCTCCACTATCTGGCTGAGTGTGGAGAGGAAAAACTACATTGCAATCGCGCTCTACCGAAAGGTCGGGTTTAAACGCATCGGATCAAGCGATGATTGTTTGGAAATGGTACTCACCATAACCAAGGGGCAGGAACTACCTCGTGAATAACCATCATTGAAAAGGGAGGCAAGGCGGAATGGGAAAATCGGCGCCCCAAAACCCCCTGCTCCATGATGGCGTTTTAGGTGAGATGTTATAGCTATAATAGCGAATGATACGCATATTTGAAATAACTTAGGAATGGAGGATAGAAAATGAGCGGCGAGATGCCCACTGAAGGAAAAATTTTTTCCGTGCCAGATGAATGGAAAAAGAGAGCTTATATAAACGGCATGGAACAATACAAACAGATGTGGCAGCGCTCCATAGATGATCCCGAGGGTTTCTGGGGCGAGATCGCAGAGGAGTATGTCACATGGTTCAAGAAATGGGATAAGGTCTGTGAGTGGGATTGGGATAAATCCCCCGAGCACCAATGGTTCATAAACGGGAGGCTCAATATCTCCTATAACTGTCTTGACCGGCACCTGGAGAAGAGGGGCGGCAAGGTGGCCATTATCTTCGAGGGTAACGATCCCTCGGACAGCAAGACGTTTACCTACAAGGAGCTCCACCAAGAAGTATGCAAGTTCGCCAATGTCTTAAAGGCAAAGGGTGTGAAAAAGGGAGACAGGGTATCTATCTATCTGCCAATGATCCCGGAACTCGCGATTTCCATGTTGGCCTGTGCTCGAATCGGCGCTATTCACAGCGTGGTCTTCGGCGGATTCTCAGCGGATTCCCTTCGGGATCGGGTCCAAGACTGTGAGGCAAAGGTCCTGATCTCCTGTGACGGGGCATTCAGGGGTGCCAAGGCTGTGCCCACCAAACAGAATGCCGATGAGGCGCTGAAGGCGTGTCCAACCGTGGAGACGAATATCGTGGTGAAGAGGGCCAATGTCCAGGTGAACTGGGATGACACGATAGACACCTGGTACCACGAGGAAATGGCAAAGGTGGATGCGAACTGCCCTCCCGAGGAAATGGATGCGGAAGACACGCTGTTCATCCTATACACCTCCGGGTCAACGGGAAAGCCCAAGGGAGTATTGCATACCACCGGAGGATATCTCGTGTTCGTCGCGGTAACCTACAAGCTTATCTTCGACTACCATGAAGATGATATCTTCTGGTGTACCGCTGACATAGGCTGGGTTACCGGTCATTCCTACATCGTGTATGGGCCGCTCTCAAATGGCGCAACCACCATTATCTTTGAGGGAATACCCACCTATCCAGATGCCGGAAGATTCTGGGATGTGGTTGAAAAGCACAAAGTCAACCTCTTCTACACCGCGCCTACCGCGATCAGGGCCATCGCAAAAGAGGGAGACGAGTACGTAACCAAGCACGACATCAGCTCGCTTAAGCTCTTGGGAACCGTGGGTGAACCCATCAATCCAGAGGCCTGGATGTGGTACTACAACACCGTGGGAAAGGGCCGATGCCCCATCGTGGATACGTGGTGGCAGACCGAGACAGGGGGAATACTGATCACACCCCTTCCGGGAGCCGTCCCAATCAAGCCCGGTTCTGCTACCCTGCCGTTCTTTGGGATAGAGCCCTGCATCGTCGATGATGACGGCAACGAGCTTGAGGGCCCGGCCTCAGGCGCCCTATGCATAAAGAGGCCGTGGCCTGGATTGATGAGAAGGGTGTATGGGGATCCGGAACGATTCAGGGAGACCTACTTCATGCAATTTCAGGGAAAATACACCGCGGGAGATGGTGCACGAAGGGATGAGGATGGCTACTACTGGATTACCGGTCGAATCGATGACGTAATCAACGTGTCGGGCCACAGGATGGGAACCGCTGAGATCGAAAGTGCCCTCGTTTCGCATCCCAAGGTAGCTGAGGCCGCTGTGGTAGGGTATCCCCATGAGATAAAGGGAACCTCCATCTATGCCTTCGTCACCTTGAACAGCGGGGTGGAAAAGACCGATGAGCTCAAGAAGGAGCTGGTACAGCACGTGAGATCGGAGATCGGCCCCATCGCAACACCGGAAAAGCTTCAGTGGGCGGACGCCCTGCCCAAGACGAGGAGCGGAAAGATCATGCGCCGGATCCTCAAGAAGATTGCGGCCGGGCATATTGAGGATCTGGGGGATACCACCACCCTGGCAGATCCTAGCGTGGTCGATAAGCTGGTGGCGGAGAGGGTCGTCTAGGCCCGTCATTTTCGATTTGACCTTTCTCTCCTCTGAGGGCACAATATGAGCAGCGCTTGCCCTGTAGCCCCCGGAAAGAGAGAGGATTTTATGGCTGCCCCTGAGTTGTTGGACATCATCCTTAATTCCGCAACCCATACCGCGATTGTGGTTACGGATCTTGAGGGCAGGATCATCGAGTTCAACAAGGGGGCAGCCAATTTGTTTGGGTATGGCACGGAAGAGGCCAAGGACAGGAGCCTGCCAGAGCTCACCTTTTCAAAGGAGGATCAGAACTCCCATCTCTTCGAATATATCGTTGAGAGGGTGAAGAACGTGGGCTGGGCAGAAGAGAGATTGCTCCGTCAGCATAAGAGCGGGCGCCTCTTCCCCGCACTATCCACCGCCACATCCCTCAACGATTCTAACGGCGAATTCAATGGCATCCTGGAGATTACCCAGGATATGCCGAACCTCTTCAGGCTAGAGCAGGAACTCAAAAGCTCAAAGAGCTTCCTGGAAAACATCCTTGAGAGCTCCATCGACGCCGTGGTCACCACCGACCATAAGGGATACATAACCTACGTGAACCGGGCGTTCCGCGAGCTCGTCGGGCTCCGGAGTCACCAGATTATCGGCAAGCACATATCCATCTACTATAAAGACGGCATCGATCAGGCACGTCAAATCATGAATAAGCTCAGGGAGTTCGGGCGCATCCGGGATTATGAATTCGATATGAAGATCGGAGACAGGATTATCACCATTAGGACCTCTGATACGCTCCTGTACGATGACTATGGCGAGATCGTGGGAACGATGGGGGTATTTCAGGATATTACCGCCAAAAAAAGGCTCTCCGAGAAGCTCTCCGCGACCCAGGCGGAGTTGATACAGGCAGTGAAGATCAGGGCGCTCGGCGACTTGGTCACGGGCGTGGCCCATGAGATCAATAACCCCCTCATGGCATCCGATACCTTTCTCCACCTCTTGGAGGACGAACTGGATGAAAACCCCAAGCTGAAAAAGCGGGTCCTGCTCGTCAAGGAGTGCAACAGGAGGATTCAGAACATCGTGAAGAAGCTCGGGGAGTTTTCGAGGCAGGCGGAAGTTGAATTCACCGACATGGACGTCAATGACGCGGTCCATTCGGTTATAGCGATCACTCGGCAACAATTGCTGAATCAGGGTATAGAGGTTGAGCTCGCGCTAAGCGAGGATTTGCCCAAGGTGCTGGGCGATAAGAATCAGATTGAGCAGGTCTTACTAAACCTCATCTCAAACGCCCGGGATGCCATGGAGGGTAAACCCGAAAAGGAACTGACCATTCAAACGCACCTCAGCCAGAAAGGCCGGCAGGTGAGAATCGGCGTAAAGGATACCGGCATCGGAATGACTGAGGAGCAGATAGAACAGATCTTTAATCCTTTTTTCACCACGAAGGACTCCGGTAAGGGAATAGGCCTCGGGCTTTCCATCTGCTATCGCATCATAGAGGCCCATCAGGGAAAAATAGAGGTGAAGAGCACATTGAATAAAGGCACTGAATTTATCGTGAGCCTGCCCGTTTATCTGGCAAAAGGCAAGAGAAAGGCCGATGCTCTTAAGCAGGGAGGAAAGAATGCCGCATAAAATCCTGGTGGTGGATGACGACATCCTGGTGCTCGATGCGTTGCGGGAACTCCTTGTTGCCGATGGTTATGAGGTTACGACCGCCACTCGAGGGCAAGAGGCATTGGAGATCCTTGAGCGGGAACACTTCGATCTGGTGGTTCTCGATGTGGTCATGCCCAAGATGACCGGCTTTGATGTATGCAGGGAGATACGCACGCGGGATGACGAGAAAGGCAGGGTAAAGATAATCGTGCTTACCGCAAAGACCGATCCCAGGGATCTCGAGATTGGCGAGCAGTCCGGATGTGACCTCTATCTCACCAAACCCATCGATCCGCGCAAACTAAAGGAGCTGATTCGCAGCACACTGGGAGGCACTCCTCAATAACCGATTAGGAAAGGCCCATTGCATTCAATCTTTTACTATTCACATGAGCTGGCCCGGTATGATTTCGGGCCGGATCACCCCTTTAAGCCCGAGCGAGCCCAGAAGACCTATGAGCTCTGTAATCGATACGGGGTATTGGCTCATCCCCACATAACCCTTAGATCCCCCCCAACGCTGGATCGGGAAAAGCTGCTTCTCGCCCACAGCGAGGAATACCTCGATGTCTTGGAGAAGGTCAGCAAGGGAGAGCTGTTTCAGGGCATGCTTCAGTTCGGTATCGGCACTGAGGACAACCCGCCGTTGAGGGGGATCTACGAGTGGTCGGCGAAATGTGCCGGCGCAACCTGGGAGGGGATGACCGCATTGTTAGACGGGAGCGCCGATATCACCTTCAACCCGCTGGGAGGATTTCATCACGCCCGTCGTTCCCAGGCGGAGGGATTCTGCTACATTGATGACCTCGTGATCGCCATTAAAGAGGCCCTTGCCCATGATGCAAGGATCACCTATGTGGATATTGATGCCCACCACGGAAACGGCGTTCAGGAGGCGTTCTACGCAGAAGACAGGGTGCAGGTTATTTCCATGCACGAATCCGGCAAATATATCTATCCCTACAGCGGTGATATAGGGGAATCAGGAGAGGCAAAGGGCCGCGGTTTCACCATAAACATACCCCTGCCCCCCGGGACGGATGATGAGCTGTACCTCAAGGCCTTTCACCGGGTGGTCATCCCCCTCATAAAGCTCTTTGGGCCTGATTTTTTGGTGGCCGAGATAGGCGCGGATACCATGATATCCGATCCGCTCACCGACCTCATGCTCACCAATAACTCCTACACAGAGGTGGTGCGGGAACTAAAGGGGTTGTGCGGGAAAATCCTCGCCACCGGTGGAGGTGGATATGATATCTACAGGACGGCCCGGTGTTGGACGCTTGCCTGGGCGATATTGAACGATATTGAGCCCGAGGATGAGTTCGCTGGCCTGGTCGGGGGAATGATGTTCGGTCCTGAGATGGAGGTGAGCAGCCTGTACGATCGGCCCTACGCCGTTACCGGGCCTCAAAAGGATAGGCTGCGACAGGAAGTGGACCGCACGATCGCCTATCTCATCAAACGGCACCACCTATGAGGCGTGGTGTTTACCGCTTATACCTGCCCATGAGTTGGCCTTCGGCCAGGATATGGCCCTTCATAGCCTTGAGCAACTCAGCCTTGGTAATGCCCGGTTCTCGCGTGAGCTCTGCATCCAGGGCATAGAGCTTGAAATAATACCGATGCGTTCCGCCTGGAGGGCATGGCCCTCCATAGCCGAATTTTCGGAAATCGTTTATTCCATGTCTCGATCCATCCTCTAGGATCTTATCGGGTGGCATGCTCTGGAGCAATTCACTGGCGGTTGCCGGGATGTTAAACAGCACCCAGTGTACCCATGTGCCCACCGGCGTATCGGGATCATCGCAGATAAGGGCAAGGCTCTTCGTGCCTTCAGGGACACCGCTCCATGCCAGAGGGGGAGAGATATCCCTCCCATCACAGGTATGATCCCTCGGGATCGTGCCGCCCTCGGCAAAGGCAGTGCTCGTGATGGTGATCGCCATGTTCACACCTCCTCTCGTCTGTGCGTACACATCACCCATTGTGCCCTGCAAAAGACACGGGCAGACCAATGAAACCAATAGGGAAAAAATTCTCCTTTTTGCGATCATTGCTCTCCTCATTTTGTCAAAAGAATACTTTTCTGTCTATTATATCAGTTTAATACATATTTTGGTCATTTGTATGTAAACATTTTTTCGAGTTTCGAGATTCTGATTTCGGATTTATTGTTTGTTCAAACTCATCTCCTACCTCCAACGCAGGCAATAACTTGCCATAGCCGTAGAAAACTTCGCGAAAAAAATTACCCCTTGTATCCCACGGGCATGATGAGCAGGGGCTCGTGTGTCTCATTGATTCCCATAACCTTAATAACCTTGTCATCTTCAAAGGCCCCCACGATCCCCGCGGCCAGCCCCATTGTCTGGGCCTGAAGAAAGATATTCTGCCCAATGTGTCCCGCCTCAATCATGGCGTATCGAATCCCCCGGTGGCCGTACTTGCCCATGATCCTGCTGTACTCCGCGGTGATGACGAGGCTCAGGGGAGCCTGTGCCATCCATGTTTGCCACAGGGATGCATTTGCCACATCCCCTCTGGCATCTCCCCTTTTGCCAGGGGAAATGGAGTGACCTTCAGGTTCATAGCGGTAGACGCCGGGATCCAGCCCCTCAACACACCCGGCTCCCACAACCGCGAAGATGTCCATGGGGTACAGGGCCCCGGCAGATGGTGCAGCCCTTTTGAACCCCCCCTTCTCCGTGATTCCCTGGGCCGACCACAGCAGCTGTGATAGCTGATCCAGGCTCAGTGCCCTGCCATCAAAGGCCCTGACGGTCCTTCTCGTGCGTATCGCACTCTCCAGGGAGACATCTCCTTCGAACTGTGGATCGGGCAAGCGCATCCTCGTACCTCCTTTCTTAGGGAAAGGCCGTCCTTTCGCACTGGCTATTGATCGGTGAGGGACGAAAAGGGCCCCCCAAAGACAGAGGCTTCCCCCTAACCTGAGAAACGCCCTCCTTGTCAACTCAATGGCTGGCATCATTTTGAAGGGAACATCGATGTGAACTACGCCGAGAAATAGGTAATTCCTTGAAAACTATCCGCTAATGCAGTGAGTATTTCAAGATAAAAGTGCAATAATGTAAAAGGAGTTTTTAAAGATTTTCAGGTTGA
>CAZJXD010000155.1:0-7507 GCA_964549945.1 uncultured Desulfobacteraceae bacterium | reverse complement strand
GGCAGGGTGTGGCTACCCCTTTTCTTGTAGTGACACAAAACTCTTGACGTTACCTTGCGAGGGGTAAATCGTGCGAAACCCTTGAGCCAAGGAAGGGTTATGCGAAAAGACGGGACACATTCACGAGATTATCAAGGTTCCCGTAATGGGGAGAGCGAAGTTTCACAAAACAGGGCAGGCGTTAGGGTGCGACTGAGTGGAATCTTATCTCTGGAAGTTCAAGACATGTTAACCGGTTACCGAATACCGCTCCGGTATCAATCCCCATCTTGTTTTTCATCACCACGGGATTGTTAAATGGGGTATGCCCGAATATCACCACCTTGCCGAAATCATACTCGGAGAGAAGAAACTCGTTTCGAATCCAGATCATATCAAAGAGCTCTTGATCTTCAATGGGGATGTGGGGTCGAAAGCCGGCGTGTACGATATAGTAGTGGTCGAGCTCGACCATTAGCAAAAGAGAGGATAAAAACTCAAGGTGCGGGGAGGGAATGAGGGGATCTTCCTTGTTTCCTCTCGCCCTATCATAGCTCATGAGGGTAGCGCCGCCGCCGTTTAAGATGTAGGTCTGGGGATCATCCCCGGATAGATAGTCGATCAGCATTTGCTCGTGGTTTCCGATAAGACACTGAACATTTTGGGAATCCTGCTTGAGCGTTACTACGAACTCAATGACGCCTCGAGAATCCTCCCCCCTGTCGATGTAGTCGCCAATGAATATGAGTCGATCCTTGGACGGGTCCCATTGTATCTTATCGATTAACCTCTTGAGCATCCCCGAGCAGCCATGGATGTCACCGATAACAAATGTCTTTTCTATGCCCATAGGTAGTCTTGAACGCACAATTTCACGTGGGTAAATAATAGGTCAATATATAAAAAGCTTTGCATAAATAATCAAGTGATATATGGTTTACCAGGCATCGTAGGGGGAGAAACGATCGTTGAATTTTTTGAAGGCCGTCTTAAGGGAGATCAAACCCATTGGTCTTCTTATCGGCCAGGGACGGTTCTTCCCTCCATCGGGGGAAAGGCTCATGTCCAAAGCAATCCTAGTCCTGGCAACCCATAATGAGGGGAAAAGGAGGGAGTACGCCCTGTTGTTCAAGGGCTTGCCCGTTGAGATTCGTACGCTTTCGGAATTCAATGGGATGCGTGGAGTAAAGGAAGTGGGAACTAGCTTTGAGGAAATCGCCAGGGGGAAGGCACGACATGTGGCGAGGATGCTGGGCATCACTGCGATTGCCGACGACTCCGGTCTTGAGGTGGAGGCCTTAGATGGGGCTCCGGGGATTCTCTCTGCACGCTATGGGGGAGAGCCGGCCGATGATACCACGAACAACCGCAAGCTTCTTGATGCCATGATGGGGAAGAATAATAGACATGCGACCTTTTTATGTGCTATCGCCATATCAAAACCCTCCGGGCACACGCGCATTTACACTGGTAAATGTGAGGGCGAGATTCTCCATGAACCTCTCGGCGAGAATGGCTTTGGGTATGATCCCCTGTTCTTGT
This sequence comes from uncultured Desulfobacteraceae bacterium, assembly GCA_964549945.1. Taxonomy (GTDB): domain Bacteria; phylum Desulfobacterota; class DSM-4660; order Desulfatiglandales; family B25-G16; genus B25-G16. The sequence goes on along the minus strand of CAZJXD010000155.1, from coordinate 5,986 downwards.
ATCCGCCTCTTGGAAAGTCGTTCGCTCAGCTCACGGAAGAGGAGAAAAACGAGGTGAGCCACAGGGGGCGGGCCATGACAAGGCTTAAGGATGATTTCGACAATATCGAGATCTGGCTCGAGGGAATCGGGGCATAAATCTCACCTATTTCTCCTTGAAAACAGCAAATTTATTTAATAATATTAAATAGTTAATGTGAAAGACATTCTTGTGAATCATCGCCCTGAAATCGAAGACGAGGCTATGCTGGAGGACATAGGCTCAATGTTGGATGGTTTGGGCTGCGAAAGGGGCAATCTCATACCCATATTGCAGAAAATCCAGGAACGGCATCGCTACCTGGCTCCCTCGACACTGGCGATGGTAGCGAGACATCTGAACATGTCCAGCTGCGAGGTCTACGGCGTCGCGACCTTTTACAATCAATTCAGGTTCCACCCCCCGGGTAAACACCAGATCAAGGTGTGCCTGGGGACGGCTTGCCATGTAAAGGGTGGCGATATAATCCTGGAGAATTTCGAACGCAAGCTCGAGATCAAGGCAGGGGAAACGACAAAGGACAGGGAATTTAGTATAGACAGGGTTGCCTGCGTGGGATGCTGTGCATTGGCTCCCGTGGCAATAGTGGATGAAACCGTGCAGGGTAATATGGCCCCCAGCAAGGTGGAGGGGCTGATCCTGGGCTATGAGATAGAAGAAGAACGACAAAAAAGGGAAACCCAGCGAGGTGAATCAGGCCAGCAATAGATCGGCATATGAGGTATTCTTACCCATTCGGGAAGACGCTGAAAGGCGCATAGGAGAACTCAAGAGCGATACCCATCCAAACATCTACATCGGCATGGCCACATGCGGACTGGCCTCCGGTGCGATGGAGGTGAAGGAGGCCTTTGAGGAGGCCCTGAAGGGCCGAGGGATAGATGCCCGCATTATCCACGTGGGATGCCTTGGTCACTGCTATGCCGAACCCCTCGTTATTGTTGAGAACGCTGGATTCCCGCCTATCCTCTACCATGAAATGACACCTGGAAAGGCGAAGATGCTGGTAAAGGCCTTCTTTGAAGAGGGTGACCCGCTCTTCGAACATGTACTCGGGGCCATGGAGGATAATGATCTCATCCCCACGGTGAGGGAATTTCCGAGGTTCCGAATGGAGGAGAGGATCCTCATGGCCCACTGCGGCCTCATTGATCCGGAGAATATCTACCACTATATCGCGAAGGGGGGATACTCGACGTTTGCCAAGGCCCTGTCCCTTCCACAGGATGAGCTGCTCGGTGAGATTCGGGAATCAGGCCTCAGGGGAAGAGGAGGAGCGGGATTCCCCACGGCCGTAAAGTGGGAATTGGTGAAAGACGCCGAGGAACCGGAGAAGTTCGTCATCTGTAATGCAGACGAGGGGGACCCAGGCGCATACATGGACAGGGCTCTGCTTGAAAGCAATCCCCATCAGGTGATCGAGGGCATAGCCATATGTGCCTATATAGTAGGGGCTCAAAGGGCGATCATTTACGTGAGAGCGGAATACCCCCTTGCGGTGAGAATCGTGAAAAGGGCAATTGAACAGGCAAGGGGGCTCGGGATTTTGGGCAAGGAGATGCTCGGCACCGAGCTTGATGTGGACATCGAGGTATTTCAGGGCTCAGGGGCATTCGTGTGCGGAGAGGAGACGGCGCTTATCCAGTCAATCCAAGGCGAGCGGGGGATGCCTCATCCCAGACCGCCCTACCCCTCCCAGGTGGGTTTGTGGGGAAAGCCCACGGTGATCAATAACGTGAAGACCTTTGGGTCCATTGCCCCCATACTTTCGAGAGATGGGGCCTGGTTTCGCGGGATAGGAACCGAGAAAAGCCCTGGGACCGCGATCTTCTCCGTGGTGGGGAGCATTGTACATGCAGGCCTCGTCGAGATCCCCATGGGCATTACCCTCAGGGACCTTATCTTTGAGGTCTGTGGAGGAATCCCGAGGAAGAAGAGATTTAAAGCGGTCCAGATCGGAGGCCCCTCTGGGGGGTGTCTCCCCGAGGAGTACCTCGATACCCCAATCGAGTTCGACTCCCTCACGCAAGCCGGCGCAATGATGGGTTCAGGCGGCATGGTGGTGATGGATGAGGATGCGTGCATGATCGATGTGGCCCGATATTTCGTTGATTTTACCCAAAACGAATCCTGCGGTAAATGTACCTTTTGCAGGATCGGGACGAGACATCTTTTGAACATCTTAGAGAGGATCACGAAAGGCGAAGGCCGGGAAGGAGACGTGGAGCTCCTCGAGGATTTGAGCCTGGACATAAAGGAGGGATCTCTGTGCGGACTGGGAAAAACGGCCCCTAATCCGGTGCTTACAACCATCAGGTATTTCAGGGATGAATACGAGGCACATATCACCGAGAAGCGATGCCCCTCCATGATGTGCAGGCCGCTCACGGCATATTTTATCGATCTGGAGCGGTGCGCCAGGGGATGTGATGCCTGCGTGGGGAGCTGTCCTACGGAGTCGATATTTACCACCCCAAACAGGAAAAAGGCCATTGATCAGACATTGTGCGTGAAGTGTGGGGAGTGCATGACGGCGTGTCCGCCTGAATACGATGCGGTCAAAAGGGTATCTCCTCCTGAACTCGCCCCTCGAATCGAGCGGCCAAAGGAAGGCTAAGGCATGGTAAAACTGACAGTTGACGACAGGGAAATTGAAGCCCAGGACGGCATGACGCTGCTTCAAGCCTGTTTGGACAACGGGATCTATATTCCCAACCTCTGTTATCTGAAGGAGATGGAGGATCCGCCGAACTCATGCAGGCTTTGCTTCGTTGAAATCGAGGGCTACGGGCAGCCCGTAACCTCATGCAGGTTGAGGATTCGGGAAGGTATGGTCGTCAAGACCGATACGGAGCGTGTGAGAAGGCTCCAGAGAACCGCCTTTGAGTTGCTGCTCTCCCTACACCACATCGACTGCAAGAACTGTGAGGCCAACAGAAGATGCGAGCTTCAAAGGATTGCCAAGCACCTGCATTTCGGGCTCAAGCTCAAGAGGCTGGAGAAAATCGAAAGAGACCTGCGAATAGATGAGGATCACCCCTGCTTGCGATATGTTCCCGACAGGTGTGTGTTATGCGGGAGATGTGTATTTGTGTGCAGGGAGAGGAACGGTCAACCTATGGTAAGCTTCGCGCGAAGGGGGCTCGACACCGTGATAAGCTTCTTTGGGGAGGAGGATAAGGCAATGGGTATCTGTGAGCGCTGTTACGCCTGCGTAGAGGCATGCCCCGTCGCCGCGCTACTGCCGAAAAACAGCGAGCATTCAGAGGGGAGATAGCGATGATAGAGGAAAACGTGAAGATGCTGCTCGGTGAGCTCCCCCAAGGGGTCACCATGCTTGCCGCCGCCAAGGAGCGGAATGCCGGTGAGATATCCAGGGCAATAAAGGCCGGCGTTACCATGGTGGGTGAGAACTACCTCCAGGATGCACTAAGGGTGATCAATGAGGTAGAGGGGAAGGCGGAGTGGCACTTTATCGGTCACCTCCAGAGGAATAAGGCGAAGAAGGCAGTAGAGATCTTCGATATGATCGAATCAGTTGATTCCCTTCGATTGGCCAAGGAGATCGAAAAATGCTGCCAGCGGATTGGTAAGGTCATGCCCGTTTTGATTGAGGTCAACAGCGGCGAGGAAGAGCAGAAACACGGAGCCCTGCCACAGGAAGTCATTCCTCTTGTTGAGGAGATCTCCTCGATGAGCCATATAAGGATTATGGGCCTCATGACCATGGGACCCAGGTTCGGGGATCCTGAGGATTCACGCCCTTACTTCATCAAGACGAGACAGCTATTCGAGCGGATCAAGGAGCTTCACCTGCCCAATGTGGAAATGAGGCATCTGTCAATGGGTATGACCAATTCCTACCAGGTTGCCATTGAGGAGGGAGCTAATCTGGTAAGGATAGGGACCAAGATATTCGGGGAAAGACAGGGAAGTGCGCATTGAGCTATGTGGCCAAGGAAATGAAGCGACTCATGGGAAGGGCGATCACCCGTTCTCGAATGATTGCGGACGGCGATAGAGTAATGGTGGCCGTCTCAGGTGGTCGGGACAGCCTGTCGCTTCTATGGTTGCTGCGAGAACGACTGAAAAGGATACCGATACGCCACGATATCATTGCGGCGCACGTGGATCTGGGCTTTGGCCCGTCTACGGGAAAGAGGATGGAGGAGTTTTTCATCAGAAATGCCTTTGGCCACGCGATAATCAACACTACCTTTGGACCGTGCGCTCACTCGGATAATAACAGGGAAAACCCGTGCTTTCTGTGCTCGCGCCTTAAACGAAAGGCCATATTCAAGAAGGCTGCGGAGCTCAAATGCAATAAGGTGGCCTTTGGCCACCACAAGGATGACTTCATCGAGACATTCTTCTTGAACCTCTTCTTTGCGGGATCGGCGAGCACCATTCAACCAGTACAGGAATTATTTAATGGAGCCCTTACACTCATACGGCCTCTTTACCTGCTGGATGAGGCGATAATCAAGGGATATGCCGGTGAGATGGGCTTTCCCGTAATCGAGAGCGGATGTCCCACCACGGGATCATCAAGGAGGGCCCAGATTAAGTCCCTTCTCACCGACCTCTACCACACCAATAAGAAGATAAAGGGCAATATATTTAATGCGGTGCAGCGCGTGGAACGAATAAGGGGGTCGATGGAATCAGGGCTATGAATGCTCCTGTGGACATAGATCGTCTGATGCCTTGGGTTTTCTGAAGCTTGCCCTTTGTGGCAAGATATGACATCATAGCGCAGGTGCGTACCATGAAATTAGGCATTATCGGATTGCCACAATCGGGTAAGTTCACGATCTACAGCGCCTTGACCGGTGCAAGGGGGCTCTCGGGCTCGGAGAGGACCAAGAAGGGCGATCAGCTCATTGGCACCGTCAAGGTAGCCGATGAGAGGGTCGATAAGCTCAAGGAGATCTATAAGCCCGACAAGACCGTCTATTCTCAGGTAGAGTACATCCTTCCCGGAACCATCGCCGATTCAGATCATGGGAAAAGTGAAAAAGAGAATGTAATGCTTACCGCGGTGAGGACATGCGATGGATTAATCCACGTGGTGAGAAATTTTCAGCTCTTCGGCGGCCCTCCCCCCACGCCCGAGGAGGATTTTCTCAAATTGGAATCGGAGTTGATATTGAACGATCTCATGGTAACCGAGAAGCGGATTGAGAGAATACAGTCGGATGGAAAGAAGGGCAGAGAGATCAGCGAAGAAGAGTTTGCCCTGCTTCAAAGATGCAGGCAAACGCTGTCCCAGGACAATCCCCTGAGGAATAGCCCTGAAATAGCCGCCTCCCCCCTTCTCAAGGGCTTTACCTTTCTCTCCGCCAAACCCCAGATGGTGATCGCAAACAACTCCGACGAGGATGAAGAGCTACCGGAAATGTCGCGAATCCCAGGGGACATAGAGGTCATGGTCGTTCGAGGAAAACTGGAGATGGAGATTGCCGAGATGGAGCCGGAGGAGGCAGAGGAATTCTTATCCGCCTTTCATGTTGATAGATCGCTCCTCGATAGGGTTATTAAACGGTGCCTCGCCACCTGCGATCTCCTGTCCTTTTTCACGGTAGAGGGAAAAGAGGTACGATCATGGACAATACCGGATGGCACCACTGCAATCGATGCCGCGGAGTTCATCCATTCGGATATGAAAAAGGGATTCATCAGGGCCGAGGTCCTTGCCTACGAGCAATTGATGAGATATGGAAGCGTGGCGGAGGCAAAAAAGGAAGGACATCTCAGGCTGGAGGGCAAGACATACCAGGTTCATGATGGCGATATAATCAAATTTAGATTTAGCATCTGACTCTACCCTTCCCTTCAGGGGTATTGAGAAAAGAAACCTGCGGTAGAGCATGGGGATGTCTTTTTTTGCTGCATGCCCCTGGCCCAGACCTGGCATGTAAGGGCTGAGTTCTATGGATTACACAGC
>CAZJXD010000154.1:0-7612 GCA_964549945.1 uncultured Desulfobacteraceae bacterium | reverse complement strand
ATAGTGTTTCCTCCGGTATATCGAAAAACCTTCCCCTGCTCTTGCATGAAAAAAAATTACCCTACCAGCCTCCCTGGGAGATTGCAAGAGTTTCTCTTGTGGAGATTCGGGCTCAATACGGAGTTTTTCGGATCAGCCCTGGATCACCTGGGGGGAATGAGCGGCAGTAGCACATACGATTGCTGGTTTGGACTCATATGCAGCGTCACCGTACCGCCGAAGATCTCGGCCGGACGGTCGCGGAAATCGTTGTGTCGAAACGGCCCCACTCCACTGAACTCCGGGTACATGGCCGAAAACCCGGGAGCGATCCCGCCTGAAAATACATAGTCCTTCCCGCGCACGGTGAGAGCGATGCGATATCCGGCCGGCACCACGATGCATGTCGGCCAGATCTCCACATCGAGCTCATACACCTTGCCCGGAATCAGAGGCTTTTTCTCGTCGTGGGTGTGGTACGGCCGATAGGACAGGCTCAGGTTCGGATCGAGTGTACGGTGGGAGGCGCGCAGCCAGCCCTGCGCAATGGGTGTATGGGGATCGAGTGCGCCCTGGAATGTCACCTCCTTCATGTCCGGCGAGAACACGCGCAGGACGAGGAAGATATCGGCGTCTTCGGTCTCGGAGGAAACGAAGAGCTTCGCTGCTGACGGGCCGGTGATCTCGGTTTCCTGCTCGAGCGGCGGGGTGAGGAAACTGACCCCATCGCTCAAGCCTCCATAGGCGATCGCGCCTTCTCCGGATACCGGATCGCGCCTGAGGCTGTGATCTTCGGGATTCAGGTAGAACCTCGTCCACTGGGTGCGGGCGAGCGGCCACTCGGACTCGTGTCGTTCGACGAACTTCTCGCCGGGATACCGGATCTGGAGCAGTACGTTCGGCTGCTCCTTCCAGCCCGGGGTATCGCCCTTCAGGAAATGACCGAAGAACTTCTTCTGAAGGCTCACCCCGTAGTCGGTGTAAAAGTGGGTCCAGTGCTCGAGCCCATGCACTTCGAGCCATTTCTGCTCAGAGGCTGCCTGTACAAAACCATCGAAGTTGCCGCGCGGGTGGAGTCCCTGGCCACCCCAATTGGCCGATGAGAGCAAGGGAATGGTTACCTTTGACCAGTCCGGAATCCGCGCCTGCCAGTACTCGTCAAAGAGCTGATGAGAGAGGATGTCCTGGGCGAAGTCGCAGCGGTTGGCCCCAAGCTCTTCATCCGATAAGCTCTCAGGGCCGGAGACCAAATCGCCGTTTACGCGGCTTCTGTAGCCCCGCTCTCCGAGCCCGTATTGCCGGGGCGTCGCCCGATTCCTGTACCAACTGGCGGGGAAGGTAGACAGGATACCCCCATGATAGCACATGTCTCGGTAGTAATCCGCCGCACCCTCCCAGGCGCACATGGCAGCGAGGTGCGGTGGCTGAAGGGCCGCTACCTGCCACTGGTTCATCGCGTAATAAGAGATGCCGTTCAGCCCCACCTTGCCGTTGCTCCATGGCTGGGCGGCAGCCCACTCGATGCAGGCGTAGAAATCCCGGGTCTCCCGTGGAGAGAAGGGATCGAGGTAGCCTGGGGAGCGCCCGGCGCCGCGCGAATCCACCCGCACACAGACGTACCCATCAGGCACCCACTTCTCCGGATCCACCACCTCCCAGTTCTGATACTTGTTGGTGGAGCCGGATGGCACATCAGGATGCTCCTCGCACATGCGATCCCACTGCTCCGAGTAGCCGTCCCGGAAATGGAGCCATTTTCCATAGATCCCATAGGTCAGGATTACCGGATACCTGCCATCCTGGATGGGCCGGAAGACATCGGCACGCAGCACGAGACCATCGTCCATTGCTATGGGAACATCCCAGTCGATCATCATCCTATCTCTGATTTCACTCTTGTAGTCGGTCATCTCATCCCTCAGTTTTTACAATCCGAACAATTGATACCATCCACTGTTTGTAGTATAAGAGGATTTCCCTTGCGGGTCAAAAGGAAAGTGAGTGAAAGGTGAATATAAACAAAGGGGACATGTTTGGGATTCACCTTACCCTTACCACAAACCTTTTTCTTTATAATACTTGATGGCGCCCTGATGAAAGGGGATGCCAAGTTCTCTCCCACTTTCAATGCTTGGGGATAAATTCTTAGAGAGTCTCTTATGGATTGCTGAAAGCCTATTCTCTTTCTGTGCCGTAAATAGAGACTTCACTATTTCATATATCCATTTTTCCTCTACCCTGTCGGTAGTAGCGAACCACATAAGGTTGCCGAAAGAACGTACAGGATAATCGATTGTTTCGTAGGTTTTCGGTTCTATGTTGCGAACCGTAAAAGCCGGATACTTTTGTTTAAAGATCTTTGCTTCCTCCTCAGTGAGACCGATGAGACGAATCTTATGGGTTGCTTCCACACTGATGACATTGGGAACAGGAGCTCCATTTTGAAAAAGTACATCCACGTGACCTTCTTTCAGCGCTGTGGCGCCGTCTGCAAAACTCATATATCTGGGTTCTATCTTGTCCCACATCCCTAGGGCTCCAAAGAGCCTTTGCGCATTCCTTACGGTGCCACCGCCGGGATTACCCACTGCAATTTTTTTCCCGACCAGATCCGAGAGCTTATAGATGTCGCTTTTCGCCAAGACACATATGCTCACAAGCATAAAGTCGTAGGTGCACATCAATCTTATATTTTTTGCGGGCTTTTTGTCTTTGAACCCCGCCTTTGCGTTGTAAAGGTTATACAAGGTGGGGGCATGATTTATGGTCATATCAATCTCACCCGCCGCGAGCCTCATCGCGTTTTCAAGATCCCCCTCCGTAGCTTGTGAAACTACATTGAGCCCTTCAATCTCTCGTGTTAATAATGGGGCTACACCACCGGTAACGATATACCAGTTACCTCCTGGACCACCTCCTCCAAAACTAATATACTTCTCCGCTGCGCTAACCGGAGAAGCTGTGAGGCCTGCTATAATGGCGACAAAAAGCAGCAAGCATTTCATTCTTCCCATAGTGATACCTCCTTTCTTGGTTATTAAATATCCCAAACATGCCCCATTGACTCCGCTAATAAGGTTGTTGGTCAAATTGTCGCATCTAAAACCTTCCCTTTTTCCCTTATCCAATGGATTATGATAAAGAATAATAAAATCCCGTACCCCAGAAGGTCCAGATAAAACGAAGGATGAAAGAGACAAAAAGAAGCAAATGCCAGAAAGAGTCGTTCAAGCATACTAATTCTTCTTAGAAAGGCACCTTCCACAACGATCGCTAACGCAAGAAACCCGCATGCAGCGGAGATTCCCACCATCATTTTTTGCATGAATGTCCCATAAAGAATTTTGGGAGTGTACACGAAGATAAAGGGGGTAATATACAGGGCTAAGGCCATTTTCAAGGCAGTAAATCCCGTTTTCATGGGGTCTGCTTTTGCTATACCCGCAGCGGCGAACGCACCGATGCAGACAGGGGGGGTTATGCCTGAGGTAAGCACAAACCAGAATACCATTAAGTGGGCTGCAACTATCGGTACTCCTAATGCACTCAATGCGGGGACAGCTACCACGGAAACTACCACATAATCCGCCACCACGGTCATGCTCATTCCTAAGAGATAACAAGTGAGCCCGGTAAGAAGGATGGCCAGGAAAAGGCTTCCTCCTGTTAACGCAATAATTGCATCGGAGACCTTGGTAGAGAGCCCACTAAGGGTCACCGCACCTACTATGATTCCGATTACTCCTCCGGTGGCTCCAACCATCAAGGAGTTTTTGGCGCCGTCGACCATGGCCGAGATAAATCCTCTCGGAGTAATCCGCAAGTCTTTTTTTACCAGACCCAAGAGGAGCACACTCGCTATAGCGCAAACTGCCGCAAGGTTTGGGGAATACCCCGCCACTAAAACAACTATAATGACCGCAAGTGGAAACAATACAAGGGCACCCTTGAGAGCGGCACCCTTGAGAGGGGGAATCTCTTCTTTCGGCAACCTCTTTATTCCCCTCTTGACAGCCTCAAAATGAACCACGAACAACACCGAAAAAAAGTAGAGGACAGCAGGAATAGCCGCCATTTTGATTAGAACGACATACGGTGTCTCTGTAAACGCAGCGATTAGAAATGCAGCAGCTCCCATAACCGGCGGGAGAAATTGGCCTCCAGAGGAAGCCACTGCCTCGATCGCGCCTGCAACGTGGGGCTCATAACCCTTCGCTTTCATCATTGGGATAGTGAAGGAGCCGGTTGTAGATATATTGGCTATACCGCTTCCCATTATAGATCCGATAATGCCGCTTGAAATGACAGCGACCTTCGCCTCCCCGCCCCGGTAGCGTCCTCCGACGGATTTTGCGAATTCAATGATATAAGATCCGAGCCCTGTTTCTTTGAGGAAAGCGGCAAAGACTATGAACAAGAAGACATAGGTGGCGTAGGCGTGAATCGCTACACCCATAATGGCGTTCATGGTTCCCATAAATTCTATTATCCTTTTAGCCGTGAATCCCTTATGACCCCAATAGCCCGGGATAAAACGACCAAAATAGCAATAGAGGGTAAGAAAAAGGGCTAAAAGAGGCAAGCTCTTGCCCAGCACTCGGCGTGCCATTTCAAAACAGAGCAAGAAAAGACCGGCATTGATGACCAAGTCCCATTCATTCATCATTCCAAATCTGTATTTATAGCGATGCACATAGCTGTACATCCACCCAATGGTAATCACGATTGTAGCGAGTATGAGAAGAAGATCATATAGATTCAATTTTTTCTTTTCACCCTTACCCCAGCCCTGATAGACGAGGAATATCATCACTCCTGTGAACAAGAAATACATCCCCCGATGGGAGGAGGTGCTGTATACCCCAAATATGGTCTCGTAAAGGTAAAATGCTGAGAAGAGAAACCCAACAACGGTCGTTGAATACTCTAGGTACTTACTTCTTTCTGTTTGCTCCATATGTTCTCCGATGCATTCGAAAAATCCTTCTCATTTGCGAAATATTCCTCGCAGCTGTCCTTCTCCTTATACCCTATTCGCCTTCTGTTCATGTTGATCAAAGGTTTTCTGCAAGCCAGTCTGAGACATAGGCTGTCCCCAACGTCTTATTGTCTAACATTATGTGCTGGCAACCGCCTTCTTCCGCCGTAAAGATCTTCAGCTCTTTTTTATTTGACCCGATCTTTTCATAGAGACGGTATGCTATCTCAACTGGCACGATAGCATCTCTCTCGCCATGGGTGATAAGGGTGGGACATTCGATCATCTCGGCTACGCCCTCGAGGGTATAATCCTTAAGTTTTTCCATAGCTTGATCCATGGTCTCCACTCCCATCACCCAAAGCAGATGGAAGATCGGCGATGATGCCTCAGTTCCCTTTGATTCCAATACCTTCCGTCTTTGAACCCACACATCGTGGTAATCGTAATGGGCTCCCCAAGCCACGCAGGCCTTGAACCGTTTTTCAAAGGCCGCGGCTCGCGGTGCATAGTAGCCGCCCATGCTCCAGGCCATGATCCCGATGCGATTGGGATTTACGTCAGAGCGGGTTTCAAGGTAATCCACTGCAGCTGCCGCCGGAACCTCATAATCGTAGCGGCTTGGAATCCCCTGCACCCGAAGGGCCTCCCCTTGTCCAGGCATATCAATAGTAAGGCAGCCTAGTCCGCGTCGGCTAAGCTCCACGCCCCCACAAACGAGCATCTCCTTGCTGGTGTCAAGCCCTCCGGTAAAGACTACAGCAGGGCTACGTTCCTGTTTTTTCTTGTCGGCAGGATAAAAGTAAGCCGGCAGGATTTTATCCTCGTAAGGTATCTCCACCCGTTCCATCCTGGGATTGATTCGCGACATGCCTTTTGTAAAAGTGCTGAGGACTTTCTTATAAGTGGTATCTTTACGAAGATCACTCGGAGGTATGTTCCTTTCCCCAGCCAGGTAGTACATGCTTGCACGATAATAGGCCCCTCCGGCGGTCAAGTCTCGACGCTTATCCGCGGCCTCGTCTGCCAGACGCTCGACTCGTTGGGCCATAGTCGTCCACTCCCTGAACCAGGCTTCATTATCGCCCACAAAAGCCCGCAACCGCTTTCCAATCCTATCTATCTCGCCCAAGGTGGCACCACCCCAGGGGGCCATATCAAGAAAAGTCAGGAGGGCCTGAGACCACATGTAATTCTCAGGAAAATATTTAAACCAAGGTTCCTGTCCAAGAATTTCGGGTTCCATTCTGTACCGGTCCTTTCCGCGAAAAACTCGCTTGAATGCCCCGTTCTTTGGCCCAGGAGGTTCACTTCACACACAAGAGATCAACGGGGTCTTTCCGATTATGCGCCTTTAGGATTGCCGCCGAGAATCCTGGCCACCCAATCGGCCGCATAATCCACAAACATATGGGGGCAATCCCCCTGGACATGTTCCGCGCCCCCCTCTGCAAGGGTAAATACCTTCAGCTCTCGTTTAGGACTGTTCACGGCTGCCTCGATCGTTTTTTCCGCGTGCCAGAGCGGGACGATGCGGTCATTCTCCCCGTGAACTACCAGCAAAGGGCAAGTGATCTTGTCGGCCACGCCCTCCAGATTCATCTTCAGCGCAACCTCGCGGGCTTCCTCAAAGGTTTTTTTCCCAAAAACCCACGGGAGCTGGAAGTCTGGCACTGACTTCTGAGTGTGGGATTCAGGCTGATGAAACCATTCGAATCGCCAGAAGGCGCCCCAGGCAACACAGCATTTGAAGCGCTTCTCGAAAGCCGCGGCCCGAGGGGCGTAGTAGCCTCCTAAACTGATTGCCATGATCCCTATGCGCTCAGGGTCTATATCAGGGCGGCTTTCCAGGTAGTCTACGCAAGCGCCTGCCGGGACTTCGGTGTCGATGCCGGAGTGCAGATTGCGGAGGCGGAGAGACTCACCGACCCCAGGGTTGTCCACGATCAAAAGTGAGATGCCGCGGCGTCGAAACTCATCGCCAACCCTGGCATAGATCCTTTCTTTCAGGTCATCAAACCCGTCGAAATGAACCATGCAGGGAGCCTTTCCGCCGCCAAGTGCGGGTATGAATAGAGCTGGCAATGAGGTGTTTTGAAAGGGCACATCAACCATTTCAACGGGCTCGCGCCTCAATTGAATCGCCTTTTTAAACGTAGCGAGCAACTTATGATACGTCTGAAGCTTGCGAGGATCGAGGTTGGTCATATGCCTTTCAGCGACCTGATAGTACAAAAACGCCCGAAAATATTTGCGGCCGGCGCTGAGATAATTTCCAGCCTCTTCATCGCGGGCGGCCAGGTGCTCGACACGGCTGGCTACTTTTTTCCAGCTCTCATGCCAGGCCTCCAGGGCTACGGGATTATTTTCCCCTCCTTTGGCCAGTCCCTTTAAAGGGCGGCACGCATCATCCACCTCACTTATGTTCCCACCAGCGGTAATGCAGGCGATGGTGGTATTGGTCCATTGAAAATTGTCCGGGAAGTATTCAAACATCGCGCATGCCTCCTTTCAGAAATTAGGTTTTTTCTTCCTGTGTTACCCTTTGAGCTCTATCCTCCCTTTCTCTCCAGATATGATAATAATTTTTTAAAATTTTCAAGCCAGCTCTCCGAGGCTTTTAACCTACCTTTGCCAATAGCCCCAGTGACGCAG
>CAZJXD010000153.1:0-7838 GCA_964549945.1 uncultured Desulfobacteraceae bacterium | reverse complement strand
TGGTTTACCCCATTCTTTCTCGCCCCTGCGATGCTTGATAACTTCAAAACTCTCATCCGTCCCCTCCAAGGCCCTTAAGCCCGCTTCATACGCTCGGGTGATCTCGGCTAAAGACTCCAGTTGCCGGCCGCCGGCTCTCAGCATATCGGCTCTGGCTAAGTTCCCGGATACGCCTTCATCAGCACCGCCAGGCATCGCCAGAGTGACCAGTGACGCCAGAAGACGCAGCTCGCCGGCGCGGGTCAATCCAAGATAGGGGAGCTCATCATACCACACCAGCCGCTCCTCAAGGCCTGAGAAAGGTAGTCGCTCGCCGGCCATTCCGGCGAGTTGACCGCCGAGCTCTCGTGCCCGTTCAGCCGCTTCGGAAAAATTGAACCGGGTGGCAGGCAGAGGCTCTATGGCACGCATTTGCATCATCTGGAAGAAATGGTACACCGGGCGGAGCCCGGAGATAAGGCCGTTTCCCATACCCCCGGCGATACCAATGCCAAGGGCCGGCAACCCCCGCAGCGGCACAGAGCGGCCGAATACCCTGAACATCTTCAGAATGAAATATTTCACCATCCCACTTGTATCCCACCAGTAAACAGGTGTGCCCAAAATCAAGGCGCCGCAATGGAGCACCTTCTGACTCAAATATTCGAAGCCCCCATCCTTATAGGTGCACTTCTGGTTATCCTGACACACCCAGGGCAGGCAGTCCTTGCAGGCAGCCACCACATGATCCGCCATCTGCACCAGTTCGGTGGGGAAGCCGGCCCGAGCTGCGCCATCCAGTGCAGCCGCAACCAGTTGACAGGTTCGTCCCTCCCTTCTTGGGCTGCCGACGAGTCCCAGTACAATACTATTTGATTCCATATATTGACTCCATCTGCTCATTTGCTTGAGGAAACGGGGTAACATTTTAGCAAATGCCCCCGACGCTTCGCTTCAGGGTTATTGATCAAAGAAACTCACTGTAGAGCATGGAGATGTCTTTTTTGGCTATTTACGCACATATTTTCCCTCTAGCTCCCTCCATTGTCTTTCTTTAAGGATTTTATTTACCGATTGTATCGATGCCATCCCTTCCATAATAGCAGATGTGGTGCCCTTTTCCCTTAATTCCTCATACGCACGCCTCATGGCAGCCACACCTGCCATGAAGGCAGAAAACGGGTGTCGTACCACGGAAAATCCCATCTCACTCAATTCTTGAACCGTCAAAAAGGGCGCAGGGCTTCCCTCAATCATCAGGGCCACTGTCGGCGCTTCAAATGAAGAGGCTATTGTTTTGAGCTCATCCAGTGATCGCGGCCTAGTGATCAGGATTGCATCGGCGCCTGCTTCCTCATAGGCCTTGGCCCGTTTCATTGCCTCTTCGAAGCCATATGCCACGGTAGAGTCGGTCCGGGCGATGACAATGAAACTGTCATTCCTTCGGGTATCAAGGGCTGCCTTGATCTTGTCCACCATCTCTTGAGTTGCGATTACCGGTCTTCCGCTCATGTTTGGCGGGGTAACCTGGTCTTCCAGAAAAATGCCCGCAGCCCCCGCAGCTTCTATTTCCCTGATGGTCCGAACGACGTTCAGGGCATTACCATATCCCGTGTCTCCATCAACGAGAAGGGGGATCTCCACCTCCTCCGTGATATTTCTCACCATTGTCGTGAGTTCTGGAAGGGTGTGCAAGCCCATATCGGGTTTACCCAAGGCACCTGCTACCATGGCTAATCCGCCCAGACCGATTGCCTCAAAACCCGCTTCCTCGGCAAGCAGAGAGCTGAGTACATCGTGCACTCCCGGCACCATCAGGACCTCTTTTTGCTGAATCCTTTCCTTCAAATACCTCATTTCTTCTGTTCCTTCCTTTTGACTGTCTCTATTAAGCAAGTCATACGATTCTCAAACTCACACACCACATATTCGAAATGACCGATCCAGAAACAAGCGTTTGCCTTTTGTTTAAGGGTAATTCATTCGGGTCTATCTCTTTGTCTGGCTGGGTTTAATAAGGTTCTCCCATTCCGGAATTTCTTGTATTGACCATGCTATTTAAGTCAAGTAGCTACTTCTTGCAATTAATTTTTTTGCAAATGACCCCGATGCTGCGCTTCATGGTTATATATGAAAGAAAGTTTCCACAGCATTTGGCACCCTGTTTCATCAAACCTGCTGAAAGAGAAGAAAGCATGGCTTGCTTGGCAGTAATGGCTCATTTATAGGGGCTGAATGGAATAAAGAAGAAACCTTATGGGATAGCCTGAGAAGTATATAGCATTTCATTAAAAAGTCGTCATTTCGAGCGTGAGCGAAGCAATCTCATGGCGTGGTTTGTGAGACTCGCTGAGATTGCGGAGCCTGTTCCGAGCGCAGCGAGGAATCTCTTTTGCCCTGAGGTTGAACCATGGACCTTGGCTTTTATGAACAGTCAGCTCCGAGTTTGCTTCGGCTACGCCTCGCAACCGCTTCGCTCCTCGCAATGACAGGGTAAAGGTTTTCATGAAACGCAATACAAGGATTCTCTAAGAGTCCTATACAAGCCCAAGGAATTGCTTACCGCCCATAATCCGGACAGCTTTACGCATACATCTGGCGCTGATGGCCCGTGGAATCTTATATGGACTTTGAAGACTTTTCGGACTGACGGCAAATAAAAATGGAGCATGAGCACTCTATAGAGCAAAGTCCTCTACCCTCACAGCCGGGGCTTAACTCAAAAAAGCTCTGCCCCTTTAGATCCCTCAGAAATGACTTGCTTCCTTTGGGATCCATTCTTTTTTCAAGTACTCATCAAACCAGTCTATGGCGAGTGAGAGTACCTCATGGAAAAGCTCTGAATTAACCATGAGATAGAAGTCTTGATGATCTGCTCCGGGAAACATCACAAGTTTCTTGGGCTCTCCGGCTTTCTCATACATGGATTGTGATTCCTCTGGGGGCACAATGGTGTCACTGGCACCGTGGATAAGGAGGAGAGGCCTAGGCGCTATTTTATGCACAACATCTTCAGGCCTGAACTCGAGGGTTGCATCAACTGTATCTAATGGTCGGAGATGAAGTTTATAGCCTGACTTTTTAAACCGTTTTGCCAGTACTTTTTTATACGAAGGGGTGTGAAATATTATATCGTCGAGGGTTACAAGCTCGGATATCCCCGTAAGCACGCTCTTTATCCTGTCCTCTTCGATTTTCTTGAGAAATTCAGCCCACTCCCATGCTCGTCTGAGGCTGCGTAACCAGCGTTCCCCATTGCCTATCCCGCTCGTGCTTACAACACACTTAACTCTCTTATCCACCGCCGCTGTATAGACAACATTTGCTCCTCCCCAGCTCCGACCATACAGACCAATTCTGTCTTCATCAACTTCAGGAAAGGTCCCTAAAAAAGTTAGTGCGTTTCTAATATCCCGAACCTGTTCTGTAGGTATAAATCTCCCTTGAGGACCATCGCTCCCCCCAAAACCACGATAATCGAACGTAAGCGCCACAAAGCCTGCTTGACTGAATATTTCGAGCATTCTGGTGTGAAACCGAGTATCGCCGGAATAACCAAAACAGACCACTATTCCTGGAAGCTTCTCACCTCTTGAATAATTCTCGGGAATGCTCATACGTGATAACAAGCGTATCCCCTCGCTATAGAACGCCTTTTCCTCTACCATCGCACGCTCCTCCATCAAATTATGTACTTATACACATAATCCAAGATATTTCATTCAGCAAGCCCCCCTGATCTTGAGCCCGTGATCAACAATCAACTATTTGTCGCGTCAACTAGACATGCATTACGGAGTCGATCAAGGGCTCACTTTTCAATTAAACTTTGCGGGAAGACTCACGTATAGCGCTCCGAGAACCTTACACATGCGTTTTGGGTCCCGCTGTGAAATGCGGATTTTACTCTACCTTCATGACAAGGCTTTAGGGAAAAGCCAAAAAGGTTCTATCCAGTTTGTTTGTTGGTCCCCGTTCGTGAGAACGGGGACATTGGTGTATGCAGTTTGCTAGGTCCGTGTTTGGCTGAGGCTAGGATTCCTCCCTGCCTTTTTGTATCTCTTCGATGAACCTCTTGGCCATTTCATCTTTATGCACCTTTACCCATTGCCAATCCGACTTATGGAGTTTCAACGGGGGTCGTGGGTAGCCTAACTTCACATTCTTGCTGCCAATGTAACGCGCCGCATTGTCCCCAACAAATTTTTGCCTCTCATCGCTGGCAGAAAATTCCATATATAGTTTTGCAGCATTAGAATGGGGTGCATTTTTGTTACAAGCTATCCACATAATGAAAAACCCGGTCTCCGGTCCTGGATAAAGTACTTGCAGATTGGTCTCCCCTTCCTTAATACGCTCCAAGATGCTGAACTCGTTCGGGCAAAGAGCCAGGTCGATTTCTCCTGAGAGCAAGAGCTGCTCGAGGGCGGAATTCCCCTTGACGATAACTGCATGATTCCTTCCCAGTTTTCTGAAGTAATCCCATCCGTACAGGTCCACCATAAACCTTGTAAACATGACAGCAGGTCCTGCCGTTGCGGGGTCGCTCAATCCGAGCCTGCCTTTCCACTTGGGGTCCAGGGCATCTTCGTAGCTCCTCGGCCAATCCTTTTCAGGTACTCGCTTCTTGTGGAGCGCAACCGAGCTGATCCATCCGGTGCTTGCAACTCTGTAACCGTACGGGTCCTGAAATTCTTCACGGAGGAGTCCAATGTTTGGCGGTTGATACTTCATGAGCAAGCCTTTGTCAATCCATCTCAAGAAAGTACTTTCATCCCCTATGGAAACGGTATCCCAATCTGACCTTCCTGCCATATGCTGTGCTTCTATCATTTGGACGGTCGCCCCTGTTCCTTTTCTGGTAAAGATTACCTTAAAGTCATCGCCCAGGTTATACATCTTCTTAAAAAGCTCACCGATCGGCGGGAGGAACCTTCGAGCGAATGTAGAATAAATAACTATTTCTCCCTCCTTTTTCGCCGCCTCAATAAGGGCCTTATCAGCGGCAAAGGAGAGGCCCGTGGTGGCGAAAAATAAAAGTGCGAGTGAAATACTAATTCCAATCATGGTGGTTCTTCTCATACTATTTCCCCTTTCTAGAGGTTGGTTATAACGATTGCTCCACATAAATCGTTCAATAGTAGCATATAGCTTCATCACCTCCTTTCTGTACAACTGGATTTTCCGTAAACGCTTGGCTGCTTTGAAGCAGCGTACCACCGATGCCTTTTTATGGAAGCTAATAAATAAGGTTCGGTTGACCTTAGGGTTTCAAGAGGATCTCAGTGATCCACTAATCTCTCAGAACCATAGGTTGATGAAAAGACTGTGGATTGAAGTTTCTATTGCGTCGACATAGTAAATAGCAAACCATAGGATTGTCAAGAACATACAAAGGCTCTTTGCACTATCATGATCCTAAACCCAAGCCATTTTATTGTAGTTTTTACATTCCCCTCTTTGATCTTCAAGTTACGCGATTCGCGTATAGACTTTTGGCTATATATTATGGACCCAACGACTTATCAGGATAGTAGAAAAGAGTCAGCTACAAAATATATTATGACTCCTCTTAGAAAGGGTGGGGAGGCCAAACGGAGCATCAATTTATAAGTATATATCCTTCGCCTTCTAGCGAGGACAAAAAGGAACAAACCCTTGGAACGCCTTCGATAAATCCGGTAGAATCTTTATTCATCAATAAGATCGCCCCCCCATAACCAGATGGAACAGGCCAGGGTAACTGCCACCAGCGTGGCTCCAACAATCGTAAAGCTGTGGTAGAACCCAAACCGATCGATAAGGTAACCCATGACCGGCGTGAGAACGCCACCGCTCTCCATGCCCGAGGAGAAGTAGATACCCAGTATGGTCGATCGATGGGCCGCGGAGGTTTGGCCGACTATGTAGGCCTCTGAAACCGTCCCTCGCATGGTCCTGATCATGCCGATGACAAGCAGTACCGCACCGAAAGCTACGCCATAGGGGACCAGGTTCATTACGTAGACCATTGGCCCACACATACCACACACTGCCAGGAGCATCGGTATCCTTCCAAGACGGTCGGAGAGATAGCCTCCTAAAGGATTTGCCCAGATCCCGGCGAAATAGATCACGGCTACCAAGGCCGCCGCCGTTTCCCTGCTCACACCGTGGTGATCGACCGCAAAAAGAGGGGTGAATGCGATCGTGCCAAAGACGACTGCTTGGGTAAACATGCTCAGGAACATAAACGCCACCAGACGGCGGACCCGGCCTTTATTGGACGGTTTTCTGCCAAGGCTGCCGGTAATCCTATCCTGTTGTTTCCTCACAGGTGCAAGCCGGTCTAGGAGTACATAAAGAATAATTCCAAATACGATCGTGGGAAGGGCCAGGGCAATAAACGAGCCTCGCCATCCCCAGCTAGTGGCTATTGCAGCTGCAATAAGAGGGCTCAAGAAAAAACTGGCACTCCCGCCAGCTCCGTGGAACCCCAGCGCAAGGCCCCTGTTCTTCGCATCTACCGATGCTGAAATAAGCGGCGAGGCGGCCGGGTGGTAACCGCCGCCCGCTATTCCAGTCAGGACCAAAAAGGCGATCATCATTACATAGGTTGCGGACAGGCCGACTAGAAGTCCGGCTGCCGCCACACCGGAAATGCCTATGGCAATCATCAGGCGCGGCCCTAAGCGGTCGGCGAGCCATCCCGCAGGCATTTGGCCGATGCCATATGATAAAGTGAATGCCGAGATCAGCAATCCCGATTGAGTGTAATTGAGTGCAAAATCATCACGGATCATGGGTAAAAGAGGTACGGGAAGTGCGATCAACACATGATGGCCGAAGTGAGCCAGCATAAAGATGGGTAAAATCCCGGAAAAAAACAACGGAATGCCGAATTTCTTGACTGAGCTATCTTTCAATGTAATTTGGCCAGTTTCAACACAGATTCCAATCCATTAATCGTAGTGGAGGAATTTCCTGCCGTAAATGGGTGCCGGATTTGGTCTCCAACATCCCTTTTCTCGATGAGCGGAGCATCATCAGCTTTGTTAGTAACCTCTTATATAATCACTCTCCATGGCAGAAAGGATTTATCCAGGCCTGTGCAACTGAATTTGTAGTGTCGCACAGTTCGGATAGAGAAGAGGGCTGGCCTGAGTCTTTGATGCGTATGCACGGCATACGGTGGTAATCTGTAAAAATCTCACGGGGACTAAGTTCAGCGCTTCCCTGATCCTATACGCGTTAAAGTGATAGGGCTTGCTTATCGAAAGAAACAAATATAGTCAAAGGTTCTTGGCGTGTCAAGCATGACGGTGACGCTAGTCAAGAGCTCCCCAATTAGAGAAAAGTGCTCTAATTACGCCGCCCTAATATTTACAGCTCATGGGTGTTAGCCTAAAAACTACCTGAATTTGCATATAGTTAGCTTATTTCTGATTGGCAAATCCGAGACCAATTTCAGCAGTTATTTGCCATAAATGGAAAAATAAGTTCATATTTGCTCTCTTAAGATAGCTCGGGAAGAAAGATATTAAGGTTGGCTAATCTATTGCAAAAATATTGTATTTTCTAAAGCATAGCCTGTGAATTGAACAGAATGAGATGTAAATTAGTTTAGGACTATAACCCCCCACTATTAAAAATAGCTGATCCAGGAGACAAAGCTTTGTTTACTCAACCACATCTCGCGGCAGGTCTTCAAATGCGAGCCCAGTGCAAAATTCCGCTAGCTTATCTCTCTGTGCCATTGTTTATGCCCCCTCTCTTTGCAGCCGATAACTTCAATCCCCCCAACAGGCAACCCAGTGATTCCCTAAAACAGCGGCGAGAGGCGCTTCGCTCTCAGCACATCCCGGCTTTGCCCGTGAACA
>CAZJXD010000152.1:0-7850 GCA_964549945.1 uncultured Desulfobacteraceae bacterium | reverse complement strand
CAGACACCCTTGGCTTCAGAGAAGGAGACCGGTTTACCGTGTCAAAAAGGAAGGACAGCATCATCCTGAGAAAAGAGTAATGGCGGACGGGCTGAAGTAAATAACTCAAAACCTCAAGGCGCTGAAAGAACAAGAGGGGAGGGGATCAGGCCCGCCAGAAACACGGTGGGCAGGCCCTCAATCGTAGATTTCCCTTCCTGTGAATGATTCGGCAACGGGATGACAAGCAGGCCGGATCTTGATCTATTGACAATCGCCCCGGGAACTCGATTCTAATAGACTAATGAGCCGGGGAATTCTGTAAAATATAAGACATATTCGACTACACAGAGATTAACCTGCATAGCAATTATCAGACCCCACCTAAAAGATTGTATACGGGGTTGAGCGAAGCGTAATTCCGGATACAATCTTTTTATATCCTCCATAACAGCGGTAATAGGCAGCGATGGAATCAAGAGAGAGGAACTGGCACATAAAAAATGAGCCGCCCAATGCCTCATGGCTTGCCCGAAAGGTGGGGGTATCGAGGATGCTGGCCACCCTATTGCTGAACCGGGATATCTCGGACCCGGATTCAGCGGAATCATTCCTGTCCCCCAGGCTTGCCCACCTGAGGGATCCATTCCTTTTCAAGGATATGGACAGCGCCGTTGAGCTGATAGTCAGTGGTTTCGCAGCGAGAAAAAGGATCACGATCTACGGCGACTATGATGCCGACGGACTCACGGCCACGGCCCTGATGGTGGATTTCTTCTCAAAGCTAAAATGCCCAGTTTCCTTCTACATTCCCCACAGGCTTGAGGAGGGTTACGGCCTCAATGAGAGGGCGATCAAGGGGATCGCAGAGGGGGGTACGGAGCTTGTGATCACCGTTGACTGCGGCATCAGTTCCCCTTCGGAGATTGCCCTGGCGCAAAGCCTGGGACTGGAGGTGATCGTGACGGATCACCATAAAATCCCCGGTGATTTTCAACCAATCTGTCCCACGATCGATCCGCTGAGGACGGATTCCGCATTCCCCTTCAGGGAGCTCTCCGGTGTGGGACTGGCCTTCTATCTGGCCGTAGCCGTGCGGGCACATTTACGGGATAGGGGATTTTTCAACAAAGGGCCTGAGCCGGATTTGAGGTCCTACCTCGACCTCGTTGCCCTCGGTACCGTTGCCGACATCGTGCCGTTGGTGGAGGAGAACAGGATTTTCGTGAAAAGCGGGCTCTCCACCTTGATGGAGGGCAGGAGACCGGGAATCAAGGCGCTGCGTGAAGTGTCGGGTATACGAGAGGATCAGATACTCACCACCGATGACATCGCCTTTAGGCTGGCCCCACGGCTCAATGCCATGGGGAGATTGGGATCAGCAACCTCAGCAGTGAGGATGCTTACCACGGGAAGCGAATCGGAGGCAGAATCAATCGCCAAGCGGATGGACTCCCTCAACTCACAGCGCCAGGCAATAGAGAACAGGATTACCTCGGAGAGCAGAGAGAAGATCGAGAGGATGGAGGATCTGGATACGCGTCGAACGCTCGTGCTTTTTGACCCGAAATGGCACCGGGGAGTGGTGGGCATCGTGGCATCGAAGATCGTTGAGCAGTACCATCGTCCAACCCTGATCTTCGCCTTAGAGGGGGAACTGCTCAAGGGATCGGGCCGGAGCATTGAGGGATTCGACCTCTATGAAGCCCTCTCCGATCTAAGGGATCTCCTGGATCAATTCGGCGGTCACCACTACGCAGCAGGGGTGAGCCTTCATGCGAGAAAGGTAGGGGAGTTTTGTGAGAGATTCGAGGAGATCGCGAGCGTCAGGATCGATCCGGATTATTTGATCCCAAGGGTAGAAGTGGATGCCATGCTGGAGTTAGATGCACTTACCCCGCAACTGCTCAAGGAGCTTGAGATGTTGATGCCCTACGGTTATGGGAACCCCCAGCCCCTGTTCTGTGCAGGGCCCTTGGAGACTGCCTTCTCCAGGGTGGTTGGAAATAGTCATTTAAGGCTAAAGGTGAGGGGTGGGGGAATCGCCTTTGACTGCATTGCATTCGGCAAGGCACAATTCCATCCCCTCGATGGGAAGTCGGTGGATATCCTCTTTCACGTGGGGACCAATACGTGGCAGGGAATAGAGTCGATTCAATTGACGATAGTTGATATGAAGGTGAGTTGATAGACGCCTGCACCCTGGAGGAGACCTTGGGTTGAATGCTGAATGCAGTCCACCGAGCGGCTAAGGCCTCTATGAATCGAGGAACAGCTTGGCCGCCCCTTCAATATCCTCCGGAGAGAAGATGAACAGGGATTTCTCCTCGCCGGGAATCGCGGATCCGTACACGTAGTTGATATTGATCCCCTCCTTGCCGAACTTTTCCGCCATGGCGGCGAGGGTGCCGGGCCTGTTATCGATCACCAGGGCGATCACCGGTATCACGTCGAATATGTACTCGCCCTTGGCCAGGAGATCAACCGCCTTATCCGTCTGATCAACCAGGAGCCTGATAAGGGCGTACTCCGCTGAATCCTTTCTCATGGATCCGTAGCTTGCTGCGGGGGCGATCCTCTTGAGCGATTTTCCCCGGGCCCTGAAAAGCTCCTGTACATACTGGGAGGCATCCTGAATGGTAAGGGCATCGATATTGATTCCCGCCTTAAATAAGGTCTTGGTGAGCGTTGCCAATTCTCCGGGCACATTCTTCAGAAAAAGAGAAATCTCCGTTCTTACCACGTTCCAGCCCCTCTCTACCTCTCTCCCATGTAGCCTTTCATAT
The DNA here is from genome assembly GCA_964549945.1 of uncultured Desulfobacteraceae bacterium. Lineage (GTDB taxonomy): Bacteria > Desulfobacterota > DSM-4660 > Desulfatiglandales > B25-G16 > B25-G16. The sequence continues at coordinate 5,085 of CAZJXD010000152.1, read as the reverse complement.
ATTTAAAGAATTCAGAGTCAGTCGAGAGCACCAGCGTGCTCTCCTTATCCAGAGTTTCCTTGTAGATATCAAGGGTCTTCACGAAGGAGTAAAAATCAGAATCTACTCCATAGGCCCCGGCATAGATCTTGGTGGCCTCGGCATCCGCCTTCCCCTTTATCTCCTGGGCCGTTTTGTATGCCTCGGATGTGATCCTTTTCAGATCCCTCTCCTTGTCGCCCTCTATCTTCCTCGCCTCTCCTTTGCCCTCGGATCGAAATTTCTCCGCGATCTGCTTTCTCTCCGCGATCATCCTGGCGTAGACCGATTTTTGTACCTCTTCCACGTAATTGAGCCTCTTTATCTTCACATCCACCAGCTCAATGCCGAATTCGGCGAGCTTTGGCTGGGCCTGTTCCATGATGCCCTTGGTAATTTTTGCCCTCCCAACCTTGACCTCTCCCAGGGGACTTATCTCCTTGATCTTGTCTACCCCCTCCTCAAAGGTATCCAGTTCCCTGTTGGTCATCCTCACGGTTTCGATTAAGGGGTAAGAGGTAATGAAGTTCCTTACCGCAGGATCAATGATGTCATCAAGCCTGCCAAGGCCGGCGTACACATTGTTGACCGTCTCAAAGAACTTAAGGGGATCCACGATCTTCCACCGTGCAAAGGTATCCACCCATATAAAGGTCTTATCCAGCGTGGGGATCTGCCCGGGATCACCGTCCCACTCAAGGAGATTTTTCGGGAAATAGTTCGCATGCTGAATAATGGGAAGCTTAAAGTACAAACCGGGATCGGTTTTCGGTTTTCCGAGCGCCTTGCCGAACTGGGTAAGGACCACCTGCTCGGTTTCATCCACCACATACATCGCCCCCAGAAGGAAAAAGATGATGATAATAAGTACACCAAAGATTACTCCTTTTCTCATTTCTCAGCCCCCTTCTCCTTCCCTAGATTGAGCAGCGGGAGGAGGTTTTTTTGATCTGCGTCGATAATGTACTTGCTTCCCAGCCTCGGGAAGAGATCCTTCAAGGTCTCAAGGTACATCCGTCTTCTGGTGACATCCTTTGCCTTTGAATACTCGGTATAGAGCGCGAGAAACCTGGCCGCATCGCCTTTGGCCCTGTTGATCCTGTCAAGGGCGTAGCCCTCAGCGGACTTGATAGTTTTTTCGGCATCCCCTTTCGCTGCGGGTATGGCCTTATTGTACTCCTCCCTGGCCTGGTAAATCATCCTCTCCTTTTCCTGCACCGCCTGATTCACCTCGTTAAATGAGGGCTGAACCGGCTCTGGGACATTGGTCTTCTTCATCTCAATGGTGACCACATTCAACCCGGTTTCCGCCTCATCCAATTCCTTCTGGAGGAGCACTTTCGCTTGGTCGGCAATCTCTTCCCTCTTGCTGATGACCTCATTGATACTTCTATCCCCCACCACCAATCTCATGGAAGCCTCGGCCAGGTCCCTCAAGGTACTCGTTACATCCCTCACCTTAAAGAGGTATTTATAGGGGTCCTTGATCCTGTACTGCACGATCCATGGAACCACCGCCACATTGAGATCACCGGTGAGCATAAGGGATTCATTGAGGTAGGCACTGGCCTTGGCATACTGTGTCCTCACATCCGCCCTTATGGTCCTGAGACCGAATTCCTCTTTGTAGACAAGTCTCACCTTTACCTTTGTGAGTTTCTCAATTCCCCAGGGGAGTTTGAAATTGAGTCCAGGAGAGGTCGTCCTCACATACTTGCCGAACCTCTGTACCACGCCAACCTCATTGACTCCGACAGTGTAGACGGATGAGGATAACACAATGATGATCACTACGATCAAGACGATGATCCAGAGCCCGGGAAATTTGCCTCGTAGACCCTTGAACCTCGCAAAGACCTCATCCATCTGCGGCGGAGGACCACCACCCGAACTACGCTGTTTCTTTTTGAGTTCATCCCAATCCCACGGCATTGCTTATGACCTCCTATACTGTAATGTTAAAATGCTAGTGGAAAAAAGGGGTTGCGTCAAGGAATAAAATAATGGACATTTATCATCGAAACGGGGCATTCTTGTTACACTTGGGATTACGGGCAAAGAGATGAAGAAAGGCTCAAGATCGCTTCACAGGCACCGTCGCGGGGAGTTCACCCACATACGAGAGGTGGTTGACGCCATCTTCGCTGCACCCTCCTACCCCATAGATTTTGAGGATATGAAGCTCTGGAAGCTCTGGGATAATGCGGTAGGAAAGAAAATCGCGAGTCATGCCCAACCCTCTTCGATCAAGGGGGGAACCTTAGTGGTCAAGGTTTCAGACAGCGTGTGGCTCCAGGAACTGGAGTTCAAGGTCCATGAGATCAGGGAAAGGATCAATCACGCGCTTCAAAGGGAAGCGATAAAGAAGATCCGGTTCCGGGTTGGCGAGCCCAAGGGCAAGCCGAGTGAGTAAAAAAGGAGTGATAGGATCAAGGCTGAGAAGGCCTTCATATCCCCTTTGTCGTGCCGCTCGGGCACGACGGCCTACCTGATTGAGAACCGACCCTGCCCGAAAATGGGGGAAAGGATTGTGAGGCCGGATTTTCCCCCCAGCCTCCCCTCGATCATCGCGAGCTTGGCATGAGAGGCTGAATCCGGAAAGATGACCTGTAGCCTTTTGGGCTCTAGATCCTGAGATCTCATCTTGGAGAAGACCTCCGTCAGGCGATTTGCTGGGTAAATCAAGGCCAGCTTACCACCGGATCTGAGGAGCATCTTACCGGCAGTCAGGATATCAATAAGGGTCATGGCTATCTCATGCCTGGCAATTGCCTTACACAGATCGGGATTTATCCTACCGCTCCTCCCTTTTCTGTAAGGTGGATTGCACACTACCACATCGGCACATCGAGGAGCCAGGGGCAGGGCCCTCAGATCCCCTTGTAGGATCGCGATCCCTTCCTCAAGCTCGTTGAGCCCGGCATTCCTTTTCGCCTGAGACGCGAGCTCCTCCTGGAGTTCCAGCCCGACGATATACTTGGCCTGCCCTTTTTTGGCCAAAAGAAGCGAGATAATCCCGCAGCCAGCCCCGAGATCAACCACCACATCTTCGGGCGTTATTGAGACGAATTCGGCCAAAAGCAGGGCATCGACGGAGAATCTATACCCATGTCTGGATTGGATAATCCTCAAGTCCCCGTCGAGAAAGGTATCGATAGCCTCATGTTCCTTCACGAGCATATCCATGATTCCCCTATAGTACCATACCTGGCCTGATTTGCCAGGCATTCCAGGCGATACACAGAGATGACCTCACTGTGCTCAACGCCAGGGCCTCGAACCATACCCTGGGTATTCGTCTGAGCTCCGAGCCCTGTGACACGTGTTTCTTTATGTCATGAAGGAATACAGTCTTCACTCCTCACCATTATCCTCAGGTGATGGGAGTTTGTAGGGAATGGTCTCCCGTGGATCGATCTTATTGAATACGAGTCCGCTTATGATCTTGGGATAAAAGTAAGTGGATTTTCGTGGCATGAGCAAGGAGTTTCCGGTTACCTCCAGGATCTGCTCTATTTTCGTGGGATTCACCAGAAATACCATCTGAGATTCTCCGGAGAGAACCGAGGAGAGAGCGCGGTTGGTGTTGCTCTCGTAATGGATGATCTTTTCATCATCGAGATCCTCTCTGCTAATCCCGAGTAGACGCTGAAATATGAGGCGAGAGAGGACCAAGACATCTACCTTTTTAAGGGAGGGATGCACGTCATCTCCTATTTCCTCGATGGCCTCCGGCTTGAGGCAAAGCAGGTGGTAGTCCTTTGAGCCAGTGTGATAGAGCCCGATACATGTCCCCTCTCGGCCGTACTCATACAGACGAGAAGATACAACACCGGTAAGCCTCTCCCGGCTACTCGCCTCCAGGGAAAAGGAGTGAACATCGAAGTACCTGCGGGCAGAGGTGAGGAATCTTCCCATCTTGAAATCGGGGTATGAACTATACAAGCGGTGAGTTGGTAAGATGGTGAGCCCCTTGTCAGTCATATTGGTAAGATACATCATGACATACTCATATGATCTGCTGAGACTATGGGCGCCGAACCTGGAGCGCAACAGGTTGCGGTAATTCCGGGCCGTCTCATAGCGATGATGGCCATCGGCAATAATAATGGACTTTGATGCCATCTTGAAGGCGATTTCCTCCAGCAGCGATCTGCGCGTGACCTGCCACATCTGGTAGCAATACCCGTTTGTATCCCTGAAGTTTACCATAGGGGGGAGATCCTTTGTGTCCCCAAATGCGGATAATATCTCATTCTCCTCATCCTTATAGAGCCCGAATATGGGGCTCAGTTGGGCGCTGCATGCCCTCATCAGTTTCAGCCGGTCTTCGCGGTGAAAGGTGAACGTCCTCTCATGGGGAAGGATTACCGTCGAGTCGGGCTCCTCGATTCGGACCAGGGCGATAAATCCCAAGCGAGTCATCGTTTCAAGTGTTTCCGGAGATTCGTAGGTAATGGAGATGAGGTAGATTGAGGGAGCAGGAAGTCTCACCAGGGTATCCTCTGCCTCCCATCTCTTGAAGAGATCCGCTGCCCTTGTATACCTGTTGTCCCAATCCGAATCCCCGGTCTTCTTCTTTCCCAGGATAAGCCTCACGGCGTTATAGGGGTTTCTCTTGTAGTATTCGTCCTGCTCCTTATCCGAGATCACATCATAAGGAGGAGCTATCACGGTTTCTAAATTTGTTATCCTCTCGAGATTATAGGTTACCGCTCTGAATGGAGCCACTATGGCCATCGCTCAAATTCCCCTCGAAAGAAAGCCTAGCCCGAAAAGGGCCCTTACCTCGTTGTGATCACGAGGGCTTATCTCTTAAAAAGATGTATTCATTTCGCCTCTGGATTGATATAGTCTTTTTTGAGGCATTACGCTTCCACTTTCAAGCTTTTTATTCTATAAAGAATTGGAATTTTCGCAAACTCACTAAGGAGAGCCCTATATTGTTTCCATTTCTAGGGGTTATGAGGCTTCTCTTTCGTTCCAAGGCTCCCGGCCTGGTCTTTTCAGCAACTTATCCATGGGGGATTCTTGCCCCCTCCGCATTCCCCTCGACAAGCTCGGGGC
>CAZJXD010000151.1:0-7898 GCA_964549945.1 uncultured Desulfobacteraceae bacterium | reverse complement strand
ATGTACGTCTTGTCCACCCGGGCCTCCCGACTTTAAAAGTGAATCCATTGGTTCCGCCGCCATGCAATAGGGTAAAAAAGCATAACAAAAAGGAGAAACCGATGGAAAACCTCCTTCAACTGTTTGGCCGTTCAATTCGTTTCGCCTATTACTGCTTTGACCGTATTGTCATCCAGGGATACCTCTCTCCAAGTGTCCCTGACCAATACTCTTATTCATTTCTTCCGAACTATAAAACAAGGGGAGTGCATTGGCAAGGAAACACTCCGGCAGCGAACCGATCAATAGGTAAGTTGGGTCACCGCTTACTCAAAGAACAACGAGATTCCATTTAGCTGGGCTGAGAAGGACGTCCTGAAGAGGGATGATCAAATGCTTCAACGACCAGATTGCCTTACCCAACGCAGCTTAACAGCGCAAGCACATGAAACATGGTTCGCCATTCGTAGGCACCGTTCTGCCTGAGTTATCAAACGCGCCCGAAAACCTACTTGCAGAGTTGCGTCTCAGCCCGCCTGGCCTGAGCGAGGATAAACCGCCTGCCATTGCGGGGCAAGAGCCGGCAGGTAATAGTCCTCTTCCTCCTGAACGCTGAACCCCTGAACGCTGAACACTTAAAATGCATATTGATTGCAATAGCAAATCGAAATTGCCTGACCCATTTAGTCAAACAATCATCATGGAAGGAGCTAAAACACCATCACCTTCAAGGCCGTGATTTGGCCTGGAATCGATATCTCAATTAGATCGAAGTGAGAAACAAAACCGCACATAGTATTTTACATCGCATAAATAGTGACTATTATAGAGGGTATAAATTTTAAAACACGCCATTAATCCAAATTCATACCACGTTGAAGATATCATGAGGGGGAAGTTATGTGCCAATTCTTAAGGATAATGAACCGTGAGGTGGCAGGTATGCGTCTTTTCAAGGCCCTTGTCGCAGCTGTACTTCTGCTTTTAATAACATCAATCCTCTCTTTTGCTACTGAAGCGGCCTCGGATATCAAGATAGATGTCAAGGAGTTCCAGCTGAAAAACGGTATGCTGTTCCTAGTCGTGGAGCGCCCTACCACGCCTCAGGTTGCATGCCGATTGGCCATACGGGCCGGCTCGGCGCTCGAGGAAACCGGCAAGACCGGCATCGCGCACCTGCTTGAGCACATGATGTTCAAGGGCACCAGGAACTTCGGTACACTGGATCCGGAACGGGACCAGGAACTCCAGGAGCGAATCGAGGCCGCCTATCAGGTGGTGCTCGCCGAGCGGGGCAAACGCAGCCCCAATCAGGAACTGATCAGAAAGAAGCTCGAAGAGATGGATGCCCTTCGCACCGAGGTACAGAAGATCTACGTGCCACAGGCCTTCTCATCGCAGCTAGGCAAAAACGGTGCGGTGGGGATTAATGCCTTTACCACCAAGGACGAGACCCAGTACACAGGCTCTGTGCCCTCGGATACGCTCGAGCAGTGGTTCTCGATCATCAGCGAGCAGCTTTTCGAGCCGTCTTGGCGCGAGTTCTACGTGGAGAAGGAGGTCGTGCAGAGGGAGTGGGCCTTTCGCTACATCAACAGCCCGGGCGGCGCTGCATGGCTCGATCTCGACACCACCGCCTATACCGCCCACCCTTACCGCAATCCCACCATTGGCTGGAAATCCGATATGGAGAGATACAGCACCAGAGACGCCATCGCCTTTCACCAGAAATACTACAATCCCACGAACGCCGTGTGTGTGCTGGTGGGAGACGTGAGAGCGGAGGAAGCCGAGAGGCTCGCGGAGATCTATTTTGAGCGGTATCCCGCCGGGAGACGAAGTCCTGAAATCGTAACCAAAGAACCCCCGCAGCAGGGCCCCCGCAGGAGCGTGAGATTCCTGAAGGGTGCCCGCACTCCCCTGGTGAGAATCGGATTCCACGGCGCCCGCATGGGCACCAGGGATTTCTACGCGCTCGATGCCATGACCATGGTCCTGAGCCTCGGCCGAAGCGCCCGTATGACTCAAAATATCATCAATAAGGGTCTTGCTGTCGAGGCGTGGGCCTACAATCCCGACAACCGCTATGGCGGAATGATCGTCCTCGGGGGCTCTCCCAACGAAGCGGAGGGGCTGAAAAAAGGAACCCTTACTGAAGAGGGGGTACGACAGTCCTACCTCAACGCGTGCCGAGAGCTTGAGCGCATGCTCCTCGCCGAGGTCGAGAACATGAAGGAGCAGTTGGTCTCCACCCGTGACCTGGAAAGGATCAAGAAGCTCAACCGCCGAGAGTTCCTGGATCGGATGAGGAGCAACGAGGAGCTCGCCGGAACCCTGACAACGCTTGAGGTTCAGGTCGGCTGGCGCTACCTCACCGATTACCTGGAGAGGATCGCGGAGGTCACCCCTCAGGAGATAAGGGAGGCGGCCAGGAAATACATCAGGACCGAGAATCAAACAACCGTATTTGTGATCCCCGGTGGAGAGCCCGAGCAACCGCCTGAGACATACACAGAGGTCAGATCGCTCGGGATGGCAGGGGCATCGAAGATCATCAAACCGAAGAGCTTTAATAACAACTCCGCCTTTCCCACGCCAGAGGGCTGGAAACACCCGCTTTCCTTCGATCGCCGGCCAAAGAAGATCGCCTATCCAAAGGCCCACACCGCCAGGATCGGAGACACCACGATATTTTACCTTGCAGACCAAGAGCTTCCGCTGATCGACCTCACGCTGCTGGTCAAGGCCGGCAAGGTCGATATTGAAGATGAGAAGACCGGTATGGCCGAGATACTCAGCAATATCATTATTCAAGGCGGCACCCAATGTTACTCGCCCTCAGAACTCGCACGGGTGCTCGACGAGAATGCCATCCATGTCTCGGTATCCGTGGGCGAGGAGGCGACCTCTGTGCACCTCTCGACCATGAAGGCGGACTGGGAAAAGGGGCTGGAGCTGCTTGAGGAGATCCTCGTTCGACCCGGCTTCGATGCCAACGTGCTGAAGGTGATCAAGGGTCAGGAGATGGTGGCCCTCAAACGCCAGGGTGGGGATGCCCAGGCAGTGGCCATGAGAGAGGGGATGATCTGGCATTTCAGCGGGCACCCATACGGGCGCGATCCCTTGCTCGGCCTCAAGACCATCCCGGATATTACCATAGACGACCTCAAGGCATTCATGAGGACCTATTTCGTTCCCTCCAACATGGTTGCCGCGGTGTCAGGCGATATAACCCTTGAGAAGGCCGAGGCGGGCCTGAAAAGGCTCCTCGGGGCTATCCCCCAGGGCCGGGCTCCCGAGCGTGATCTCAGAGAGCCGAAGGAGAACAAGCCCGTCCTCGCGCTCATTCCCAAGTCCGGACAGGTTCAATCCCAGGTGGTGTTAGTGCTGCCTGGTTTCAAGCGCACCCACCCCGCATTCTGGAAGGCACGCTTCTTAATCGATATATTCGGCGGCAGCGATTCCCTCATGTACACGCGCCTGCGGGACGATTTGGGGCTCGTTTACTCGGCGGGGTTCTTCCAGACCTACAAGTGGAACGCGGGGTTTCTGGTTGGATACATCGGGTGCAAGGGCGACAAGACGAGCACCTCCATTGAGGAGACATTGAAGATCATGACCTCGCTCAGGAACAGCGTCCCCCAGAGGGATCTGGAGCTCAAGCGCCTCGATGCGCTCAACAGCTTTGTCTTCAACGTGGACACCCCTGGTGAGCTGGTGGAGGTGTACAGCCGCTACCATATAAGAGGTGAGCCCCTTGATACCCTTGAGAGAATCCAGGACGCCTATCTCCAGGCGACTCGGGATGAGCTGCGAAGCCTGGCCGGGACATTGCTCGATCCGGAAAAGTTGCAGGTCTTCATCGTGGCCGATAAGATGATCCCGGTGAAGAAGGCCGACGGAACAGAGCTCACGCTCGAGCAAGACCTCAAGTTGCTCGCGAAACGAATCGGCCTTCCCTATCGTGAAATCACACTGCGATGAGGTAACAACCTTGTAATGAACCATCCTACAGCAAGCTGCATGATATCAAATATCAAACTTCCCCTCCCTTGCCTGCCCGGCCTGCCCGGCCAGGGCCAGGGCCAGGGATGGGAAGGGATAAAAGGTAGGGTGAAGTAAAACTAGCTACCCATCCGATATGCTTGTACCAAGTTGCAAACATGTTATTGCGAGGAGCGGAGCGACGTGGCAATCTATGATGTTGAGATTGCTTCACATTCGTTCGCAATGACATCCATCAATAGTAGCCATTTGAATGCAACTTGGTATTACATGACATTTTTGAAGGAGGTACGGTATGGAGACCAGCAAAAAGGGCAGAATCCTCATCGACCTGGAAACGCTTAACATTCTTGGGGCAGAGGGCTGCCCCGCATGCGGGAGGATCTTCGAGCTCGGGGAGGCAGTGGTGTTGGCCTGTGGAACATGGGAGGGTGAGCGATATATCCACAAGGATGAGGCCGTGTATGACAAGAATGCAAACACTTACTATGAACGAAGGTATTATAAGGAAAAATCTGCATAATCTCTTCTGAGCATTCCCCAGTCAGCCGTTAGTTTTAAACCTTTATAAAAACTAATCAAAGAAATTGACAAATATCAATTTTATGATAATTTATTATCAAAATAAAGATAGGGGGATGTATGCCTTTGATCAGACCAATATCCGATCTGAGAAACCGATCAACCGAAATTTCAGAGCTTTGCCATAGTGAAGACCAACCCATATTCATAACCAAAAAGGGGAAAGGCGATCTGGTGGTGATGAGCCAGGCCCACTATGAACGTCTCCATAGTCTAATTGAGCTCTATCAGAAACTTGGAGAAGCTGAAGCACTTGATGCAGCGGGTGAACAAGGGGCAACTCACCGCGAAGTAATTCAGCATTTGAGAGCAAATATCACATGAGTGAGCCCTATGAGATTCGCTACTTAAGCACAGCAGAGAGCGATCTAACTGACATTTTTGAATATATCAAGAAAGATAATCCCGTTGCTGCTATCTCCCAACTTGAAAAATTTGACAAAGTAATTTCTCAGTTGGCGTCAAACCCGCTCCTTGGCGTAATTCCTAAAGATGAGAGGCTAAAGAAGCTCGGTTACCGAATGCTAATCGTCGACAAGTACCTCGTATTCTATATTGTCAAAACCGAATATGTTCAAATACGTCGCGTCATACATGGAGCCCGACGATACAGCTTTCTCCTTTAAATATTCATTGCGCTACTCTGCCGCTTTCTCTACAAGCTTTTGTACCGCTTCCATGTATTCTTCCATACCCCTGAGGAAGATGTCATTGTGGGTGGCGCCCTTTATCACCAATAGCCTCTTATCCTCCGCCGTAGATGCCTCGTACAGGGCCTGGCCTTCGGAGAGGGGAAGAAGCTGATCGTGCTCCCCGTGGATGATCAGGGTGGGCTTGGAAAACCCTGCGATCTTGTCCCTGTTTCGAAACCCATCCTCCTCCCTGATCCCCATCACCTTCATGTTGATCCCGAGAAGCATCAGCAGCGGCCTGGCAAAGGCAAACCCGCTTTCGATGATAAGGCCATCAATGTCATCGCTGTAATTAGCTGCGAGCTCGAGGGCGGAGGCGTTCCCCAGAGACCTCCCCATTACGATAAGGGAGCCTGTGTAACCCCTTTCCTTCAGCCAGGTGCGTACGTAGTCGAAGATCACGTGGGCGTCCCTCATCATGGCGGTAATGGTCGGTCTGCCGTTGGAGCGACCATAGCCCCGGTAGTCAGCCGGAAGGAAGTTTATGCCCATCTTGGTATACAACGGCCCCATGTCGTTATAGTCGGCCACGATCTCGCCGTTTCCGTGGAAAAAGAGTATGGTGGGCTTATCCTTTCCAGAGGCGTGAAACCGCGCCCCGATCACCACGTCCTTATCCACCTCGATGAGCATATCCTCGAAAGCACCACCTGGCTGGAACGCCCCCAACTCCGTCCTTGGATGGAACAAAAACATCAAGATCTCAGGCCTGTCCAATTTGGAGTAATCAATCTGTGAGATATCTATCATGAGCATGATTCTCCCTGTGTTCGCATGCCATCAGCCTTGTTCATCATCCATAATCAGGAACTTCATGAATCTTAAAATTGATAACCTTACAAAAAGCCCTATTTCCCCTCCCCTTGTGGGAGGGGATTAAGGGGAGGGGGAAGCATTTACTTGCAATTCTATCTTATTCACCTTAACCCTTACCCTGCTAAATCCCCCATAGGGGGGCCGCCAGAGGCGGCATTTAACAAGGTAGGCCCTATCCCATCGAGGTAGAAGGAGTTTTTCGATCTTTTACGAGACCATCAAAATGTACTAAATTTTTGAACAAACCAAAACAATTTTTCAAGCTATCACAGGAAGCATGAAACTGTACTCATCGAGCGCTGATAATTCTCATTGACATGCCCCTTTCCATTGCCCATACTATACCTATGTTTTATAATCGATGGGGCCGTCTTCTTGGGGTGGCTGTCTGGAGCGCGAAAAAGAAGCGTGAAAGGACTGTATCAGTTAAGCTGCTCGGAAGTTTTCCTTGAATTCCCCCTGATAGCTGTGAGAAGAAGGCACGCGTTTTAAGAAGAAGAAATCGATCCTGAGCCGGATAATCTGAACAAGGCAGACAGCCTGAAAGGATTTTCATGGCCTCAACGACCGGCACGATCTTCATCCTGACGATACATAGGCCAACTCGGACTGATGTCTCCCTGATCGCATCCCCGTTTTTCCCTCTGCATCTGCTTTCAAAAGCCACTCAAAAACCGGCGATGAGCTCTCTCCTTGGGAGGTTTTCATATAAGGGGTCACAAGGAAATTGCGTCACTATGATAGGCAGAATTATTATATCGTAATAATTATTTTTCTGTCCAATACATGTTAGGATGTAAAAAATAATAACGAAAGGAACAAAATGCTATGACTAACATCCAAGAACTTCAACGACTTAGACGCCTTTGTTTTCTGTCCTTTCTTGAAATAAAACATCTTAAAAAATTGTTGGTTGCTCACCGGGTCATTCCTAAAGATGATCAGTACGACTATATTAATTCGCTCGAAGAATATATTAAAGATCTTGAATATAAAGATAAACTCCTTTCAAGAGAATATCCTGATCTGAGCGATAAACCACCTATTCGTGATTAGTTGAATCTGCAATTATTTTATTGAAAATCTGTTGATCCGAAAATTCGTTGACTCTGAATTGCACCATTTCAATGGCATCGTTGATGTCAACTAATTTGACTCCTCTGAGGAGTTCTAGTATCTCTTTAGCCTTTTGTTTTGCAGATTCTGAAGGAACTATTGTCAAAAACCTCCTAACAACTCACTCCACCAGACCTGTCAGGGCTTACGCCCTTCCAGCCTGGTGAGTTTTTCGTTCGGTCCAGGAGATACCAAATGATGAAAACATCATGGCAGGTCGCAACCGCTGCCGAAGCTTTCGCGGCAGCACAATTTGCTAGATGCGGCTGGGATGTATCCGTACAGTACGGTGCCAATCAGCCCGAGTATGACTTGGTGGCGGTCGATGGTGGCCGTATTCTTAAGGTCTCCGTCAAAGGAAGTAAAGATGGCGGCTGGGGATTAACCCAGTCATTCATCAAAAATGCGGACTACCATGGTGCCGCAGACAAGTGGCTGTCTAAGCACAGCAACAAAACTGTCTTCTGCCTAGTCCAATTCAAAGGCACGTCGGTCGAGACCCTTCCAAGAATGTATCTTGCCACTCCACAGGAAATCGCCGACTGGCTGAAGAAGGCCGCGGCAGGCCGAGGAGATACAATACTTTATGAAAGGCATGTATGGAGCCAAAGGGCGAACACATGCGTGAGGGAGACAGCAGAATCCATGTAGTAAATAGGGACGCTGGTAAAAAAGTAAGTTGACATGTGATCTGGTTCTTGTATACTA
>CAZJXD010000150.1:0-8361 GCA_964549945.1 uncultured Desulfobacteraceae bacterium | reverse complement strand
CTATAACCTCAAGGGCATCCACTCGTCGATTGTGGTATACAGGGTGCGGTATGGTTAGGGCATAATATGGATACCATGATGCATAAACGGGACCTGGAAGCGGACTGGGGGTATTGCCACGCAATCTTACCCAAGGTATCGAGGACCTTTGCCCTCAACATCGGCCAGCTCGAGGGGGATATCCACAGAACGGTGCTGCTTGGCTATTTGCTCTTCAGGATTGCGGATACCTTTGAGGATACGGTGTACCAGGATGAGGGGGAAAAGATAGCGGCCCTGAGAGAGTTTTCGGACATCTTCAAGGGGGACAAAGGCCTCGGTCAAAGGCTAGCCCTGTATGAGCCCCTCAAGTTTCGATGGACCGAGGACGGCGACGCCAAGGACCTCGTTGAGAATGGCCACCGGGCCTTACGGTGTTACTTCGATCTCCCGGAAAGCCACAGGCGAATCATCGACCCGCTTATTGTGGAGACGGCAGAGGGCATGGCGGGATTCCAGGAGCGGAAGCAGAAGAGCAGCCACGGGGTATTCCAGCTGGCAGACCGCGGCGATCTGGAGGATTACTGCTACTATGTGGCCGGCGTGGTGGGAGTGATGCTCACCGGGATCTTCTGCCGGAGGGAGCGCATAGGCAGGGTGCGGGCCCAGCTCAAGAGATTTCAGGTACACTTCGGCATCGCCCTCCAGCTTATCAATATCCTCAAGGATTACACCGGGGATATCGCCAGGGGATGGTGTTATATCCCCACGGCGATCACGGAGAAATACGGGATCGATCTCAACAACATCAAGGGGCTCTCCGGCTGGCAGAAACAGGGAATAGTGCGGGACATGGTGGTTCATATCGTGCCCTATCTGGACTCGACCCTCCAGTATATCAAATGGCTCCCGCTGGAGGAGAGGTCAATCAGGATGTTTTGCATCATCCCCTTTATCCTGGGCTACCGAACCCTGGTCGAGATCGCGAGAATGGAGAAGGACAAGGTATCCCGCGAGGAGGTGGCCCGGCTCATCGAGAAGTCATACGCCTATGCGGAGTCGAACGACCTTTTGGAGAAGGATTATCTAGAGGCCAAGAGGGGGCCCTTGAACGTGGATTCCATCTTTTAGAGAAAAAGTACAAAGGGATTTTCTAAGGGAGTGCGGGGGAACCTACCTGGGATCCGCGTGAGTAGTCCATATCGAGCTGAAAGAATTCCCCGCGCCTCGCACGGCCCGGTTGTGGCGAGTGCTCTTTGGGCTCCGTTCCCTTCTTGAATGCCTGGAAGCAAGTCTCCTCTGAGTAAGGGCTTGCCAGGAGGCCGGTCTTTGCATCTATCTTGGTGATCACCACGCCCTCGGGGCTTTCAAAGGGGATGATGGGTTTCCCGTCGAGCACTTCCTTCATAAAGGAGAGCCATATGGGGCACGCAGCCCTTGATCCGGTCTCACCTGCTCCCATGGGGGTTCTGTCATCGTAGCCCACCCACACGCCGGTAATCAGGGTAGGGGAGTACCCTAGAAACCAAGCATCCCGCAGGTCATTGGTGGTGCCGGTTTTGCCCGTCACCGGCCTCTTCAGTTCCCTCGCCCTCCAGCCGGTGCCCTCGTCAACTACCGCCTTGAGCAGATCGGTCATCACAAAGGCCGTATCCGGGGATATGACCTCGGAGAAAGAGGGCTGGTTTTCCTCGAGGACCTTGCCGTTCCTATCGACCACCTTGGTGATGAACACGGGATTCATCAGCCTGCCCCCATTGGCAAACACCGAATATGCCCTGGTGAGCTCCAGAAGGCTGAGCCCCGATGAGCCCAGCGCCAAGGAGAGATCCTTGTCGAGATTGGACTCTATTCCCAGCCGCCGTGCGTACTCGATGGCGTAGTTGATCCCGATCTTCTCGAGGATCTTCACGGTGATGATATTGCGCGATTGTATCAGGCCTGTCCTGAAGAGCGTGGGTCCGAAGAACTTCTCCTTATAGTTTTTGGGCTTCCAGAGCTTGTCCTCCTCGCCAATGGGGGAGATATAGGGCGTGTCGATGATTACCGAGGAGGGGGTAAATTCCTTATCCAGTGCCGCCGCGTAGATGATGGGCTTGAATGCGGAGCCGGGCTGCCTCCTGGCCTGGGTTGCCCTGTTGAATTGGCTCACATTGAAGTCCACTCCGCCAACCATTGCCTTTACGTATCCGGTCCTGGCCTCCATGCACATGAGCGCTGCCTGGGCGCGCGGTTCCTGCTCTAATGACAGGACCCATCCGTGACCATCCTCGGCCTTTTCCACAATCCTTACCGCGATGACATCTCCCGGGGTCAATACCTGAGCTTGGTCATTCAGCTTGGTCTCATAGTAGGCCGTGTCCGGATCAAAGGGCCTCGCCCATTCCATGCCCGAGATCGGCAGCACGCCATAGTGATCTCCGATCTTAACAAGGGTTTCCTTCTTGGGGTTGTCTACCCTTATCACGACACCTCTCGTTACCATCCCGACTTCCAGGGGCTGCTCGTTCAACTCATCCATTAATTGCCGGTAGATGGGCTCCTGGCCGGGGATAAAGACCCTGAACAACGGCCCCCTGAATCCCTCTCTTCTGTCTAACTCCAGGGTGCCCGTTCGGATGCAATCCTGGGCGGCCCTCTGCATGTCAAGGTTCACGGTGGTGTAGATCTTGAGGCCGCCGTTATAAAGGAGAGGATGGCCGTATTTCATCTCAACGGTTTTCCGAATGTACTCCAAGAAGTAAGGGGCTTTCTGCGGCCACTGTTCCCCTTCTTGCTGTATGACTACCTCTGCCAGCAATGCCTCCTTGAACTCCTCTTCGCTGATGAAGCCCTCGGTTTTCATCCTTTCCAGGACATATCGCTGCCTTATCTTTGCCCTGTCGAGGTGCTTGATCGGGGAATCTCTGCTCGGGGCTCTGGCGAGGCCTGCGAGCAGAGCAGCCTCGGCGATATTCAGCTCGCTGGCGCTCTTTCCGAAGTAAACCTGGCTCGCCGCCTCCACTCCATAGAGCCCATTGCCCAGGTATATCTGGTTCAGATAGAGGTAGAGGATGTCCTCCTTGGAGAATTCCCTCTCTATTTGAAGGGAGAGAAGGGCCTCTCTGACCTTCCGCTTGTAGGTCCTCGCGGGGTTCTTCAACAGCAGCGATTTGGTGATCTGCTGGGTAATGGTGCTCCCGCCCTGCTCGATCCTTCCGGCCTTGATGTTTTTTATCAGGGCCCGTACGATGCTCAGCACATCGATGCCCTGGTGCTTGAAGAAGCGTGCGTCTTCTGCCGCGACAAACGCATCGATGATGTGTGGAGAGATCTGGCTGACCGGCACCAGCATTCTCCTCTCCTCCCAGAATTGACCTATCACCTGGCCGTCATCCGCAAAGACCTCGGTGATGATCGGGGGGCTATAGTCCCTGAGCGTGCCTATGTACGGGAGATTGCTCGACCACATGTACCACAAGGCCACGCCTACAGAGGCGAGCAAGACAAAGACGACGACAAAACCGATAATGGCTATGGTGATAACCTTCTTCATACCATCAACTTCTTAAGCCCTTTTCTTTCTGAATTATTATACCCTCTCCCGCCCATTACTCAAGCACTTATTTGTCAAAGATTACCCCGTGAATCCAGAGACTTTTGGTGCCAAGCTACCCAAAGCCGGGATGGATGCCGGGATCAGATAAAGGAGCTTGCTTCGATGATTGGGGTGTCGAAAGATTATTGTTATGAACGGGGAAATAAGAGGATTAAAGCCAGCTCCATGGAATCTTGAAAAGGTTGAGGAGGTCGTAGCTCGGTTGGGATTTTTCAAGAGATAGGGAATACAGGTATTGAACTGGAGAATAAGAAATCAACCCTGTTACTTAATATTTATCAGCGATTCAAATATGCGATAATTGAGATTGTGTCTGAAATATTTAGTTCATCTTGATATACGTAATTTTGAAGTTTGAGATTCGACCATATATTATTTGCATAAAGCTCTTCATTTTTATCGGACAGGTTCCAAAAGAATTTTATGTTTCCCAGGTCCAACGATGATTACAACAATCATGCCCTTCCATTAAGGTTTTGGTTCGCTCAAGCTTCAGTTTTGGATGATAAGCTCTTGCCTCACTAAAATCACCATGGCATATGGTCGCATAACCTATATCTGCTGCATTCTGATCTTGAAAGGTTTTCGCCCACAGGCATTCGGTCACTTTCATTTCATAGACTTTGTCAGACTCCTCTATGATTTCATAAGTCATCATGTTTTTATACGCCTCTTTGCCGTATTCAACAAAACTAGTCAGTGTGTGCTTGGGATTATCGGTTGAAATTCTTTTATTATTCTCGTCAACTGCGCACTTAATCATCTCAAGAAGCTTATCCCTGCCGAGGTAACCGCAAAGCCGTTCTACTATATTGATATAGTAATCATATCTCCATCTAAATGCATCCTCATAAGTCTGGCTTAACTCATTTTGGAATTTATGTTTTTCAGATTCTTCCTGGGATTTGGCCCCCGATTCTTCAGTGGAGCTTGACTGTCTCCGGTATTGGTTTGAAGTGGAGCTGTTGTTTTTCATGATTTTGCTCCTTTCTATTATAGCATCTAACACCTCGGGTACCGCTGACAATATAGCATATGGGATGATTTTCCTAGAACCATTTTGCAGGAAAATGAAGGAATAAAGCCTGTTTTTTTATGTAGTATAGCAATATTATATTGACTCTGGATAAGTCTCAAACTTCATTATCTCACAGTGCCATAGAACGTGTTAAATCTAATTGAGTCTATGATCAAAATGTTCACGAATAGATCTGCTAGTTAGCGGTATCATGGAGGAATCAAGTCGAAAAAGCCCCGGAGCACTCTCTCATAGAAGGACCTTTCCTTGCCGATGCGAAGAGTTGCTACCTCACCGATCGTAATTTTTTCATCGAGATAGGTGCCGCTAGGTATCAAAAAATCGAGATTGAAGGCCGATTCTCTCTTGTGAAGGGCATCATTGGTAGACCTGAATGGAAGTCGAAGGATATGCCTTACAAGCAAGTATCCACTGAGACACAGGGAGGCCAAAAGAGTAAGATTATAACCTGAAAGTCGTCCTTTTCATGGCATGAGTAAACGCCTTGTAAGCTCCAATTAGCTGGAAGCAACTTTCTATCTCCAGTGCAGAGGTAGAAGATGCTCTTGGAGCATTGGCCGAATTACCTATCTGAGGATCCTCTGACAGTCGCCTTACCCGTCACCCACGTGGCGCTGAAGATCAAGATGAAGGGGAACCAGGTGCCCAGGAGGCTCCTGAACATGTCGAGGCTCCTGTTAATCGCGAGGGCAACGAGGAAGAAATCCACGATCACCACAAAGGAGATGAAGATCACCCCGGTAGTAAGGGGGGTAGTGTAGTTGAATCTCTTAAAATAGACGAGCGAGAGGATGATGAAGTAAACGGGCGCCCCTATGGCGTGGATGATGAGAGCGGCATCGATGGTAGTCAAAGACATACTGATGCCCATCGTCGCCCCGCATGCAGCCCAGCCGATAAAAGCAAAGATGAGGATGATGAGGATCTGTTTCGAAGACAACCCAAACATCTTCCTTCCTCCATGACCAAAGATGATAACATTCTCTAGGGTGAACGATCAAGGACGATTCAGAGATCTCGCCAACTTGGGGTATTGAATGCGGATAATGCTATAACCTCTTCCCTGAGCCAATCCTGTAGAGATGTTGATTCCAATACGTGTCCTAGAATCCCAGAAGTATCTCCCCTATTTACCTAGTTCTAGCTGCTATCATTCCGGCTCTAAGCGGGACGCTCTTTAGAAATTTAATAACTTTTAAGGACGCTATATTTTATTAAATTATTAAAGAGCGTCCCATTTTCACTTTATCTCATCGTTTTCGATCTCATCCAGGTCGATTTCAAAGTCAGGTGGAAGAGTGTCAAGGATAGAAGGAGTGCAGTGGGTACTAAGGCACTGCCGAGGCAACCATCCTCGCTGGACCATGTGCCTGACCTCGGTAAGGCACGAAGAGTTTGCTGGTATCCCGGTCGCCGATCCCTCCAAGAGTTCTTGCTCGTAGTAATGCTGCGCGGTGTGGAACATGAAACCACCCTTTTTGTCCTTCTCCTCTATTTCGAGATCCTCTTGGATGATCGGTAAGAATCCGCAGGACCAGCCCGAAAGATAACCATCGCGATAGCTTTCATAAAACCTCTTCGTCTCCTCATACGGTGCTATCTGCACGTGGATGAGGAGCCTATCTACACCGTTCTTTCGGTCTATTTCCTCCTCCAGGCTTCTCCCTATCGGAATTTTGTTATACTCGTGAAAAGCCATTAGCGAAGGATTTTTACGAAAGTTTTTCAAGAGCCATCCCTGGCCCTTCTTGGATGGTTTTTGCTCGATCACATCCCCGAATCTGTCCTTCTCGTTCGTACTAAGGACAGCCCAAAAACTGCGCTCTCGGTCGTTGAAATCCTTGAACTCCGCCCTGCCTGCGAAATAGTCCATTCCGTAGATGTTCGTATGACCCCTGAACCTGGCCGGTTGATTTGTGTTTGGATCTTTAATGAGATATGCCATTTGTCTTACCTCCCTTTGAAAATTGCAAAGTCGTCCGGCCATCTCCGCGTTCCCTCAACAAGGGAGAGAAGCAGCCGGAGGATCTGCGCTTCTTGTTCTTTGGTGGGAGGGATCACGCCATTAAGGATCTGAGCAACTCTGGACTGTTGTATACCTAACGTTCTTGCTATATCCTCTTGCTTCATTCCAAATTCTTTGAATCGCTTCTTTAAATCCATTTTCATCCCTCTTGATAATAGAAAGATAGCCGGAAAAAAGATTTTATAATGGCGTATCTAATATCCCCTCAAACCCTTATTTAATAAGGATCTCAGGGGATATAAAAGTTAATAAAAATGCCTTCCCTGGAGAGATCAAGGGAAGGCATTAAGAGGAGCGGGGCCAGGAATGTAAACTAAATTAGGAATATTGGTAAAATACTGAGTGAAGGACTATTTGGGAGGCAAATAAAAATCCCAGAAGTTTAGCTTTTTCTGGGATTCCTTGTGACTTAATAGAGATTAGGCTCAAAAGCAATTTTAGAATGAATATACAAACAAAATCTATTTAGCCTGTTTTTATCTCTATTTTTGTTTCTGTGCGATCAATATTGACAACCTGTGGCTTTTCATCTCCGAACTCTATATTGACAGGAATGTCGCATTTAATCTGAGATGTATTATTTTGAAGGCTATCGTTTAGTTGTATCTCCTCGCAATCTATTAAATTGATCTTTTGCTCCTTTGTTATATTACTTTTCATCTTTTTACCTCCATAGGTTCTAACTTGTCCCAGGATGCTTTGCTCACCTTTACGTCAAACTCAGTTGCTCCTGGTCTCTTTCTTTTCACATTTGCTGAATATGCAAAGGAATGGGTTAGGTCCTCACTTTCTATCACAGCGCTATCTAAAAGTAAATCACTACTCTCCCGATTACCTAGAAGGCTATTGAAATCAAATTCTTCAGTTGGATTAAGTGCCTCTTTATATTCCAAGTATAAATCCCACATCAATTTTTCTACGTTTTGATTTGGATATACGACTTTAAGTCCAATTATTTCCTTTGCTTCGTGTCTGGAGATCTCATAACCATGAAAATATAGTTTTTCAGATAGAATCTCAATAATCCTTTCGATTTCATCCTTTTCTTTCTCCTTATCCATATGTAATTCGAGAAGCCTTTTTGACAATGAGCGAATTAGAAGGTATTGACGATGGACATTTCCTAAAGCCAAGGGATGTACTCTATTCGTCAAACCCTTTAATGCAGCTGTAAAGACAGTAGGATCATCCATTCCTTTTTCTCTAACCAGCGTCATATAAGCACTTACATCTTCAACGCTTATCGGTATATACCCTTTTTTTGGGTCATTCTCATCTACCATGGGATTAAAGACATTTGATACACTCGGATCAACGGGGCCTAATTCCCCCATAGGACCCATTATGATTTCATCTGCTCCAAGGGCTAATGTAGTCCCTGCACTGTGTGCCCTAAAAGGAATCAAGACACCTAATTTTTTACAATATTCCCTCAATAGATGAACAATTCTATTTGACGTAAGTGTATGGCCACCCCTCGTATATAAAAATAAATCTATTTTATCTGTTTTTTTAAAAGTCTTAAGATGCTCAAAAAAGAATGGGATAGTATCGCTTGCCATTACAGCCCCTAAATTTTGCCTCTCTGCTGTGAAGTATGAAACTATCTTAGAGCCCCTCTCCTCTTCAAGATGCTTAATTAGACTCTTTCTATCACTTATTCTTTCTGCTATCTATACGTAACAAAAAGATAATTGACTCTTAATAGGGTGAGAGGCA
>CAZJXD010000149.1:0-8438 GCA_964549945.1 uncultured Desulfobacteraceae bacterium | reverse complement strand
ATTTGACTATTGTATGCCACGGCGGTGGGTGCCCCGATTTATCGGGGCCTGCCGGCGCATTACTTTTAGGGCATGAGACAAAAAAAACATCCCCATGCTCTTCCACATTAAGTTTCTCAGGATGCCTTGGGGTGAGATTAGTAAAGGCGCTGGCTGCATGACCAATAGAGAGGGCTAATCCACACCTTTGAGATAATTTGCCCATCCGCAGCCTTATAATCCCTTGAAAAGGCTTGAGAACGCAGAAGATGCGTACATGCCATTCAAAGCGATGCCGAGCGCGATGATGAACATATAAGCATTGATCCCCCGAAAGACCTTACTGACATCGGGTCGAGTCCCCTTCGCAAGACCTCTCCCATGCCAGGTAATCCATAAAACGGCTGCGATAAGATGAAGGGAGTTCCATGCTGAACATCTCTTTCTCACCGGGCAGAGGTACTTCCCCTTGAAAGCCCTCTATTTAAACCCTTTGTTCACGATTTCCCGTGCCGCTGTGTAGGGGTATTTCTTCATAAGTTCCGCTACGGTCATTTTCTGATCCCCCTCGCGCATAAAGTGCATGAGGACCACAGATGCCCAGTAGTCATCCCCATATTCTGTCCCTATCAACTCCACGGGAACGCCTTTTCCGTTGACGGCATGACAGGCGGCACAGGTCACCGGACCGGCGTATTTATTATCCGGGCTGAACTGTAAGGCCTGCTCATGAGTCGTCTTATCGACTGTCTCGTCCGGCCCCCCGTATCGAACGGGATATAATCCGTGCATGGACTCGTGGCATGATTGACAGGCGATATTTTGATGCGCCTTTGAAAAACGGTACAGCGCATACTTGTTCGGCTGATCGATGGGAAAGTACGTACCGCCTGCGCTCTCGACAAAGGGCGCCTGGTGACAGTTCGCGCAATGAGGGAGTCCCGGTGAGAGCCACCAGAGGCTGCCTCCTGATGCGGCGGCATAGGGGATGGCTGCGCCTTGCTTCGCGTTCCAGGCATGGGGGACCGGGTTTCCGTCCTTATCTTTCGTGACCCGCAGCAGCACGGCATCCTTCCCAGTCCAATACGTAGAGAGGGGTTCTCCCGGTGCGCCGACAACAGGGTCTGCGAAATAGGCCTTGAATCTCTTGCCGTCCCCCTTGGCCACTTCAGCGATGACATCTGCGATCGGTTTGTCGCGTAGCGTTTCCCCCCTCTGGGATACGACGTCTTCAAGATCATCGTAGCGGTACAGATCTTGGGTTAGCTGGTTGTGGCAGTCCGTACAGTAAAGCCCTCTCAGTGCCTTGGTTGTCTTTCCATGTTCATCCTTCATGCTCACTTCATTGAGGTACCAGTTTCCTATCGCGTTGAGAAAGAAGGGAGGCCTTACATCCGGGTTGGCATGGGCATCCCTCCTTAAAAAACATCCGCCACCGGCGACCCTAATGTCTGTGCCGGAGAACCGGGGATTGCCGAGTTCATCTATGATCAAGTATGGATTTTCCCCGGGGACATTCATCGCTTCTTCCTGCCAGTGCGTGGGATGGCAGGCCTGGCAGTTCTGGGTCCTGCCCGCCTTGTCGGGCATGGGGATAAACCCGGCATGAACCAGATGAATCGCCTCGGTAAGCGGCCTCCCCTTCACCGGGGGGTAGCCCGTGGTACCTGGTCTCGGCGTTTGCAGATTCCCTGATATATTGTCGCCGTGACAATCCGCGCAGTTGACAGAGCCGACAGCCCCAAGCCTGTTCGTTGCGACATCGGGATTGTAATGTTTTAAGAAGTCTGTCTTGAAATTTTTATCATGGAGCTCAAGGAGATTAATGGACGCTGAGGTGAGCCTGCAGATATATTCGCTCGCATCGGGATAATTCCTCTTCCAGTATGCATACTCTTTATCAAAGAGCGACAACCCGCTCCCTCGTGACATCGCAGCGGCTATCCCCTTTCCGGAGTGGCAGTACAAGCAGTTTGGAATATCTACGGGGTTCGTCCCGAAGAACTCCACAGCCTTCCCGCCTACCCTCAAGGGCGTGCCTTTCTCATCATGCAATTGCACCGTGGAATACTGAAAAGGCTGAAAATCCGTCTCCTCTATCGATCGTATGGTCCCTTTCCGCCTGCTGTCATAGAAGGCCGTCAAAGGCAGACCGAGTGCATCCCATAGGTGCGATGCGGTGAGCTTAAGGGGGATATTCTTCAACTGGGGCATCATCGAATCCGTAAAAACGATATCGCCTCCTTTTTCCTTTGCATAGTCCAGGTAGCCGCCTGCAAGGGGCTTGCCCGACGGGCCTGAATCAATATTGACCGGAATCTCCTTGCCTACATGGAGCCTTTTGGACTGTTCGGGGTTTTTGGGCAGCGTGCCTTCCAGATCCTCGTAAATGAAGAGATGACCCCATACATAGTTTGCTATGTTATCGTTGGGATCACTCATCGTTCCATCGCCGTCCACATCCTTGAGGATCTGCCAGTATCTCATCTTGTTCCCTTCGCTGTAGCTGTTATCCCGCACCCAATAGGAGAGCTTCACGTTGTCATCTGGCGACAAGAGGCGGGGGAGGTTGCCCTGGATCCCCGATTTGACTGCCTGGGCCTGAATGCTGTTATAGGGCGGGATAACGCAGCAATACGAAATATCGAAGCCGACGCAGTGCATGCCCAATTCATAGTTGATGAAGATGTTGTAAGGATTCTTCGGCTCGTAGAAGACCCCCTCTTTCCCGGTGCCTTCTATTTTCATTTTTGTCTTTATGAGGCCTTCCAGCTTGAATGGCGGGCTTGTGTCGTATGGGTTTTCAGCCCATACGTTCGCTGTCAAGAGTACCGAGAGTATGAACGCCCCACAAAAAAGCAACAGGTGGATGCGGCTTCTCATAGCGTTTCCTCCTTTCGGCTAGTGGCTAGTGATGTACGGCAGGTGAGTTGACAAAACTTAGAAGCGGCTTTACGAAGTATCAAGTTTACGCAAAACATCCTCTTGCTATTCTAAGGTATACAAAAAGTATGCCGCCCTTGGGGATATGTACTTTGTTCCTCGGTTTCCGCAACTTAGGACGATAAGGCACCATAATTCTGCAAGGATAATCGGGCGAATTTGTCCCGTTGAATAGGAATAAATCCTGCCCGGCAGGAATCTTTCTTGTCGAGTAAGACAAAGGGATCTCTTGATGATCACAAGGCCTTCAGAAAAGCGATCAGCGCTTCTATCTGCCCATCAGATAGCCGCTTCGCATACGATGGCATAGCTCGAAAGGGAGATGTTAATTGTTTGCGTATGTTCGCTTCACTCATCGCTCGGCCGCTGACGGGCAAGGTGTCTCGTTTAAAAAGTCCTTTCAACCCCGGCCCGACTTTGGTATCGGTCCTGTCCACAAAATGGCAGTCGGCACAGCCTTTTTCCTTGAAGAGAACTGCTCCTTCCCGTGCCAGGCCTTTGGGGACTTCGCTGATCTGAAAGGTGCTTACCCCCCGCAAGGCGAAATAATATCCCGCTGACATCGCTGCGGTCGTGAGTGTGAGAATGAAAACACCGAGGCCCATGGCCACGGCCATGGAATAGAACTTCTTGTAATATCGCACGATAATGATTTTGACCGCGAGCAGGAAGAACGTCGCAGCAGCTACATAGCCGTGGAGGGCCACCCTGGCAGAGAGTTCCTCCCCCCCCATACCCCGCAGGATTGTTACGCAGAAATACGATATGACCAGGAAGAGAAGGAGGAAAGAGTATCCCGCCACACGATGAATTTGGCGAAGTCTCTTCGGATCGTATTTCTTCTCTCCTGTTCGACCCAGTAATTCCAGCATGGTCACTAGATTGATGATAGCCATGCCGACCAAAATCAAGGCGAGAATGGACTTGGCTAGAAAGGTCATTTCCAATCCTCTCGTTTAATTCACATTGGCACTACTTTATCAGCGCATCCCGGCCTTTGGATAACTTCTCCGTCTCCTTCGCCCTCAATCCTGCCTGTGGTATATGGCCTGTTTTTTCCTCACCTTTTCTACGAATCGGTCAATCGAGACAATAAATCGCTCGTTGACGCCTTCGGAGATCTTTTCAACCTCATCCGAGGCCGAAACATCAAAGACCAATCTCCGATCATGGACCTCTCTCAGCGTCGCGTCGGCCCGTACCTTCATGCCGAGAGGGGTTGCGGCGAAGTGTTTCATCTCAATCCGGGTTCCCACGGTGATCGTACCCTCCGGCAAGCAGCCCTCCAGGGCTTTCAGGGCAGCATGCTCCATGAGGTGAACAAGCCTCGGCGTTGACAGCACCTCAGCACCGAGATTCCCGGAAAAGCTCGCTAGATCCTGTCTCTCAACGACGATTTCAACGCTGCCTTTACGGCCTGCCTCAATGTCCGGCATCGCATTCCCCATGTAGTCCATCCTTTTTACGGTTTCATGCTCGAGCACAACCATCCACCGGCGGCTGGCTTTGCCCTTACCAAGAACAATCCCCGTCATCTCCTGTTCTCTTCCTTGTTGCCGGGTACAAAGGAAAATAATCCATGGCCGTAAGATTCAGGAAGAATAAAGTCCATCTAAGGATACCTGAATCCTTTCCGGCGTCTCGCTTGAGTACCGGGGCTTCCGGGCCTGGGAAAATTCTCCATCTATCCCATGCTGAGAAGACCCTTCTGTTGGCTTAGGCGAAACTCGAAAGACGAGTCTCATCGGTTGAAGTGACTTACCGAAAATCTTCGCCATGAATTCGTATTTTTCTTTTATCAGGTCAAATCCTTCTTTTTCCAAGAGATCTTGTAAATAGCGGGTGGGCACATGCCATCTCCCATCATAGTGCCCCATTCTCCTGAATATGTCTCTATTGCCTGCAACCATCAAGTCGAATGCCATCTTGCTCATCTCCAAGACATATGCTGCTCTATCCATCATCGTAAGCGCATCTGTCTCGGTTCCGTATTTCCTTCTTTCGCGGAAAGATGGCTCCAGCACTTGTTTTTCATACAGCGTGCCTTCCCTTTCTGTCATACGGTAGATTAGATGGGATTTTAGAATGGAGAGCAGCCTTCCTAACCTCTCTCTAAGATGTGGCGCTGGAATCGATAGTATGGGAATATCCGGATTGCCGTTTATCAATTCATCGCAGTCATCGATAATTTTTCGGGCCCTCCAGGAAGCTACCCTTTTCAGTTTTGATTCCTCGTAATTTCTTTTACTCCTTCCCAAATATCCTTTAGGGCTTTTCCCCCCATAGATTTGCAGGAATATTAATTGGTCTTCCAGTTCAACATAGAGGGTAAGGCCCTCTCTTTCTCCGTAGATCTTTTCCCTGAGTTGTTCGATTTCAAGCCTGGAAACCGAATATACGGCATGCTCTGTTTCTTTTTTTAAACTCAATATGCGCTCATAGAGCTTTTTTGATACTGTTTTTAATTCTCCCCTCTCATAACGCAGATACCGCCCATATAAGAGCTTTGTGGGGCTCACCTTCAGGTGTTCTTTCAAATAGTCTAGCATTGGCTTGACATCTTCATAGCGGACTCTTTGCTCATCGTGAATCAGGTCAAGCTCCCCTATCCCCTCTTTGATCTCCGATCTATCAAATCCCTGATCGAGGAACTTCTCCTCCATGATCCTCTCCAGCCTGGCTCCCACGGTCTTCACTTCCCCGGTGAATATCCTATAGTCGATCTTCTTCACTTTCTTATCCTGGTTGAATTCTCGATAAAGGTCTGATTTGGCTGCACCGTCATTCAAAAACAACCACAAGTTTACCATCCCCCTAAAATACGCTCCATTGACCCTATCCTGCTCTCGATGGAGCGGTTCTTCTCCGAACAAAATCCTGTAATCCCTTGCTGAGAGAGATTTGATCCTTCCGTTTGCCAGGTTATACACCAGGGAGTAAGGAAGGTGCTTGTCAAGCGCAAGCTCTGAAATCCTTCCGTGAAGAACCTCCTTGAAGAACCTTCTCAGTACCTTATCATCTAACTCTATCCTGCGTGCTTCCCTGATCTGCACATTCCGATACATAATGCATCCCCCATGGCCCTAAAAGCTATCCATAACCCTCGTAATACTCGGGTTTGTGTATGGTTACATAGTAACTTTAAATTAAACATGGTCCAAACTATGTCAATGTTGATATAAGTTCCGAACCGCTTATCCTCGTTCAAAGGGGAGCAGGAGCCATACCTGCCTGCCATCGCGGGCTCAGGCGAGGCAGTAGCGGTGAATGCGCGCGGGGCACCTCGTCATTTCCCAGCATGGTGTCCTCCCTGACCAGAAATCTTCGGCAAAAGGCGCCTTCTCAAGCCTCGCTTTTTTACGCATTGCGTGATCCCTCAGCCTTTTAGCCTTGCCAATAGCCAACAGAGGGGAAAAGCCTTTTGTCGGTATGGGGCAAAAACAAGGCAGCCACGTACTCATCCATGAAAGGAAGGTGAGTGGAGAGTTCTATATTGGTCATCCCGCCCGCGATCTTTGCCGTCCGCTCAAAGGCATGATTCGACAGGAGGGCCATCCGTGCTCCCATAAGGGAGCTGTTTCCGATAAATTGGATCTGCTTGGGATCAATGTCGGGCAGGAGGCCTATACCTATGGCCTTTGGGATATTCAGATAGCTCCCGAAACCGCCGGCTACATACAGCGTACCTATATCCTGAAAGCCAAATCCCACGTAGTCAACGAGCGATTTAATGGCGGCAAACACGGCACCCTTGGATCGAATGAGGTTGCTTATCTCCGACTCGCTAATGGTCAAATCCCTTCCCGTTTCGGTCTCCTCAGCAAAGGCAATGATGAACAGGACCTCGCCGTCTTTCTCGATCATTCTCCTCCCCTTGGCAGAGAGACTGAACTTCCCTTCCTGATCGATTATTCCATTCTTTACGAGCTCGTAGAGACACTCAATCAGCCCTGATCCGCATATGCCCCTTGGTTTTGCTTCTCCGATGGTTTTGTAGGTCACCTCGTCGTTATGGATCTCCATGTTTTGTATGGCCCCACGGGTTGCCCTCATCCCAGAGCTGATTCCGCCGCCTTCAAAGGCGGGTCCGGCTGAGGCCGAACAGCACACCATCCAATCGTTATTGCCTATTACGATCTCCCCGTTGGTCCCTATATCGATCAGGGCGTTCACCTCGGGACTGTCCGCGATGCCACATGCAAGAACACCGGCGACGATATCGCCGCCCACATAACTGGCCACATCCGGAAGTAAATCCAGTATCCCCTCCGGATTGATCTCTATATCGATCTCCTTCGCCCGTATCTGGGGGAAGGTATGGGCTGTGGGAACATAGGGATCCTCCCGGATAGAGCATGGGATGAGCCCCAAGAGGAGATGGCTCATGGTGGTGTTGCCCGCAGCCACGATAGAGGTTATCTGTTCCAGGTCTATGCCTTTTTCCTCGGCAAGCGCCTTTATCAGGTTGTTGATGACCTTGGTGATGGATCGCTGAAGGGGATCGAGGCCATTGGTCCTCTCGCACGCGAAGATCATCCTGGATATGACATCCTCCCCGTAGCGGGCCTGTAGGTTCTGGCTCCCCGTTACCCCGAGGACGTTCCCCGATTTGAGATGGACCAGTTGGGCGACCACCGTGGTGGTTCCCACATCAACGGCCACGCCGTAATTCTGCTCACTGGTATCACCGGGTTCCACCTGCAATAGCCTCCAATAGTCGCCGTGTTTGGCTATGGTGGCGGTTACCTTCCAGTTGCTGGTGCGCAGCTTAGAGGCCAGGCCCTGGAGGCAGCGCAGTGACCTCTCGTAATTCTGGTATCCCGTTTGTCTCCTCAGCTCTCTCATCACCCGTTCGCTGTCCGCGATATTATCTTCTCCGGATGGCTGGCTCAGCTCCAGATATATCTTTTGGGACAACGGCTCGAACAGTGAAAGGGGATCAGAGGGAAGCCTGTGAACGAATATCTTCTCCGGC
Source organism: uncultured Desulfobacteraceae bacterium (assembly GCA_964549945.1). Lineage (GTDB taxonomy): Bacteria > Desulfobacterota > DSM-4660 > Desulfatiglandales > B25-G16 > B25-G16. Next base: position 541 of record CAZJXD010000149.1, on the reverse strand, counting down.
TCGCTGTAATCTATCACCCCTCCTTCCATCATGATTTGTTCCTCTTCAATCCTCGATTCCGGAGGGATGACTACCTCCAGGTCTTCGGTGACCCTTGTCTGGCAGGCGATCACAAATCCCTCCTTGACCTCCTCCTTAGACAGGAAACCCATGGAGTGCTTGTCTGCCCTGACCTTGCCGCCGGTGATCTGAACGCGGCACCTCCCGCAGACCCCTTTGCCTCCGCAGAGGGTGTTGATATACACGCCCGCCTTTTCCGCCGCTTCCATAAGGGTTATGTTCCCGTTCACTTCAACCTCTTGACCTTCCGGCAAGAAGGTTACCTTATGCCTGGCCATAACGCTCCCTTTCGATTCTCATTCAGCCTACCTCCTCACAGGTTTACTGAGTAATGTGAGTATGGATGTGTCTTTTTTTGTCTCATGCCCTCTACGTGATGCACCGGCAGGCCCCAATAAATCGGGGCACCCACCGCCGTGGCATACAATAGTCAAATCCGCGTTGCTCGTGTGCCCCGATTTACGGGGCACGCTGAGGCCCC
>CAZJXD010000148.1:0-8603 GCA_964549945.1 uncultured Desulfobacteraceae bacterium | reverse complement strand
TTTCAAGATAAAAGTGCAATAATGTAAAAGGAGTTTTTAAAGATTTTCAGGTTGATAGGCTGAAGACTGAAGACCGAGGCAGGAAAGGACCTGACAGCCGTTCGATTTCACTCGCGGCCCTGAGCCTGCCGAAGGGCCTTCCGCCTTCAGCCTATTCACCTAAGTAATTACATTATTCCTCTTTTTTTAAACTTCATAATATTGTATACATACTCACGGTGAACAGGGATGAGAATACTCCTGACAAACGATGACGGCATACTTGCCGATGGCCTTTTCGCGCTTTACGAAGAGCTGAAGGGGGATTTCGAGCTCTCCATCGTAGCTCCGGAGGTGGAGATGAGCGCAACGGGCCACGCCATTAGCCTATCGAATCCCCTGAGGGTAAGGCGGTTCAAGAGACGGGGGGATTTCTTCGGCTTTGGGGTGAGCGGAACACCTGCTGATTGTGTGAAGATAGGGGTACAGGAGATACTGCCTGACCGGCCAGATATGATCATCTCCGGCATCAACATGGGGTCCAACGTGGGAATAAATCTTCTGTATTCAGGGACCGTTTCCGCCGCCACCGAAGGGGCCTTTCTGGGCATTCCCTCGGTCGCGATCTCGCTCAACACTAAGGTAGACCCGGACTTCGGTTTTGCGGCGAGGTTCTCCCGCAGGATAATCGCGTTTATCACGGCACAAGGCCTCAGCGAGGGAACGGCCCTGAACGTGAACATACCGGCAATACCCGAGGATCAGATCAAGGGTGTATCCTTCACCACCCAGGATCTCGTCAGGCAGAGGGATGCGTTTGAAAAGAGGAACGACCCCAGGGGAAATGTCTACTACTGGCTGGCGAGCGAGACGCCCGTTGAGGAGAGCCTGCCGCGTACCGACCTAAAAGTCCTTGCCGAGAACCGGATTTCCATTACTCCCATCACCTTCGACCTCACCCACCACAAAGAGGTAAAGCGGCTCGCCTCCCTTACTTTTGATCTATGAGTTATTTGAGATATTCCTGGACCCTGTGGGCGATCCCCTGGAGCTCCTCGATATCGCCCTTGCCCATCTCCCACTGCGACACCGACATCCCGTCGTTTTCCCACCTGGGCATGATGTGCACGTGCAGGTGGGGGACGAGCTGGTCGGATGCCCTGCCATTGAGCTGAAGCACGGTGATCCCCTCAGCCCCCAGTGCCTCTTTCACCGCGCCCGCGCATCTCCTCACCGCCCCCATGACCGCCGAAAAGTCACCCTCCTGGATCTCGAAGATGTTCTCGGCGTGATTCTTGGGAACCACCAGCATATGGCCGCGGGACGCGGGATTGATATCCATGAATGCAAGGACCTTGTCCTCATCCAAGACCTTAACCGCGGGTATCTCCCCGTTGACGATCTTGCAAAATATACAGTCCATCTCGCTTTCCCTTTCTCTTTGGCCTCCTAAAAGGCGGGCATGCTCTTGGACCGATATAGTACCTTGAGGGCTTTATTGATCGGATCGCCGCCTGGTTCGTTTCTGTGAGGGATAAAGGCAGAGAATCATTGAAACCTACCGGCAGTCCACGCACACACTCAGCGCGTCCAACGGCACATTTGTTGTTTTACTTATGTATTCCAACTGCTCTTGTGGGGCAAAATACCTTCCGCACACCTTGCAGGGCATCATTTTAAATGTCTTACTCCAGATAGTCCGCTCATCTCCGCTCTCGCTCTCCTCCATGGTGATATGTCCGGTCGGGCACACATACGCACAGGCACCACAGCCAATACAGGCAATCGAGGGCTCCATGAAAGGGGGGCCTACAACCTTCTTATCACCGCGGTAGGAAAGGCCGATAGCGCTCACCCCGACCACTTCCTCGCAAACCTGCACACATTGACGGCAAAGGATACAGGTGCCCTTATCCTCATCGGGCGTAAACCTGGCCTGCTCCTCTATGCCGAGTTTTGCCGCCAACTCCCGGATCACCTTCGACTCCGGGCATCTCGCCATTAGCAGCTCCGAGACCAACCTGCGGACGTTTTTTACCCGCTCACTCTGTGTATCAACGATCAGATCCTCAGCGACCTGGTAGATGCAGGAGGCAACGATCCGAGTCCTTTCCCCCCTCTTTATCTCCACCGAACAGAGCCTGCATGCCCCGGAGGCAGGGAGTTCGTCATGATAACACAGGGTGGGGATCTTTATTCCGTTACTTCGCGCAGCCTGTAGGATGGTTGAACCTTCCTCAGCTTGAATCCTCTTGTCATCGATCGTCAGATTTACCATCATCTCTACCTTTTCTCTCCAGTTGTTGCACTACGTTCTCGCCATTTCGCCGAGCTTACGCATCCGCTTTTGGCCGGCTCAGCTCCTTGCAGACACCGGCAGGACACTTCTTTTCGAGAATGTGCGCATCATACTCATGCCGGAATGACCTGATGGTGCTCAAAACAGGATTGGGTGCAGAACCTCCAAGGGCACATAGGGAACCGTCGATGATTCCCCCGGACATCGCTTCCAGAAGCTCAACGTCTCCTTCTCTGCCCTTGCCCGTACATATATCATCCAGGATCTGCCTCATTCTTCGCACGCCTTCGCGGCAGGGAACACACTTCCCGCAAGACTCACCCTCCAAAAACTCGAGGAAATACCGAGCAACATCCACCATGCAGCTGGATTCATCCATGACGATCATGCCACCCGAGCCCATCATGGATCCAGCCTTGCTCAGGTCATCGAAGGTAACCGGCAGATCAAGCATCTCTTTTGGGATACACCCCCCCGAGGGTCCCCCCGTCTGGAGCGCCTTGAATTCCCTTCCCCTGGGTATGCCTCCGCCCAAGTCATAGACAATCTCCCTGAGGCTGATTCCCATGGGAACCTCTATCAAGCCCACGTTCTTAACGTTCCCCACCAAGGAAAACACCTTCGTTCCAGGGCTCTTTTCAGTACCAATCTTGGAGAACCACTCGCTCCCTCTGCCCACTATGACGGGAACATTTGCCCATGTCTCTACGTTGTTCAAATTGGACGGCCTGTCCCATAAACCGTGCTCTACCGTGTGGATGTACTTGGCCCTCGGCTCACCGGCTCTCCCCTCCAAAGAGGCCATCAGGGCCGTTGATTCGCCGCACACAAATGCCCCGGCACCCTTGCCTATTTTTATGTCGAAGCTGAACCCCGAATTGAGGATATTGTCTCCCAAGAGCCCGTATTCCCTGGCCTGAGAGAGCGCCAATGAAAGGGCATTCACTGCGAGGGGATATTCCTCCCGCACGTAGATGTATCCCTCATGGGCGCCTATGGCATACGCACCGATGATCATGCCCTCGATAACGCTGTGAGGGTCCCCCTCCATGATGCTTCGATCCATGTAGGCGCCTGGATCTCCCTCATCGCCGTTGCAGATGACATATTTTATATCTCCTGAGGCCCTTCTACAGGATTGCCACTTGTACCCCGCGGGAAAGCCTCCGCCGCCTCTTCCCCTCAGGCCTGATTTGATCACCTCACCGATTAGGCCCTCGGGATCCATGGAGGAGAGGGCCTTTTCCAGGCTAAAATAACCTCCCCTCGCGATGTATTCATCTATGTTGTCGGGATCTATGAATCCACAGTTTCTGGTGGCTATTCTGACCTGTTTCTTATAGAAATCTATCTCCGACATCAGGGGAACCGCCCTGAGGTCTTCCGGCACATCACCATTGCCATACCTCTTGGTCTCCCCTGTAACCACGAGGGTGTCCTCATCTATCCTGCAATACGGCTTCCTGCCCTTCTGGCTCCCCCCCTGCGCTTGATCCAGAAACGCCGCGATATTCTTTGGCGTCATTCTGCTGTAGGTAAGCCTCGGCCGATCGGGCCCTATGACATCCACCAAGGGTTCCCGATAACACATACCGATGCATCCCGTCTTGCTAAGGGTGACGTCGAGCTTTTGCCTTGCGATCTCCTCTTCCAGGGCATCATAAACCACGCCGGCCCCCGTTGCCCTGCCGCATGTGGCCTCTCCCACCATTATCTTTATCTTCGAGGGGAAAAGGGAGGCCGTCCCTTTCTCCTTCTTTTTCTCTAAATCCTCTCTGTTATTAATTGTCGCCACTTTGCCTCCGTTCTTTTCTATAACCTCGCAGAAGATCCGGGATCCGATCTTCCTTCAAGTACGCGTGAACGTCGCCATCGATCTTGGCGACCGGGGCCAAACTACAGCAACCGAGACAACGCACCTCCCTCAGGGTGAACATGAGATCCTCAGTTGTTTCTCCACATTCAATGTTTAGCTCTCCTTCTAGCTTGGATCGGATATCTGGCCCGCCCTTGACATGGCACGCGGTGCCCGCGCAAACCTCTATCAAGTGTCTGCCCCGAGGCACCAAACTGAAGGAGTTGTAGAAGGTCGATACCTCATAGACACGGCTTAGGGGTATTCCGGTTTTCTCGCTCAGGAGACTCAGGGCATCCTTCGGCAAGTAACTGTATTCACCTTGAATATCCTGAAGCATGGCGATGAGGGCGTTCTTCTCTCCATGAAATCTCTCTACGATAGCCTCAAGCTTATCCTCTGAAATACTGACGTTTTCCATGTTCAAGCCACCTCTTCACATTAAGAGCTTCGATCTTCCTATTGCTCCGACCAGGAAGGCAAACACTCCACCTTATTCATGAGTTTTTTGTATTCCTGGTTTACCCTTCTCTGAAACGCCTTCTTCTCGTCTTCCGAGAGATGGCGGAACCGGCCCTGAAGCTTCAGGTATTCCTCCACAGGGCGCAATTCCCTTCCCTCGATAGTCATCCTGTATTTCCCGTCCACCACCTCATAAAGCGGGAAAATCCCGGTTTGGACCGCCAGTCGGCCTGCCTTTATGCATAGCTCCGGGGGGAGTCTCCACCCGGTGGGGCACACCGATAAACAGTGAATGTAGCTGGGCCCCTTTACCTTTACTGCCCTTTTGACCTTATTCATGAAATCGAGGGGGTAACTATGGCAGGCGGTGGCCACATAGGGCACATTGTGAGCCACCATGATTTCGGCGACATTCTTCTTCCAAGCCTTCTTCCCAAAACTGGCCGATCCGGCAGGGTCCGTGGTGGTGGAAGCCCCGAAGGGTGTAGCGCCGGAACGCTGGATTCCGGTATTCATATATGCCTCATTATCAAAGCAGACATACAGCAGATCATGGCCCCGCTCCATTGCGCCGGAGAGCGCCTGAATTCCTATGTCAACGGTGCCGCCATCCCCTCCGATGGACACTGTCTTTACATCCCGATCCGGAATCCTTCCCTTTCGCCTCAGGACTTTTAAGCCGGCCTCAACACCAGATCCCACTGAGGCGGCGTTAGGAAATGCCACGTGTATCCACGGCAGCTTCCACGCCGTGGTGGGATAGAAACTTGAAACGACCTCCATGCAGCCCGTTGCATTGACAATCACGGTGTCCCTGCCGAGGGCCTTGCACATCAAGCGAACGGCGAGGGCCTCCCCGCATCCCTGGCACGCACGGTGTCCAAAGCTGAAATATTCCTCCTTATCCGTCAACCTCGGTGCATATAGGTCAAAGCTTTCTACAATACTCATGATCCCCTCACTCCATATATTTCGTACCCTTTTTCGGGCTTACCCTTCCCCTCCTGGGCCGCCTTTTCCGCGATCTGAATAAAATCCTCCACGGTAACATCACGCCCGCCGAGACCGATTATCTCATTCACAATCGCGGGGCGGTCCGGTTCGCCATATAATGCGGACCTGATCTCTCCACCAAGAGGCCCTGTCACGCCCCCATAGGAGACTGCCCTGTCAATGACCGCGAGAACCCTGGCGCCCTTGACTGCCTTCCTTAGTTCTTCAGCGGGAAAAGGCCTCCAAAGCTTCAACCTCAGCAACCCGGCGGGTGTGTTCCTTTTGCGCAACTCATCGATGGCGACCTCTGCCGTATCACCCATGGAGCCCATGGCAACCAGCACAACCTCGGCACCTTCGGTGTGGTAAGCCTCTATAGGCTCATACCTGCGGCCGAACTTTTCCTCCCACTCTTCCCACACCTGCAATATGATCTTTTTGGAGTTTGTAATGGCCTCGTCCTTGGCCTTCATGGCCTCATTAAAGATCTCCGGCGCGCCCAAGGTTCCCATTGAAACCACATGATCGGGGTGAAGGGCGGCGAAGGGTTTATACTCAGGGAGGAACTCATCAACTTCGGATTGATCGGGGAGCACCATGGGCTCTACCACGTGGGTCAGCTGAAAACCGTCTAGATTGATATTCACGGGGAGCATAACCTCCCTATGCTCAGCGATCTTGAAGGCCTGAATGACCATATCTATCACTTCCTGCCCATCTGCCGCGAACAGTGAAATCCAGCCCATGTCTCGTTGCGACATTATGTCACTGTGATCATTCCATATGTTAATGGGGCCCGATAAGGCCCTGTTGCCGATTGCCATCACCACGGGCAGCCGCATGGCTGATACGATCGGCATGACCTCACCCATGAAAAGAAGGCCTTGCGAGCTCGTGGCTGTAAAAACCCGCGCACCGGCGGCCGAAGCCCCGCAACAGGCGCTCAATGCAGAATGCTCTGATTCAACGCAGATAAACTCGGCATCAATCCTTCCATCCGCTACAATATCCGACAGGTGTTCTGGGATATGCGTGTTGGGCGTAATGGGATATGCAGCCACTACATCTGGCTTGCACAGCGCTGCCGCTTCCGCGGCCGCAAGAGCTATTTCCATACCAATTCTCTTCGCCATTACGAGACCTCCTCAACCATTGTTATCGCACCAGGCCAGCATTCATGGGCACAGATGCCACAGCCTTTGCAGTACTCCAGATCGGCCGAAAAATATCCTTCCTCATCCTGTGAAATGCACCCCTCAGGGCAGAAAATGTAACAGATGCCGCACTTGATGCATTTCGAATTATCATACACGGGCCTCTGAGCCCTCCAGCTTCCGGTATGGTATTCCCTCGCATTCCCGGGTATGAATACCATGCATCCCGGGTTGACCTCCTGCCAGGTTTCTGGCCCTTTTTTATTCGCCATCAAAATACCTCAACCTTTATTGCAACCTTACTTGATCTTTACCTCTTCGTATGCCCTTTTCAGGGCAGCCAGGTTCTTCCCTGCGATCCTCCCGAACCTGTGTTCCGTGGGGCCTTTTACTGAATCCAGCTTCACAATATCTATGACTTTAATCAAGGCCCCAAGCATCGTTGTATTCGTAATCGGAACGCCCAATTCTTCCCGGGCTATCTTCGACGCATCTACTGTGGCCACCCTTCCTTTAAAATTGAGCTCCTCTTTCAGCTCTTCAGGTAATTTCGCCGTATTAACGACCAAGGTGCCATCCGGCTTTAATCCCTCAGTCACATTCACCAGCCCTACCAGGCTCGAGTCAAGAACGACCACCACATCTGGATTGTAAATGGCAGACCGAACCTTTATCTGTTTGTCGTCAATCCGGTTGAATGCTGCTACCGGAGCCCCTCTCCTCTCAGGGCCAAAACTGGGAAAGCCCTGAGCATATTTTCCTTCTCCTATGGCGGCTAGCGCAAGTAGCTCCACCGAGGTAACCGCGCCCTGTCCACCCCTTCCATGCCACCGTATTTCCAGCATAGCAACTCCTTACCTATAAGATCCCCTGCAACAGATTGCTGGTATCTATAACCTCATGATTGCAGGGTTGTCAAATCTTTTATTTGCCAATCTGCCTCGTCGGCCAGCGACCTTTCAACGATCAGATCAAACATCCATCTCGAGTCTATTGTTTCATATAATCCCCTTCAATCAGCAACTTACCAAAAAGGAAAAAACCACTCCCATTCATCAATGGGAGTGGTTTTCTTTATGCCCATTCCCAGCCTTACTAGGGCGAAGTGCCTGCGTGCTCCCTTTAAAGCCCGCTACCCCCACAGATCCAGATCGATGAGCCCGATGCGGGCGGCGTACTTGGTGAGCCCCACCTGACCCTGCACCCCGGTCTTGCGCACGATGTTCGCGCGATGGTTCTCCACCGTCTTCCTGCTGATGCACAGGATGTCGGCCACCTCCTGGTTGGAGTGGCCCTCGGCCAGGAGCCTGAGCACCTCCTTCTCGCGCTCTGACAGGGGATCGGCCTGCTCCTGGAGCTCGCGCTTGGTCTTGCCCCCGAAATAGCCGGAGAGCACCTGGTCCGCGATGGGGGAATCTAGGTAATAGCCGCCGTTGTGTACCGTGTTGATGGCGGCGATGAGGTTGTCCTCGTCGGAGTCCTTGAGCACGTAGCCCTTGGCCCCCGCCTTGAGCACCTGGTCGATGTAGGCCTTCTTGGCGTGCATGGACAGGATCACCACCTCGGTGTCGGGGACCCGTTCCTTGATCTGGCGGGTGGCCTCGATGCCGTCCATCTTGGGCATGCCGATGTCCATGATCACAAGGTGGGGCTTGTGCTGGACGGCCTTCTTGAGGGCCTCGTCGCCGTCGTCTGCCTCGGCGATGACCTCGATGTGGGCCTTGTCCGAGAGAAGCGCTTTGAGCCCCTTGCGGAAGATCCGGTGGTCATCGGCGAGCAGCACGGTGATGGTGTCTCTCATGGCCGTATCCCCATCTCCTCTTCCTTCTTGGCGATCTCAAAGCGCGTCTTGATCACGGTG
>CAZJXD010000147.1:0-8791 GCA_964549945.1 uncultured Desulfobacteraceae bacterium | reverse complement strand
CGTTAGCGTGAAAACATAGGGCATTTCATCCCAATTGATTTCGAATCGCCAATAATATTCGGAGAAGATATGAACAAGAAAGAATTGATAAAACAGTATAAACAGACCATTCAACCAATGGGCGTTTATCAAATAAGGAACAAGAGAAACGGAAAGCTATATATTGGAAGTACAAAGAATTTACTTGGAAAATTAAACAGCCATAAATTTCAATTGAAGAATAATCTTCATATTAATCTCGAAATGCAAAAAGAGTTTAATGAGATAGGGGGGGAAGGTTTTTCTTTTGATATTTTAGACTGCTTAGAGCCAAGGGAAGATCTTAATTATGATTACACGGAAGAATTAAAAATGCTTGAAGCAATGTGGCTTGAAAAACTCCAACCCTTTAATGAAAAGGGATATAATAAAAGAAAAAATCGCTAACAATGCTAATTCAGCCTACAGCTCACCGCTGCGGCTGACCAGCCCGTTCGGCGCATGGCAAGAAACAGGGAGAGGAACACTGGGCCCAGCTTGGTAGAACAGCTATGCTAATGTCAAGAGTGTCGAGAGGAAGATGACTTTTATGAGAGAAAGCCGACCCAGCGCAACGGCACAGCGTGTTGCGATTCGACGCGCAGCTCATTTACTTTTGGATGATCCGAAAGTCTTCGATGACCCCCTTGCACTTCGCATCATCGGCAGAGAGAGTGCTTTGGCGCTGCAAGCCGATCCACGTCAATTTGAGACCACACCGCTGTCACCTTATTTGCGAGCTTTCGTGGCCGCCCGCAGTCGATATACCGAGGACGAACTCTCCTTGGCTGTTCGCCGCGGCGTTTGCCAGTATGTCATCTTGGGAGCAGGGCTTGACACGTTCGCCTACCGAAATCCGTATCCTCGAGGCGTGCTGCACGTGTTCGAAGTCGATCACCCTACGACGCAGACCTGGAAGCGAGCGCGCCTGGAGGAGGTCGGTATCACACTCCCTGGTAATCTCACGTTCGCACCAGTTGACTTTGAAACGCAGACACTCGAACAGGGGTTGTTGGGTGCAGGGTACGATCCGGGCAAGTGCACCTTCTTTTCATGGCTCGGCGTGACGGAATACTTGACGACCGAGGCGGTGATGATCACATTGCGTTTCATCGCGTCGGCGCCGGTGGGAAGCGGAGTCGCCTTCGACTACATGCTCTCTCCATCGCTGTTGACCCTTGCGCAGAGGTCGCGCTTCGATGCCTTTGCCCAGCGGCTAGCGTCAGCCGGGGAGCCTTGGCAAGCATTCTTCGATCCCGCATTGCTCACAAGAGATCTCCGAGCCATGGGCTTCGGATATGTGGAGGACAACGGGCCGGAAGAGATCAATGCAAGGTACTTCAAGGATCGGAAAGACGGGCTCCGAGTCGGGAGTTTGTCCCATTTGATGAAGGCTCAGCTCTGAGATGCCAGGCGGGCGTACACATGGTGTTCAACCGGATCGCCCTGAAATCGGGGTCCCGGTGAACTCCGCATTCTGCATAAGGAGAACATGAAGAAGCTCTGCATTATCCTTAGCATGACGGTATTCGGGTGGATTGGCTGGTGGATTGGGGCCAAAATTGGATTTACGACTGCATACATACTGAGCAGCCTCGCCAGCATAGTAGGGATCTACATAGGCTGGCGCATATATCGCGATTATCTAATGTGACTGAATGATTGAAGGCAGCCCAGCAGGCACACGCGATGACGATCCGCGGCCAACAGGGGTGTTCGAAAAACATTGCCGAACAATCCGTTGGGCGTTTCCTCCCAATATTACCATTGCTGGTAAAGACAAACTGTGATATCAGGTCGGGGAATTGACGTGATTAGGAAGTTAGCGGGATGCTTAGCCTTGAGAAGGTACGCTCGTTTCAGCGAATCGTTTACAATTATTACAGAACCCATGGACGGGAGCTTCCATGGAGAAAGACAAACAACCCGTACGAAATCCTCATCTCTGAGGTCATGCTTCAGCAAACCCAGGTACACAGGGTGATCGAAAAATATGGCGAGTTCTTACGCGCCTTTCCCGACATCCATTGCCTCGCGCGAGCGCCCCTGCGTGAGATACTCAACGCGTGGCAGGGATTGGGCTACAACCGGCGGGCCCTGGCACTGAAGAAAGCAGCTGAACAGGTACTGAGCCACTTCAGCGGAAGGATTCCCTCGGATGTAGATTCCCTTGCCTCACTGCCGGGGATTGGGAACGCCACCGCGTGCGCGATAGGCGCCTTCGCTTTCAACCAGCCAACGGTGTTTATAGAAACCAACATCCGCACGGTCTTCATCCATCACTTCTTCAGCAACCGAAATAGCGTACGGGATGCGCATATTCTCCCGCTTGTCGCCCAAACCCTCGATCATGGGGACCCCCGAACCTGGTATCATGCGCTCATGGACTATGGAGCTGCGCTGAAGAGGAGGTATGGGAATTCAAACACCAAGAGCGCCCACTACAGGAGGCAGGGGCGTTTTGAGGGCTCCAACAGGCAGATCAGGGGTACAATCCTCCGAGCCCTGGTGAGAGATGAGTGCGTCTGCGAGCCCGATCTGCTCGCCAATGCCCGATTTACCAAGGAGGCGCTGAGGCGAAATCTCGAACAACTCCAGAGAGAGGGGATCATCGAAAAGAAAGGCGACTACTACTTCATTCCATAGGGGTGATCCGTGAAAATCCCGGTTGGTTCGACGAATCCAGTGAAAACAGGGGTGGTGAAAGATGTCTCCTCCGGTTTCTCCGCTTATATCAATGATTCCATTCACTACCATAGAGGGCCTCTGGCCCGCGTGCTGAGCCTTTTCACTCGATAAAAAGCTCTTGTGTTCTATTTGGCGTCTCCACCCCGAACTTTTATGTCTATGACCGGCACCCTCTATTCCCGCTTCCCCTTCAATCTCCGCATCACACTGTCCCGCCTCAGGTGGTTGCGGTAGTTCCTCTCGTGGTTCTCGAGGATGTAGGTGAGGTAGACGATGTTGGACTCTATAGCCTCGATGTAGAGATTTCTATCGATATCCCAGCGCTCCCTGAAGTGGTGCTGTACGTAGTCACACACCCCATCGAATTCTCCCCTGAGCCTCTTCCCGACCATCTCATAGAAGTGCTTGGTCTTCTTGAGGAAATCGAGCTCGTCTTTGTAGCCGGCCACCCCCGCCTCCTGGAATTCTCTGTAAAGGTCTAGAAGCTTCTCGAGGTAGATGCGGTCCGCCATCTGGCCCATGAGGTCAGCGGTTCCCAGGAGCTTGCAGAGGAGCTCCACAGCTGCTGATGGAAAGGAGAGATCAGCTGCCCTCGTCTCGAGGCTCGCGCAGATGAGAATATCGGCGTAGGGGGCGAACTGCTCCCTCATGAGCCCACTGTCTGCCAAATAGGCCTTCATGAACTCGATGCTTCGGGCCGTGTCAGAGCCGCTGTACTTGGCTCCCGTTCCCTCGGTATCCTCCTCCCTCTGGATGTAGCCAGTGTCGTGCATGAGGGCGCACACGATCCCCAGGGTCACCTGAGGTTTCGGGATCGAGTGCCCCGCGAGGATTGCACCGTGAACGAGCCGGGCCATGGCGAGCATGGTGTCAGTGGCGTGCTTGAGGTCGTGGTAGCGGGTGTTGCACCGCCTATAGCCGGGATACTCACCATTGAAGAGGCGCACGGTGTCGGCGAAGCCTTGCTTGATTATCTGGGAGGCGGGCTCTCGGAACATCATGCCCAGGATGTTTCGCACCTCTTTAAGCACGCTTTCCGGGTCGCTCATGTCGATGAGGTCTGCGAGGCTCCTTCGTCTCTTTCCTGCCATGGGTTACGCTGGTGTTGGGTGAGGAGGATAAACGGAAACACCTATTCTTCAACCGGGCCTATCCATCCCCGGTATATTTTTGCCCTTGAAAGCGGGGATTATTATCGTGAAGAGCAGTAAGGCGTCAAGAAAAATTTGCTTCAACACGAAATATCAGTTTAAAAAAAGGCGATTCTCGTGTACCCTACGAAGGGAGTATTCTATTGTTTAGCGTTCATATTCAGGCCCTAATAGACGAGGGAGGGCTCTCCACAGTGAAAACCGGTGAGCGTTTCATGGTATCGCCCAGTTTTTATATCGATAAAATTGCAAAATGACCGGAGGGTATGATGAAGACAGTTGCCGCCATACTTACCATATTTCTGATGCTTTTCCTGGGGGCCATGGGGTGCTCAAAGGAAGAGCCTTCACCACCTCCGCCCAAAAAGCCCCAAAAGATCAAGATAGTCAAGCCGGCTAAACGCCAAGAGCCCGAAGAGCAGAAGGCTCCAATTCCCGCCGAACAAGAGAAGGGGGAAATCTCAGCGAAGGAGGCCGAAGAGGGTAAGGTTGCCGCTGTTGGGGAAATCCCGAAAAAGGAGGCCGAGGAACTCAAACCAGCCCTTGCTGAACGAATCCCGAAAACGGAAACCGAAGAGGTAAAACCCGCTGGGGTTGAGGAAAAGGTGGCTCCCGGGCAGGAGAAAGCCCCCGAGAAAGAGGGGGCAGTGGCAAAGGAAGCCGAAGGAGTAAAAACTGCCCTTATCAAGGAAATCCCAAAGAAGCAAGCCGAAGAGGTAAAACCCGCTGGGGTTGAGGAAAAGGTGGCTCAGGGGCCGGAAACAACCACCGAGGAAAAGGAAACGGCAGAGGAGGAAATTGGGAGATACTATATCGTGAAAAAAGGCGAGAGCCTTTACGATTTAACGTCCAGAGGGGATGTATACGGAAACAAGCTGAAATGGCCTATTCTCTATCGACTCAACATTGATGCGCTCGGCAGGCTAAAAACAGAAGGGGATGTGGTGGAAAGGGCCCTGCCGAAGGGATTAAAGCTAAGGATTGTCGGCCCTGATGACGTGAAGGAGAACCTGGAGAAGAGGCCGGATAGGAGGTGGGTAGTCAATGTGATTTCCACCACAACGAATGAGAAGATTGTCCCCATCACCATCACGCTTATTAAAAATGGATACTCGGCATACCTCACCCAGGCCACCATCAAGGGAAAGGTGTGGACAAGGCTAAGGGTTGGCTTCTTCGCCAGCAAAGCGGAGGCCGATGCGCAGCGAAAAAGGATAAGGGACTTGTTACATATCGGCGATCCCTGGAGCGTGAAGTTAGGGCCAATGGAGTTCGCGGAATTCGCCGGCTACTGAAGATCTTGACTCCTCGACATTTTCGACACCGCTTACCTAATGATTTAACCCGTGAAACATTCTTCCACAACCTGGATCTCTTCAGCCAGGGGATCAATCAGATAGACGAGAAAATTTCCGAACTGCTTTCATTCACCGCCCACTCCCCTTCGGCAATGCTCAGGGTCGTTCGAGGCGCCAAGGACGCAAAGGATGTGAATCTCTTTTGCCCTTCTGCTGAGACGCCAGAAGGGCAAAAACAGCATCCCTTTGGGAAAGTATCAAGCCTTTATCAAATCGTGGTATACTGAATAATCCTTTTGAAAAAATCATTACCTATAATGCCAAAGATGTATGTATTTTCGTTTGCCGTCCTCTTAGCGGCAAATGAAAAAATCAACTGCCTCTGCGATCCCTGCCCTGTTAAATTGCGTTTAATATCACAGGAACAATTATGAGCTATTATCTTCAGATATTGATAATATGTCATGATTCAAGTTGATATTTAACAGGGTGAATCTTGAGCGAAGCGGGCGGTGAGGTACAAGAATTGAATTGCGATACCTTGAATTCAAACTATTTAAAGTAATGAGTCCAATAATAAGGGTAAAAGGCGGAGGGTTATATGAAGGTTATTTTTCACGAGGATTTCTATCAGGTCTACACCTCTGATCCGGCTTCAGCAGCCGGGCGAATGGAGGCAGTAGTTGAGGTCATCCAGCCCAGCGTGGAGTTCGTGGCTGCTCAGCCTGCATCGGAGGAAGATATTGCCGCCGTCCACACTGAGGCCCATATTGTCCAGGTGAAAGGAGGGGGCCTTTACCCCATTGCGGCATTGGCGGCGGGAGGGGCAATCCAAACCGCTACTCTCGGGTTGAGCGAGCCCTCCTTTGGGCTCATACGGCCCCCTGGTCACCATGCCTCCTCCAGCTCCTCCTGGGGCTTCTGTTATTTTAACAACATGGCTATAAGCCTTGAGCGACTGAGGAGAGACAAAAAGATAAAGAGTGCCTACGTGCTGGATATCGACCTCCATTTTGGTGATGGTACCGTGAACATCCTGAAGGGCAAGGATTACGTTACGATCCATAATGTACAGGCCAATCACAGAGATGCTTACATGGATGAGGTAGCCGAGGCAATGACGCGCCTTGAGGCAGACGTGATCGGGATATCCGCCGGCTTTGACAACCACGAGGATGATTGGGGAGGAACACTTACCACGGGGGATTATAGGGAGATCGGCCGGATGGTGCGAGAGGCTGCGGCGCGGTGTGGGGGCGGATGCTTTGGCATACTGGAAGGAGGGTACAACCATCGGGTTTTGGGCCACAACGTCATGGCCTTGATCGAGGGATTATCAGGAGGATAAATGTGGCCAGGAGAAGATTCGCGTTCATCGTTAATCCCAATGCGGCAATGGGCAGCATCGGGAGGGAATGGCCGAGGATTCAGGATATGGCAAAAAACCGGTTAGGCGCGTTTCAGGCCTTCATTACCGCCGGACCAGGGCAAGCGACCACCCTCACCCGCCGTGCCCTTCAACAGGGTGCCGAGGTAGTGGTCTGTGTCGGAGGAGACGGAACGCTCAATGAGGTAGTGAACGGCTTCATGGGAGAGGATGGTCCCCTTCGCCCTGAGGCCATGCTTGGTTTTATCCCCCGGGGTACAGGATGTGACTTCATCAAGACCATTCCACTGCCCGAGGCACCGGAAAGGGCTTTGGACATAATCAAGGACTCCCATGCCCGGCATATCGACCTGGGAAGGATAACCTATTGGGATCGCAAGGGAAACCCCTCTCTACGATACTTTCATAACGTGACCAGCTTTGGCCTCGGAGGTGAGGTAGATGATCGCGTGAACAGAACCACCAAGGCCTTTGGTGGGTTTATCTCGTTCATCTGGGCCACACTTTTCTCCATCCTGATGTATGACAAGAAACGAATCCGCCTCAAGGTGGACGAGGGCTTCAATCAGACATTGGTATGCTGGAACGTGGTGGTCGCCAACGGACAGTATCACGGCGGGGGTATGTGGGTTGCCCCTGAGGCAAGAGTGGACGACGGCATGTTTCACGTGACCGTGATCGGGGATTTCACCCTTCCGGAGGTATTCTGGAACCTCCCCAAGCTCTATAACGGAAAGCTCATTCAGCACGAAAAGGTGAGAACGCTCGTGGGGAAAAGGATCGAGGCCTCCTCTGAGCAGAGGGTGCTTTTGGATGTGGATGGGGAGCAGCCGTGCCAGCTCCCCGTGGTCATCGACATTGTGCCCAAGGCAATCCCCTTTCTTACCCCCCGTTAGGCCTCCCGCTCTACATTCATATAGGCCAAGACGTATCGTTTATGTCAAATTTTAAAGTGAAACAGAACCTCAATTCTATAGGTATTTCTAAATTCGAAATCAGAAACTTTAAACCTTTACCCCGTTAAATATCTGTTAATAAGCCGGCAAGCGATTTCCCTACTTTTACTGCTTTTCGATATAGAGCAAGGAGAAAACATTTCCTTAACGGCGCAATATCAAAATTCCAGTGTTGAAAATTCGAAACATCCCAAAGACGAGCAGATCTGAGAAAACGGTTTGCAGTTTGGAACATTGGGAATTCGGTGCATTGGATTTTTATTGGAACATATATGGATAGCGGCTGGCTCCCTCTTACCGTCGGTTTGAGGCGAAGCTTCGCCGGGTATAAGAGCCGCAACTGATAGAGATGCCCCTGCTTCAAGAGGAGGATGTATTTCCATCGATTCCCATCGTGATAAGATGCTCGATACTTGTCATTTTGCGACGCTCACAGGCGTGGGATTGAGGATTTTTCCCAGGACTCCTGGAGACATCTCCGCAAGCAGCCCCTTTCTGCCCGCATTGATGTAGATCTTGGGAAGAGTCAGTATGGATTCCTCTACGATAACCCTGAGGGGCTTTCTCGTGCCAAAGGGGGAGATCCCGCCCACGAAGTACCCCGTGTGCTTGTGCGCCGCTTGAGGTTCGCAGGGCCTTACCGACTTGACTCCAAGAACCCTGGCGAGTGCTTTGGTGGAGACCTGCCTGTCCCCGTGCATGAGCACCAAAAATGGGCTGCCGAGCTCGTCTTCCATGACGAGCGTCTTGACCACGAGGTGTTCGTCCAGCCCAAGTTCCCTCGCCGCCACCTCTGTGCCGCCTTTCTCCTCAAACTTATAGGGCCGCAAGGTGAAATCGGCGCCGTGCTCCCTCAATGCCCGAATCGCCTGTGTAGTGGAAAACCTCTCCTTCGCCATGGTGCATCTCCCTTTATTCCCTCTTATGAAACTCAATATGTAAGAGAGTATGGAGGTGTCTTTTTTTGTCTCATGCCCTCTACTTGATGCACCGGCAGGCCCCCTGTTACAGGGCATGCAGCAAAAAAAGACACCTCTATACTCAAAGGATAGTTTCTAGCATTTATAAGCTTGAAGCGAAGCGCTAGGGTCAATCTCTCCTGAAGTATTGTTCTCTCACTGAGCTCTCAGAGGCTCAGGATTTTTTTTCGCTTATGCCCATTTTTCCAAACCGCGCTCCCTGCCCTACGAGCTGGGGCAGATGATCCACCACGGAGACACAGAGGACACAGGGCTACAGGATTTTTCCCTGGCCGGGAGACGACGGCCAGGGAAAAGGACCTCTGCATTCGGC
>CAZJXD010000146.1:0-8969 GCA_964549945.1 uncultured Desulfobacteraceae bacterium | reverse complement strand
GGTTTTCTCATGGCTGATTTTCTGGGGGTGAGTTATTTCGAGGTTATCGCTCGAGGATATGCGCCGGCACTCATCTTCTATGGTATCATAGCCACATCGGTTTACCTCTTTACCACGCGCTTCGTGCGGGGAGGTACTAGTGACCCAAATTCAGCGCTGGTTTCAGTTATTGAAAGAGTCTCCAAAGTGGACGTGATAAATACGGTGATGTTCTTTAGCTTCATCGGGGTTTTGATCTACCTGATGGGTGTGCTCTGGTATGATGCATCAAGAGCTGCAATTGACATCGCGATCGGTCTCTTTATCATCGGCTCTATAATCCGCATGTATCTCTATACCGGAACGATCTCGGATAAGATAAAGGAATGGGGCAGGTGTTTTCGCCGAGCCATCGAAGCATTTTCCGAGGTCACCGCACCGCTCATTCTCTTGCTCGCCATGCTTGGGGTGATGATAAACCTGTTCGTGGTGAGCGGCTGGATGATTAAGCTCATGGGGCTTATGGTGGGGATCGGAGAATTCCATGTCGTAGCCCTTATCTTAGTGGGGTTCCTTATTGGGGTCTTCTTAGGGCTGGGCATACCTCCATCGGCCTGTTACTTAATCTCAGCCGTGATAGTCATCCCGCCTATGACGCGATTCGGGATCAACCCTTGGGTGGCTCATTTCTTCCTGTTTTTCATAGCGGTAATATCCGAATATTCGCCGCCAACCTCGCTCGTAGCTGCGGTTGCTTCACGTATTTCAGGCGCCTCCTTTATGGGGACGATGATGCTGACGCTCAAAATATCTGTTCCGTTTTTCTTCCTCACATTCGCGATTTTTAATTGGGATATCTTGGTGATGAAGCCTGGTTTAGCACAACTGGCTGCCCTGGGTGCGCTAATGATTGGATGCTTGACGGCAGCTGTCGCCATCCATGGGAGACTTTTTGAACGTAAAATGCATGACCTTCCTTCAAGGTTTTTAATCCTCCTAGCGGCGCTATTTATCTTGTTCTACCCTAGAGGTATCCTTTCGGCATTGGCATTGATACCAGCCTTGGCTCTGATAGTTTTCGTGATCCGCCGGAGCCAAAAAATATTGGTATATTCTTAGGATCGCTATATTCGCTCCATTGGCCTCCACACGCCTGATGTGGGTCTGGAATGATTTAATGGTAATACATGAAGAATCTTACCGAAGAAGTAAAACAATTTGTTCTCGATCAAGGAGTGGTCTGGAGAGGAGTGTGCATAGATAAACAAGGTTGTTCTTACTATCAAGATAGGGGTCTCCCCCACATGGGACGAAATGGCTATACGTTTCGGTGTGGTTTGTGCATTACTGCCTGTCCAGTTGGATCGGAGATTAGCACGCGGACCACAACGGCTCAGGGTATCAGGCCTGTAAGGCTAAGCCCTTAGGCAGGCAGCAATAGTAGAGCGTGGCTCAACGCCCAGAGTTGTTCAAATTATCTATTTACCAGTTCCTGATAAGCCTCCTGTATCTCCTTGAATCTCTTATCCGCGAGCTCCTTGAACTCGTCGCCTAAATAGGTGACCTTGTCCGGATGGTACTTATTGGCCAGCTTCCTGTAAGCATTCTTGATCTCATCGATTGAAGCCCCCCTGGCAACACCCAAGACTTCATAAGGATCCCGTTTTGAGGAGCCACTGGCTGGTTGAGCCCTTTGGTGGTTCTCCTGATACCCTTCCCCGCTTTGCCCCTGCCCTTCCCTATAGTAGGATTTCCGGTAGTGAGCCTTCAGCCTGGCAGGTCGATAGATGAAATACCAGTACAGTAGCCCCAGGACGATGACGTCGTCGATGAGGCCAAAAGGCCCGGCAAGCCACTCGGGTACCAAATCGATCGGGCTTAGGGCATAGACAATCATGATTAGATAGATCAGGTATTTCATGTAGAGCGGCTTTTGTTTAAAAGGCGATCCTCGTGCCGACGCTGTTGAGAGCAAAGGATGAGGGAAACTCCTCCGAAAATCTCTTGATGGCAGTCCAGCCCGTGCAGTGCATCGGGATAGACACTTCGGGTTTGATGGTTTTAAACTCGGCAATCGTCTGCTCTATAATAGGCTCGAATGCAGGGCCCTGGAGATGAAAACCGCCCAATACGGCATGTATTGTATTGATGCCCGTGATCTTTCGTGCATATAGCATGGTGTTGATAATGCCGGCATGACTGCATCCGGAGATGACTACCAATCCCTTTCCCTTGAGCTTGATCACAATAGACTGATCGTCGAGTATGTCATCGTGCTCGAGGGTCCCGTTCCTGTCCACGAGGGCATTGGGCAATCCCTTCTCAAAGTCCGTTACCCGTTCTACCTCCCCTGTGACCGCTATGGTGCCCTCAGCAACGAGAGATGGGCTTCTCCTCTCAATCACCTCTATACCCTTGCTCTCCATTTCCTCCCTTGATAATGTTTTGGGGAAGATGAGTTTTCTCCCGTCCTCGAGCCCGAAGTAGCGCGGCGAGAGAAATGCATCGGGATGAAGGACTAGTGGGATCGATCTGCCCAGGCTCTCAACGATGGGATACAGCGCCCCCGTATGGTCCATGTGGCCGTGGCTGAGGACAATGGCCTCTATTTGTCCGAGATCTATTCCCAGCATTCCCACATTATGGGGGACACCGACCTTGGTGTAGCCGCAGTCAAACAATATGTGATGGGTTGTTTCACCCATGGTAACCGCCACCAAGAGCGACAGACCATGCTCTGCCAGCATCGTGTCAGCGGGGATTTCTCCCCCGATCGCCAGCGGTGGCCTCGTGACCCCGGGGGAGTTCCTCAGCAGCACATCGACGTAGTTATCCATGAGGGTGGTCACCTCAATTCCGTCAACCTCTTTCAATCCATCCCTTATCCCCTCTATCATCGCATATCTCCTTTTTATGAAATTATGCTACAGTTGTTTTCTATACCACAATCTCCCTGATATTGCACTGGGAGATGAAATTTATTGCAACCCAGTAGGATGACAATAAAACGCGCAGGTAGAATTGGCGGATCTATACCCGGAGCCTTACCGAGACAAGTCCCTCCATTCGTGCGGAAGATGTCCCTTTGTAGCATCAGGGTTCATGGTCCCCCCAGGGGAACGGATCATCTCTTTCGAAATCCGGGAGCAGATGATCCTCAGGTTCAAAGGTAAAGGGCTGGAGGTAGAGGTTTTCGAATCCGAGCTCCTCTGCCCTGGCACGCACCCTTTCGTACTCTGCCTTGGTGATCCCTCTGTTTATCTCATCCGGCACCGTAGTGCATGGAGAGAATTGGCTCATCAGGCTCACGGCTACTTGATTTGAGAGATTTGCGGCGATCCACTCCAGTATGGAGCACGACTCCTGCGAATGATTGGGCAAGAGCAAGTGCCGTATAATCATTCCCTTCCGCGCGGTTCCCTCTCCGTCAAGTTCTAGATTTCCCACCTGGTTATACATCTCTTTTATGGCCTCGGATGCCCTTTCGGGATAGTCGGGGGCGCTCGAGAGCCTGCGGGCTGTCTCCTCGTTGAAATACTTGAAGTCAGGCAGGTAAATGTCAACGATGCCGGAAAGCTGCGCAATGGTCTCAATGGATTCATAGGCGCTCGTATTGTACACAAGGGGTATCCTTAGTCCGCGAGAGAAGGCGATCTTCAGGGCCTCGAGAAGGGGAAGAATGATATGTGTCGGGGTGACTAGGTTGATATTCAGCGCTCCCTTTTCCTGCAGCGAGACAATGGCGGAGGCTAACGCCTCAATGGAGGTGATGGATCCGTGGATTTGATGGCTGATCTGATAGTTCTGGCAGAAAATGCATCTTAGGTTACACCCGGCAAAGAAGATCGTTCCAGATCCTGATGAACTCGAGCCCGTTGACACATCTTCCTTATAATCGTAGTACCCGCTCAGCGGCGGTTCTTCTCCAAAATGGAGACAGGAATGCGAAACTACGGGCAGCCTCCCTATCCCGCAGAATCCCCTTTCTCCCATTTGCCTGTTTACAGAGCAGGCCCTTGGACAGAGGTGGCACCTCAGGCGGTGAGGTGCGAGCCCTCTCAAGGCCTTCTCGATCAGGTGTATCTTCGCATCCCTTTTTAGCGTTGACATATAAAAACCAATCATGTAGCGTTAATCGGGCGAGGGATTTAATTACCCAGGTCTCTCATCATAATGAGGGTATTACAGCATCTCGAAGAAGATCGGAAAAGATCCGCATATTTTCCAACTCAGGGATATAGATGAAAGTCAAGTTTTGGGGGACAAGGGGGTCCACACCCGTTCCGGGCAAGGATACCATCATCTACGGGGGGAACACAACGTGTTTGGAGATAGATCTCGCAGGAGGGAAAAAGGTTATTGTCGATGCCGGTACCGGCATTCGTGCCCTTGGGAGCGAGTTTGAGTCCTATGGCAATGCCATAGAGCTTTATCTCCTTATCACTCACATACACTGGGACCATGTCTTTGGCTTCCCGTTTTTCCCGCCGATCTACAAATCCTCAACGAGAATTCTCGTCGATGGATATAGCCAGTGCATGAAAGGGCTCAGATACAGCTTTGACAATAAGATGGGGGATGGATTCTTTCCCATTAGGTTTGAGGAGCTGAATGCCGACATACAATTCATCGATCGATTGAGCAATGGCTCCCTTGAAATCGATGGCGTTGTAATCAATACAATCCCCCTCCGTCACCCGCAGGGGGGCTTGGGATTTCGGTTTCGTGAGGGGGATAAAACCCTTGTCTTTCTCACCGATAACGAGCTTAATGATGATAAAAGGTCAATCGAGGGGTATGTGGGGTTTTGCGAGGGAGCGGATGTTCTGATCCACGATAGCCATTATATACCCGAGGAGATATCAAAGCACAGGGGCTGGGGACATTCCGATTATCTCTCGGCCATTGAGCTCGCGGTGAAAGCACGCGTCAAGAAGCTCATCCTCTTCCATCATGCGCCCGAGAGAAAGGATAGTGATGTGATCAAGATGGTGATTCTCTGCCAGGAACTCGTCAAGGAGAGGGATCCGGAGCTGAAGATAGAAGCTGCCAAGGAGAACTCCACCATTGAGCTCTAAGCTAAGAACTACACGCTACGATGGGACATTGTACCGGATAAGCCGGAAAGCAACTCGAAGATCCTCTCCGCCCGAGGTGGCTCTATGGAGCCCACACCACAGGCCGGCGTAACTAGGGATCTCTCGGCTACCATATCCCTGTCGAGCCCCCACTCATAGAATCTATTGAGCCCCTCTTCCAACCTCGCTTGCAGATCCCCAATGGTCTCTTTGCCGGTAAAGGAGATGGTGGGAACCACTCCCCATGCAACTGCTCCGCCGTTTCGTAGAAGGCGTATGATCTCTTCTTTATAGAGCAAGAAGTAGTCCAGATAATCAAAGGCATCGAAGCTTACGATATCAACCCCTGTTTCGATAATCATGGACCAGTCCGTGTTTCCACAGCAGTGAACCCCAACTATGGTGTCGCTCCTGGATCGCAGATAGTCTATCACCTCTCTTATGCGGGAGATAACCTCCTGCCTCTGTATCGGCGTGAAGGCCGAGCCATAACCGGAGAGGTAGGGCTCGTCGATAAAGAGTATTGTCCTTTTGCCTGCTATGGACATCGCCTTCGCCAGCCACAATGCCTTGATTGCTAGGCCCTTGACAATCGTGTCCATAATCTCGCTGTTGGCAAGGGCGGATCGGCCCTTTGCATCCATCAGGTTTCCCCCAAAGGTAATAGGGCCCACTATCTGCCCCTTGATATAGGAACCATAGTCCTGAGGCCTTTTATCGATCAGATCCAGAAGCGTATACAAACCGGATGCATGGTCGTGATCAATGGCGAAGTACTCGGTATCCCCGGCCATGAAATGCTCGTAGAAGGAGATGAGCTCATCCTCCTGGTCATCGGAGAGCTCCAGATAGATGGAGCTGCTTTCACGATTCAGTTTAATCAGTGGAAGGCCCTGGCTCGCTTGAATAGTCATATCCTCTAAGGGGCTCCGTTTCACGAATTGGGGCCAGAACGGGATATCAGGGAACATCTCAAGGATACCCTTGCACGTACCCTCTACGTCCAGGAAGGGCACGCTCCCTATGCCAGTGGCCGTAAAGTTAAATGAAACATCCATTTACACCCTTTCTAGGTATTCCCTTGTGCGCGTGTCTATCCTCACCGTGTCGCCGATATTCACGAAGAGCGGAACTTGAATAACACCCCCCGACTCAAGGGTTGCAGGCTTAGTAACTCCGGTCACCGTATTTCCCTTGATGCCCGGCTCGGTCTGGACAACCACCAATTCGACGAAATGGGGAAGCTCTATATCCACTACCTTTTCATTGTATATCAGGGCCTTGACAGCGGTATTCTCCTTTAAAAAGAGATGACTGCCACGAATCTGTTCGGCCGACAAGAAGACCTGATCGAATGTAGCGGTATCCATGAAACAGTATTGGCCTCTGTCCTGGTAGAGGTACTCCATCTCCCTCTCTTGGATATTAGGCAATGCAACCTTCTCCCCTGCTCGAAATGTCTTCTCCAGCACCTGTCCGGTGAGCATGTTCTTTAGCTTCGTTCTCACGAATGCCCCACCTTTGCCCGGCTTTACGTGTAGAAACTCTATGATGATGAACGGCTTTCCTTCCAGCTCTATCTTTAGCCCTGTTCTGAAATCCGCTGTTGAATACATCGATATGTCTTCTCCTTCTCAACATGAATGACCCTGTGGTTTCCCCGCTCCAAGCCGGAGCCTATAGAGCGGCGGCCTTCCTTTGCTCAACGGCAGCCAGCCACCTCTCCAGGACTCCCAGGAGTTTAACTTTTCTTTCTCTTATCGATTTCACTTTCTCCCTTTCCCCCACTTGCGTTTTCTTTTCCTTTTGAAGTTCATCGAGCCTGTGCTTGGCCTTCTCATCATCCGGGGAGGAGTCTACTACCTGTTCATACACCTTGATCGCCTCATCGAGCTCCCCCTGCTTGTAGTAAAGCTCCGCCAAGGTTGAAGTGGGCAAAGCGGATGGCTCTTCTTTAGGGGCGCTGAGCTCTGCTAGGAGATCGGCTGCTTCCTGATCGCTTTCGTTATGTGCGAGGTACAGCTGAAGGGCGTGTATGGCATCGTCGATCTTATTTTCCCTTCTGAATAGATCAGATTGAAATTTAAAAACATAAGATAACTCATCAATTTTCTTTGTTATTTCTCCTAATTCTTTTTCCGCAAGATCCAGTGATCCCTCTTCGGCATAGGTCTCAGCTAGAAGCCTTCTTATATGAATGTCGTCCGGGAATATCTCCAAGACCTTTTGGCACGCATGTATCACGGTCTGCGGCTTTCCCTCCTTTTTTAACATCTCAACAAGCAGCAGCCTCGCCTTTGGTGTGGCGATCTTGTCAATAACCTCATCATAGATTTCGTCTAATCCAGCCACTTCTCACTCCTTTTAAAGTTCCCGAAGTACTCTCTTGCCGCGGTCCCTATTTCCCGTGGATGGGTCGTTTGATAACTCCCTTCTCGCCCTCCTTAATCCGAAAGATAATTTCATTCTCCTTGACCAGGCCCAGCTCCCTGCGCGCTACTGATTCAAAGTATTTCGGATCTTCTCTCAAGCGCCTGATCTCAGATGCGAGGAGCCTGTTTTTTTCCCTTAAATCCTTTAGAGCGGCCACGCTTTTTTTCCTCTCGGTCCGCATGTTAACAAGATCAACGAGTCCATTCCTCCCCAAGCTCAGCCACGCGAACAAAAGGCCTGCCACAAGGCAGAGAATCAAACCATATGCCATATACCTTGTTCTCATCCTAGAAGATCTTTTCAGGTTCCCACTGTGCTGCGATCACAATAGTGGTGATCCCGGCCCTTTTGGCCAAATCCATTACCCTGACCACCTGGCCGTGCTTCACGTCGCGATCAGCCTCCAGAATGAGGCTTGTCTTCCCCGGCTGGGCGATTCCCTTAAACCTCCGGAAAAGCTCCTTAAGCTCTATCCTCTCCTTGTTCAGGTAATAGTTTCCCTCTCGATCCAGTGCCACGACCATGCTCTCGGCCGATTTATGCGATCCCCTTTCCGTAATATCGGGCAGCGTGATATCCATACCCGGTATAATCTCAATATGCGAGGTCAACATAAAGAATATGAGCAGCAGAAACACTATGTCGATTAGGGGCGCCATACTCACGCCCAGGCTTATCTCTTCCCTTTTCGGCTGACTAAACCGCATTACCCCTGCCTGCTTCCTTCCAAGGTATCCACGAGCCTTATCGAGCTTTCCTCCATTTCAAATACGAGAACCTGTGCCTTGTCCATGAGGAAACGATAGGCAACCAAGGTGGGAATCGCAACGAGAAGACCCGTCGCGGTGGTGATTAATGCCTCGGCAATCCCTCCTGCGAGCGGCCCCGGCCCTCCCACTCCATGAACTGAGATTGCATTAAAGGTCTTGATCATTCCAGAAACAGTACCCAGCAGTCCAAGTAGGGGACTTAGGTTCGCAATGGTCAGCAACACCCCTATATTCCTCTCCAGAATTACCCCTTCCCTCCTTCCCTTCTCCTCAATAGCCTCCTTTACCAACCACATTCCCCTTCCGGCATTTTTCAGGCCTGAGAGAAAGATCCTGGCAATCGAGGAGCCATTTCCCTGGCAGAGGAAAACGGCCTCAGATATCTTGTTCCGCTTCACCAATTCCTCTACCTTGAAGATGAAATCCCTCGGTATCACCAATTTGCGCCTCAATAGCCACAGCCGCTCGATGAAAATAGCAAGGGACACAATCGAACAGAATAGGATAGGATACATAAAGGGTCCACCTTTCACGACAAGCTCGATCAATATGTCCCTCCCGATACTGTGTGGGTTAGATGGTTAAGGGTTCCTCAACTCGAAGTTCGCGGATAAGATACCCTGTAAATAATATAAAGTCAAGGATACCTTGCGAGGGTTAGCGTATCATAATTTGTGTCAGAGAAGAAAAAGGGGTACCACCTAAGAAA
>CAZJXD010000145.1:0-9443 GCA_964549945.1 uncultured Desulfobacteraceae bacterium | reverse complement strand
CGAGGGATAGGGGAATGAGCACTTATGTCCTTATGAAGATACTCGAATCCGCCCCGAGCAGATATGACAGGGGCATCTCTCTGCTCACGCTCGGGATGTTGGATCAGTCCTATGATCGATTGTCATCCCATGTGAAAGGTGGACAAAGGGTGCTTGACATCGGCTGTGGAACAGGCGCATTCACGCTACAGGCCGCCAAGAAAGGCGCAAGTGTAAAGGGGATGGATGTGAGTCCCCAGATGCTGGAGATCGCACGGGAAAGGGCAGCTGAAGAGAATCTCGCCTCAAAGATAGAGCTATGTGAGATGGGCGTTGCCGAGCTTGAAGAGGAGGAATCGGAGAGCTACGATGTAGTGACGAGCGGGCTGTGCTTTTCGGAGTTAACGGAGGATGAACTGCGCTTTACCCTGCGAGAGGTGAAAAGGATACTAAAGCCCGATGGCCTTTTGCTCGTGGCAGATGAGGTGATACCACGGTGCATCCCAAAGAGGATACTCAACTTGCTGATTAGGTTTCCCCTCGTGGTAATCACCTACCTTCTCACGCAGACTACTACCAGGGCAATAAGGGATCTGCCGGAGAAGATAGCGGAGGCCGGCTTCACAGTAGAGTCGGTGAAACTGCGCAAATGGGAGAGCTTCGTGGAATTAGTGGCGAGAAACCAGAAAGACGGGGGAGCGGGATGAGTCCATTTACGTTCCTGGCGGTGAATATCCTTGAAACCATGCTGAGGGTCCTCCCTTTCTCCTGTAAAACCGGGCTCGTTCGGATAGGAAACCCGGGAAGGAGCTCGCCGGTGCTGCTCACCTGCAATTACCACCTGACGGTGGAAAGGGTAAAGAGGGCATTAAAGGAGATGGATGCGTATCTCCTGGTTGCGAACAGCAGGGGAATCAATGTGTGGTGCGCGGCCACAGGCGGCCTTTTTACCAATCACGATGTCATATCTTCGTTAAAAACAAGCGGGATTGAGGAATCCGTGGATCACAGGGATGTGATACTGCCACAGCTCGCCGCTACTGGTGTTGAGTCAAAGACAGTGCAGAGGAAAACCGGGTGGAAAATAATCTGGGGGCCGGTTTACGCGAAGGATCTCCCCGCGTTCATAAAGAGTAAATGCACCAAGACCTCGAAGATGCGGGAGGTCCGGTTTCCCCTGGCCCAGCGCTTTGAGATGGCCGTTGCCTGGGCATTCCCCATATCGGCGGTATTGGGGCTCATCACGATACCTTTTTGGCGTGAAGCTGTTTTGCCCCTCATGTACCTGGTGTGGGGACTGTCGCTTTTGCTCTTCACCTCATTTCCCCTTTATGGAAAGCTGCTGAGCTCGAAGGGAAAGGGGTTTGGATTCGTTTTCTTCGATTTCGGGCGAGGGGGATTTCAACTGATCCTGTGGGTTTTCTTGGTAATCGGTCTTGCCACCTATGCCATTGTGGTCGGTGATCTCAGGTGGGGCTTTATGTTGCGATGGGGATTCATTACCCTGATCGTGGTGCTCCTTTTAAGCATCGATCTGATGGGGAGTACCCCCATATTCAAGAGCGGCCTGCACAGTGATAGGCTGCTGAAAGTCGTGCTTGATGAGAAGAAATGCAAAGGCGCGGGGCTCTGTGAACAGGTCTGTCCTAAAAATTGCTATGTGGTCGATAGGGATCGGCACATGGCGGCGATACCGGGGGCTGAGAGGTGCGTTCAATGTGGAGCGTGCATCGTTCAATGCCCCTTCGATGCGCTTTATTTCAGGAGTCCCCAAGGAGAGGTAATAACCCCGGGGGCGGTAAGGAAGTATAAGTTAAACCTATTGGGTAAGCGCATGAGAAATACAGATGCAGAGTGACCGTTGGGGGGAAGCCCCTGGTACAAGAGGAAGGTGCTCTTCAAAGAGAGCCGAGGGATAATAAATGGGGGTTAAAGCCCTTTATATCGAGATCTTGCCCGATGTGATCGATAATGGTATGGATCAGAGGCGAGGAACTGCAACGGAGTTTATTGCTGAGAAAGGGTTTCGAGCACATCCTCTACCTGTGCATCGGTCATCTTACCTTTGGCCACTAATATCTCCCCGATACGCTGGTGCTTTCCTTGCCCGATATCCTCCTGTACCTGAATCCTCAGAGCCTCGATGAGGTCATTGGGCGTGATATATTTCTTTTCTATCGCGATGATGCCAAAACGTTTTTCAGGTTCACCTATGCTTATCTTTTCTGATCTCTCCGCCATAGAGCGACGCCTCCCTCTTGTGTTCCATTTTATGGCACGCGCTTAGGCCTTTGTAGAGCGGGAGGTGATGAAAGTCAACTTAAAATATCAGAATGCCCTCTGCCTTATGGGGGACCTATTGCATTTTCCCTGGCCCAGACATGGCATGCAAGGACTGATTTTGATAGCTCATGTTTAGAATTATTTAAGCGGCATTAAATTGTTACAATCAGATCGCACCAGGGCGGGCCAAAGGGGGCCCAGTTTAACAGGGACGCAGATGAATAGCTTTCTTGCTCGGCCCCGACCAAAGGTCGGGTGGAACTTCATTGACGCTTCGGTTTCCCGGATTCGGAATCCGGTATCATCTCAGGCATCGGAGAGCATTTCCCATCTTCGCTGCGGTAGGGAACAGCTGTGAGACACAGTCCGATGTCCGTTCTTTTACCAAGTCGCCAGAGCCTGCCTGTAAAGGTATCCAGCATGAACTTGTCCTCACTGGAGTCTGATACCTGGCCAAAGGCGAACCTTCCCTGTGCGGTGGACAAAACGGCTTGTTGGGATTTTTGCGGTACCTGTTGGGGCGTAAACCCGAATTGCGCATCCACACTCAAAGGGGAAAAAAACAGGAATGAGAAAAGCGCGATAAGTATCGCAATGATCGTTACATGCTTGCCCATGGTGTTGACCTCCTTTCAATGCTTTCCTTCTTAATTATAGATGAAAATTACATCTTCCATAAGCCTTATCCTCACTTCTCGGAGAAATTTTTAAGATGCGGTGTTGCTTTTCTATATATCTATAATATGATATCGAGCGGTATTGGGGAAGGGGAAAAGGAGGATGTAACAATCAATTCTACCTGACCACAATCGAAATAGAAATCTCAATATCATCGAAATTTACGTTGAAACGCTTGCCATACCCTGGGCTGACTAGGCTCTTGACAGCTGTGTTCCCGCGCACCTATACTACCTGTGGTCGAGAAATCGTATAAGAAGCAATACCACGAATGGCTAATTCAAATTCCTAAGGAGGTTCTGTTGATGATGGAAGAAACGATGCCATATGATTCGATTCAGTATCTATTGCCGGAGTTAGAGGTCGATGCACTGGGCATAGCAAGCCTGGCTGCATGGAGAGGGACAAGGCTTGAGGAAACCGCCCTCATGCTCTTGCCTAAAACGCGATCGGTCATCGTCTTTGCGATGGAGATATCCTCTGAGATCCTCGATCTCACCTCGCCGGGGAAAGAAATGGGTGCTGCTTCCTTGAATGATTTATTCGTGAGCGACGCCAATTACCTATATGGTCGATTGACTAAGGCCGCCTATGATGTGGCG
This sequence comes from uncultured Desulfobacteraceae bacterium, assembly GCA_964549945.1. GTDB lineage: Bacteria > Desulfobacterota > DSM-4660 > Desulfatiglandales > B25-G16 > B25-G16. The sequence continues at coordinate 5,901 of CAZJXD010000145.1, read as the reverse complement.
AGAGCCTCCCATAGAGGTGGCATGAAGGCATTGCCATTGCCGGCCACGGGTTGCCCCTTAGACACGAGGTTCCTCGAGGCGGTATTCTCCTACAAACACGCCGCGCAGGCTGCCGGAGTGGGCAAAATTGGTTGGAACAGCCTCCTCATTGCCCCTGGCTTGGGGCCCAGGATCAGGCTCTCTGCCTGCCTCACCGAGGCGGAGCTTGATCCGACTGACCCCGTGGAGCTCGATCTCAGATGTGTGAGCTGTGGAATGTGCATTGAAAAGTGTCCTGCGGGCGCATTGACAGAACCGCAGCCTGGCGCACAATATGAAATAAATAAGTACGCCTGTAGCGCCTATCGGACTAGTTCCGGAGCCTGCTCCGAGTGCATGAGGGTTTGTCCTGCCGGCAGGTCCAAAGCAGGGAGGGCCTAGGGATATTTTATTCACCTTCGCTAGAATAACAAGCAGCCTGCGGTGGGGAGCTTCATTGCCATTCTCGCTCTCAGCTGGAATTGGAGCCATTGAGGGAGTTGTTCGTGTCACGCATTGCAAGAAAGGAAAGAGCTACGATATAAATAGAAATAGAGAGGTATCGGATTATACGAGGGGTTGCTGATTACAGTGAACTCGTAAGTGAGGCATAAGCTTAATTTCTCTATACTGTCCTTTCCAACATAACTACGTGTACTCATTTCTCCAAGGGAGGCACATATGGCTGCCATTGCTTCTATAAGCGGTTGCCGGACCACAAAGATCTACTGCCGGCCCGATTGTCCGGCAGGAAGGCGAACGAAACCGGAGAACAAGGTGCATTTCCAGTCAACGGAAGAGGCGAGGGCAAAGGGTTACAGGGCATGCAAGATATGCAAGCCCGGTGAACCAGACAGGGCACCAGAAACCCTTTACTCAACTTGCTATCGTAGTCCGCTGGGTACCTATACTATTGCGAGCTCCAACGAGGGCATAGTATGCGTGAAGACTGAGGATCGTGCACGAATATACCTCGCACGCTGGGAACAGGCCGGGATTGAGATAAGAGACAACGGCCCACATAATCTCAGACTAAAATCACAGTTCGATGCATATTTCACAGGGAAACTGCGCCAATTCACAATACCGCTAGACTTACGAGGCACCTCGTTTCAGCGTCAGGTGTGGGAGCTTTTATGTGGTATACCCTGGGGAGAGATACGCTCCTACCGCCAGATAGCCGAAGCCATGGGCCATCCCAAGGCCGCAAGAGCAGTAGGTCGTGCCGTTGCAAGCAACCCCATATCCATTGTAGTGCCCTGTCACCGTGTCATAGGATCTGACGGCTCATTGACAGGGTACGGAGGCGGATTGAACAGAAAAGCAGCCCTCCTGGAGATTGAAGGATTTGAAGTCTCCAAACTCGCTTCTTCATAATTCGAATGACATACCTGATACAACACTTGCTTCATAAGGTCGTGATCAGATAAGATCATTTTTTCGATTGACTAATGGAACGCACTGTCACCATTCTAACTCCAATTTCACCTTATGATTTCGATCTTACAGGGGCCTATGCCACTTACTTCCGTGGTCACTACGGCGCAGATTGGTTCCAGGCCGGAGTCTTCCGGCGATTGCTGGATCTTGACAACCGCCTGTGCCTTGCAAAGGTATGCTCAACGGGTACGGTGGATTCACCAAGCCTAGAGTTAGAGCTCCAGTGCACTGCCCTGAATGATAGCGTTGTATCTGAGGCACAGAGCCAAGTGGCCCGGTTACTGGGAATAGATCAGGACTTGACCCCATTCTATCGAATGGCCTTCAAGGATCCATTTCTAGCTAAACTCGCTCGAGGACTGAGAGGACTCCACATACCCCAAACCGTATCCGTGTGGGAAGCTCTCGTTTTTGCCATCCTGGGACAGCAGGTCAGCACGCATATGGCCCATATGCTGCGCACTCTGTTTATCCAGACTCATGGATTCTCCTTAAAGGAATCGGGTGTCGCGTACCACACATTTCCGAGGCCCGAAGCCATCTTGCAGGCAGGTGGAAGAGGGCTTCGCTCCATTAAACTCAGCAAGAGGAAGGCCCAGTTTATCGTCGATATTGCTGACAGGCTTGTGTCAGGCGAGAGAGACCTTGAGAGATTGCGAGCCCTGACCGATGAGGAGATAATCCGTAGCCTCACAAGCATCCCTGGCGTAGGCCCATGGACGGCCCAGTGGGTTTTAATCCGCGGCTTCTGCCGTCCTGACGCCTTCCCCCATGGAGACCTGGCCCTTCGGCGTTCTTTGAGTTTACTGCTCAAATGTGGCAGCCCCCTTCAGGCAGAAGATGCGCTCGATTATTCCCATGGGTGGTCACCATTCAGAAGCTATGTGACCACATATGTATTCGCCGCCGCTCGTTCAGGCCGCTTTCACGAGTTCTCTTGAGCCAATAAAACCGACCTCCGGTTTTTAAGAAATGACTGCGTTCCCGTTCGATACACTCCCCAATATTCAGTCCCTGTAACCCTTAAGCCCTTGAGGTCCCATCGCAAGTAAATCAGCATCGAATTGTATGGTATGAACGACGGCCACGTTATCCGGATCTGGCAAAGCCACAGATCTGTTAAAAAACTGCACTGACTAGGATTTGGCCGGGCAATCAGGTGAGCCTGGTTCCAATGCAGACATGCAGGGTTGAGACCCCAAAGGCTTGGATTTCTAAATCTCAATACACTCTGATTAATTCAAGCACAATTCATTAGAATTGATAGCCGCAGTCCATGGAAGTTTGCATCTTGGACTATGCGGATACTGGCATTGAGATTCGATCATAAAAACCTTCTATTGAGGCCTTAGTCCCTCGATTCATAAATCCGATGAGGTATTTAATCACTCGGGACTACGTTCTGCCCGCGACGAGCCCCTCGGCCTTGAGCTCGGTGTCGAAAGGCTCGGCCGAGTCGGGTCTGCAATCGCAAAGGTCACACTCATAAGAATACGTGGTAGTATTAGCGAATCGAAGCACTTAGTTTTATCGGAGAGATTCAGAAACAATATTGTACCAGAGCCGAATAATGATGGTGGGCACATAAAATCTTTTATCCAATGCCTTTCCAAGATCTTATATACAAAATACAGCAATTCGGAATTTTATGTTCTGATTGTCCTAAATATCAGAATCAGGAGTTCTGTTTGGTAGTTTCTCAACTATTTCAAGACGTTAAATCCGCCATTTAGCGACAAGCAGGGGGTAATCCATCTTTGGATGAATCCATCGGAATCGGCAGTTCCGGCAAGCATTACTCTCCACTAACAAAAAGTCATAAATATCAATGTGTTATCAACTTGGCATGCCCGTTGCTCACTACAAGGTATTTCAGGCCTTACTCGTTCAGATTCATTGGATCGCTTATCGACGCAACAGCAAACAATCTCGCAATTGTTAGGCAGGAATCGAGTCCAAAGTCTGTATTGAAAGGATATACAAATGACTCATTTGCCCAGGTCATCCAGGGTGCCAAAAAAGCCATGGTCCTGAAGAGTACCTCTACCTTCTTGCTTTAACCGACTAACAAAGGGCTCAAATTTAAATAAAAACATGTTTTGTTCCCATTACCTAAAGATGGTCTATCGGCGCGATCAGGATCGCAACTCGAGTTATGACGGAGTTTGTGATGAAACCGTTGCCAGACCACCGCCATCACCTGATGGGAAAAAGTAAGCATATGAACTCATAATAAGTGACATTATCACTCACATACAATTGAATGAAGGTGATAATGTTATCGGTGTGGCTTTTGAAACTGCGAATGAGGATGATATCTTGTCAAATACAATAAAAGTGATATGGAAGTGTGGGCGTTTCTCCACCACAAAGTGAGGTTAACAGGCACTGTGAGAGGTGACGATCACGGTGATATTATCAACAATGCAAAGAAGATTATTCTTTGACAGGAGGCAATGATGAAGACAAAGCAGTGTATACGTAATATGTTTATTGGTGTTATATGCGGTTTTTTTCTGACCTTTACTGGAGTTTCAATAGCTTTTACGGCTGAAAAAGCCGCTTCTGGTGAAAAACCCGTAGCGGAAGGTAAGACGGTCGTTGAAAAGGCGGCAAAGGTAAAGCCAGTTCCGGACGAAAAGATCAAGGCTCTCCAAGAGGCACTTAACAACGCCGGTTTTAAAGTTAAAGTGGATGGTTTGATGGGTAAGAAGACACGAGCTGCTCTCAAGAAATTCCAGAAGAAAAATGGTCTTAAGGTCACGGGAAAGCCGGATGAGGCTACACTGGAAAAATTGGGCATAAAATAGAGCGAGGCCGAGCGGGGTGAAGCATTCTCCATTTTCGCCCCGCTCTTTCCATCTGATAACCCATAGAGGTTTTTTCCTTTTCATGGCCTCTGTATCACTTTTTTTTCAAGATGCCACTGTATGGTCGGGATATTGTTTCGGTATCTTCAGGGTGGGCTTACGGATTCCCAGAAAGGGAAGGAACCCGCCAGCCGGGGAGGAGATCACAATTAAGGCACACAAGGTCGCCAAGTTTTTCCCTGGGGAAGCCCTAAGGGATCTGGCTCTTTGTTACAGTATATGCCATCAATCATTCTCAAAGCCAGACATGAAAAATCGATTCTCCGCCGACACCCGTGGATATTCTCGGGAGCGATAGCGAAAGTTAAAGGTTTGCCTCAACCCGGGGAAACGATTGATATTCTGACCTCGGATGGTATTCGACACGGATGGGGCGCATATTCTCCTCGTTCCCAGATCACGGTCCGCGTCTGGAGCTTTGAGCCAAACGACGATGTCTCACCTGCATTTTTCCACGCCCGCCTGCTGCAAGCTATCAAATCGAGGCCTCCTCTGGCGGCACGTCAAAATACAATGGCCTACCGGCTGGTTAACTCCGAGTCCGATGGCCTACCAGGCCTGATTGTGGATCGCTATGCCGAATTTCTAGTTTGCCAGTTTTTATCAGCAGGGGCTGAATACTGGAAACGCACTATTGTTGCTCAGCTGGAGCAATTAGTACCCAACGCTGGCATCTATGAGCGCTCCGATGTTGAAATGCGCGAGAAGGAGGGATTGCCAAAGCGTAGAGGCCTCCTGTCCGGGCAAGAGCCACCCGAGTTGGTAGAAATTCAGGAGAGCCCATGCCGTTTCTTAGTTGATGTTAAGCGCGGGCACAAGACGGGTTTTTATCTTGACCAGCGCGATAACCGCGCCTGCATACCTGAGTATGCAGGGGGTGCTGAGGTATTGAACTGCTTTGCGTACACGGGAGGGTTTGGAATTGCGGCCTTGAAGGCGGGAGCGAGTAAGATAACGAATGTCGAGTCGTCATCCGCTGCATTGGCACTAGCCAAGCGCAATGTGGAAATCAATGGGTTGGATATGGCAAGGGCGGAGCACATGGAGGCGGACGTATTTGCCGTCTTACGTCAGTACCGTGACTCACGCCGCCAGTTCGATATTGTTATCCTTGACCCACCCAGATTTGCCGAATCTCGTAGCCAGTTGGAGCGTGCCAGCCGCGGATACAAGGATATCAACCTCTTGGCGTTCAAGCTGCTCAGGCCGAGCGGCGTACTGTTTACTTTCTCATGCTCTGGGCTTATGGACCGGGATATGTTTCAGAAAATTGTAGCCGATGCAGCGCTGGACGCCAGGCGCGATGCCCAAATCGTCAGATGGCTTTCCCAGGCACCCGACCATCCTTCATCGCTGAACTTCCCAGAGGGCAACTATCTAAAGGGTCTGGTTTGCAAAGTGTGGTGACCTGAATCATCCGGCATTTAGATGCTTTCAAAGCACGGCATTCGGCGTAAGGGTGGGCTGACCTTTCCCTGCAAGGGTTATTTGGGCAGCAGGCTGGAGATAAAACAAATCCGAATAAAAAGCCCCTCGCTCATAAGCGAGGGGCAACAAAAAAGCTTCCGGCGGC
>CAZJXD010000144.1:0-9539 GCA_964549945.1 uncultured Desulfobacteraceae bacterium | reverse complement strand
CGAAGTGTCGGGTCATGTGATAAGATAGCAGCCTGCATTCACAAATATATGCGAGCGAGGTGGTGGTGTATCCATAGTTCGTATCGTACCATCGGGTAAAGGTCAAAACAGGTGTCATGCCGTTGCTGCTGAACGCCTAAGTGGAACGCGTGGCCGAATAACGATGAATCAGCAGTTACATAAAATCCGAAGCTGGCTGGAGGGCCAGCAAGCTGCCTACCTCGATGTGTTGCGCGAGATGGTTGCCATTAATAGCCACACGTTTAATCCGGATGGGGTTAGAAGGCTTGCTGATCGAACGGCCGAACTTTTTAGCATGATTGGCTTCTCCCCTCGCTATGTGGAGCCAAAGGACTCTCGACTAGGTCCACACCTCTTGCTTGCTCAGAGAGGCAAGACTGAGAGAACCATTGTCCTGGTTTCGCATCTGGATACGGTATTTACTGAAGAGGAAGAGCAGCGCAATGACTTTGTGTGGCGCGAGGTACACGGCCGTATCTATGGCCCGGGCACGATAGACATTAAGGGTGGAACCGTGATGGCCTATCTCGTGCTTGCGGCGTTGCGGGAATTCTATCAGGAGCTATACCAAGAGTATAGTTGGCTGGTGCTTCTCAATGCGGCAGAGGAGATTTGCATAGACGACCTATCGGGTCGCATGGCAGAGGTGTTGCCTGTTAATAATCTCATTGCCGGACTGGTGTTTGAAGGTGGGTTTCACAGGGAAGGCCGTTTTCATTTGGCGGTATCAAGAAAGGGGATTTCCAACGGGCTGATTCAAGTACAGGGCAAGGGCGGGCATGCCGGCATGAGCCATCACCGAAGCACGAACGCGATTGTCGAGTTGAGTCACCTCATTCACCAGGTAGCCGCCCTCACCGATTACGAGCTCGGCATTACGGTAAATGTCGGCGTGGTGAGGGGAGGCAGACAACGAAACCGCGTGCCCGACTATGCTGAGATTGATTTTGAGATACGCACACCTAGTCTTGATCTGATGACTTCGGTGTTCGAGAAGATTGAACAAATGGTTGCCCAGGCAAACGCCTCCTACAAGCGGGATGGCGTTCCCTGTCGAGTTACGCTCCATTTGAAGGCAAACGTTCCGCCCCCCTGGCCCCGGAATCCCGGCACCCAGCGGCTGTTCTCGTATTGGGAGCAGGCGGCTGCCGAGTTGGGGTTTTCAGTCGTTGCCGAGGATCGCGGTGGTGGAAGCGATGCGAACAATCTCAGTCAGTTCTGTCCCACGATTGACGGCCTTGGACCCGGCGGCACCAATGCCCACTGTGCTGAGGTGGACCCCGCTACAAACAGGGACCAGGAGTATCTGCTGGTAGATTCAATTGTGCCGAAAGCCCTGCTCGATGTGGTGGCCATTACGAAGCTGCTTGAATCAGGAGCTCTACCCGGAGCATAACCCGAGATGATCTTAAGCCGCACTAGGATACCCTATGGCGCACGTAGTGATGCGAAGGATGGAGTAGCCCGGAAAAGCCGGCTTTCCCTTGGTATGACGGCTATGCCCTGACGATATCCATCAGTCGGCACAGGTTCTCGGCCTTTTCCAGGTTCCGGACGATTTCGATTGACTCCTCGATCCCCCGGGGCTTAAGCACCAATTCCGCACAGCTCCTGTATTTTTCAATGAGCTCATCCCAGGAAGGCGGCGTCTCAGGCTCCCAGGGGCCCTTGTCCACCCGGCATGTGCGCTCTTCCCCGTTTTTTAGACGTATGGTGACCGTGCAGCCGAAAGGAGCGGCATCAGGATTATAGCCGAGCTTGGCGAGCTCGGGCGAGACGGTCATCGTTATCCGTTTCATAAGCTCTCTGATCCTCGGATTCGCCAGCTTTTTATCGGAAAACGAGGTGATGACGACCTTGCCCTCAATAAGCGCGGTTGCCACGCAGAATTGCATGCTGTACTTGGCCTCGAACTTGCTTTGAGGATTGGGAAATTTAAGGATATCAGCTACTGCTGGTGTCACACTGCATTCAACGGACTCCACCTCCTCCGGAACGATCTCATGTTCCTTCCGCAGGCTGAGCACTCCGCTGATAGCGGTATGGGTGCAGGTGCAACTCGGGTATGGTTTCAGGGTGATACCCGGCGCGATAAACTCAAAGGGATTTCCAAGATTTTCTAAAATCTTCATCCCATCGGCGCCATCGCCAAAGGTCTGGAGGAATCCATCCCGGGTTTCCATAATGGTGGTGGAGCCGGTAAAGCCCATCTGGGCAAGCCTCGCCGCCGTCACCCCGTTCTCCGCAGCCCTGCCTGCGCCGTAGGCCTTGCTCATGGTTCCCTTGGAGCCCCTTATCCCCGAGGCCTGCTCTCCGGCAATGCCCAGGGCATTGGCCATGGTGATGGAATCAAGACCAAAGAGTTTCCCCGCTGCGGCGGTGGCGCCAAAGGTCCCCAGCACGCAGAGCGGGTGCCAGCCCTTCTGATGAAACCCGGGTGTAACGCCAGTGCCGATCTTGTCGGCGATCTCCACCCCGATGATATGGGCCAGGATCGCATCCTTCCCCGCTGATCGTTGCTGCTCCGCCAGGGACCAGATTGCAGGGCACACCGCCACGGAGGGGTGGTGAATGTTAATCACCGATATATCGCTGAACCCTATGATGTCTCCTGCGGTGCCATTAACAAGGGCCGCATTTTGCACGGTGCTCTTAAATCCCTGGCCCACCAGGGAGGCTACCGGGCGGCCGTCGGATTCCTTGATAAAACGGGAGAGAATGCCGGGGCCCTCCTCAACCGATCCTCCCAGGGTGATCCCCAGGGTATCCAGAAATGAGCGCTTTGCCAGCTCAAGGGCCTCCTCGGGGACATCTTCATAGGCGGTATTCACGATGAAGTCCGCTAATCGTTTGGTAATCTCCATCTTCTTCCTCCTTTTCTCCTTAACCGCTATGACAGGCGGCTTTTACTTTTTTACCTAAACTGATTCTATTTTTCCATCTTCTTATTAGTAAAGTGATATAAGCCCGCTGAAACCGAGCCTGTCAACCAAGATCTATCAGTGACACCGTCAAGGACACCCTCATGAAATTCGATTAGGTTGAAAAATTGTCATGAACCAACTATGCTATAATCCTTTAAAGCAATCATTGACCTGAGAAAAGGCTTTCTGAAAGGAGGTGAGGGAGGGGGAAAATTTTTTTCTTCAAGGCGTAAGGGATTCATGGTAACCAAATATAAGAATGGAGGAGGCTACCATGAAGCGAACAGTAACCGCAGGCCCCGCGGTGATGTTTACAAAATTTATGGTCGGGAATCCCTTTGTCCCGAGCCAGGATGCGCCTTCTATATCATGTGGACTGCAATGAACAAGAACTCACCTCATCCCAATGCGGCGAAATTGTGGATGGAATTCACCGCCGACGATGAAAGACAGAGGTTCGTTACCGAGGTTGCGGGAAGATATATAACCAGCAAGAATGTAAGGCTGACAGTTCCAAGGCCTGATTTGAAATTCTACAAGATTGACTGGCAATGGATCAAGGTCAATAAGGATGATATGTCAAAGAGGTTCATTGAGGAAATCCAAAGGGGTAAACTAGAGTCATAGATCTCAGTAAATGTGCGAACCAACGCTATCCGCGTTCTCTATATAAGGTGCTTGCAGTCGGGGGATAGCTTATAACATGGTAGATTCTGAGCAATGAGCTCCCCGAAGTGGGCCATTGTCCAGGGTAAATTTGTAGCACTTAATTGTTGCGGGGAATGGATTCATCTTTTCTCCTCAGGGCTTGGATCCCGGGAGAAAATTCAGCAAAGGCTTGGGGTCCCCATACCGGAAGGTCCACCGATTGCCATTAAGACAATTGAAATGCTGGTTAATCTGAAATTAACCCATAGCAAGAAGACATATCCGTCACCTTAAAACAGCATCATTGAAAAAGAGGATAGGGCTTTGCACGCGTTTATCTTACGTGATGCAGGCAGCCTTGAAACCATGCGAGGGGAAGGGTTGTGCTTTTATAACTCGGAGAAACTAGAGCTTTAGGTGGGACTCAGCAATCAAGCTTCTGGGAGGGATCGAGGAGGAATCAACTCAAGAAAAACCCCCAAGTGCATGTTGCATAGGTGAAATCAGTGGGGGAGTTAGGATAAGGTGATGCCATGAAACTTGTGTCTCGCATTGCCCTTGTTACCGGTGGATCCCGCGGCCTCGGCAAGGCCACATGTATTGCCCTAGCTCAAGAAGGCGCCCATGTGGTGGTAAATTATCATCACCATCAAGAAGAGGCCGAAGGGGTTCGAAAGGCGGTCGAGGGCATGGGGCAACAAGCCATTACTTACCAGGCAGATGTGTCCAAATTTACCCGCGTGCAAGCCATGGTCCGTGCTATCGTTGAGCGATTTGGATGTATAGACATACTTGTCAACAACGCAGGCGGTGGATTAGGATTCGGCCTCAAGAGGTCGATATCTGATTTTTCTACTGAAGAGTGGGATCAAATCATAAATGTCAACCTGAAAGGGGTGTTTAACTGCTGTAAGGCGGTGTCTTCACAGATGATCAAGCAGAAGAAAGGAAAAATCATCAATCTCTCATCCCAAGCTGCACGACTTGGATTTACTAGAGCCGGAATCCCCTATGCCGCAGCTAAGGCAGGAATACTTGGCATCACCAGAAACTTGGCCAGGCAATTGGCTCCCTACCAGATCACGGTAAATACAATAGCCCCGGGATATATAATGACCGAAGGCCAATTGCGGCAAAAGACTCAGGAACAAATAGATGCCATTATCCGAAAGGAAATCCCACTTGGTCGGTTCGGGACACCGGAGGAAGTGGCTGCAGCAGTGGTATTCTTAGCATCTGATGCCGCCAATTTTATTACCGGTGCAACACTCGATATCAATGGCGGTACCTATTTCTCATAGGGCAAATAGCGAAAGTGTTTCCCGAGGATAAGAGAGAATTGCGCCATCTCGCCAGTGCCACATTGGAGATACTTGTGCGATCAATAGGTGAAGCCCTACATGGTAGGCAAACTATCCCGCGGGCTGTTGGTCAATCCCATAAGACAAACTGAACTCGAAGATGAGCAATTTCAGACAAACTATAATCAAACATGATGTCATTGCGGATAATTGGCAGAGGGAGTCCTGAGTGCTGTAATGGCATGACATTTACGTTTCCTATCAGAGAGAGGCGCAGCAACCTTGAAACAGCACAGAACTCAAATCGTTGATTCTGCTTACTTTCAATATGGCTTAGCACCCATCGACATAAATTCGCTTCTGATCAATGCCCTGCTGAGCCGAGAAGAAAAGATAGACAACAGGCAACTGCTAGCGGTGGCTTGACAATTCGTACCTGGAAGGTACGCTGGTAGATGGCTTATTTTAAACTACCCATAATATTACCAACCCAAAGTGCTTGCCGTGTCAATCTCCTTTCTCCTGTCATCTTCCATATCTGAATCTGCCCTTCATTGAGTTCTATCGTGCTTACATAGCACCAAGGTCTTTCCCTAAAATTTCAGGTGTTAAACAATAAAAAATATATTGACATAAATATTTTAATTTGATAAATTTCTGCTATATTAATTTTTCTAATTAATATTTTTTTGGAATAAAATTTTAATTTATCGCTTTAGCTCCTCAAATATACTGTAATAGAGCCTACCTAATACCAAAAGAGAGCTATTACAATGCAGCAGAAACCTATGAGCTTGGTCGATGTTCAAAAGAGGCACCTCTATCAATGAAGGTCCTATAAGTACCAGGCCTCCTTCATCGCGGGCACCGTCTTCCATAAGACCAGAACACCCATGAGGAAGTGGTTCTGGATGATCTTTATGATAGGCCGCCAGAAGAGCGACATCTCCATGCTCTCTCTTCAAAGGATGTTGGAGATCAAGGGCTATAAGATAACCTGGACCATGAGACACAAGATTCGAAAGGCCATGGCAGCACGCGATGTCTTCTCCAGGCTAACAGGCCTCATTGAGGGAGACGATACCTGCTTCGGCGCCCAAGTCGGGAATGTGAGGTCGAGGCGCAACCGGTGCGGAGTTAAAGGCATAAGCAACAAAATTTACACCATGGAGGAAATACTACCCTTCCAGGTGTACAAAGGGTGATGCTATGCAGGAAAAAGTACTTGTCTCTCTTGAGAAAAGGTTGATTAAGCTTCTCGGAGAAGATGGTCAGATGCCAGTAAGCAAGCTTGCTGACGATTTGGGCGTTACAACTCCCACTGTGCGGTTTTATTTAAAAAACCTCATTCAATCAGGGATTCTGAAGATTGTTGGCCTGATAAATGCGTCCAAAGCAAAAGACCTTTCTGAGGCCCTGGTGGGGATTAAAGTAGATAAGCATCCAGAGTTGAACGAAAAGCTCATGCAGATTTCAAATCTGAACAATGTCCACTGGGCAGCAGTTGTGACCGGACAATACGACATTATAGTTGAGGTTATCCTGGTAAATGGAATGAATGATTTGTATAAGTTTGTAACTGAAGATCTTCCTACAGTGGGAGGCATCCAATCGACTGAAACCTTTGTGATAATGAAGTCAGAACGTAAGCTAGTCCTTCCGTCTTTCGATATTGAGGCATGGGAAGGCCGGTTCTAAGACGAACATGAGGAAGGATCTGTCATGGTAATTGGAGTGCCAAAAGAGATAAAAAGGAACGAGTACAGGGTTGGAATGGTTCCTGCCGGTGTGCAAGACCTGGTAAGGGAAGGTCACAAGGTTTACATACAAAAAACAGCGGGTATCGCCAGCGGTATTTCTGACGATGAGTATGTTCGAGCAGGAGCTGAAATTAAGGATAGCATACTCGAAATCTATGATGCTGCTAACATGATCGTAAAAGTAAAAGAGCCACTTGAAGCGGAATACGAGCTATTTCATGAAGATCAGATCCTATTCACCTACTTACATTTAGCGGCAGCAAAGGAGTTGGCGATCGCGCTCTTAGAGAAGAAAGTGATCGGCATAGCCTATGAAACAGTACAGTTACCTAATGGCTCATTGCCCCTTCTAGTGCCGATGAGTGAAATCGCTGGCCGAGTATCGGTACAAATCGGCGCCTATTTTCTCCAGAAAGAAAACGGCGGCAGAGGGGTTTTGTTAGGAGGGGCCCCGGGGGCTGCACCTGGAAAGGTGGTGGTAGTAGGTGGGGGTACAGTTGGAACTAATGCTGCGAAGGTTGCCCTTGGATTAGGTGCCACGGTCACGCTTCTTGATACGGATCTAAATCGTTTAAGATGCCTGGATGGTATGTTTGCAGGCCGGGTAGGTACCTTGATATCGAATCAGTACAACATCGAAGAACAGGTGAGGGAAGCTGATTTGATTATTGGTGCGGTACTATTGCCTGGCTCCAGGGCACCACATCTAATAAGGAAAAGTATGCTTCCAGAAATGAAGGAGGGCTCCGTAATCGTCGATGTTTCAGTTGATCAAGGAGGATGTGTGGAGACGATTAGGCCCACGTCCCATGATGAGCCAACATACGAGGTAGACGGCGTCATTCACTACGGAGTCGCAAATATTCCATCTTGTGTAGCGAGGACCTCGACTTTTGCCTTGACCAATGCCACGCTGCCGTATGTCTTAAGGATAGCAAGGCTCGGTTTCAAGCAAGCGGTGCAAGGGGATGAGTCGTTAAGAAAGGGAGTCAACATTTATAACAGAAAAGTGTGTCACAAAGCGATAGCTGATGCGCTTGAAATGGATCATACGAACCTCAGTTTGTAGAAGAATCCTGGTATTATGGAATAATGCTCCTATAGGTCAAAACCGGTTCTGTCAAAGACAACAAATCAGCTTCTTCTATGCCTTGGAGGTGCATCTCGATATCAAAGCCTGATTGGAAAGCATGCGATTGCTTTTGCTGCGAAACATGAAGGAACTTTGTTCCTATTCTTTTGCATGCAAGCATTACATAGTTGTAGGCATGTCATGGGAATTAGAGAAGCGGGAATAGAAAAAGATGTAGTCAGCAGCCTCGGATATAAGAAGCCATGCAATTATCAAAGATCACCACTCTTAATCAGGGAAATTAACGGAAGCGGTTTAGTTCAATACTTTTTTTGATGTTTCACATTAAATGCCAGATATAACCTTTTAGAGGAGGATATGCAATGGTTAGCAAAAAGACAGAGGAATTACTTAAGTGGGATCGAGAGCATATAATTCACTTCGCCCATCCAGTTGGGGAAAATGCAGGCTTCATCTTTGATAACGCCAAAGGGATAGTGTTAATAGACACGGATGGGAAGGAGTACATTGACGCTTCATCTCAGTTAATAAATGTCAATTTAGGCTATGGTCGGAAAGAGATTATCGATGCGGTGACGGAGCAGATAAAGAAATTGCAGTATGCCACCTTATACTGGGGATTTGCCAACACAGCGAATATTGCGTGCAGCCAGAGGCTAGCAGAACTTACCCCGAAGGGGCTGGATCACTTTTTGTTTACCTCCGGTGGCTCAGAATCTATAGAAACGGCGATAAAGATTGCCCGCTTATATTGGCGGAATAAAGGGAAGAATAGATTCAAAATAATAAGCTTATACAGAGCGTACCACGGTGTCACCTATGGTTCTATGAGTGCCACCGGTCAAATACGCTACCAGGAGGGATTCGAACCCTTATCCGTTGGCTTTGTTCATATACCTCCGTACTATTGTTATCGATGCCCCTTTGATTTGGACTACCCCGATTGCGATATTCTCTGTGCTAAAACCCTTGCCCATACTATCGAGGCCGAAGGCGCAGATAGCATAGCCGCTTTCATTGCCGAGCCTGAGATGGGTGCAGGGGGCATGATTTCCCCGCCACCGGAGTATTGGCCAATGGTCAGCAAGATATGTGAAGAACATGACATATTATTGATTGCTGACGAGATTATGAGTGGTTTTTGCAGAACAGGCAAGATGTTCGCTGTAGAGCATTGGGGGGTTAAACCGGACATAATGACTATGGCTAAGGGGATTACGAGCAGCTATCTACCTTTGGGAGCAGTGGCGGTCGATGACAAGATCTATGAAGGGCTAAAGGGTGTTAATTTAGGGCACGGCTTCACGTTCGGGGGACACGTCGTTTCCTGCGCAGCGGCGACTAAGGCCATGGAGATCTACGTTAGGGAGAAAGTGGCTGAGCATGTAGCGAGGGTAGGCAATCATGTTACAGAGCGGTACAATGCTGAATTTAAAGACCTTCCTTGCGTAGGCAACCTCAGCGGCCTGGGTTTAATGCGCGCAATCGAACTCGTGGCAGATAAAGAGACGAAGGCTATGTTTGACCCAGCATTAGATATCCCTGAGCGAATACGATCGCAGGCCCGTGAAAGGGGCCTTCATCTGCGCGTTATCGGTAATCGGATCAATATCGCTCCTCCACTGATAATCACTATCGAACAGATGGACAAAATACTTGACATCTTGAAACCACTCCTCGCCAACCTCAAGATAGAGTAATTATAAGATTCAAAGGAGAAAACTGAAGATGCAAAAAGGTTATTGGGGAAAGATCCTGCGGGTTAATCTTGATGGTGAGCTGCTCACCGATG
>CAZJXD010000143.1:0-9655 GCA_964549945.1 uncultured Desulfobacteraceae bacterium | reverse complement strand
ATAGTCAAATCCGCGTTGCTCGTGTGCCCCGATTTACGGGGCACGCTGAGGCCCCCTGTTTAAGGGCATGCAGCAAAAAAAGACACCTCCATGCTCTTTCCACATGGGGTTTTCAGGAGAATACACCGGCGATCCTTGTTCCGCATGAGGGGCACCTGGAATCCTTGACCCTGTTTTCCTCGACGAAAAAGCCCTGCCTTTCGATAAGCTGCTCCTTGCAGTGAGGGCATGCCGTGTCCTCCGATTCCCCGGGCGCGTTGCCTATATAGACGAACTCGAGGCCCTCTCTTTTTCCTATGGAGTATGCCTTTTGTAATGTCTCGAGCGGTGTTGCAATGGAGTCAACGAATTCATAATCGGGATGGAAGCGGCTGATGTGCCAGGGGGTGCTGGGGTCTATCCCTGCGATGAAACGGGCGATATCGGCCAGCTCCTCCTCATCGTCGTTCTCATCGGGAATCACCAGGGTGGTTACCTCCACCCAGATATCGAGTTCTTTCATGAGGCGAATCGAGTCGAGCACCGGCTGAAGGTGCCCGTGGCAGACCTTTCTGTAGAACTCCTCCCTGAAGGATTTCAGGTCCACGTTGCAGGCATCCAGATAGGTATCGATGACTTCCAGCGCCTCGGAGGTCATATACCCGTTGGTGACGAAGACATTGGAGAGGCCCTTTTCCCTTGCGAGCTTCGCCGTATCATAGGCGTACTCAAAGAAGATGGTGGGCTCGGTGTAGGTATAGGAAATGCTCCGGCATTTTCCCTCTTGGGCCATACCCACGACCTCCTCGGGGGCGAGCTCATATCCGCGCAGATCCGGATCCTCTTTTTTGGTAATCTGGGAGATCTGCCAGTTCTGACAGAAACCGCACCGGAAGTTGCACCCCGCCGCACCTATGGAAAAGGACGAGCTTCCCGGCTGGAAGTGATAGAGGGGCTTCTTCTCGATTGGGTCGATATGTACGGCAACCGCCCTTCCATAGGCGTGGGTATAGAGAACGCCTTCGCGGTTCTCTCTTACGTTGCAGAAGCCGAATCCGGAGTTGGCGATGCGGCAGCGGTGACTACAGAGAAGACAGTTGACCCTCTTGCCGTCAACGGCCTCATACAGCATGGCCTCTTTAGGCATTTTTTCTCCTTTAAGTTTCCACATCTTCGCTATAGCAGGGAAACTTAGTCCCTCGATTCATAAATTCGATGACGTATTTATTTACTCGGGACTAAGTGCTGAGTGAGCATTAGCGAAGGTTATGCTCATGAAAATACGTTATAGTATTTGCGAATCGAAGCACTTAGTTAATCCTGCATCTTTCCGCTTTTTCACATGTCCCGAAAGGCGAGAGCAAGGCCCGGCTTCTCCTCTAAAAAGGACACGCCCCCACAACGCATCCCCCTGAGTAATCCGAATCGGCGATGATAAACTCACCCATGATCTCGGGTTTGCTCCGTTCCCTGTAATCAAAGGAGAGAACCTGATCTTCTTTGCTCCCATACCGATAGATGGTAATGCCCTTGCAGCGCAGCCTGTGCGCCATCAGGTAGATCCTCCGCACATCCTCGACAGTGGCATCTCTTGGCAGGTTTATGGTCTTGGAGACGGAATTATCCGTATGGGCCTGAAATGCCGCCTGAATCATGAGATGCTGTTTTGGCGTGAGGTCGAATGCCGTGGCGAAGGTCCTTTTCATGTCCCTTGGAATCCCCTTGATCTTCCGGATAGACCCCCATTGTGCGATTTGAGAGAGGATCTCCCTCTTGTAGATTCCCCTCTTTCTTGCCGCCTCCTCGAATAGGGAATGGACCTCAAAGAGCTTGGTACCGGAAAGCACGTTGCGCATGAAGCTTATGGCGAACAGGGGCTCTATGCCGCTGGAGCATCCCGCCAGGATGCTAATCGAGCCGGTGGGGGCAATGGTGTTGACCGTGGCGTTCCGAACCCCGAGGTTTTCATGTGCGTATATAGATTTATCGAAATTGGGGAAGCTCCCCCTTTCTTGAGCGAGGGCCTTCGATGCATTGAGTGATTCCCTGTGGATAAAGCCCATGAGCTGCTCAGCAAACTCCACCGCTTCTCTCGAGTTATAGGAAATGTCCAGCTTGATCAGCATATCCGCGAATCCCATCACGCCCAGCCCGACCTTCCTGTTCGCGAAGGTGATCTCGCCTATCTCCGGGAGGGGGTACCGGTTGATCTCTATCACGTCATCCAGGAATCGGATCGCCCAGCCTGTGAGATCCTTGAGCCTTTCCCAGTCCACCTGCCCATCCTCAATCATGGCGGACAGGTTTATTGAGCCCAGGTTACAGCTCTCATAATCCAGGAGGGGCAGCTCGCCGCAGGGATTCGTTGCCTCGATCTGTCCGGCAAGAGGGGTGGGGTTTCGCCTGTTGATCTCGTCTAAAAAGATGAGCCCCGGATCCCCGGTGCGCCACGCCGCATTCACGATGAGATCCAACACGGCTCTCGCCTTGACCCTTCGAGCCTCTTTCCCGGTCCTTGGATTTATCAACGAAAACCGTGTATCCCTCTTGATCGCCTCCATGAAGGCATCGGTTACGCCAACGGAGAGGTTGAAGTTGGAAAACCTGGCCTTCTCGGCCTTGGCCTCGATGAACTCGATGATGTCGGGGTGGTCGCAGCGCAGAATCCCCATATTCGCGCCCCGCCTCCTCCCGCCCTGCACGATAACCCCAGTGGCCTCGTCGAATATCTCCATGAAGGACACTGGCCCGGAGGCCTGGCCATTTGTGGAGGAAACGAGATCCCCCTTGGGGCGCAGGTTGGAGAAATTAAATCCCGTTCCCCCTCCGCTCTGGTGGATCTTGGCCATATCTCCAAGGGCCCGGAATATCTCATCTATGGAATCCCGAACAGGGATGACGAAGCACGCCGAAAGCTGTCCCAGGGAGGTGCCCGCATTCATGAGGGTGGGGGAATTGGGCAGGAATTCGAAGTGGCGCATCATCCGGTAGAAACCCTCCTCTACCTCTTCTGCGGAGTAGCTCGAGTTAAAGTTCTGCTCAGCCTGGGCAACGTGAAAGGCCACCCTTCGAAACAGCTCGCTCGGCGTTTCGACTACATCTCCCCGGTCGTCTTTTAAGAGATATCTCCTTTTCAAGACCTCCATCGTGTTTAAGGGCAGCTTCAGGTCATCCTTGAGCCCGAGCGCCTCCTTTGCCATTCTGATTTCGCTTCGCTCTTCCCTGTACAGGATGAAGGCCCTGGCAATGTGGCTGTAGCCTTCGCTCATCAGGGCGTCTTCCACGAGATCCTGGATCGACTCAACTCCGGGAACCCTATCGCGGTATCGCTCTGACAATCTGCCAAGGACTCGACCGGTTACCCCCTGGGCCACGAGGGCAGCACGACCTTTATCCTGAAGGATCTCATAGGCCGCTCCCTGGATGGCCTGTTCGATCTTTGCACTATTGAACGGCGCCAGCGAGCCATCGCGCTTCCTTATCTGTTTCGGCAAGGCGTTTCTGTCCATACTATTGGTTTTGCCCTCTGCGCTCATCCTCATCTATATTCATTTAACGCCTTCATGTAGTTGGCCCTCTCATAGGCGGCCGGGTTCGCCACGGATTGATGGCTCATGCTTCCCTTTATCTGCGCGAGTGAATCATAGCCTCTTTTCTCCATCCATTTCGCCATCTACGCTTTCATGAACCCTACTTCTGAGGTACGTGACAGGCTATTTTGCCCGTGCTAATTGATCTTCAAGCCCTGAATAATCTCAACCAACATAGGTAACAGTGAAGCCCGAGTTCTCGAGCTCCCTGGAGATGGGCTCGGCATCCTCGCTCCTCACCCGCAGCATTACCAGCCAATCAGCCGTGTCCTCCTCTGGCGGAAGCGTCATCATGCTCAGAAGCACCGTCTTTTTACTATCGAGGATGTCCATGATCCGCTTCATGTTGCCGAACTGGGCGGAGGCCCTGATGTCGATCCTCTTTCCCTTATCGCGTACACCTAGAACCCTGGTCATCATCCGCACTAGGTCGGACTCGGTTACCACGCCCACCAGCCTTCCGTCCTCCACCACGGGAAAAGCGCCGAAGCCCTTATCCTGGCCTAGCTGCAAGGCCTCCTCCACGGGCATGTCAGGGGAGATGGTGAAGGGGTTCTTGACCATGATCTCCTTGACGTTCATCTTGGACAGGAGATAGTTGAGCTCCCATATGTTCAATGAAGTGGCCGGCGAGGGCGCGGCCTCAAGCAGCATGTGCTTGGTAACCAGGCCCACCAGCCTGTCCTTTTTCATCACCGGCAGCCTCCTGATCCTATGGGCCTCCATGATCTTCTTGGCGTCGTTCACCAGGGTATCCTCGGTGACGGTGACCACGTTGGTGCTCATGATGTCTCGTATCTTCATAAGATTCTCCTTCCTAAAGCATTTGCCCAGCTATACCCACTATTTTGCCTTACCTTTTGCCTTCAATTCTTTGCCGAATTCAAAGGACTGATTGACGAAAAAGGATGCCCTCTATCTTTTCCTTAATTTCGTCGAGATGGGTGAAGCTCTTGACTATATATCCATCGGCCTGGGATACGCGGGGATCATCCATGAAAGAGTCATACGCGGTTACGATGAGAACCGGTAGCCCGGGATCCCGATTTTTTATATCACGCAACACCTCCCACCCATCGAATCCTTTCAGGTACAGATCGAGAAGCACCATATCGGGCAGAGAGCTATCCAGGCACTTTCTGACAGATTCTGCATCTCCCACACACACCACCTGGTGACCCTCATCAATCAGATCTCTTGAAAAAAGCTCCTCCATGTATGGCTGGTCATCGACGATGAGAATTCTCGCCATCATCCTTGCTCCCACATTCTATAGATTATGGTGAGCGAAGTTCAGGCAGGTATTCGAGCAACACCGCACAGATCTTATCCCATCCTTCGCTATTCACCACCGGAACGGAACCTTGCATCTGAAAAGAGTAGTCCTCGCAGTGATCGAGGATTTCCGGATGTTCCGTTTTCAGGCTTTCCCAGACGGTCCATGGATGCTCGGAACCACCCACCGCCTTGATAGCATCAATAACGGACATCTTGCCTTCAGAGGTAAAACGCACAGCTACGTTATCGAGATCCATAATCACATGTTTTTCCATACCCATATCCTCATATGAAAGATATTCACCTACAGAGAAATCTTTTTTACCTCTTTAAAACAAGAAACATGCCAATAGTATCGTTGTAATGAATCTCTTTTGATTCCCAGCAGTTAACCTTTTTTCAAAATCGATAGTGGTCCATGAATCGTTGAAATTTGTCCTACAGGGAAGGACTATGTCCTGCGAGATGGGAATTCGTCTTTTTTAGCCGGATTTCATCCATTCAGCTCCTGCTATCAAATGTGGCCGTCTTTTCATCTGCCCTGGGGAGGTGAGGAGCATAAGCTTAAAGATAATAAATATTTTGACCATCTCTGCCCTGTGCTAGATAAGGATATCGGCTTCCCTCCCCTTTTCAACAGGATGGTGATATGGTTTGGAACGTGGTATCCAGGTATAATTCAAGACAGCCGCTGAAACCGCTCCTTCTCCCTGGCAAGGATATTGCTTCCTTTCAATTGAAACTACCCGCGCTTCTGCGCGGGCATCCTGGCCAAGGCGAGTGAAAAATAGCAAAACAAGGAGGTTTGAAAATGCCACTAATCACGATTACTAGAAGCATAGGCTGCGAGGGAATGACCATCGCACGAAAGGTCGCTGAGGGACTAAAGTTAGAGCTCTACGATGACCAGAGGCTCCAGGAAGAAGCCGGGAAGGCAGGAATTCAGCCTGAGATCTTGGAGGAACTAGACGAGAAGGTGCCTGGCCTCTTCAACCGAGTTTTCTCTCATAAGCCGGAGATTTACCTGGACCTGATGGAGGCGTTGATCTACGAGGTGGCCCGAAAAGGCAAGGGCGTTATACTGGGACATGGCGCCCCGCTGCTTCTGCGGGATTTCAACTGCGCCCTCCACGTGCGCATTTACGGATCAAGGCCTTTTCGCATCAATCACCTCATGGATCAGCAGGGATTGAGCATTGAGGCGGCGGAAAAGATGATCCAAAAAAGCGACCACGAGCGAAAGGGATTCCTGAAGTTCGCCTTCCACAAGGACTGGGATGACCCCTCTCTCTATGATCTGATTATAAATCGAGATAAGCTGAGCGCGGAGTCCGCATCGAGCCTCATCATCGAGGTGGCACAATCCCAGAAGATCAAGGAGTGCAGCCTTACGGCTCTGGATTTCATGGAGAGGATGTCCCTGGAGAAAAAGATCGAGGCGGCGTTCATAAAGAATGACATCAACACTGCTGAGTTTCACATCGAGGTTCCTGAAAAGGGTGTTGCCTATATAACGGGATGGACGTACACGCAAGAAGACAAAGACCGCGTGTTCCATGTGGTACAAGGGGTTCCTGGCGTCACAGAGATCAAATTGGAGGTAAGTGTGGTCCCCGCCACAGGTGTTTGATGGTTTTTTTATGGTGCCTCAATCAACGTGGCCACTCTCACGGACAAAGAGCACGATCAAAGGCGTGGACGGAAGGTGTACATAAAACGCTACGCCTGCAACCTGAGAGATATTCACTCCGTCCATAAAACGCAGTATGCCCTTATTTAAAAGAAGTGCTCTTTGGATTACCGATAAAGGAGCCTGAGAGGGTAAAAATCACCCCATAAGATCCCAAAATTCCTGCCTTTTTTTTCTTTCCTGAGAGCGACAGATTCTTCCCCTCATGTATTTGACGCTGTACTTTAGATGTTTATATTATCAACATACATCATAAAATCGGCTATTGAAACAAGAGAGGTGCGGAGATGTTCACAGGGATGCTCACCATAGGGGTAATGGGGCTTGCCGCCTCGATCCTGCTGGGGATCGCCTCAAAGCTTTTCTACGTAGCGGTGGATCCTACCGTCCATGCCCTGTCCGAGGTCCTGCCCGGGGCAAACTTCGGGGCCTGCGGGTTCGCGGGCTGCTCGAGCGCAGCAAAGGCCATCGCCAAGGGGAAGGCCTCACCCGATGCCTGTCTCGCCGGCGGCCCCGATGCCGCAATGGCCGTTTCCAAGGTATTGGGCGTAACGGTAGAGCTGAGGGAGCCCGACAAGGCGAGGCTGGGATGCTGGTATAACGTCAAGGAGGCGGATGCCAAGTTTCGCTACGATGGCGTCAGGGACTGCCGGGCCGCCTTGATGCTCTTTGGCGGAAGCAAGGTATGCGAGATCGGCTGCATGGGCGAGGGGACCTGCGTTGCCGTATGCCCCTTTGATGCCATCGACATGGGAACTCGAGGCCTCCCGGAGGTAAATCCCGCGCTTTGTACCGGCTGCGGCACCTGCGTGCAGACCTGCCCCAAGCGGATTATCACGCTTACCTCACAGACCAGGAGGAGCCAGCACCTCTATCAAATCGATGAGTGCACTGCCCCCTGCCAGCGTACCTGCCCGGCAGGGATCAATATCCCCGCGTATATCGGCGCGATCCGGGAAGGCAACTACCGGAAGGCCATCGAGGTGATCAAGGAGACTAACCCCCTGCCGCTCACCTGCGGCAGGGTCTGCCCCCACCCCTGCGAGGATATGTGCCGGCTGGGAAGGGTCACCGATCCTGTGAATATCAACCACCTCAAGCGCTTCGTGGCGGACATGGAGATGAACTCCGGGGAGCGCATCACCCCCTTCAAGGCAGAGGATACGGGGAAAAGGGTGGCCCTAGTAGGCGGCGGGCCCGCGGGGCTCACCTGTGCCTATTACCTTGCCCGTTATGGGCACCGCCCCACCATCTTCGAGGCCATGCCCAAGTTAGGCGGTATGCTGAGGTACGGCATCCCCGAGTACCGCCTCCCCAGGGATGTCCTCGACTGGGAGATCGAAGGGATAGTGGAAATGGGCATCGAGGTGAAGACGAATATGAGGATGGGAGAAGATTTCACTATCGACTCGCTGAAGAAGGATGGCTTCAACGCCATCTTCCTGGGAACCGGGGCCTGGGGCAGCCGTGGTTTGGGTGTAGAGGGAGAGGAGCTTCAGGGGGTCCTCTCCGGAACACGCTTCCTGATCGACCAAGGCCTGGGAAAGGAGACCCCGATTGGCGAAAAGGTGGCCATAATCGGAGGGGGAAACACCGCCTTGGATGCGGCGAGAACCTCCTGGAGGCTGGGGGCGAAGGAGGTGACCATCATCTACCGGAGATCCAGGAATGAGATGCCCGCCAATGACATCGAGATCGAGGAAGCAGAGCGGGAGGGGATAAGGTTTCACTTCCTGGCAGCGCCTATGAAGCTGATCGGAGAGAACGGCAAACTCACGCACCTCGAGTACATCGAGATGGAGCTCGGCGAGCACGATGAGTCGGGCAGAAGGAGGCCTGTTCCAAGGCCGGGCAGCGAGAAGGTGATCCGGGTGGACAACGTGATCGCCGCCATCGGGCAGTTTCCTGCGGCTGATTTCCTGAAGGAAGACGGTGTGGCCGCCACCAGTGGGAACACCATCGAGGTGAAACGCGATAAGACGGGAGAGACAAACATCGAGGGCGTCTTCGCAGGCGGCGATGCGGTCACTGGGGCCTCGATCGCGGTGGAGGCCATCGGCGCGGGAAGGAGGGCTGCTTGCGCAATTAACCTGTATCTCAGGGGAGAGGAGGTGACCCTACCAGAGGGGTCCATTACCAGAGACAGCAATCTGCCTAACGTTGAGGAGCTCATGTTGGTGCCTGAGGGCGAGCGCGTCAGGATGCCTGAGTTAGCAGTGGAGAAGCGGAGGGACAACTTCGATGAGGTCGAGCAAGGCCTGGATGAGGAGGCTGCCCGCAGGGAAGCAGAGCGGTGCCTCAGGTGCGGGCTTATCTGTTACAGGAGGGATCAGGAATCTCGAGGCAATCGCCGCTTGTATGGAAATAAGGCCGTTGCTGCCGGCAATTCTTTTATATCTTGATCAGACCCTTCTCGATGGCCTTCTTGGTCAGGGCAGCCAGTGAGGAGGCATTCAATTTCTCCATGATATTGTATTTGTGGGACTCCACTGTCTTGGGGCTGATACAGAGCTTGGCGGCTATTGCCTTCACGCTCGTTCCATCGGCAAGCAGCGTGAAGACTTCGCGCTCACGCGCACTGAGCCTTTCAAAGGAGTTTCCCTCTTGCCAGCCCGTCTCCCCCACGCCTGTTTGCAGCACACCCCTTGCGGCCTTGCTGAAATAGGTGCCGCCTCTTTTCACGACATCGAGTGATGACAGAAGATCCGACAAGGGTTCATCCTTCAACACATAGCCCGATATGCCGGCGCGGAAAAGGGATATGACGGAGGTATCGCAGAACATGGTAAAGATAACGATCCGAATCTCGGGGTACAATTGCTTTATCTTGAGGGTGGCCTCGATACCGTTAAGCTGCGGCATCCTGATATCCATGACCACAATATCCGGCCTCAGGGACTCTATCAGCTCTAGCGCCTGACTGCCATTGTACGCCTCCCCTACTATCTCGAATTCCGGTCGCTTCCGCAGCATGTGCCTGATACCTTCAAGGATGATCTGGTGGTCGTCGGCGATGAGAACTTTTGTGGTATTCGCCATCGGAAGTCTCCTTGGCGTTCAATAAGTGTTCAGGGGTTCAGTGTTCAGCGTTCAGGGAGGATGATTCCCCCTGTGCTGT
>CAZJXD010000142.1:0-9661 GCA_964549945.1 uncultured Desulfobacteraceae bacterium | reverse complement strand
TTCATGTACAGGGGACTTACACCCCATAAGTTCACGCCCATGCCGGGCGTACACCGAAATTGGAGCCCTGCTGAAAAAAAAACAACAAGGATTTCACAGGGTAAAAATTGCAAATTAAGGGATTCAGGAATTGAAGACAATCGCTTCAATCCAATGCCTCTATTCCTAAATCCCTTAATTCCTTAATTTACTGACCCCCAGGGCTACTTCTTCCACTCCTTATTGGCCTCCCAGGCCTTCTTGAGGGTGTCGCCCCTCAGCCCATCGCGCAGGGCTTCGAGGGCCAGGATATCATCAGGGGGAACGTTGCCCAGGTTGACATTGCACCCAAACCTGAGTATCATGTGTTGCTGTTGACTTTTAATCGGAGCTTCCCACTCGAGCTTTGTGATATCGTCCACGCCGGCGATAATGTTGTCGATCTCATCCTCTTTTACCTTTCCCGACGCATCGTATATCCCCACTCCTTTCCCCGCTTCTCGTGCCTCGACGATTACCGCAAAGGCGCCGGTCTCGAGGTCGGAGGCGATCTCCTTATGCATCAGCTCGTAGGCCACCACCTCAGAGGGGTCCTTTTTTCCCACCTCGGTGAGCACCTTAAAGCCCATGTCAACTGCCCTCTTGATGCAGTCCTTTCTCGTCTCCAGATCGATCTCGATGGTGCCGTCCGATATCTCTATGGCATTGAACCCGATCTCCTTGCACCGATTCAGGTACTCCTGGTACCGTTTCTGCCATAAGGCCACCTCCATGAAGGTGCCGCCCGGCATTGTCCATACATCGTAACTTCTTAATAGGTCAACTTTTCCCTTGGTGATGTCCATATCATAGAAGGCAGAAGTCCCGAAGGTGAACTTTACCATATCGATGTAGTCCCCCGCCATATCCAGCAAATCCTTTGTCGAAACAGGCCCTAAGCCCTTGTCGATGATCATGGTGAGGCCTGTTTCCCTTGGTTTCTTTGTTCTGCCCTCGACTGGAATCTCGAATACTCCTTCAAATGATTTCTTACCCATATCCCTATACCTCCTTTTTTTATCTTACCCGGTCACCACAGAGGCAACCGTATCCTTATTCGCTCTATCCAGCCCCAATCAGAGAACGGCGTGCTCAGAATTCGACGCACTCCATGCAATTTCTAACGCCAGCCAGGATGGATTTAACCGGGACCATGTCGGCGATATCAAGGAACCTTCCCATAACCTCGAGCCGTGCCCTGGCTAGATTGTAATCATCGCACCCACCCACCGGCACCCTTTCATACATGAGCCACGGTGGCGCCAGCTTTTCGCTCGCATTCTGATAGAGGGTCCATAAGACCTTATCCCTCTCCTTCATAACGGAGATGTCGGCCTTTGTCCTGCCGGATTCTATCCTTACGTTAATGATCTGTACTCTTGGGTTTCGATAGACGTCATCGGCTTCAAGGGGCTTCAGATTAATGGTTATCTGGTGTCCCCATACGTCATCGACCTCGGGTATTTCGAGGCCGAGTATATCTATTACCTCTGGGAAATCATAGACGAGACTGCCGACGCGGACATTATCATAAAGGGATCCCTTATGTAGCTCATATCCATCCTTTGTTATCCTGAGGTGAGTCATCTCGGTGCTGAGGATCTTCCAGCCCTCTATCAAGGCTTTCAGCAGATATACGGTCTTGCCTGCCCCTGCCCCGCCCACGATGAGAAGCACGGTGTTGTTCTGGGGGATATAGATCGAGCTGGCGTGAAAGCTATAGATGCCGTGAAACCTCTCCAAGACCGCCAGGCTATACCTGAAGAAAAGGCCCAGGTTCCCAAAAACGCTGTACCGTATGTCCTTGCATTCCCGCTCCCATCTGCTGAAGTCTCCCGCGCACACGCAGGTCCGGTCGCTTACCGACACATATGGCTTTAGTTGCGGGTCATCCAGAACGATAACGTCTGCATCGGTATTTTCATAGGAAACCTCAGGGAGTTGATGAACGTCGGTCAAGAGCGATTCCAGCTTGTCGGACTCGAAATACCTCTTCTCTCTCATAAACGCGTTGTTATTGGATATGATACCGATTCTCGCATCAAGGCACTGAACCGCTCTCTTATAGAGTTCTGTGTTCATGTACATATGCTCCCTTAAGTTTTGCCGAAAAACGTGCCCAACTGGATTCCGTAATCAACGGCGACCTGCCACCTCCCTGTAGAGTCCTCTGCCCTCATCAAAGGCCTTCAGGTTTATTTCCTCAGTGCCCTTCGGGACATTTTCCTTGATACACTCTTTTACTATCTCGGCATCCAGCACCTTGGTTGCCTCGATTACGCTGCCCAAAATGACCATATTGGCAACCACCCTTCTGTTGAGCAGTTCCAGCGCCGTCTTGGTGGCGGGAATTGGAACCTGGCTAGTGCCCGTTATCTCCTTTATCTTCACGAGGTCGGCGTCGTAAAACACCGTGCCGCCCTCCTTTACATCCCCTACGAATTTATCGTATGCCTCCTGGCTCATGCACACGAACACATCGGGATTGACGACGCCCACGTAGGTGATCGGGTCATCATCGATGACCACATTGCATTGGCTGGCACCACCCCGAGCCTCCGTTCCATAGGACTGTGTCTGCGCGGCATTTTTGCCGGCCAGTATGGAAGCTGCATTGCCCAGCATAATCCCCGCCAAGAGAAGCCCTTGGCCTCCAAATCCGGCAAAACGTATCTCTGCTCTCGCCATTGCTATGCTCCCTCGCTTTGTACCTTTTCGACCAAATCCCAATAGCGTTCCACTACGCCGGTTCGATCGGTTCTGTGAACGAACTCCCCTATGAGCATCTTGTCCTTGAGCTGTTCCGGCGACATCTTCTCCGCCTTCTTCAGGGTCACCGTGTTCTTTTTGTACCACTCGATAATCTTGCGGGGATCACCTGTATTCAAGACGTATCGACCGAACTGGGTGGGGCACTGAACCAAGATCTCTATAAAGCTGAACCCCTTGGTCTGAATGCCCTTCTTGATGGAGTTCTTGAGTTGCTTGAAGTCCGTGGCGCGCCAGCGGGCGGCGTACGAGGCACCGGCTGCAATGGCCACCTTCACGGTGTCCATGGGATCTTCCAGGTTGCCATAAGGGGTGGTCATCGTTCTTGCCCCCACAGGCGAGGTAGGGGCCACCTGCCCCCCCGTCATCCCGTAGATGGCGTTGTTGAACATCAAGGCTGTGACATCGAGGTTTCTCCGGCACGCGTGGAGGAAGTGATTCCCCCCTATGGAGGCACAATCCCCATCACCGGTGAAGCAAATGAAATTGAGCTCAGGCCTCGTGAGCTTCATGCCGGTGGCCACGGCGAATATCCTGCCGTGATGGGCATCTATGTTGTCCCCCTTCCACAAGGTATAGGTGATCCTGCTCGAACATCCTACACCCTGGACCCAGACGGTATTCTCAGGGGTCAGCCCCAGTTCATCACATGCAGTCAAGGTGGTGTGAATTACCTGGCCGATCCCACAGCCGGGGCACGCCAAGTGCGGCATTCTCTCAAGCCTCAGGTATTTGCTCACCAAGGGATGGATTGGTCTTTCTTGATCTTGCTGAACCGTCATATCATACGCCTCCTTTAGGTCGCAGACGCTACTCCACGAGCTTCTTGATTTCCTCGTACACAACATCCGGCAGATGTGGCTCAACGCCGCCGGAACCTAAATGGTACACCTCAGCCTGGCCCTTGGCTGCACGCGCTACTTCCCTCGACAACTGGCCATCCCTGTTGAGCTCGACCACGAGTATCTTCTTCACCTTGCTCGCCACCTTGAAGATGGGTTCGTCCGGGAACGGCCACACAATTATTGGCCGCAAGAATCCCATCCTGATCCCAGCTTCTCTCGCCCTCCTCGCAGCCTCTAGGGCCGGCCGAGAATCCCCACCATAGGCCATGATGGCAAACTCCGCGTCTTCCATCATTTCCTCGTGGACTTTCGTGAGAAGGCGGAGGTTATCGGTTATCTTCTTTACGATTCGAGTGACCATACGGTCCTGATCCTTTTCCGAGGTCGTTGCATAACCTCGAGATGTGTGCGTATAGGGAGACACGCAGATTCCGTATCCCTCCCCTATGTTCGGGAATGGATAGTTGATCACGCCGGGTGTATCAAATGGATACATGTGGAACTCCTCCGGCGGTACCGTGGGCTTCGGCCGCCCCACGAGATGCAATTCTCTCTCCTCCGGGATCACCAGGAGCTCCCGTGTGTGACCGATCGTCTCATCGGTCAGCAGAAAGACGGGGGTACGAAAGATCTCCGCCAGGTTGAAGCACTCGATAGTGAGGTCGAAGGCCTCCTGGGTACTCCATGGCGAGAGTGCAATTATGGAGTTATTGCCGCCAGCGGAGCCGTATTTCACGGTATAGAGATCTCCCTGGCCAACGCGAGTGGCAACACCGTTGCTCGGCCCCGCTCTCTGCACATCAACCACTACATAGGGGATCTCGTTTTTTATCCCCCAACCGAGTCCCTCCAGCTTCAGGCTGATCCCCGGGCCTGAGGAAACGGTCATCGCCTTCGCTCCGGCAACAGAGGCTCCCCCAACGGAATGGATAGAGGCCAATTCGTCCTCCATTTGTATCACCACACCTCCTACCTCGGGCATCCTTCTTGCCACGCACTCCGATATTTCCGAGGCAGGGGTAATGGGATAGCCGGCGTAATATCGGCAGCCGGCCGCGATAGCACCCTCTGCTATGGCTTCATCCCCTTGAACAAAATACCTTCCTGTCTTTACCGCCTTTGACACGGCTCATCCTCCTGATCTCGTTCTTTTTACTGACAACGGCAGCATTCGCCGGCCTTCCTTTACGTAGCGCTCTCAAGCACTATGGCAAATTCCGGGCAGTACAGCTCACACAGCCCGCACTCAGAGCAATCATCGGGCCTTGCTGCATCGGGAACCTGATAGCCCTTGCTATTCAGCTCATCGGAGATCTCATACACGTTCCTGGGGCAGAACTCGACGCAAAAGCCGCAGCCCTTGCAAAATTCCTTGTTAATTCTAATACGCATCTTACCGTTATCCTCCCTGGCCTACTGCTCCTTGCCGAATATCCGTGATTCTCTGGGATCCTAATTTTTTATACATTATACAATATACAAAAATTCCTCTGTGTCAAGCCGAAAAAATATTTTTCAGCCGCCGACGCAGCTGAAAACAAAGATTATCGGTGTACGAAAAACATGATATTATGCAGGACATTTTCTCGAACATGGTACGCAGATCCATTATTGAATGGGGTGTTGAGACCCTCCAAGAATCCCGTGATCTAGTAAGAGGCCGCGCCAACGTTAGATCTCACCGGCCTCATATTTACGCCTTTCCTCATCTTTGAGCACACGGCGCAAGATCTTGCCCGCGTCTGAGAGTTCCAGTTTTTCACGGAACTCGATAAGGCGCGGTACCTGGTATGCGGCCAGATGCCTTCTGCAAAAGGCGATGATCTCATCGGGGCTGAGAGATCCTTTCGCCTCATCCTTTGGCACGATAAAGGCCTTCACGTTCTCCCCTCTATAGGGATCGGGAATCCCTACTACAGCCGCCAGCTTCACACCGGGGATCTTGTAGAGGCACTCCTCCACCTCGCGAGGCCACACCTTGAACCCAGAGGCATTGATGAAATCCTTGAGCCGGTCAACCACATAAAGATAGCCCTCCTCATCCATGCGCACCACATCCCCGGTCCGGAACCATCCGTCCTTCATGGACTCATCAGTGGCATCGGGATTATTCAGATACCCCTTCATCACCTGTGGGCCTTTGATCCAAAGTTCTCCCTCCTGATCAATGGAAAGATCTTCACCGGACTCAATATCCACGATCCTCGCATCTGTATCAGGCAGGGGGATTCCGATCGAGCCAGCTTTCGGACGGTGAATGGGATTTGCCACGCAAAGTGGGCTTGTCTCGGTGAGCCCGTATGCCTCCACGAGAATCTCTTTGGTGGCCAGCGTATCAAAGGCCTGCTTTACCTGAACGGGTAGTGGCGCGGCTCCGGTCCTGCTCGCCTTAAGGGAGGTATAGTCACAACGGCTCGCTTCTTTATCGTTCAAAAGGGCAGTGCAGAGGGTAGGCACCCCGAACAGCCTCGTGGCACGATATTTTTCCACTACCTTCCCTATTACGGGGGGATTTGCCCGCTGCATCACCAGTAACGTAGCGCCGCTATAGAGCGGGACGTTCATTACCCCGGACATACCTCCACTATGGGACATGGGAATAACACAGACACATGCCTCCCCTCCAGGCTCAAAGGCATACCACTCGGCGAATTGCATGGTGTTCGCCACGATATTTCGATGGGTAAGCATGGCTCCCTTTGGCTCGCCGGTAGTCCCCCCTGTATAGAGGATAACGGCCAAGTCCTCCTTGGGGTCGATCGTGAAATCGGTGAGAGGCTGCCGGTTCGTTTTCAAGAGGGTTTCAAAGCGAAGTGCATCTCCTGGCACTTCTCTCCTCTTGGAGCGGCCGACCGAGGCCACGACTATCTTGATGCCATGCTCCTGGCATGCCATTTCCGCCTCGTGAACCATCTGCTCGGCGGTGATGACCATCTTGACCTCTGAATCGTTGAACTTCCTTCCTAACTCCTCGCTCTTGGCCATGGGACTGCTCGGAACCACGGTCGCACCTGCGAACCATATTCCATAGAAACTCTGGATGATGGCCGGACTATTGGGAAGCAAAAGGCCAACGCGATCACCCTTCCCGATCCCTAGCTCCCTCAGGCTCACCGATAGACCTACCGCGCTCTCATACAGCTCTCTATACGTGAGGCGGCTAATCTCACCCATGTCCTCATGATCAATGAAGATAATAGCGTCCTTCTCGTCAAAGCGACCGATATTGCGCTCCAGAATCCACCAGGCCCCTTCATCCGGGTAATCGAGCGAATGGGCGAGATGGGGAGGCCACGCCTTATACCACCTTCTCAACTGATCGCCTTCTGGCATTGTCACCGGAAATCCTCTTGTTATTGTATTCTCGGGAACAGGGCAGATCTACCTTTCCGCAGCATTTTCATGGAGAGAGCCTGCGGATAAAAGAGCCAATACACAAAGGAAATCTCTATTGTTAAGGCGAAAACCCGCTCTTTTCCCTGCAAAGTCTACCTTAAGCTATATACCTTTCGGTGTATTGTCAAGAAAGAGGCACACCGACTTGATTTCGATGGAGACTGTGTCAACTGCATGTATTTTCCTTACAACCCACGGGTGATCATGGTAAAGGTAATGGGAACAAAGGAGCACGATAGGGGAATAGCCTTGACAACCGCACTTACCATCCTCGGCCTCCTCGCCGCCATAGGTGGCATCGCAGGCCCTATCCTGCCCGTGATACCAGGGCCTCTCCTCAGTTTCCTGGCGCTCATCCTCATCTCCTGGGCCGAGAATTGGGAGCCATTCAGCGCTGTGTTTCTTATCATCATGGCCTGCGCCATGGTAGTTGTGAGCGTCTTGGAGTATATCCTTTCCACCGGCGCGGCAAAACGGTATGGGGCCTCAAGGACGGGTTTTTGGGGATCGATTGCAGGCCTGATACTGGGGCTTTTCTTTTTTCCTCCCTGGGGGATGATTCCAGGTGCGATTGTTGGTGCGCTGGCCGGTGAGCTGATCGCGGGAAAGAGGGGAAAAGAGGCGCTTCGTGCCGGATGGGGGGTGCTGATCGGCAACCTTATCGTCATTGGCCTCAAACTGGCCTACTTTGGAGTTGTATTGTTTTTCTTCGTAAAGGAGATGTTTAGGATAAAAAATATGTCCAGAGATATTGATGATGCGAATGAAACACTATTATGAATTTATTTTTTTAATTACAAGCACTAATAAATAGCCTTGATTGTTTAAATGGAAGAGATATGCAATCACTTAGAAAGTTTGGAGAAGGCTGTCACACTTATCAGGTCCATAAAGCGTAAGCTTTGACATTCCAGATAATTGCCGGAGGAAAATTAAAAAAAAGGTGTAGATTATAAATGATCGAAGTTTTATGCTTTTGCCTAAACTAATGGCAGCATTCAAACCATAGTGTTGTGGAGGAATGGCTTTGCTCATATCTAAAAGAAAGCCGAATGAAAAATAACAGCTTGAATGAAGAGATTATATATTTTTTTCTCTATGATTAGGATTACATGAACATCAAAGAATAATGTCTGCAGCAATCTTATTTGTTCCTTGCACTTAAAAAAGAGAGACTCCCGTAACTGAGATGGACATTCATTTTGTATTCTCGAAATCGCAATTGATCATTATAATCCTATAGGAGGAACCCCATATTTCCACTGCAGTGAAAAAACCTTTTTTTTATGGATGGTACATACTCCTACTCAGCTTTAGTAACATCGTGATGACCAATGGAGTGACTAACTCCTTCTCAGTGATTTTCTTGGCTCTGGTTTCTGATTTTAAATTGATTGGCCGGGCAGAGCTTTCAGGGATATTCTCCATTTACATATTTGTGTTTTTTTGTGGCGGTATAGTAGTTGGCCCGATGCTTGACAGATTTGGTCCTCGTATCATCATTTCCCTCGGGTCTGCTTTAATAGGATTCGGTCTGTTTGCTTGCAGCCTGATATCATCTCCCTACCAACTTTATTTTTTTTATGGCTTAATCACTTCCTTAGGAGTGTGCTGTGCAGGTTGGCTGCCGAACAATGTTATCATCACTAACTGGTTTGTCCGCCGTCGTGGCATGGCAGTGGGCATTGTCATGAGTGGAAACGGCATAAGTATGTTGGCATTCATCCCACTGGCACATTTTTTCATCGAAAGGATTGAGTGGCGCGGAGCCTTTCTGGCAATCGGGGTCATATCGGTTCTGTGGCTTATACCTTTAAATTCCGTCTTTCAGCGCAGGAGCCCAGAGGACAAAGGATTTAAGCCCGATGGGGATGAT
The DNA here is from genome assembly GCA_964549945.1 of uncultured Desulfobacteraceae bacterium. Classification (GTDB taxonomy): domain Bacteria; phylum Desulfobacterota; class DSM-4660; order Desulfatiglandales; family B25-G16; genus B25-G16. The sequence continues at coordinate 757 of CAZJXD010000142.1, read as the reverse complement.
TATAAGCCAATGAAGGTCACGGAGTGTCAGGGAGAGATTCAGCTCAATACACAGCGTTGGACATTATCGAATGCTCTCCAAAATCGAAGTTTCTGGATGATATGCTTTGCCTTTTTCTGCAATCCATTCGCCAACTTCACTATGGTGCTCCATCAGGTAGCCCTTGTGGTAGGCCGCGGATTCGAGCCTATCTATGCAACTTCTGTTTTAGGAATGGTTGGGATCTTTGCCATGGCGGGCAGAATTATTGGGGGTATAATCTCCGATAGAATTGGCCGGGAGCAGTCGTATTGCATCTTCTTGGGATGCTTTGCTTTGGCTGTAGTTTTCCTTTTTTTCTTAAATAAAGAGCGCTCTTGGATTCTCTTTTTATATATAGTGCTCGCAGGCTTAGGAATGGGTGTGGGCGGGGCAATGGTCCCACCTATTTTAGCCGATCTTTTCCCAGGACCGAGCTTAGGGCGGATCATAGGAATCTCCATGGCATTTGGTGGGATGGGCGCGGGCCTTGGATCATGGTTTGCCGGATATTTGTATGACATTACAGGAAATTACACATGGGCTCTGGTCTCTGTACTAATTGCAGTCATCGGAGCAATTATATTCGTTTGGATTGCAGCCCCTAGAAGAGCGCTCAAACCTCTCTACAATTAGATCTTTAAATATAAATTGCGAGATTAAGCTGATAGCAAAAACCAATTTGTTAACCCTGAAAAACACGATATTCTGGATCTCTTACTTCAAAGTGACGCTATCA
>CAZJXD010000141.1:0-9763 GCA_964549945.1 uncultured Desulfobacteraceae bacterium | reverse complement strand
GGAACACTCGATACCAAGGGAGAGGAGATAGAGTTCCTGAGATCCCTGATCCTCGCAAGGGGACACGAGGTTTTAATCGCAGATACGGGTATCCTCGGTGAACCATACCTTCAGGCTGACATCTCCCGCAGGGAGATTGCAATCGCAGGTGAATCAAATATTGATATCCTGAGGAAAAAGGGCGACGAGGCCTTTGCCCAGAGGGTAATGGCTGCCGGCTTGAAAAAGAGCATGCATTCCCTTGTTGACTCAAGGAAAATCCATGGTCTCCTCGCCATCGGGGGCGGTCAGGGTTCCGTCATCGTTGCCCCCACCCTCAAATCGCTGCCCTTTGGGTTTCCCAAGCTGCTCGTCTCAACAAAGGTGACCCAGGCAGGGGCACGGCCCTTTGTCGGCTCTCGAGATGTGCTTATCCTGCCACCAGTTGCGGATCTGGCAGGTATTAACCGCCTTACCAGGACTATCCTGACAAATGCAGCGGGTGCCATATCGGGCATGGTGGAGGCAGTGGAGCCTGAGAGCGAGGGCAAACCCCTCGTGGTAATGAGCATGAATGGCACGATTACCGACTGCGGGCTTGCGGTGAAGGCGAGCTTAGAGAGAAAGGGATATGAAGTCCTTGTGTTTCATACCATTGGCACAGGAGGAGAGGCACTCGAGGAATACGTGAAATCCAATGAAGTGATTGGGGTGATCGAACTCGGGGTCAACGAGATCACCAATGAATTCATGGGCGGGCTTGCCTCTGCCGGCCCCGATCGCCTCACATCAGCGGGAAAACGTGGAATCCCGCAGGTAGTTGTGCCCGGAAGCGCTGACTTCATCAATTTTCTCGGCCCTGAAACGGTTCCACCCAGGTATAGACGAAGAACCATATATAGCCATAATCCGCAGGCCACCTTGATCCGAACCAATATACGCGATAATAATCTCCTCGGGAAAACAATCGCAAATAAGCTAAATAAATCCCTTGGCCCCGTTATTATGCTCTGGCCTAAGCGGGGCCTCTCAACACTGGACCGCAAAGGGAAGCCGTTCTGGGATCCGGAGGCCGATAGGGCACTCCTTACAACCCTTAAAAAATATCTCAACCCTCGAATCCCCGTGATAGAGTCAGGTGCCTATATCAATGACCCCGAATTCGCTCGCGCGGTATTCACGGCATTTGAGGATATCGAGGAAGAGATCTGAGGAACCGCATACCATTTTCTTTCCCCCGCAGGCTAAATCCCTGCCTCTTCCTTCAACCTCTCGGCTATAATCCTCCTCAGCTCTTTTTTGTTAACCTTTCCCACATGGGTTAAGGGAAGTTGTTCAATAAGCTCCAGGCGCTCGGGGAGTTTGTACTTGGCAATTTTTCTTTCATTCACCAAAAAATCGTTGATCTCCGTCAGCGAAAATGTCTCCCCGCTTTTCGCCACCGCAAACAGGCAGGGTTTTTCACCCAGTAGAGGATCCGGCATGGCCACATAGGCACAGTTGAGCAATCTTGGATAGGCCAGGATGTGGTTTTCCATCTCCTCTGCGCTGATCTTCTCTCCACCACGATTAATGGTATCCTTGATACGTCCCTCCACGATGAGGTTGCCGCTGGGGTGCATACGAACCAGGTCCCCGGATTTGTAAAAACCATCAGAGGTAAAGGCAACCGCATTGTGTTCTGGAAAGTTAAAATAGCCACGAATGGTGTATGGTCCGCGGACTAAAAGCTCGCCCACCTCACCTGGTTGCACTTCCTTACCATCCCCGTCGACTATTTTGATCTCATCTCCCGGGGACACAGCACGCCCTTGGGTAAGGAACTTGACCTCCTCCGGGTCATCGAGGCGGGTCATGAAATTAGGACCTTCCGCCATACCCAAGACTTGCTGTACATCCGCTCCAAGCCTTGGTCCTATCTCCCGGGCTACCTCCGGGAGGAGCCTGGACCCACCCACCAGGCAAAGCGCAAGGGAGCTGAGATCGTAATGCGTTAGATCCGAATCGCTCATGTAGCTCATAATCATGGTTGGTACGGCTGGTATGGCGGTCACCCCTTCGCTTTCGATAAGCGGCAGCACCACATCGGGAAGAGGGCTAGGTGCGATCACCACCCTGCCTCCTGCCATGAAAACCCCTTGAAAACCGGGGGATGTGGTGGAGAAATTATGCGTGATGGGAATTCCTATGAGGCATGAGGTATCCCGCCTAAATCCAGACAATTCCTTGCAACACAAGCTGTTGTAATAGTAATCATTATGGGTTCTGGGGATGAGTTTAGGGATGCCCGTAGTTCCGCCTGAGAGTTGAAAAACGGCAGGCCACATCGGATTGGGCCTGACCTCCTCCAGGATGCGCTCCGCCTCCAAACGCTTTTCAATCGGGTCTTGGAGAAGCCTTGATAGGGAGGTCATCCCGGCCGGTATATCATCTCCCAACGCCAGGATATGTTTCAGGGAAGGGGCCTGGGAACGGATCTCCCGGGCCATCTCGATGTAGTCAAATCTCCGGAACTCCTTGGGGATGGCATACGAGGTTGCCTCGGCAAACCGAGCGAAGTAGCCAATCTCCGCCTGGCGGTGTGCGGGCAAGGTCATAACGGGGATGACCCCGATCTTAACCGCTGCAAGATAGAGATAAATGGTCTCAGGAACGTTGGGGAGCTGCACAATCAGTCGATCCATGGGCTTGTGTCCCATGTCCAGCAGATGTAAGGCCAGTCGATCCACGTTCCGGCCCAGTTCCCGGTAGGTAATCCGCGTTCCCTCAAAGCTTATGGCCACCCGATCGGGAACCTTTTTCACTGCGTCGTCCACAATGTCCCCTAAGGGATGTCCCCCCCAATATCCGGCCTTCCGATAGGTATCCGCAAATTCCTTGGGCCAGCCCACAAATCCCTCAAGCATACCTTCCATCCCTTTTTCACTTATTTGATTATGGCGTTAACTCCATACCTATTGCATTATAAAGGGATATGGATGTCTTTTTTTCGACCGAAGAGTTCAATGCTGTTGTGCCCGCAAAAGGTGCAGATGGAGGCGGGCGATCTGCTCCTCAGGGACATCCCAGTTCTCCGTATATGGATGTCTCTATAGGCGACGGGCGCCCGCCTGGATCATCGGTAAAGAGCCAGCTCATAGCACCTGCCTAGTTCGGTCGAAAAAAAGACATCCATATCCCTCACCATAACAAAGCGATCAAAATAAACGTCCCTCCTTATTCAACGGAGTTAAAGCTGTAATCGATTCACTTATTAAGCTTAGCGGCTGTATCCAGTATGGCTTCAACATACTTGTTATAACCCGTACACCGACAGAGGTTGCCCGCTATGGCCCTCCTAACCTCTACCTCGCTCGGGTTTGGGTTCTCATCAAGCAGCCCCTTCGCCGCCATCAGCACCCCGGGTGTACAGAATCCACATTGAAACGCTCCATGCTCCACAAAGGCCTGCTGTAAGAGATGCAGTTCACCACCCTGTGCCAGCCCTTCGACCGTTTCAATCCTTTTTCCCTGGGCCTCCACGGCCAGGACCAAACATGAGGCAACGGGTTTCCCATCCAGCAGCACGGTGCACGTACCGCATTCACCTTCGTTGCAGCCCTTTTTCGTTCCGGTCAAACCGAAGTTTTCCCTTAGAACTTCCAGCAACGTTCTTCGAACATCTATTTCATCTTCATAGATTTCACCGTTGATGGTAAACGTCATTGGCTGTTTCATATCTATCCTCCCCTTAGCGAACTTTAACCCCCGCCTAACATTTGCTCCATAATAACGATCTGTTGAACCTTTGGGCTTATCTTATAGATCACTTCACCAGTTCTTGCGTCTGACACGAGCCCTCCCATAGGGTCATTATAGGTGTCCTCCAGGATCCTTTCCGCCTCCTGGATCGTCACCTCCCTGATTTCCACACTACCTAAGGTACGCACCTTGATCATCCGGGTCATTTAGAAACCTTTTATCCCATTTCTTCTTTTGCTCGGTTCAGTGCCCTTGCGGTCAGTGTTCTCACCATCTCTTTTCTGTACTCGGCGGAACTCCTCATGGATGACCGGGGCCGAGCCTCCTGGGATGCTATCTCAGATGCCTGCCTTACCAGTTCAGCGCTGAATGGCTTGCCCTGAAGGATACCTTCAGCTTTAATGGCCCTTACCGGTGTGGGGCCAACATTGCCAAGGCAGATCTTCGCCTGGCTGCACATACCATCATCCAGGGTAATAAGTGCTGCCACGCCAATAATCGCCAGATCCATGGCCTCTCTGGGTGCATGCTTGATGTATACCCCCCCACTATGAGGGGGCGGACAGGGGACCTGAACCTCCACCACTAACTCATCGTGTGCGAGGACCGTCTGTCCCGGGCCGGTGAGAAACTCCTCAACGGGGATATCCCTTTCGGCCTTCTTCCCGGCTATTTTTACCCTTGCCCCGAGCACAATGAGGCTCGGGATCATATCGGCTGAAGGCAGGGCATTACATAGATTGCCGACTACGGTACCCAAATTCCGTATCTGCGCTGAGCCTATTGTTGATGCTGCCTGTGAGAGAATCGGGAATTTTTCCCTCACCATACGAGACGCCTCCATGGCGTGAATGGTAACCAGGGGGCCGAACCGAAGTCCCTGCCCATCGTTGTACTCAACGGTGTCCAATCCAGGGATATTCTTAAGGCCGATTACATACCGGGGCACCTCTTCTCGCCGCTTCATCCTTAACAGGATATCAGTACCCCCGGCTATGGGCTTTGCTTCTCTGCCACGACGCGACAGCAAGTCTATCGCCTCGTCTACTGTTTTTGGTGCGAGATACTCAAATCTCGGCAATCTCTTCACATAGGGATATTTCATAGCTGCTTTCCCTCCTTCTTCTCTTTCAGCGCCTTGAGAACTCTCTCAGGTGTGAATGGCGGGTTGGTTATCCGTGCACCTACGGCATCCTCAATGGCATTTCTGATGGCAGCCATGATCGCGGTAGTGCAGGTCTCCCCAGCCCCCTTGGCGCCGAATGGCCCCACAGGATCATGGACTTCAACATGGTAGTTGGTTAATCTGGGCACATCAATAGCTCTCGGAATCTTATAATCCCTTAACGATGAGCTGAGCGCCTGTCCTTTCTCATTGTAAAGGCTTATCTCATAGAGGGCCTGCCCGATCATATGCGCAGATCCGCCGTCCATCTGGCCCTCTACCAGTAATGGGTTAATGGGCTGGCCACAGTCATCGGCAGCCACCGAGTTCAGGAGCCTTACCTTCCCCGTCTCCGGATCCACCTCCAACTCCACAGCCTGGGCCACAAAGCTAAATGACGGGGTGAAGTGCTCCACATGCCCTTGAGTGAAATCCGCTACCTCAGCCCCAGGGAAACCCCAGCTGCCATGCCCATAGATAGATTGCCCCAAACCATATATCGCTTGCCTCACCGCCCTTACAAAGGGGATTTGCCTTTCAGGATTATTCCTCACATATATCTTCCGATCTCTAAAAATCAAATCACCTTCTTTTGCATCAAGCATCTCAGCGGCAACCCGGGCCAGCTTTTTCTTGGCATCCTCGGCAGCCGCGATAACCGCATGTCCGCTCCATACGGTGCACCTATCGCCGAACATCCCTGAATCAAGCACCGTATCATGGCTATCTTCCATCTCTATGTGGATGTCCTCAAAATGGAGGCCCAATACCTCAGCTGCCATCTGGGCAAAAACGGTATCACAACCCTGGCCGAGCTCTGTGCCGCCGTGTATGAGGTTCACGGTGCCATCTTCTCCGATCTTCACCGCCGCGGATGAGGCAAAATGCCCTCCCATGCGCAGCCCGGAAATCTGGGCACCGCAGGCAAATCCGAGGCCCCTATTCGGCTCCTTTTTAGCCCGTTTTTCCCTCCAGCCTATGCGATCAGCAACCTTTTTAATGGCATCCTCGAGCCCGATACTATTTATCTTCGATCCGCTTACCAGGGTCTCGCCTTCGGTAACAATATTCTTGAGCATCACCTCAACGGGGTCCAAACCTAATTCTTCAGCCATAATAGACACCATCGAGCTAAACACATACCCGGCAATAACCTGAGATTGACCGCGTACCGCCCCGCACACCGGCAGATTCGTATAGACCCTTTTGGCATCATATCTTACATTGGGAACCCTGAAGGGCAAGGTGGTGAACATACCGAAGAGATAGAGGTTCAGGGCTGCAACGCTGAGATAGGCACCGCCATCGGCGATATACCTGCAATCAGTGGCAACTAACGTGCCGTCTTTCTTCATGCCCACCTTCAGCCAGACATGCTTTTCATGCCTTTGACGGTAGGTGCCGATTACCTCGTCCTGTGTTAGCGCTATCTTCACGGGCCTGCCCGTCTTTTGTGTCAGGAGCACGGCGCAGAAATCAAGGTCAAACGCCTCGTGCTTTCCGGAGAAAGCCCCACCTATGTAAGGATTGATCATCCTTATCTTATCCAAGGGCATGCCCAATCCCCATGCCAGGTGACGCCAGGTTATATAGGGGCTTTGCTTTGAACCTTGAAATAATACCCGCCCTGAACCATCCACGCTCGCGAGGGCAACATGAGGTTCGATGAAGCCGATAGCGACCCTCTGCGTTTCAAACTTCTCCTCATGGATATAATCACACTCCTTGAATGCCCGCTCCACATCGCCATACTCAAAATGGCAGGTGCTGCCGATATTATGTTCTGCATTCTCGTGGACCAGAGGGGCCCCCTCTCTCAGGGCCTCCTCCCAGTTGAGCACGGGAGGCAACTCCTCATATTTTACGTCAATCAGATCCAGCGCCTCCTCGGCCGTATCCTCATCCACCGCTGCCACCGCTGCCACCGCCTCCCCGTAATGGCGCACCTTTTCAATGGCTATGGGCGGGCGGTCGGCATATTTCTTCATGAAACCCACCACAATCCCGGGGAAGTCCTTGCCGGTGATCACTGCCCTCACCCCAGGGAGCTTTTCCGCCTTGCTGGTGTCGATGCTGAGGATTCTGGCATGAGCATAGGGGCTCCTCAGCAGCTTTCCGTGCAGCATACCGGGAAGCACCAGGTCATCAGCGTATGTGGCCGTGCCTGTAACCTTAACCTTGCCATCAATTCGCGGCACCGGCTTGCCCACGATCTCATATTCTCCCATTTTTACCTCCGAAGCTTCGCTAATCTATGACGGTGTCCCTATGAACTCCACCGTAACCTTGCCCGATAGTACATCATCGATGGTGAGCTTATCGCGCGTGAGATAGTCATCGCCAAATTCCTTGTCTATCGTGCCTTCCTTGAATAACTGGGCGGTAATATACGCCCGCAGGCGTCTCTTATCTATTTTATTCACCGCTGTCAGGGGCCAGCCCCCCACTTCCATTACCCTCTCCGGCCATTGGAACACGGCAATCCCCTGATCCCTCATATACTGCTGGACTTCATCAAAGGCAACCGATTCCCCCTCCTTCGGCTGGACGAACGCACAGAGCCTCTCACCTAATCGAGGGTCCGGCATCCCCACGACAGCCGTATTCATAATGTGGGGGTGCTTCATCAAGAGATCCTCGACGGCCTCGGGGTATACGTTCTCACCACCGCGTATGATCATGTCCTTTTTCCGGCCCTCCACCACAAGCCTGCCGTCCTGACGCCGCGACATCAGGTCTCCCGAGTGGAAGAAGCCCCCCTCATCGAAGGCCTTTTTGTTTTCCTCCGGATTCCTGAAGTACCCGCGAAAGTTCAAGGGGCCTTTCGCTACCATCTCCCCTATCTCCCCAACCCCAACCTCCTTATTCACGTCATCAACGATCCTTATTTGCACTTCGGGGTCTATGAACATGGGAAAGCCAATAGTATTCATCTGGGGCTCTTTCTGGCTATCCCAGCGGTTGCAGATCATAGGGCCTTCAGCCATACCAAAGTGGTTTACCATATCAACCCCGAGCTCCGTGAGGCACCATTCAACGAGTTCCGGTTTTGCCTTCTGGGCACCAGCGCTTACAACCCGGAGAGAACTCAAATCGCGGTTCTTTCTCTCCTCCTTTGCCTCCCTCCAATAGGTAATCTGCACCGGTATCAGCATCGTATGCGTGGCCCCGTATCGTTCGATCAGCTCAAAATGTTCCTTGGGCCTAGGTGATTTTGTCAGCACTATGGTCCCCCCGAGAAATGTCGACGGTCCGCTCACGGTAATGAAGGCGGCATTATGCGCCACCGGTATCGTTACCAGGCTGACGGACTCCTCTGTGTAGCCTGCTATCCTCGCATAGCCCTCCCACTGGCAGATGTAATCATTATGGGTCCGTGGTATGCCCTTGGGTAGTCCAGTCGTGCCCCCCGATAATTGCTCGCAGCAGATATCATTGGGGTCAGGCCTGAATTGATCAAGGTAATCTGCCGGGTACTCCCCTTCGATTTCCTCGTGCACAAGCTCTTCGAGGCTTAGCCACCCCCTGGGTGCTTCGCCGCCAGCTACAAAAAAGACCTCAAGATAGGGATGCTGGTCCCTGATTTCCTCCACCATCCCAACAAAGTCGAATTTCTCTCCTGCCATCACGCAGATCCCCTTGGCCCTGTGGAGCCTTAGCTCATGGTTCACCTCTAACATCCTGTGCCGGGGCAAACACATGAGGGGGACGGCGCCGATCCGATTAAGCGCGAAGAAGAGGTAGAAAAACTCCACTGTGTTGAACATCTGAAGCAAGAAGAAATCGCCATATTCCACCCCCTGCCTTTTGAGCTGAATCGCCATCCGGTTGGCCTTTGTCCGCAACTCCTTCCAGGTAACCTCCCTTGCATCATCGGCCAGAGCGAGCTTATTGGGGAATATTCCCGCATTTCGGTCAAGCAGGTCGCAGACAGTCAGGTTATGCCAGAAACCCTTGGCTACATAGGTGGTTATCTCCTGGTGGGTGAATGGATGCCAGCCATCGATTATCTCTTTGTGGGTCCTCTTCTGCATAGATTCACACCTCCTTTCGCAAGAGCGAGGTAACCTCAGTGATCATCACAGCAAAATCGGCAGCACTTATATGTAACATGGGTTGAGCGGTTCACCGTTCACGGTTCCCCGTTGAAATGCCATAAGATGCTATTAACAAAAAGAAAATAGGTTGATATCCACAGGCGTTATGCTTCACCCAATGGGTTAGAGAGGCTTTTATGCGTCATGCCTCAGGCGGCATCAATAACATTAAGAATATAACTAGATTAACCTTTGAACCTGGAACCGATCTTTCTCTTTGTAAACAATAGGCCTTCTCAAGTCAAGCTTTCGCCGACCAGGAGTGCTCATAACGAGCTTTTCAAGGGAGGCCATGCCGCTCATTCGCTTCAGGTCGAATGATCGCGTGAGATTGCTTCCTCTGCGATCTCCGTGCCTCTAGCGAAGCGGGCGGTGAGAAATAGAGGTAGACGGCTCGAGGAGGTTCCCCATGGAACCTTGCCTCGCTTTGAGTACAAGGTGCGGCAGTGGACCGATGAGAGGACTGAGGAGCTGGAAAGCCCGAGGGTGAGAAGAGGTATCTTGCTATACAGAATAAGCAAAATAGCGCTCGACAAAATAAGCTACTTTACGGACGTTTCTCTTTGCCCCCTACTTCAGACATATCACAACTTTTTTAGCTTGATGATATCCTGCGGGTTCGTCGAATTATCACAGGCCTGATTGTCTACGAAGGGAAGGATTAGATTAGCCTGTGATTAGCGATCGTAGTGTGGAATTTTCACGCTGATTATAGGCAGCATAGGTTCATAGCAGCTATACGTAACATATCCTGTTTTTTCTAATAAAGTTAATAGGTTAG
>CAZJXD010000140.1:2107-10059 GCA_964549945.1 uncultured Desulfobacteraceae bacterium | reverse complement strand
TCCAGGCCCTCGGCGAGGGGGAGCTCCAATCCCCTTATGACCGCCTGTTTGGCGTTTCTCACCGCGAGGGGATCATGTGAGGCGATTTTCCCGGCGATCTCCTCCGCGGTTTCAATCAGTTTTTCCCTTTGCACTACTTTGTTGACCAACCCTATCTGTAAAGCCTCCTTAGCATCGATCCACCGGTTGGTGAGGAGCATCTCAAGGGCCCTGGCTCGGCCTATGGTGCGGGGGAGGGTCTGGGTGGCGCCTGCGGCCGGGATGATGCCCAGGCCAACCTCAGGTAACCCAAATTTGGCATCATCTGAGGCAATTCTGATATCACAACACAGCGCGATCTCAATGCCCGAGCCCAACACATAGCCGTGAACCGCTGCGATAAGGGGCTGGGGAATGCTCAAGAAGAGCCCCCACACATCACGCTCGAAGCGAATCCGTCGCGCCTCTGTGGGCGACGGCGCGGTGAGAAACTCGCTGAGGTCAGCCCCTGCACAGAATGCCCTTTCCCCCGCGCCTTTGAATATCCCAACCCTGACCTCATCATCGTCTTTGATGGCGCTCAGCACCTCATACAGGTCATCTCTCATCTGGATGTTATAGACATTTAGGGCCTCGGGGCGGTTAAGGGTTACCGAGGCGATACCATCTTCCTTCTCATAAATCAACGTCTCAAAATCGCCCACTGGAGATCCCTCTGGATATTTTTGATTTTAAAGTTTAGATTTTGGATTTGAAAATCGCCAATCGGCAGTCGAAAATTGTAAATCTGATGATTACATTCCCTCAAACTCAGGTTTTCTCTTTTCCTGAAAGGCCCTGATGCCCTCTGTTCGATCCTTGGTGGTATGGAGCAGGAAGTAGAGATCGGCCTCAAGACGCAGTCCCTGCTCTAACGTGAGATCCATCCCTTTGCCGATTGCCTCTTTTGCGTACCTGACGGCAATTGGGCTTTTCGTGGCCATCTCCCGTGCCATCTCCATGGCTGCTGGTAGCAATTCATCCTCTGGAACGACCCTGTGAACAAGGCCGATTCGATGGGCCTCTTGCGCATTGATCATCTCGCCTGTGAGGATCATCTCCATGGCCTTGCCTCTGCCCACGACACGAGACAACCGCTGAGTTCCGCCATCCCAGGGGATATCTCCGTAGGTGAGGTGGTTCATTGCAAAATGGGCACTATCACTGCATATCCTCAGGTCGCAGGCTAATGCGAGTTCCAGGCCCTGGCCAAGAGTATCGCCGGAGATTGCAGCGATAAAGGGTCTATTGCCTGCCGCAACAACGCAGGCGAGGGACAGGTGTTTGATCAGCTCACCCTTGCGCTCAAAAAAGGTACACATCTCACGATCGGTTCCCACGGAGAATGTGTTCCCTCCCGTGACAATGACTGCCTTGAGAGAATCATTTCCAGATATCTCATTTGCAATGTCCCTTAATTCTGAAGCCATTTGGCTGTTGATGGCGTTTTTTGATCCTGCCCTATTGAGGGTAATCGTTGCGATCGATTCTTTTATTTGTAAGAGCACCGCCTCTCTTTTCATACAATGCTCCTCATGACATTCTACTTGATCAGCGTGCCAGATACCCCCCATCAATAATCATAACCGATCCCGTCATATAACTGGAGACATTGGAGGCCAACAGCAACACCGCTCACTCCAAATACCTCAGATGCTTTCCCGAACCGCTTGAGGGATATCTCCTTGATGATGCTCTATGCTGATAGGGCAGATATCTTATTACCTCAAATTCACGTTTCGTGCTACGAAATTATTCACGGTTAACAGGGGCATCATATATTACATAAGATACACCTCAAACAGTGCCTCGAGAGGATCGTAGCGATATCCGACAGGGCAGAGGATACCTCAGATCAGCCGCAGCTCATCATAAGAAAGGGGTCCTCTAAGCCTTCCGGCCATCAGTGTCTCACTCTTTCCCGATCGCAAAGGCGGTGGCGATCTCATCCCCAAGTCGATGGTATTTCCTCGCGACGGTGATGAAGATGAGGGGATCAATCTTCCCTGGATCCACTTTCCTATCCGTGAGGCAGTCCCCTGAGACATAGGTTTGAATGATCTCTCCCACGACGAGCGTATGGCTCCCAAGATCAAGGTAATGAATGGCCTTACATTCGAGATTCACGGGGCACTCCTCGATCAGAGGCGCGGTTTTAAGCTCACCGTAAAAGGCGGTAAATATCCGTGACTTATCCTTGTTCTTGCCGGAGTAAAGGCCACAATAATCGGCCTTTTTAGCCATAGAGGAGGAGGGAACATTCACGGAAAAGGTTCCCTGTTCTCTTACTCCCTTCAGGGTATACCGCTCCTTGCGAATGGCAACGGCCACGGATGGGGGCTTTTGTGCCGCAATCGCACACCACGCCGCGGTCATATAGTTTGGCTTGCTCTCTACTTGGGCGCCGATCAAGGTGACGGGCATGGGAAATAGCAATGTCTGCGGACCTAGTGCAGTCTTCTCCATGGTATTCCTCCTTTTCTAATTAATCGCTTTCAACAAATAACAGATACTAGCCGTCTATATAAACGAAGATCTTACCATTTGTGTCAAGCCCGCCCTGGCGCGACATGATTGCAACAGGCTAATGCCGTGTTATTGACAATAAGTTGGCGCTATTAAACTAAGTCCATCGATTCATAAATTCGGTAACGAATTTATTCACTCAGGACTTAGTACTGAGTGAGCAAGAACAGCCACATACTTTGGAGAATACGTGAGTGTAATTGCGAATCGAAGTACTAAGGTATTGCATGCCAGCCTGCCCTGGTGCGAGGGCACAGGAACGGTATCGTGCTTGGTGAAGATTACGGTATTCATAGATATACATCCACTTTTTCAAAGCCAGGTCTGGGCCAGGGTTTCTATTATTGTTTTAGGATGATATTCGAACAGGCCAAAGGCATGCATACCAAATATGCACGTTGGAGAAAGGGGGTTATTCGCCGTTTCTTATCAAGAAGTAATGGGCGAACTCAAGAATGCGATTCATTCCCCCTTTTCTCCCCTGCCTTAAACCTATTGCGCTTGCGCAGGGAAGAGAAATAGTGGGCCATTTCATGTCCGAACATCTCCGCAAAGCGATCATCGATGTGCGATGAGATGGGATCTCGGTTGCACACTGCGCACAGGATGGCACCGTCAGAACCCATTACCCATCCATGGGATGGCTTCGCCGTTCGGCCGCATTTCGCGCACCTAACCTCCCCATCTCGTGGTATCCCCCCGTGGTTCGAGGCGGTATCATTTCCCTCTATCCCCATTGCGTACCTCCTTATTCGCTCCTTGAATGGTTTTCATGATCTGCTATGAAAAAAAGGCCGTGGGTTCTATCGACCCACGGCCTTTACTGCCTGCAAAGAATAAAACCGTGGGCTCCTGGGAAGCGAGCCCACGGTCTGATGTGCTTACGGACTCACCCCCTACCCGGGGATGGGCCAGCACCAGCCATTTGAAATCGTCGTGAGGCTAATTTCAGTTATTTTTCTCATGATTTGCTCTATAGCCTGCTTAAAGTCCTTTGTCAAGAGGAAATCGGATCATTTTTAAGTATCTTTTAAGGGCCAGCGCCTTTTAAGGAAGCGCTTGCTCTGAAGGGCAGCAACTTTTCAAAGGATCTCGTTGTAAGGGCTCACAAGGAGCAGAGATAGGTCAGCCTTCTCCCCTCCTCAGCGGCCTTCAGGTTGAGTGAGATCAGCTCCTTTTTTCCGGAAAACTCCTCCTGGATGCAGTGCCGGAGGGTATCGTACTCGACGATCTTGCTGCGGCAAACAAAGGCGGAAAGGGCAACGATGTTCGCGGACCTGACGCTGCCGAGCTTGATGGCGATCTCATTGACCGGCACGAGGAGCTCGCGAACATCACCGCGACCGGAGCCGTGGGGAATCAGCGAGCTGTTGATCAGTATCACGCCCCCCGATTTCACCGTGGGCGCAAATTTCTCAAGAGAGGGTCGGTTCATGGCAACGAGATGGAGGGGGTTCTTGATAATAGGAGACCCGATCGGCCGATCGCTCATCACCACCATACAATAGGCCGTTCCACCACGCATCTCAGGGCCGTAGGAGGGCACCCAGGCCACCTCGAGCCCCTGCTCCAAAGCCGCGTGGGCGAGGATCTTGGCGCTCAGCAAGATCCCTTGGCCCCCGAACCCGGCAAACATCACCTCGGTTTGCATTTATCCCTCCTCTTGTTCATCAGGCGATTTATATTCTCCTAACTGGTAGTACGGAAGCAAGACCTCCTCTGTCCACTTCACCGCCTCCAGAGGGGTGAGGCCCCAGTTGGTGGGGCAGGTGCTCACTACCTCCACAAGGCCGAAACATCGGCCATGGAGCTGGTAGGTAAAGGCCTTTTTTATGGCTTTCTTGGCCCTCACGATGTAACGCGGCTTTATCACCGTGACCCTCTCGATATAGCCGGGTGTATCCAACGTGGCGAGCAGTTCTGCCACCTTCAGGGGCATGCCGACCTCATCGACGTTGCGCCCTGAGGGTGAGGTGGTAGTCCGTTGACCCGGCATCGTGGTCGGAGCCATCTGGCCCCCGGTCATGCCGTACACGGTGTTATTCACGAAGATGGTGGTAAACTTCTCGCCCCTGTTCGCCGCGTGAACGATCTCGCCCATTCCTATGCTCGCCAGGTCTCCGTCCCCTTGGTAGGTAAATACCATGAGGTCGGGCCGAACCCGTTTGATGCCGGTGGCCATTGCAGGTGCGCGGCCGTGGGCCGCCTCCTGAAAGTCAAAGGTGAAGTAATTGTAGGCCAGCACCGCGCAGCCTACCGGTGCAATGCCCACGGTGCGACCACGTATGCCCAGCTCGTCGATCACCTCGGCGATAAGCCGGTGAATGATCCCATGGGTGCACCCCGGACAGTAGTGCGTGTACTGTTCAGAGAGTGCGCGCGGCCTTGTGAACGCCTTTCCCATTGTCTAATCTCCTTCTCCGCCTGGGGGATGTAGCGGTACTCCCGGAAGCATGATTCATGGTTCACCCAGTGGAGGAATGGACTAAATGAGGGCTTTCTGAGCTCATGAACGACTTCATTGCCTTCATGATCTCCTCCGGAGTTGGGACCTCGCCCCCACACGTGCCATACCATCTGACCGGACGCATTCCCCTCACGCTCCGCTCCACATCCTCCACCATTTGCCCCATACTCATCTCGATGCTCACCACCACCTCGCAGCTCTCCTTTGAGGCGGCCTCCTCTATGGCCTTCTCAGGGAAGGGGAAGAGCGTCTGGGGACGAACCATCCCCACCTCAATGCATTCCTCCTTCAGGGCATCGATAGCGCTCCTGCATACCCTGCTCATGGTGCCATAGCTCACAATGAGGGCCCTGTAGTCGGCGTCGAGGTTGTAGGGCTCATACCTGATCTGCTCGTGCTTCATCCGCTCATATTTCTCCCTCAGGTGAAGGTTGTGCTCATTGAGCTTATTCGGATCCAAGATGAGGGTTCTTACCACATTGGGCTTGTCGCTGTTGCGAGTCGCCATCCCGTTGGTGGCCCACTCATCCTTATTGCTCGGCTTTGAGCTGAGCTGATCGGGAAACTCCACTGGCTCCATCATCTGGCCGATCAGTCCGTCGCCGAGGATCATCACGGGGTTCCGGTACCTCTCCGCAAGGGGAAAGGCCATCATCACCATCTCAACCGCCTCTTGTACACCCGCGGGCGCCACCACGAGAAGACGGTAGTCACCGTGTCCTCCGCCCTTGGTCGCCTGGAAGTAGTCCGCCTGGGAAGGGAGGATACCACCAAGCCCGGGTCCGCCGCGCATGATATTGACGAATACCGCCGGGCACTGGGCAGCCGCGATATAGCTGATGCCCTCGCTCATGAGGCTGATCCCCGGGCTTGAGGAGGTGGTGAACACCCGCTCGCCGCAGGCCGCGGCGCCGAAGATCATGTAAGAAACCGCCACCTCGCTCTCCCCCTGTAAAAAGACCCCGCCAACCTCCGGAAGCCGGCGTGAGAGGTACTCTGCCACCTCCGATTGGGGGGTAATCGGGTAGGCGAAGTAGTTAAGGCACCCAGCCCTGATTGCCGCTTCTCCAATAGCCTCGTTTCCCTTCATTAACACCTTGCCCATATGTTCTCCTCCCCTTATGCCGATTTCGCCATCTCTTCAGCGGCTTCGGTGATCGTGAGTGCCACGTCAGGGCACATTATGCAGCACGTTGCGCAGAAAACGCAGTTCTCAGGGTGCGCTTGAAAAACGGGGAAATAACCCTTGGTATTGAGCTCATCGGAGATCTGGAGCACTTTTTTGGGACACACTGCCGCGCATAGCCCGCACCCCTTACATCTGTCTCGATCGATATAGTAGAAGTAGTTCATCCTCTTTCACTCGCTTGGATTTTTATTGAAATGGGCAAGCCCTTTTCCACGGTGGAACAAGCTGCCGCCTGATGGGCAGAACCTGGCATGAGAAATAGTCCACCTCTAATCTGCCGAGCAGCTCCTCGGCAACGGCAATACACTGGAGAGGTAATCCGCTCACCTCTGATAGGGTTTGCACGAAGCCATAGCCCATGTAGATGTCCTCCACCGTGGTTTCATCTATCAGGTGGGCGTTGCCGATGATGCCGCTTACGGCCATCTTCGAGGCCTTCTCAATCCCATCCCTCATGCTCAGGCATCCTTCCACCGTATCGGTATGGGGTCGAAAGGGATTGACCACCTGGAGCATCTGCACTCGTGTACTGGTGAGCGAGTCCGCGAGCGCTCCGAGTACCTTCGCACCCACATCATCGCCTCCCACATCGAGCAGCGTGAGCTGCCGAGGCCGACGAATCATGCCGGCTATCGCGGGATTCAGTATGGGAAGATCGGCCTGAAGATACTTTTCCGGCGGTACGATCACCTCGATTCCCAGCCCGGAAAGCACGCCCCTTGCTTCACGGGCCCGAAAGTAGGGATTCACCAAGTCGAGATCCGCAATGCCCACCTCGAGGCCTTGGCTTCTGCCTCTCATCGCGAGATTGACCGAAACCTCGGTCTTGCCACTGCCGTAGTTTCCCACCACCGCGACGATTCCATCAAGGCTGGCTTCCATTTGCCCTCCTCGTTCCCCTCGTTCTTCAGGGGCTGTATTTTCTATTGGGTACGATCTGATGTTCCTTCCCCAGGGAAGCAGAAAAAAACCCGTTATCAGGCGGGCCTGATAACGGGTTATGAATCATCTCAATAACATTACGGCATTATCAGGCCCGGTAGTTTCAAGCTACCTACTATCAGGAGGAGCAACAGGGAATTTATGCGTATCCCCGTTGCTCTGATAATGCCTATAATGTTTTGAGATATGAGCTTCATTTTTGTGTCAGCATTCAATCATATTCAAATAAATTTAAATAAATAGATAATTATCAACTGTCAAGCTTTTTCTTAGGGTCAGGCAAATTTTTCCATCGCCCTCTCATATAGGAGGTTAGTTCTTTACGTGCTGATTGCTTGACTAAATAGCTCAGACATTTTGAGTGTTCAGTGGTCCAATGTTCAGGAAAGATCTATTCCCCTCAGGGCTCCTGCTCACCCTCGTTCGACCTGGAGGCTCTCGACAGGCTGAACTCTGAGCGCTGAACACGGGAACACTCGCATTGTGCAAAGATTTCAAGATTTGTTGCCAAGATCTCATACCATCAAATCGCGGGAGAACTTGAGAACATCGAGAAGGCGGTGATCCACCTTGGGTACTAATCAAACACCTCCATCGAGTGATCGTTGATGTTCGGAAAAAGGATCTCCTGGTAACATGTCGCACAGATGATAGTACCGTTCTCGCCCCTTACCCACTCGTGAGTGTGTCTCAGAAGTTGACCGCACTTCGAGCAGGTAACCGCTTCTTCCTGTACCGATCCATTTGTAGTTGATTCAATCCCCTCTTCCTTTGCCTCCATCTCATCGCTCCTTTCTGTGATTATGCTGT
>CAZJXD010000140.1:0-2007 GCA_964549945.1 uncultured Desulfobacteraceae bacterium | reverse complement strand
TCAATCCCCTCTTCCTTTGCCTCCATCTCATCGCTCCTTTCTGTGATTATGCTGTAACAGGCTATGCTGCATTCCCGCTCATATATGTTGAATCTCTTGTGCCTCAGGGCATTTGAAACTCTCAGGCTATTTCCTGAGGGCAGCATTTATCCTTGTTTGCGCCCCCAACCAGCACAAAAAAACCCGTTATCAGGCGGGCCTGATAACGGGTTTTAATTCGTCTCAATAACACTACGGGATTATCAGGCCCGGTAGTTTTAGGTGACCTACCATAGGGACGAGCCTCGGGAAACGCGGCCCGATGCCCGTTACCCTGATAATATCTCTAGTGTTTTGAGCAATAAAGTTCATCATATTTCAAGCATAGGTCATATCTATGTTGATGTTGTGCTAATAAACGAATACAATTCGAATGTCAAGCTTTTTATGGGCGAAAAGGCCATCTCCGGAAAGAGTTCTATCTCATTTTTTCTCAAATTTTCATGTATCTTCAAACAACGATAGGAGGCATATCGTATGGGTACTTGGGAGGCATACCTCGATGAACATAGTGAGCGATTTATCCATCTGCTCAAGGAGTTCTTGCGCATTCCGAGCATTTCCAGCTTGTCCGAGCACAGGCCCCACGTCCATAAGGCAGCTGAATGGATTGAAGCTCGTATGGCTGGGGCGGGCATTGAGTCGGTTCAGATCATGCAGACCGGCGGACATCCGGTGGTCTACGGCGATTGGCTTCACGCCCCCGGTAAACCGACGGTGCTGATCTACGGGCATTTCGACGTTCAGCCGGTGGATCCCATCGATTTGTGGGAAAACCCGCCTTTTGAGCCTGTCATAAAGGAGGGGCGCATCTACGCGAGAGGTGCGAGTGACGACAAGGGCAACATGTTTATCCCCATTACCGTGGCTGAGGCCATGCTCGAAACCCTGGGGAGTTTGCCGATCAACGTGAAGTTTCTCTTTGAGGGGCAGGAGGAGATCGGCAGCCCTCAATTACCGGATTTCATCTCCGCCAAGGGTGATCTTTTAAAATGCGACCTGGTGGTGAGCGCCGACGGCAGTCAGTGGGGTGAAGATCAGCCCGCTCTTATTCTAGGCAGTCGTGGACTCGTCTCGGTATTTCTGGATGTGGAGGGGCCTGACCATGACCTCCACTCGGGTGTTTACGGCGGCACCATTGTGAATCCGATCCACGGGCTGGCCCGAATCATTGACTCCATGCACGATGTTGACGGGCGGGTTACCGTGGAGGGCTTCTACGATGACATTCGATCCCTGACCGATGAGGAGCGAGGGCAAATGGCTCGCGTGCCGTTCGACGAGGCCGAGTATCTCGGGGAGACGGGAGCCCAGAATCTCTTCGGGGAGCCTGGATTCAGCACCTATGAGCGTGCCTGGGCTCGACCGACCCTGGAGGTAAATGGCATTTACGGAGGCTTTCAGGAGCAGGGCATGAAAACGGTACTCCCCAGCACGGCCCATGCAAAGATTACCTGTCGGCTCGTGGCCGACCAGGATCCCTCACGAATCGCCGATTTGGTTGTGAGTCATGTGAAACGCGCGGCACCTGCCGGCATAAAGGTGTTCACCACCGCGTCCGAGAAAGGGGCAATGCCCTATCTGATTCCCGCTGATCACCGAGGTCTTCATATTGCCAGCGAAGCCCTACGCGATCTCTATGGCAGGGATCCCTATCGGATTCGCTCCGGGGGAACGGTCCCGGTTAACTTCCTGTTCCTGCACCACCTCAATGCGTATACCATCGTGTTTGCCTTTGGCCTTCGCGACGAACGTATACACTCGCCCAATGAGTTCTTTCGGCTCGCGAGTTTCACGCGGGGCCAAAAGGCCTATGGGATGCTCCTCCATCGGCTGGCGGAGGAGTTCAAGGTGGGGTGATCCAATGGCTCAGTGCTGAGAGAGAGGTGCTGAAGGAGCATGGCGGGGCGGCATGCACCCGCCTGTTCCCCTCAGCTCATTAACGATACGGGAGGAGGTATCCCTGAT
>CAZJXD010000139.1:0-10069 GCA_964549945.1 uncultured Desulfobacteraceae bacterium | reverse complement strand
ATGGAAAATGCGAGGTCAGCAAGGACACCGACTGTGCCTGGCATCTCATTCTCGAGCGGCTCGATGCATTAGGGGAATTGGATAATCTCAAGAAGCTTGAGATGTACAAGGACTGGAGACCGAGTCATAGTGGTGGACCGCGAAAGACGGTCAGGGAGGATATGAAGATATGAAATCCGGAAGCAATCTCGAGAGGCTTTTACACCGAGGTGAATTCGTCGTTACCGGCGAGCTGGGACCTCCCAAGGGCCCGGACGTGAAAGTGGTGAAAGAAAAGGCAGCCATGCTGAGGGATAATGTTGATGCAGTGAACATCACCGATAACCAGAGCGCGACGGTGCGAATGTCCTCGATCGCTGCATCCAGGATATTGATAGAGGAAGGGCTGGAGCCGACCATGCAGATGGTTGCCAGGGATCGAAACAGGATCGCCATGATGTCCGATCTCTTTGGGGCCGCTGCCCTTGGGATAAAGAACATGCTATGCCTCTCCGGTGATCATCAGATATTCGGCAACCATCCCGAGGCCAAGAACGTCTTTGATATAGATTCCATTCAGATGATCCACATGGTGAAAACCATGAGGGACGAGCACAAGGTTATCTGCGAGGATGAAATAGAGGGGGAGTTCACCATGTTTATAGGGGCTGCATGCAACCCCTTTGCCGATCCCGCGTGGTACCGGGCCCATAGGCTTGCCAAAAAAGTGGGGGCCGGTGTCGATTTTATCCAAACCCAGTGTATCTATGATATGAATCGGTTTCGAGAATTCATGAAACAGGTGGTGGATATGGGCTTGCATGAAAAATGCAAGATCCTGGCAGGCGTCACGCCCCTTAAATCCGTAGGTATGGCTCGGTACATGGCCGCGAATGTGAGCGGGATCATTATTCCCGATGAAATGATCAAGCGTCTCCAGGGGGCCGGAAAGGGTAATGTTGCTGCTGAAGGGATAAAGATGCTCTGTGAGCAGATTCAAGAGATCAGAGGGATAGAGGGAATTGCCGGAATCCACCTTATGGCAATTGAATGGGAACACAGGGTACCCGAGATCGTTGATAGGGCAGGATTGCTCCCAAGGCCTAAACTATAGTTTCAATGAATCCCTTTCGCGTTTATTTGATCTAGGTGGGCATCCTTGCTCTCCTTTGAGTTCGGCCTCCTTGATCAAGCCCTTCGTACCGTTCAATCGCAGATCGCCTGGGCGTGAGCTCTTTATAGATGGCGAAAACCGATGCCATGATTCACTCGCGATAATGCCCCTGAATCGAGCCTGCTGATGAGCTCGCGGGGGCAATCAAGGGCCAGCTGCACCGTTTTTCAGGGCCTTCCTTATTCGTTTCCGGGCCGCTCAACTTTAGCTCCTTACATGCTGATCGTTTGACTATATCGGTGGGACATTTTGAGCACTCGGTGTTCAGCGTTCAGAGTTCAGGGGGCAGGAGCAATGAAAGGGAGGGAGTCTTTCCTGAACACTGAACGCTGAACTACTGAACACTATCATTATGATCAGCCTTGATTCAAAGTTGGAGGGAATTTCAAATATGTTTGGCGAGGACTTCTCTAGCTTCTAATCGGTAAAAAAGGACTATTGACAAATTAGTATCGATATGTAATAGGGAATCGCTACCGAAAAAAACCAACAAGGAGGTTCGGGGATGTCTGATATAAAGGAAATACCGGCGGTGTGGATCGGAGGGGGAACCTGCGGCGGGTGTTCTGTATCGATGCTCAATACCGTCGCGCCTTCGATAAAGCACGTGCTCATTGATGAGGTGGTTCCCGGAAGGCATATCAGCCTGAGATTTCACACCAACATCTCAGCGGGCTCAGGGGATCCAGTAATACAGGCGATAGAGGATACCGGTCAGAAACACGAGGGCCAGTTCCTCTTGATCGTGGAAGGGGTGGTTCCTACCGCCGATGGGGGTGTATACTGTGCCGTGGGCGAGAGAAATGAGGAGCCCATTCCCTTCTACCGATGGGTGGTGGAGCTCGGCAGGAAGGCAATGGCGGTGGTCGCCCTGGGAACCTGCGCGAGCTTCGGCGGAATACCGGGTGCGAGGCCCAATCCCACAGGGGTGAAGAGCGTAATGGAGATCTTCAAGGGAGAGGGGATCGCCACCCCCCTTATCAATGTGCCGGGATGCCCTCCTCATCCCGACTGGTTCGTGGGAACGGTTGCCAAGTTGCTACTAGCCGGCCTGCCAAAGGATGGCGATCTCGATGACCTGCTTCGGCCCAGGGAATTCTATGGTCTGCTCATCCATGAGAACTGCCAGAGGAGACCCTACTTCGACGAGGGGAAATTCGCCAAGAAGTTCGGGGATCCAGGCTGTCTGTACGAGCTCGGGTGCAAGGGCCCCATCACCTACGCCGATTGCCCCATCCGCCAGTGGAACAATGGCGTCAACTGGTGCATACGATCCGGCATGGGATGCCAGGGGTGTACCCAGCCCGAGTTCCCTGATTTTCTGGGATCCTTTTATGAGAAGATAACCGATGTGGACGTACCGAAGATCGGTGAATACTGGAAAAAACGGGAGGAGTAAGAGATATGGGGAAGATAATAATAGATCCGATTACGCGGATTGAGGGGCACCTGAAGGTGGAGACCGTAGTGGACGGCGGCGAGGTCAAGGAGGCCAAGTGCTCAGGCATGCTCTTTCGGGGCTTCGAGAAGATACTCGAGGGCAGGGACCCCCGAGACGCCCAGTTGATCACCGAGAGGATCTGCGGGGTGTGCAATCACTGCCACACCACCGCGTCCGCATTGGGACTGGACAGCGCCTTCGGGATCGCGGATAAGATCCCGGATAACGGCCGTATCATGAGAAACCTCACCATGGGCTTTCACCAGATCCAGGACCATATCCTTCACTTCTATCACCTTGCAGCCCTTGACTACGTGGATGTCACCAAGGTGGCCTCATACGAGGGAGCAGATCGAACCCTGAACAGCATCAAGGCCTTTATCTCCAGGGGGGAACTCGCCCCCTTCGTCCCGCGCTATGAAGGAGATTACCGCTTTTCCACGGAGGTCGATCAGATGCTCGTATCGCACTATGTGCAGGCGCTCGAGATGAGGAGAAAGGGTCATGAGGCGACTGCGATCCTGGCCGGAAAGGTTCCCCACGCCTGTGCGGTAACCCCCGGTGGTATGACCGAGATCCCCACGGTGGATAAAATCACCACCCTTCTGGCCAGGGCAAAGGAGCTTCGGGAGTTCGTTGAGGATGTCTACGTGCCCGATGTAATCAAGGTTGCGGAGACCTACGGCGACTATTTCGAGATCGGCAAGGGCTGCGGGAAATTCCTCTCCTACGGGGTATACGACCTGGACGGCAGGAACCCCGACTACACGAAAAGGGCCCGGCTCTTCACCCAGGGGAGCACCTCCACCGATCTTAAGCACCAGCCGCTGGACCTGGACCAGATCAACGAGTACATTGAACATTCGTGGTATGAGGGCGATGGCGCAGCGCGTCATCCCTTTGACGGAGAAACCAATCCCATGCCGGGCAAAGAAGGCGGGTACTCATGGATAAAGGCCCCCCGATACAAAGGGGAGGTCCACGAGGTGGGCCCTCTGGCAAGGGTTGCAGTGGGGTATGCGGCGGGAGATAAGGCGACAAAGGAGATGGTGGATTCCACCCTGGCCCATTTCAAGGCCGCTCCTGGAGTCCTCTTCTCGGTGCTCGGGAGGCATGCGGCTCGAGCCCTGTGCGCCTTGCACATAGCAAATAACCTTCAGGAATGGATCATGGAGCTCAATCCCGAGGAGCCGGCCTATGTGGAGTATACCATGCCCGATCAAGGCACTGGTGTGGGGATTGTCGAGGCCGCTCGCGGCGCCCTGGGACACTGGGTTGTTATCAAGGATCGAAAGATCGGCAAATATCAATGCGTGGTGCCCACCACATGGAATGCATCTCCCATGGATGGCAACGGCAAGCACGGTCCTATCGAGCAATCCTTGATAGGGACAAAGGTTAGGGATGAGCAGAACCCCTTTGAGATAGTCAGGATAGTGAGGTCCTTTGACCCCTGTATCGCCTGTGCTGTTCATCTCTTGAACCACAAGGGGAGAGAGTTGAGGAGATATATCATAGCTTAGCCCTATAACGTTATTTAGCGACTTCTTCTGCAAATGTGGAAAGGTCGCATTGGTAAAAACAAAATACATCACCTAAAATACATTACGTAACAGGGTTAACAGGAGGATCGATATGTTACGCTCAGAACAGAAGCCCTTCGAAGAGATATTGGGGTACCTGAAAGGTGAAGATAAGGTCTTCGTCTTGGGCTGCGATGGTTGCGCTCAGGCAAGCGGGACAGGAGGTATGCCCCAGGTTCTCGAGATGAAGGAACGCCTGGAGACGGAGGGAAAGACGATCACCGGATATAGCGTGGTCGATTTTCTCTGCCAGAAGGCACTCGTGGCATCGAGGCTTCGCCCCCTTGAGGACAAGGTGATGGATGCGGATTCCCTGTTGGTGCTATGCTGCGGGGTGGGCATCCAGACCGCGGCAGCAATGGTAGCGAAGCCGGTGCACCCGGGCTGCAATACCATAAACCTGGGAGGATCCCGAGGCGAATGGCAGGGATCGGAACGGTGCATGGAATGCGGTGATTGCCTGCTGGACTACACTGGTGGGATCTGCCCCCTCACCGCCTGCTCAAAAGGTCTCCGGAACGGGGCATGCGGAGGCGCCTCCAACGGGAAATGCGAGGTAAGCCCTGAGAAGCCCTGCGGATGGGAGCTGATCTATCAACGGCTCAAGGAGGTCGGCAGGCTTGACGTGCTAAAGAAATTCATTCCTCCCAAGGCCTGGAACAAGATGAGGCCCAGACCGGAGATCCTTTCCACCACCCTTTGGGCCCTCGAACAGAGGGAGGAGCCAAGAGAGGAGGGCAGGGGATAATGGCATTACGAGAAGCATTAGAGAGCGGAAAATTCGCTATTACCGCAGAGGTGGGTCCCCTCAAGGGAACGGATACCTCTGAGATCGTGGAGCTGGCCGAGATCCTCAACGGAAAGGTCGATGGGGTGAATGTAACCGATCAGCAGAGCGCGGTGATGCGACTTGGCTCGCTGGCAACCTGCTCGTTGCTCGTGCAAAGGGGCTTAGACCCCGTGTTCCAGATGACCTGCCGGGATAGAAACAGGATCGCCCTGCAATCGGATCTGCTTAGTGCATCCGTGTTGGGGATTAAAAACGTGCTCGTGATCTCCGGTGATTTTCCCAGCCTGGGCGATCACATAGACGCGAAAGACGTATACGACCTCGACTCGGAGCAGTTGATCTGGACCATTACCCAGATGAATGACGGCTACGATCTATCGGGCACGAAGCTTCAGGGAAAGACCGATTTACTCGTCGGGGCTGTGGTGAAGCCGGTATCCGATACCGAGGAATCCTCCGAGCTTCAGCTCGCCATGATGGAGAAGAAGATCAGCGTGGGGGCCCGGTTCTTCCAAACACAGGCGGTTTATGATGTGGATGCCTTCGAGAAGTTCATGAGGAGCGCATCGCAGTTCAAGGTACCGGTGCTCGTGGGGATTATCCCGTTGAAGTCCGCTGGTATGGCACGATATATGAACAAAAACGTGTCGGGCGTGTTCGTGCCCGAGCACATGATCAGCGACATGGCCAAGGCCGAGGACAAAACGGCAGCGGGATTGGGGATTGCGGCACGCCTCATCAGGGATCTCAAGGATCTCTGCCAGGGGGTGCACATCATGGCAATCGGCTGGGAGAAAAAAGTCCCCGAGATCCTGCGCCTGGCGAACCTCGACTGATTGATCTCCTAAAAAGCCCCTGAAGATATCCCTTAAGGGAGCCTATCCTTAAGGGATATTTCGTTATGATGGCAAGGAAAAGGACACTCATACTCGGCATCGGGAACCTGATCCTCAAGGATGAAGGGATTGGCGTTCACGTGGTAAGGGCGCTCCAGGAGAAAAAGCTACCCCCGGAGGTGGACCTTGTTGACGGGGGTACTGCTACCATGGACCTGCTTTCAGTAATCTATGAGAGCGAGCGCATCATCGTCATCGATGCCTTGAAGGCGGGCGGAGAGCCAGGCACCATCTACCGATGTGTTCCAGAAGACCTCATGGAGACCCCTGAGAGGCCGCTGTCCCTCCACCAGCTGGGGCTTCTCGATGTGCTCGGAATGTCACGCCAGTTGGGGGGAAATGCCGCGGTGGTAATCATCGGTGTGGAGCCAAAGGAGATGTCGTGGGGGTTCGAGCTCACCCAGGAGCTCCAGGCCGCCCTTCCTAAGGCGGTTAAGGCGGTGGAAAAAGAGCTCAGGACATTGGGGTATATATTCTGACCTCCGGCCTCTGTGTTGTGAGGCCTCTAACCTGAGAATCAAATGACAACGCCATGTGTCTCGGCATACCAGGTAAAATAATCTCAATCTGCGCTGATCTCGCAGAGAATAAAAAGTTTGCATTACGTTCTGAAACAGGTTATTAATTCCCTTCGATTGGCCTGGCGAGTTTCCCTTCTTGAAATCTCTTTCTATTTGATATACAAATAAGGCGCCATTTCTTTATATAGGACAGTAACCGGTTATTATCCTTGAAAAGGGGTTCACCAACACAGTCCTCTCCATTAAACGGAAAGGTACGCCATGAGCTTTCAGAAGAAATTGCTGGCCGGGGATTTTGTGGTCCTGGCCGAATTTGACCCGCCCAAGGGAGTTGATGTTTCCGATCTGTTTTCCAACATCATAAGGGTAAAAGGCAGGGTCGATGGAGTGATCGTGCCGGAGATGGCCCAGGCGGTTATGAGGATGAGCGCCTTAGGCGGCGCTGCACTGATGCAGCAGCACGGAATGGAAACAATCATGCAGATCTGTTCGCGCGACAGGAACAGGCTTGCCCTTCAGGGTGACATCCTTGCCGCTTACATGCTCGGCGTGAAGAACCTCTTGGTTGTGCCAGGAGAGGAGATTATGTACGGCGATCATATCGACGCCACACCGATCGTCGATATCGATGAATTGACCTTGCTCAGGGCGATAAAAGGCCTCGAAAAAGGCACGGATATGGCTGGGATGGAGCTAAAGGGCTCCCCTAAGTTCCTCACCGGCTGTTCCATAAAAGGAGCGAAAAACGAGATGGCCATGGAAGCCGAGCTGGAGCTTGCGCAAAGAAAGGTGAACGAGGGCGCCCAGTTTGTCATCACGCCCCCCGTATTCAACATACCCGCATTCACCTATTTTATGGACAAGGCCAAGGCCTTGGGGGTTCCGATAATCGCCACCGTGTTTCTCCTGAAATCCGTCGGCGTTGCAAGATATATCTCAACGAATGTTCCTGGCCCGCCCATACCAGATGAGATGATCGCTCGGATCAGGAAGGCCCCCGATAGGATAGCGGAGTGCCTGGCTATTGCAGGGGAACTGATTATCGCCCTCAAAGGCCTCTGTCAGGGCGTGCAAGTGGTGACCATGGGATGGGAAAACAGGCTCCCGGTGATCCTGGACGCCGCGAATGTCTAGGCCTCACCCGACTACGGGGTTCGCGGGACAGGGTCCCGAACGCGTAAAGTGTTCTGAAAGGATGGAAGGCCAATGATGCTCACGATCAGCCTCTATATCAGCCTCGCGATATTCATCATCGGGCTGCTCTATAAGATATCGAGGTGGTTCTCGCTCAAGACAACCGTGCAGTCAAAGGAAATGCCTACCTCAAAGAGGGCCTTATCCGCCTTTAAGGGCGTGGCCCTGACGATCTTCAGCGGCAAGATCCTGACCCTCGTCAAGGTATTTTTTCTCGATGTCATCTTGCAGAGAAAGGTCCTCAGGGAGGATGCCTTCAGGTGGATTGTCCACCTCCTCATCTACGGGGCGTTTACGCTCCTCGTGCTCATGCATGCCCTGGAGGGCGTGATCACCTCCGCCATATTCGAGAACTATTCCTCTACCATCAACCCCTTTCTGTTCTTGAGAGACCTGTTCGGCCTGCTAGTGATCGTCGGGGTCTGCATGGCGCTCTACCGAAGGTATATCCTCAAGGCTCCGCGGCTCACCACCAATCCCATGGATATCTATACCATCGTGCTGATCGCATTCATTATGGTCTCCGGTATCCTCTTGGAGGGCACCAAAATAGGATCCTACTCGACCTACAAGCGGATGGCCGAGGAATATGGGGGATTGGAAGAGGGGGGGGAGGAGTTTAAGGCCCTCACCGCCTTTTGGGTTAAGGAGTACGGCACCGTGGCCCCCGGGCTTGAGGAGCCCTTCCCACCGGAGCTCCTTGAAGAGGGAAAAGAGATCCATGAGATGAGCTGTGCGGGGTGCCACTCCAAACCTCAATGGGCATTCACCGGCTTCTCGGTAGCCAGGGCAGTGAAGGGAATTGCCCTGGGCCTGGATAGGGCCGGCATCCAGACCCTGCTCTGGTACCTTCATTTCTTGGCCTGCTTCATTGGCCTTGCCTATCTGCCCTTCTCGAAGTTCTTTCATATCCTTACCAGTCCCTTGAGCCTCCTGGTCAACAGCGTCATTGACGGCGAGAGGTCAGATCCCGCGAACATCGCCACAAAACAGGCCCTTGAATTCGACGCGTGCATGCACTGCGGGAACTGCACCAATCGGTGCTCGGTAGGGGTGCTCTTCGAGCGCATAGGCAACGTGCACATACTGCCATCCGAGAAGATGCAGTCCTTGCCACGGGCCATCTCCGGCAGGGAAGCAGATGAAGGGGAGCTCCGGCTTATCTTGGGCGGGACGTACCTGTGCACCAACTGCCATAGGTGCACCGATGTGTGCCCCGCGGGCATCAACCTTGAGGAGCTGTGGTTCGCCATGAGGGAGGACCTTTTTGAGAGGGGTTACCCGGAATTCTCCGTGCTCTCACCCCTGTCCTTTTACCGGGGTTTAATGAGGGACCACATTCCCCCTGAGCAGTACAAGGCGCCGTTGGTGCTAGCCAGGGACCGTATTGCCGCCGACTGTGAGTTAATGAAAGACCAGAGCAAACCCGTACGCCTGACCCCTCCAGGGGGGGGATTTCAAGGAGAGCTGCTGCTCTCTGATCAGGCGAGCACCTTCTCTGCGTGCTTTGGCTGCCAGACCTGCACCAATGTATGCCCCGTGGTGGCCAACTACGAGAACCCAAAGGAGGCCTTGGGCATGTTGCCCCATCAGATAATGTACTCCGTGGGCCTGGGGATTAAGGACCTGGCCTTCGGCTCGAATATGTTGTGGGACTGTGTGACCTGCTATCAATGCCAGGAGCAGTGCCCCCAGGGCGTAAAGGTGACCGAGGTGCTCTATGAACTTAAGAACCTGGCCGTAAAGAACGTCATGGGAGACGATACCCTCCAGAGGGGAAGAGCATGAAATTCGCATTATTTCTAGGATGCACCATTCCCGCTCGGCTGCCACAGTATGAATCCTCTTCACGGGCGGTATTGGAAAAACTCGGTGTAGAGCTGTTGGATATCAAGGAGTTCAACTGCTGCGGATACCCCATAAGAAACAGCGACTACAAGGCGGCCATTCTTTCTTCCGCGAGGAATCTCGCCCTTGCCGGAAGGCGGAATCTCGATATGCTCGTGCTCTGTAAATGCGGCTTCGGCATGCTCAAGCACGCGGACTACCACCTGAAGGAAAACCACGCCCTCAGGCAGGAGATAAACGCGCTGCTTCAAAGGGAAGGCTTAAGGTTTGAAGGAGGCCTCGAGATCAAGCATCTGCTGTCCGTTCTTTATCATGATGTGAGGATTGAGGCCATCAAGGAGAAGATCACCAGGCCCTTTAAAGGACTGAAGATAGCCACCCACTATGGGTGCCATGCACTCAGGCCCAGCGAGGTTACCCAATTCGATGATCCCGTGAACCCCACGCTCTTTGATACCCTGGTGGAGGCAACAGGCGCGGAAAGCATCGACTGGCAGGCGCGGCTTGATTGTTGTGGTGCCCCCTTGTTTGGGGTGAATGATGATCTATCAATGGATCTCACGGAAAAAAAGGTGATAAACGCCAGGGAATCCGGGGCGGCGTATCTCTGTGTGGGATGTCCCTACTGCCATATCCAGTTCGA
>CAZJXD010000138.1:2735-10080 GCA_964549945.1 uncultured Desulfobacteraceae bacterium | reverse complement strand
TTGATATGAAGGCAAATAAAACCAAAGGCAAAACAGACTTTAACCAGCTCTTCAGCGGAATGACGAAAGAGAAGGACCTCGCAGAAAAGGCCAATAGGTATCTCTGCGAGGTGAAGGGGATCGACCGGGCGATCATCTACAATGAGCTGCTCCCCAAAAGGCTGATCGGATACTGCCCGGAAAGAAAGGCCCTTGTCTTTCCCCTTGTGAGGGGATTTCTGATTGTAGGGATACAGTATCTGACAATCGAGTCAACGGAAGTTGACGGCAAAAACATGATAGAGGGCCGGGAATACTGTCACGAGGGAAGCGACATAGACACCGGGCTTTTCAGCATTCAGAAGAGCTTCAGAGAGGTGATCATTACCAACGGCATACTCGATCTATTGAGCACGGGAATGGCAGGCGTTTCCGTGCCGAGTCTCACGAAGGTATCGCAGCTTCAGCTCTTCTCCGATATGAACGCCACGGTCTGCTTTAAAAACGCCGTGGAGAGAAGCTCTGCTGTGAAGAGGGTCCTCGATATCCTTCCAAAGGCGAGGATCGTTACGTTGCCGCAGGAGTTCAAGGACCTTAATCATCTGCTCCTTGCCAAAGGCCAGGATGCCGTCAAGGACCTCTTGATGAAAGGAGATACAATGAAAGGCGAAAGAGAACCATCGAGCCCCAAAGGGGATGAGGCCTATGACAAGGTGGTGTGCCGCTATTTCCAGGATCCCGGCCCCCACAACACGGATGCCACCCTCGAGGCAGCAATGAAGAGGGCAAAGGCGCTCAAAATATCGAAAATAGTGGTATCCAGCCGTAGTGGTGCGACCGCTCGCAAGGCCCTTGACCTGTTTGGAGGGAATTTCTCCATAATCGTCGTTACACACGTGACTGGTTTCAAAGAACCCAACTACCAGGAACTTACCGAAGAGGAAAGGAAGTATCTCCTGGGCAGGGGCGCCCACGTGTTGACGTGCCAGCATGCATTTGGTGGGGTGGGCAGGGCATTCAGGAATAAGACGGGCACCTACCAGATTGATGAGGCCATTGCCTATACCCTGCGGACCTTCGGACAGGGAACAAAGGTGGCCATCGAGGTTGCACTCATGGCCGCAGATGCGGGGTTCATCAGGACAGATGAGGATGTTATCTCTCTCGGTGGGACTGCACGCGGGGTGGACACAGCACTTGTGCTGAGAGGGGCCAATACCCATCACTTCTTTGACCTCAGGGTAAAGGAGGTCATCTGTAAACCTTCTGGTCTTTAGCCCCGTCGCCTGCGGCCCTTCGACAGGCTCAGGGACATGAACAGGGCCGAATGGCTCCTCGCAATGGCGCCTTCCTTGTGTCGTTTGGCATAATAGAGATCGGGCAGGTTGTCATGAAAGATGAGCTGGACAACAGGATTCACACACTCACGCAATGGCTCTATGAGTCAAGGCATCTCGTTGTGTTTACCGGGGCTGGAATCAGCACCGAATCTGGCCTCCCTGATTTCAGAGGCCCTGACGGCATGTGGACCAGGAGAGACAAAGGACTACCACCCAGGCCCATGACCCGGACCTGGGATTCAGTGGAGCCTAACGCTGGCCACATCGCAATTTTGCAGCTTCAAGACATGGGGAAACTCGCGTTTC
Source organism: uncultured Desulfobacteraceae bacterium (assembly GCA_964549945.1). Taxonomy (GTDB): domain Bacteria; phylum Desulfobacterota; class DSM-4660; order Desulfatiglandales; family B25-G16; genus B25-G16. The sequence continues at coordinate 8,455 of CAZJXD010000138.1, read as the reverse complement.
TCATCTCCCAAAACGTGGACAATCTCCATCTTAAATCCGGCATACGCCCCGATCTACTGGCGGAGCTTCACGGCAACATCACCAGGCTTCGGTGCACGAGGTGCGGCGAGACGGTGAACAAGTCCGCCGGCCTCTCCACCTGCCAATGCGGAGGGAGGCTGGTTTCGAGCGTGGTAAACTTCGGAGGATCCCTTCCGCAAAGAGATCTCGAGCTCTCCTTTGAGCATTCCAGAAAAAGCGACCTTTTCGTGGTGGTGGGCTCCAGTTTGGTGGTGACCCCGGCAGCGGACATACCCCACGAGGCCCTGCGGTCAGGAGCGAGGTTGGTCATCATCAATCAGGGCAAGACACCCTTTGACCGAGTTGCTCACCTGAGGTTTCACGAGAAGGTCGGCGAGGTGCTTCCCAGGGCCGTAAAGCGCCTTAAAAGACTGATGGGTATGTTCGAGTAATCAGGCCTTCTTCTTGCGCTTGTATCAACCGATCCCTTTTAAATGACTTCCACTCAGAACCCCTCGTTATTCCTTCACCGAACCTCTTTTCTGCTTATGCCTATTGATCTACGGTATATTTTATAGAAGCAGAAAAGGGAGAGCATGCTGTTCCTTGGCCTGCGAAAATAAAAGGTGGACATACGGGAAAACGTGCTTACCATTTATCCAAAATTTATATTGACAATGCCCTCTACTTAGTGCATATAGGGCGATCCCTTGTACTTAACTCACTGGGGCTTAACGCGCAAACACATAATAATACTAAAAAGAAAGGATGTGATAACCATGGTTTGTGCAACGTTACGAGAGGGTCATGAGTGCGTTTTCATGACCAAGAGAGGATGTGAATTCAATGGAGGCAGGTGTCACCCTATTGTTGAGCAGTGCGATGGCTGCCAGAGAATCGTTGAATATCCCACCAGTAAATTCTGTATGAACTTTCCCGATCCTTCCTCTAAATGGAAAAAAGGGATTTGCAACATGGCTACCCATGTGAAGAGAAATCACACAGTCGATAACCATAAGCTAAATCCCTTGAAGGCATCGAAAAGAGCCCACTAAGAAATCCCGGATAAAGGACTCGCTTTATCTAAAAAAGAGAAAACCCTTTTTTAGGTAATCCTATGGATGGATCCTCTTGGGTCCATATCCTGAAGGAAAACCGATCCTGGGAATTCCGGGCATTGCCTTACCCAATTGATGAAAGATAAAGAGGGGGAGAGACATGCGTGCCGCCGAAGGCAGTACGACAGCCACATTCCTGGTACAATCATCTCCCTCAGCAATACACCTTATTCAGAGATCTTCAACAACCCAAGGCTGATGGCTTCGTAAAAAGTCCTATAATCGTCATGCCGGACTTGATCCGGCATCCAGAACATGTTGAATTTACTGGATTCCGGCTTTCGCCGGAATGACAAAAAAGACAGATTGCAGACTTTTTACGAGTTCATCAAGGCTCTTCCAGACAAATCCGCCCGTCACTATTTGTACCATGGGCATACCCTCGCATCGCTGTTGTGAGTAAAAGGCCATTCCATCTCCACGTTGCCTTTTCCTGTACGGCATAGGGAAAGGTTGCGATTTCAGCGCGTTTGTCATAGGATAGCAATCATGAGAACCCAGGGGAGGAGACTCGAAGCTTCGCTATACCAACAGGACTGAGAGGGTAACGGTTTGAAATGTCGAGACAGAAGAGGACCTTTCTCTACTACCTGATCCCCATAGGTGCTGCAATATGCCTTTTTGTCATATCCGAGGGATTGCACCTCCACCTGTTTCACAAGCCCTCGGTCCTATTTGCCATTGCCCTCGCTCTCCTTGCTGCCGTGCTTCTTATTTCTTACCTCTCAAGCCTTTCCGAATCAAAGCGACTCAAGGCCATCACCGCTGATCTGAAAAAGCTCCGCGAGGGCAAACATGAGGATATTTCCGTAAGGACTTCTGCTGAGACGGACGGGCTTTCGCGGGCCATTCGTGGAATTTCAACGCTACTGCGGGAGAGCGAGCAGAAGCTCGAGATACTCCTTGAGATTACTCGGACCGTCTCCTCCCGCCTTCACCTCCAGGAGGTGCTGGATGCTATTGTCGATCTTCTCACAAGGGAATTCAGGCTTGATGCATGTTCAATCCGCTTGCTCGACAGGGATGGCAACCTCAGGATTAGGAGTCAAAAGGGTTTGAGCAAGAGATTCGTGGAAACCGCGACGAGAAAACCAACGGTCGATAGCTACTCAGGCGAATGCTTTCTTACGGGAAAAATGATCATCATAAATGACGCTGAGAAAATCGCTAAACCCATTTCAACGACCCTTCTCGTCGGCGAGGACATTCAATCATTTGCGGTCACTCCAATAGAGGCAGAGGGTAAGATTATCGGGGTACTCGTAAATTCTTCCAGGAAAAAGAACTACTTTCATGAACGATTCAGCGATCTCATCTACATCGTCGCCAATCAGATTGGCACCGCAATCAGGATATCCCAGTTATATGACAAAGTGTATACCGTCAGCCAGGAACTTGAGAGAACCGTTCAAGAAAGGACGGAAGAACTCGATGAAAAGGGCAAACGACTCATTGAGGCGGAAAAGCTCGCTGCGGTGGGCAAAATGGCGAACAGGGTAGCTGATGAGTGCAGGAACTCCCTTACCATAATTGGCGGGTTTTCGCGGAGACTGTATGAAAAGACACCTGAGTCCGACCCGCATAAAAAGGATTTAAGGCTAATAGTCGAGCAGGTCATGGTGCTGGAGGACAAGGTTTCAAGAATAATCGACTTTGAAAAGGAAGCATAAAAAAGGGGAAATGTTGATCAAATTGAAGTCTTCTTGAGAGCCCGTTACCCAGGTCAGTCAGTAACTGCTTGACTAAATAGCCGGACGTGCTTTTTCTAACAAGTTCCCCGCTTAGTCGGACAGGAAGGAATTAATGCCACTTGACTAAATGCGGCGACTTAACAACTCAAAGATACTAAGGTCCTCTCCCCGCCAAGCTCTACTATTCTAATTTTCTCTCAGCTTGTTTCGCTTTAGTTCTCTACGAGGAAATAATTCCTGCGCCATGAAGAGGATTTATCACTTTTGCACCTATTGATCGGGCAGCGTTGAGCAAGATCTCGTCCGTTGCCACAAATGGCATCTCATAAAATTGATTGAACAGGCTGAATGTGGCAAGATGAATAGCATCCAAAGCCCTTAGGCCAACTGACTTTCCGAGACGATTGACCAGGATTTCGGCCTCATCAAGTACCGCACTGCCTATCTTCCTTGTATTAAATCGTGAAAATTCTGAAGAAAACCCATCTAAGACATTTAAAAGTTGATCTTCCTCAATTTCTTTCATCCGGTATCGCCTGTGGACGGCACAGACAAACTCAAGTCTGGCCAACTAGGATAGCCACACTCTGTTTCCTCGATCCGTAATCAGGGAAACGACCACATCGGTACCCTCTTCTCGATGAAAAAATTTGACGAGTGCAGAGGTATCGAAAAACAGAATCACAGCCTGTCCTCACGTAGCAAGCTGATATCCTCAGACAATGAGCCCCTACACTTTTCCAAGATTTCCTGGACTTCGAGATAGGCTCGTTTCTTGCCCGTCGAAGGCACGCTTTTCTGATTCTTAAGATCCAGGACCATTTCATAAACGTTCATGACATCTTCTGGAGGGAGATCTTGAATTTCCTTGATTAATCTCTCTTTCACTTGCATGGTACTCACCCCCTATTTTATATAGAGCAATTCTGACAGAGATGGCCGGAAAAAGCAACTGTTTCATCATGAGAGAAATCTGGTTTGCCCACATATGTTATGAATGCAGCCACCCATATCAAGCCGTGGCGAATTCTAATTCAAAGTGCACCATATAAGATAACGAGAGGACATGACAGGATTTCTGGTAGTGTAGGAAGTACCATCAACCTTACACCCAGAAGGAGCCTGCCATGCCCTATACCCATCCCTCTCACGGTGCCAGTGATCCACCATTACATATCCGCTTAGATTACTCAGGTTCTTAGATCCCATCCTATGAGGATTACCTTTACAAAAATGCTGATTATCCCATTGAGATCCAAGCCTCTTAATTTCAAAAGGAGCAACGGGGTGAAAGTGGCCTGTTTGCTTAGATTACGGGAAAAAGACACAATCTCAGTCACTGCTGATTTCTCCGCCCCTTTCTATTTCTACACATCACGGTCTCCCACAAGCCTTCCAATGACCTTATGAATCCCACATAGCAGTTCTTGTGAAACTTTTCCTTGGAAACTTTTCCCTTGACACACAATTCCGTCCTGCCTATACTCGCTCGCTTAAAAAGCGAGTTCTTATCTATTGTTATCCTATCCCATAATCAGAGGAGGAACCCCCATGATAAGCCGTCGAGGAGAAAGGTGGTTGGGGTTGTTAGGCGTGCAATGTCGCGTCCCCCTTCGCAGAATAGCCTTGGTGGGCTGCCTAGTCATATTGATCGCCGCTGCGGCCGAGGGGAAGGGGACAAAGGGCCCCGAGGTCTCCTCAGCCATCAAATGGGTGCAGGCGACCTACGGCAAGCTGCCGTTGAGTTTTGAACCTAACCAGGGCCAGACCGATGCCCAGGTCAAGTTCCTGGCCCGGGGCAGCGGTTACACGCTGTTCTTGACCTCTAACGAGGCCGTGCTGGTCTTACGAAAGCCTGCTGCGACTGGTGTCCCTCACGGACCACACGCTGCGCGGATCCCGCCCGATGCTCAGGACACGCAGGCTGCCGTGCCCGCTGTGCTATGCATGAAGCTCATTGGCGCCAACCCCGCGCCCCCGGTGTCGGGGGTCGATGAACTCCCCGGCAATAACCACTACTTCATCGGCAACGATCCAAAGAAGTGGATCACAAATGTCCACACTTATGCCAAGGTGCGATACGAACAGTTCTATCCTGGCATTGACCTGATCTACTACGGCAACCAACGGGAGCTGGAATACGACTTTGTGGTAGCCCCGGGTGCCAACCCTATGGCCATCACGCTTGGTTTCCAAGGTGCGGACAAACTCGAAGCAGACGTCCACGGCGATGTGGTACTGCACGCCCTGGGCAGCCAGATCCGCTTACGCAAACCTCTCGTTTACCAGGAAGTGGGCGGCATAAAACGGGAGATTTCCGCGAGGTATGTGCTCAAAGGTAAGAATCAAGTCAGCTTTCAAGTAGCGACTTATGATGCAAGCATGCCTCTTATCATCGACCCGGTCCTGGTCTACTCCACCTACCTGGGTGGCAGCAACTGGGATACGGGTGCTGGTATTGCCGTGGATGGCGCGGGCAACGCCTACGTGACCGGCTTTGCGTGTACAACCTTCCCCACGACTGCGGCATCCTTCCAGCCCACCCACAGCGGCGGGGCCCCCAATGATGCTTTCGTGGCCAAGCTCAATGCCGCCGGCTCAGCACTCGTCTACTCCACCTACCTCGGAGGCAGCGGAACGGACAGTGGCACCGATATCGCCGTGGATCCAGCCGGCAACGCCTACGTGACGGGCTGGACTCAGTCATCAGACTTTCCCACGGTCGGCCCCATTCAGGCCAGTTACGCCGGCGGCCAGTCCGACGCCTTCGTGGCCAAGCTGAATGCCGCCGGCTCAGCACTCGTCTACTCCACCTACCTCGGCGGCAGCTCAATTGGCCGAGACGATGGCTATGGCATCGCCGTGGATCCAGCCGGCAACGCCTACGTGACGGGCTGGACTCAGTCATCAG
>CAZJXD010000138.1:0-2635 GCA_964549945.1 uncultured Desulfobacteraceae bacterium | reverse complement strand
TCGTGGCCAAGCTGAATGCCGCCGGCTCAGCACTCGTCTACTCCACCTACCTCGGAGGCAGGGGCCTAGACGAAAGCCATGATATCGCTGTGGATCCCGAGCGTAGCGCCTATGTGACGGGTCGTACCAACTCGACCGACTTCCCGACAATGAATGCCTTTCAGGGGGCTCTCAACGTGATTGTCGGGCCCCACCACACCGACGCCTTCGTGGCGAAGCTGAATTTCCATGGTTCCGCGCTCTTGTATTCCACCTACCTCGGCGGCAGACTCGACGATTATGGCAATGGCATCGCCGTGGACGCCGGCGCCTATGCCTACGTGACGGGTGGGACCGAATCAGTCGACTTTCCCACAGCGAGACCCTTCCAGCCGACTACATTGGGCCGCCCCGACGCCTTCGTGACCAAGCTGAATCAAGTTGGTTCCGGGCTCATGTACTCCACCTTTCTCGGCGGGCAGGCTCCCGATGAAGGCACCGGCATAGCTGTGGACGCCGACGGTTACGCCAACGTAATCGGCTCGACTAAGTCATCAGACTTCCCCGTGGTGAACCCCATCCAGACCTTCGGGGGTGTTAGCGATGCCTTCGTGGCGAAACTGAATCCCTCAGGCTCTGCGCTTGTTTCCTCGACGCACCTGGGCGGCAGCGACAGCGACCAAGGGCAGGCGATCGCCGTAGATGCCGCAAACAACGCATACGTGACGGGGACTACCATTTCAAGCAACTTTCCCACTCTGAGGCCCATGCAGGCCTCTATAGCGGGTGTGCATGACGCCTTCGTGGCGAAGTTTTCCGGAGACCTGGCCGATCTCTCAATCTCCAAGACCGATGCCCCGGATCCCGTGATCGTCGGAAACAACCTGACCTACACGCTCTCGGTCACTAATAGCGGCCCCGATCCCGCCACCAGTGTCAAAGTCACGGACACCTTGCCTGGTGGCGTGACCTTCGTGTCCAGCACTCCCAGCCAGGGCACCTGTAGCGGGACTGCGACCGTTACCTGCAACCTGGGGACTATCAGCACGGGTGCCAGCGCCACGATAAGCATTGTCGTCACCGCCAACAAAGAGGGCACTCTCAGCAACACCGCCAATGTGACCAGTATCGTGCCTGATCCCGATGTGACCAATAATAGCGCCACGTCGACCACCACCGTCAAGTCCAAGTCACACGGCGGGGGTGGCTGCGCCATGTCAGACCCAGAAGGAAACACTGGAGATGTGCTTCCAGGTTTGATGATGGTTCTCGCTTTTAGCTTGCTACTAAGGAGAAAAATGAGAAGTCGTCAATAAGAGTAACGTAGTTCTATCTGTTCTATTGGTTCAATTGGCTGTGTTGGTCTGTATATGCATTTTTGTCCTTTATATAGCAACTGTGAAAGAATTAGAGAGTTTAGAGTTTTGGCAAGAGGCAAGGAGGTTTGTGAGTCTCGTTTATAAAGCTACAGAGAGTTCTCGCTGACACAGCAGAAGTTTTCTATCATGATCGCAAGAAAGACTCTATGAGGCTTTTAGGTTATTCATGCATATCTACAGCTGAAACCTTGGGTTACTGTAGACAGAGATTATGTTGAAATCAGAACAATGTGAAAAATATTATAAAAACCCTACTTATCTTCAGCATCACTGTTGTCACTGTCTCCTTAATCCGCCTCACGGGAATTCCCGGAAGTTCATTATCTATCCCCGTCATATGGGCCTTGGGTGCCATCATCCCCACCTTAACGGAAAAGAAAGCATTATCTTCCCTAGGGCTTACGCGATCAAACTCTATCCTTAGCCTAAAGTATTATCTCCTATCGACGCTCATCCTCTTCCCCCTCTTTGGAGGGGGCTTGTTATTCTGTCATAGGGTTGGAATGCTCCTACCTAGATCGATCTTGCCACCAAAAGTGTTCCTTAGAGACTGGATTTTTTACCAGTTCGCCGTTGTGGGGATCTTCGAAGAACTTTTTTTTCGAGGGTATCTACAGCAGCAAGCCGAGAAGATCTCCGTTGACATGGGGTGCGGGGAAAAGGCGACATTCTGGCTTCCGATTGTAGCCTCGGCCTTTTTCTTTGGTATAGCTCATGCAACAGTCGAGCTCAATCCAGCCCGATTCGTAGTCCTTCTCCCTAGCCTTTTGTTTGCATGGCTTCGGGCCAAGGCCGGATCCCTCCTTGCCCCAGTGCTCTCCCATGGTAGCGCAAATGTATTCTGTATGCTTCTTCTGAATGCCTTGTCATGAACTGATAATTTCCGCGCGCAATGTATTCATGGACCTTTGTTGCCCATACTCTCAACTTGCGGCAGATTCTATCGCTAAACATGATACCCTGTAGGCGATGGTGCTCTTGAGCCTATTATCTCCTTGTAGGTGTGAGCTGGATTGCTTTAAAGCTTGGCCCCTTACCCATATTTGTTTTCATCCTCATGCTTGGTACTGGTCCCATTTGTCTTGTAGGATATAGGAGGAAGTTTAGGGAAAGTTAACCAATATCTAATATACATATTAAAGGCAGGGTCAAAAATGGCCCTGCCATTTTCATGTGTGGCACCGCATATTGTATAGCTCTAGTCCATCCCTCGGCTTTCGTATTCTGCTATCTATACGTAACAAAAAGATAATTGACTCTTAATAGGGTGAGAGGCA
>CAZJXD010000137.1:0-10289 GCA_964549945.1 uncultured Desulfobacteraceae bacterium | reverse complement strand
CACCAGTTGGCGTAAAACTCCAGGATTACGGGTTTTCCCTCCTCTCCGGCCCTCGAGATTACCTCTTGATCGTAGGGAACCCAGTCGATTTTTCCCACGGGCTTCAGGCTTACCGTCAGGTAGAGCACTGCCCCGCACACAATGGCTACTCCTACGGCCTTCTTGAGATAGAAGGAGATCCCATGTCTTCCCCACGTCCTATCGAGCCATCCGAGGTGGATGCCAGCCGCCGCGGCCACAGCAGCCAGGAGCCCTGATGAAAGGGTGGGATTCGATATCACAGGGCCTAGCATGAAGGCCGCCATGAAAAAGAGAACCCAGCCCATAAACCTTCGTATCCAGAGCATCCAGTCGCCTGATTTGGGCAGCCTGGCCGCTGCCCCTGAGAAGATCGCTAACACCGCGAGGGGAAGGCCCAGGCCGATGCTCAGGACGAAGAAATAGAGGAGGCCGAGAAGGGGATCGCTCAGCTGCCCTATATAAACCATTAGTCCCAGTACAAAGGGACCGATACAGGGAGCTGCCACTATCCCGAGGGTGAGGCCCATGAAAAAGGTCCCGAAGAAACCGGCGAAGCCCTTCGATGCTGTCCTCATGATCCATTGAGGCAACCGGAGCTCCCATACGCCGAAGAAGCTAAGCCCCATTGCAACGATGACAGCCGCCACGAAGATCAGAACGATCGGGTGTTGGAGGGCAAATCCCAGCATGCCGCCTGACAATGCTGCGGAGAGGCCCAGCAGGGAGTTGGTTACTGCCAGGCCGAGCATATACAGCGATCCATGAACTATGGTCTGGCCCCTTATCCTTTGACCCTTCCCACCGAAATAGGAAATGGTTATGGGAATAAGGGGGTACACACATGGTGTGAGGTTCAGGGCAAGGCCAGCCAGGAATAGGGCGAGGAGGGTCAACCAGAGGTTGCCACCCATAGCCCCCTCCTGCGAACCCCTCTCGGCATTTGACTCCCCTTTTGCCTGAGCGACGAGAGGTCCTCCTCGATCGATTCGAGAGGTTGCCTCTTGTATGAGAGGGGGGTGGCTCCAGGTGCCGGGATCATCGGAATTTGCTTCGTATGGAAGGGCCTTTGTGGCCTGAGGAAGAGCTTGAGGTTGATTGGCATCGGTTTTGCCGGAGGCGGGTATAGCTATGACCAAGAAGAGTAATAAAAGTCCCCATCCAAATGTTGCCCATCGACTCTCGAACATCGCTCCCCCCCAACCCCATTTCCAGGGTTAAAAAATACCTGAAGAAGGTAATGATAAACGCCTCAGAAATCAAGCCTCAAATTGGGGGTAAGGAGATTTGCTTATGCGATTCGTTGGGATAATAGATTGGTGTTTCTGGTTTTCTCGGATTCCTCTCGGAAGGCGCTCTCAACAGGCTGAACCCTGAACATTCGCATTACCAGAGGCGTGAAACAATGATCAAGGTTGATTCAAATTTGAAGTCGATTTCAAATATGTTTGTGTTGGGATACGTTCTATAGGCCTACTCTTCCGGGTCCCTCTCTACTAAGGCCTGAAAGGTTTCCGGGCGGTGGCGGACGATCTCGCCCTCGATCATGTATACCACCTCCTGTGCGATGTTGGTGGCATGGTCTGCGACACGCTCCAGGTGACGGGAGGCGGATAAGAGGTGAATCAGGGACTCCATTCGGTTTGTGTTTTTTCTTATGCTATTCTGAACCTGGATGAACATATCCCTGTTCATCGCATCTACCTCATCATCTGAGGCACAGACCTCCCACGCCAATCGACTGTCCATGTTCACCAGGGCGTCGAGGCTCCTTTTCACCATGGATTGGGCCTTTTCCGCCATTCCGGGGAAGTCGAACAGGATATCCAGCTTCCTCTGCGATGCGAGAAAGGCGGCCCTCTCCGCGATATTCACGGCCAGATCACCGATCCTTTCCAGCTCATTGTTGATCTTGATGACCGCGATAATAAACCGGAGGTCGATCGCAACGGGCTGGTGGAGGGCCAAGACCTTGAGGCATTCCTCCTCGATATCCACCTCCATCTCGTCGATCTCATGGTCAGATTTAATGACCTGGTTTGCCAGGTTCCCGTCCCTTGTCTCTATGGCCTTGAGGGCCATCCTGAGCCTTTCCTCAACCTTGGCGCCAAGGGAGAGGATCCTCCTCTTCAGGTTTTCCAGTTCCCTCTCAAGATGCTTTGGCATAGCGTCTCCTTCCTCTATTAGCCGAAACGGCCGGTAAGGTAATCCTCGGTCTCTTTGAGCTTGGGACGGGTGAACAGGCTGTTGGTTTCTCCCACCTCGATGAGCTTTCCGAGATAGAAAAAGGCGGTGATATCCGATACCCGGGCCGCTTGCTGCATGTTATGGGTCACGATGATAATGGTATAGGATTCCTTTAGCTGATCGATCAGATCCTCGATCTTCTGCGTGGCAATAGGATCAAGCGCCGAGCACGGCTCATCCATGAGAAGCACTTCCGGCTCCACTGCCAGTGCCCTGGCAATGCACAGGCGCTGCTGCTGTCCTCCTGAGAGGCCCAGGGCCGAGTCATGAAGCCTGTCTTTTACCTCATCCCAGAGGGCTGCCTGTTTGAGGCTGTGCTCCACCTGCTCCGCGATGTAGGCCTTGTCCCTGATGCCGTTCACCCTGAGACCATAGGCAATATTCTCAAACACGGTCTTGGGGAAGGGATTTGGCTTTTGAAATACCATGCCGACACGACGGCGAAGGGTAACCACATCCACGTCGGGGTCGTATATGTTTTGATTATCGAGCAACACCTCTCCATCAACACGACTATAAGAAATAAGGTCGTTCATTCGGTTCAGGCAGCGCAATAGCGTGCTTTTCCCGCATCCCGATGGCCCGATAAGGGCCGTGACTTGATGTTTATGGAAATCCAGGGCGATATCCTGGAGCGCAAGAAAGTCGGCGTAGTAAAAATTGAGATTTTTCGTTCTCATTTTCAATTGATTTCTCATGGGCAACCCCAAACTCGAATACGCTTGTACGATGAATGAATCATAAGAAAAATATCATAATCAATGAGATTTCACATCTTCCTCCGGAGCCGCGCTCGGTAGAGGATCGCGAGGAGATTCAGGCCCAGCACTAACACAATCAACACCAGGGCCGTCCCATACTGGAGGGGTCGAGTTTTCTCAATCTCGGTGCCGGCAGTAGCCAGGACATAGATGTGATAGGGGAGGGCCATGATTTCATCGAAGATAGATTTCGGCAGAGAAGGCGTAAAAAACACCGCTGCGGTGAACATAATCGGTGCCGTTTCACCGGCAGCTCTGCTGATCCCCAGGATGGCCCCGGTAAGAATGCCGGGAAGGGCAGCCGGAAGTACCACTCGATAGATCGTCTGCCATTTGGTGGCACCGAGACCGAGGGATGCCTCCCGATAGGTATCAGGAACTGCTCGGAGCGCCTCTTCAGAAGAGCCGATGATCACGGGCAAGCTCATGGCTCCCAGGGTTAGTGCACCGGAAAGGATACTCACCCCGAATTGGAGCCATACCACGAAGAAGGCAAGCCCAAAGAGGCCGAAGACAATAGAGGGAACCCCCGCGAGGTTATTAATCCCGAGACGAATGATCCTTATAAGCGTGCCGGGTTTCGCGTACTCGTTGAGATAGATGGCGGAGGCAACCCCAATGGGGAGCGCTACCGCTATCGCACCCAAGCTGAGGCACACAGTTCCCACAATGCAGGGCAGGATGCCCCCCTCGGTCATGGCCTCCCTTGGGGCTTGGGACAGGAACGTCCAGGTAATGGCCCGCCATCCTCTCGCCACGAGAAAATACACGATGATGGCCAAGGCAATTCCATTGGTGGCCGCGGCGATGCGAAAGAGCCAGAACATAAATCCCTGAAAGAACTTGCGTCGTTGTTCCCCGGTGTAAGAGGGACTTATGCTGTTGCCCTTTTCTCCCCGAGCGATCTCGGATCGAGCGATGGAACCTGAAGCCCCCTTTATATCGAGTGTATCTGTCTCGTTCATAGCTATTACAGTGTTGCAGCCCCCACCTGTCTGTATCTGTGCGCAATGTGATCCGCTACCAGGTTAAAGAGAAGCGTAAAGACGAACAGCACGATGCCCATGGCGAACAACGCATGGTAGTGATCGCTTCGAAAGGGTGCTTCTCCCATCTCAGCGGCGATAGTCGCCGTCATGGGCCGCACCGGATCGAATAGCGAGGAGGGGATAAGCGTTGCGCCTCCCGCTATCATGAGGACCACCATGGTTTCCCCTATCGCCCTGGACATGCCGAGGATGATGGCCGTGCTGATGCCTGAGATGGATGCAGGAATGATCACCCTGGCTATGGTCTCCCAATGGGTAGCACCCAAAGCAAGCGATGCCTCCTTGAGTTCAACAGGCACGCTAAAGATGGCATCCTCGGAAATACTACAGATGGTCGGGATCGACATGAAGGCGAGCATCAATGAGGCGTTGAAGAGATTTAACCCCGTGGGGATATCCAGGATTTCCTGGAGAAAAGGAGCAACGATTACCATGCCGAAAAATCCAATGACCACAGAGGGAAGGGCCGCGAGCAACTCCACGATCGGCTTCACCCACTCGCGCACTCTCGCTGAGGCAACCTCCGCGAGGTAAAGCGCGGTGAGCACGCCTAAGGGGATTGAGATCAGGGAGGACACGGCTGTAACGGCCAGGGATGCTATAATAAGCGGAAAAATGCCGAAATCCGGAGGCTCGCCGGTGGGGTACCAGTATTTTCCGAAGATGAAATCCTTGACCGAAACCTTGGCAAAGATGGGAAGGCCTTCCATAAAAAGAAACGCGACGATGAGCGCCAGCGTAATAATGGAAGCCAGTGCAATGCAGAAAAAAAGGATACGGATCGTCCGCTCTCTCCTCTGGCGAGTCTTTCCTCCTCGATGCGTTTCCGCCATTTCCGGTTCCTTTTTAAACTCGATCTTTTCTACGGCCTCTCTATTCAGCGGTTCCAGCAGGCCACAAAAAGCACCACCCTTGAGGGTGGTTTATTTTTGGGCTTGAAGGGAAGAATCGGCGCTTCCCAGACAAGCCGGGGAAGCGCCGCTTTCTGTTGTCCGTTAATATAAAGGCACGTACCCCGCCTTGGCCACGTATTTTTGACCTTTTTGTGGATGTATAACGAAGTTAATGAAGTTGAGGGTATCACCCTTTGGCCAGCCATCGGTGAACATATAGAGGGGTCGGCTTACCGGGTAGGTGCCGTTGAGGGTTGTCTCGGGCGATCCGGTAATGCCATTTGCCGATAGGGCCTTTATGCTTGCATCCAGATATCCGAGCCCGATATAGCCTATGGCATTTTTATTTTTCGAAACGGCCTGTACCACGGCACCGTTTGAGGCTTGAAGGAGCGCGCCGGGGTAGACCCTCTCCTTTTTCATTATCTTCTCTTCCCATACCTCGTAGGTGCCCGAGGAGCTATCCCTTGAGACAACCACAATTTCTCTGTCAGGGCCGCCCGCGTCTTTCCAGTTCCTGATCTCCCCCTTATAGATCGCCTTGAGCTGGTCCAGGGTGAGATTGGTGATTGAATTGCTGGGATGCACCACGGGAATGATGCAGTCGTAGGCTACTGCAAAGGGCACAGGGTATCTCCCATTCTCGACGGCCAGCTTTACCTCGCTGTCCTTGATAAAGCGCGAGCTGTCCGCGATATCGGTCGATCCGTCAATAAGGGCCTTCATGCCGTTACCCGATCCGCCGCCTGAGATGGAGATCCTCACATCCGGGTGCGCCTTCATATACACCTCCGCCACCATCTGTGCGATGGGAAGCACGGTGGTGGAGCCCTTGATTACGATATTTCCCGCCCAAACCAGATTAGCGGTAAATGTAAGCACTAGAGCTAGTACAGATATTGCAGAACCTTTAAATTTCATTTCTTCCTCCAATTTCCTATGAAAGATTTTAAGTTAAATACAAATTGTTAGATTTCCGTTAGATTTTCGTTATTCTATTGTTAACGCTTTCCCATCCTCACCTCCTTTTCGCCTAAAGAGTGTACCGAGATCTTCATTTGGGAGGATGATACGCAGGGATTGTTAGGTCCTTATGAAAACAAGGTGAAAATTTCGTTAGGAGTATTGGTCATTTTATGCTTTATAGGTTTATTTCATTGTATTATTAGGAAATAATGACGTGAAAAGCATGCAGAAACGCTCCCAGGGTATTTAAAAATATTATATAAGAAAGAGGTGTATGGTGGGAGCCCGCATTGGCGGCATAGGGGGCTGTGTTGATAAAATGGTGTATCCTGCCGGTGAGGCAGGATAGATTCCGCTAAAGTTGGCCGAATGAGTTTTTCAATGGATTTCCTGGATGTTTTGAAGAAGAGGCCTATCATCGCGGCCTTTCGAGATGTGAAAGCCCTCCACGTCGAGGAGCTGGATAGTGTGGGCGCGCTCTTCATGCTGGGTGGGACTATCTTCGATCTCCCCGATATTATCGATAAGGCCGTCTTATCCGGGAAGCTTGTATTCGTGGACATTGACCTCATCAAAGGAGTCGGAAAAGATGCCCCCGGGATTCAATACCTCGCGAGGGAGATTCACGTGCAAGGCATTATCACCACGAGGAGTAATCTCATAAAGAGCGCCCAGAAGGAAGGGCTGATCTCCGTTCAGCGAATCTTCGTGATCGATTCGGAATCCCTCACAGGGGGCCTCAATGTCATAGAGAAGTCAGAGCCCGACGCCGTTGAGATCCTTCCTGGCCTTATCCTCCCGAAGATCATGGATAGGGTAAGGGCGAGGGTATCCGCGCCCGTTATCGCAGGGGGATTGATCACAAAGCGCGAGGAGGTCCAGGAAATCCTCTTCTCAGGCGCCGTTGGGGTGTCCACTACCACATCCGGCCTTTATCACATAGAGGCCTCTTCTCTTAGCCCTTCCCCATGATCCTCGTCGCCTGGGTTTCCTGTATCATCCGATTATTTCAGCCGGTTATGGGCTTTCCCCATGATCGGGCTAAGAATAGCTTGACAATTGCGCCGTCCGGTGTGATAAAGGAGTCAATCTCAAAGGGTCACAAATCCGGGGCTCGAGAAAAGGGAGAAAGCCCTGATAGATGAAACCCCCAGCAGGGGGGGAATTTCCTCTATCAGGGCTTTTTTATCGGCTGGCTTAACCAGGCCTATGCGTGATTCAAGGATTCTCGGATTCACGAATATTTCAAGGCAGCACCTCTAACTACCATCATGAATCTATGAGAGAGCGATTGGAAATCGAGGTAGTGATCATCGGCGGAGGCATTGTCGGAGCCTCCCTGGCATATGAACTCGCGAAGTATCAGCTCGAGGCAGTGCTTGTGGAAAAGGAAGCCGAGCTTTCCTTCGGCGTGTCGAAGTCGAATAGCGGAATCGTCCATACCGGATTTCAGGATGACCCCAGTTCACTCAAGGCCAGACTCGCCGTTCGGGGCAATCAGCTCTACAGGGAAATAGCAAAGCCGCTGGATTTCCCGTTCATTCCCACGGGTGAGCTTGTAGTTGCCTTCCCTGGAGAGAGGGAGCGAGTCGAGCATATCAAGGAAAATGGTGAAAGACTGCGGATACCCGGGCTTGAGATAGTGGACGCGAAGTGGATTCGAGAAAATGAACCCAACCTCTCCAGCGAGATCGAGTGCGCCCTTCTCGGCCCCACCGCAGCGGTCATCAATCCCTATGAGGTAATCTACGCCATGACGGAAAACGCCGCTTCGAATGGCGTCAGCATATCCTGCGACAACGAGGTTATCTCCATAGAAGAGCGAAGATCCAATGGCTGGAAGGTGAAGACCTCCAGATCGGAATATATTACTCGCTATGTCATTAATGCGGCCGGGCTATCGGCTGATACGATATCGCGGATGGCGGGAATCAGTGCACCGCGAATCATACCGTGGAAGGGAGAGGAGTTCATCCTCGACAGGCATGCCGATAGGCTCACAAAACGCATTATCTTCCCCGTTCCCCGGAAGGAGACCAAGGGCACACTCGTCATTCCCACGGTGGACGGAAATACCATGATCGGTCCCACCGCGGAGAAAATCGATGACAAAGGTGATCTCACCACGAGCGATGCGGGAAAGAAGAACGTGCTCAGGAGCATACAGAGGATCGTGCCTTGTGTACGGGAAGACCAGATAATCGCCTCATTTGCCGGGCTCAGGCCGACTATAGCCGAGGATGAGTTCTACATTAGTGAGGACCGAGAGGGGTTCGTGAACATCGTGGGGATCAAATCCCCGGGCCTCACGGCGGCTCCTGCTATTGCCGAGTATGTGGTGGGCATGATTGAGAGAAAGATGAAATTGTCGCCGAGGCCGGGCTATATCGCCGCCAGGAGCGCGATACCACGATTTCGTCACCTGGGCAGCGATGAAAGGAATCTGCTTATCAAGGAAGACCCCGAATACGGAGAGGTAGTCTGTCGATGCGAGCTCGTCACCAAGAGCGAGGTTCGAGAGGCCATCAAACGGGGTGCCCGCACCCTGGATGGCATCAAATTCCGAACCCGCAGCCAGATGGGGCGATGTCACGGGGCGTTTTGCACCATGAAGATCATGGCGCTCATGGCGGAGGAGCTGGGCGTACCCTATGATCAGATCACGAAAAGGGGGAGGGGATCGGAACTGGTAAGGGAGGGGTATGAATTCCGGGCGCTATGAGCTTATCGTGGTGGGGGGAGGGCCGGCTGGGATGGCAGCGGCCGTTGGAGCGGCAACCGGAGGCCTAAAGAGGATCCTTCTCCTTGAGAGGTTGCCGAGGCTCGGCGGTATCCTCAACCAGTGCATCCATCTCGGTTTTGGCCTGCAATACTTCAAGGAAGAACTCACGGGCACGGAGTACGCTGGCCGCTACAGGCGGAAGGTTTACGAGAGGGGCATCGAGGTGAGGACCTCATCCTTTGTGCACCGTTTAACGCCGAGAGGAGAGGTGACCTTTGTCAATAGCGAGGGTGAGTTCACGGTCTCCGCCAGGCACCTAATTATGGCCACCGGTTGTCGGGAGAGAACCAGGGAGATGCTCACGGTACCGGGAACCCGCCCAGCAGGCATCTTTACCGCGGGTCTGGCCCAGGAGATGGTCAATATCTACGGGGTCATGCCCGGGAAAGAGGTGGTGGTAATCGGCTCCGGAGATATCGGTCTGATAATGGCAAGGCGGATGACTCTGGAAGGGGCCAAGGTCCACGCAGTGCTGGAGATACTGGATCACCTCTCAGGGCTGATTAGAAACAAGGTTCAGTGCCTGGATGATTTCGGCATCCCCCTCTACCTCGAGCACGAACTCCTGGAGATAACCGGGAGAGACAGGGTAGAGGCAATCAGGTACAGGAACAACCAAACCGGGGAACAAAAGATCCTCCCTTGCGATACGGTGCTGTTCTCAGTCGGGCTTATACCGGAGCAGGACCTCTTAACAGATGCGGGCATCAAACCTGGAAAGGGGATACACCTGGTGGGGAATGCCGCCTTCATTCACGACTATGTGGATGCGGTAACCAGTGAAGCGGAAAAACTGGGGGAGTCATTGACGTAAGGCAAGCTGAACGATTTATCATGGCAAAAACACGAACAAAGAAGTTTATCTGCATTATCTGCCCTAAATGCTGTGAACTGGAAACGGACGGCACAGAAGTCAGGGGAGCAAGGTGCAGAAAGGGAAAGGAGTTTGCCCTTCAGGAGGCTATTGTACCGCTTCGAGTCATTACCACAACCGTGAGATATGAAACAGATGAGGGACGAAGGATGATTCCCGTCAAGACAGCCTGCCCCCTCCCCCTTGAGGATATCCCTCGAATCATGCGACACATTAAAGGGGTCAGGATCTCTGAGATCCCCCCTCTTGGGTCTCGAATAACAGTGAGGGGGTACTCCAGACCAATAGAGCTCATCGTCACAGGTGAATGAGCAGAGCACGAATTGTCCCCTCACGGATCGCTCTTATATTGACAAGAAGGTGATGCTATTCTATTGTTCAAAACGTCCATGTGATGACTTTTAAGCCCCAAGAAAAAGGAGGTGATGACAGCAAGGGATGGATGAAGAGAGCGTGCAGAAGGCTAGGGGAGTAATCTGTGAGAAAGGAGGTGGTTCAGGATAAACATTCCTATCTTTTCAGATGTGACGATGTCACGAGAAAGGAGATCGAAATGAGAAAGACAATTCTGGCCACAACAATCTTCGCTGTTCTTTCAATGGTACTTCTGATGAGCTTTGCGGCGGGAGCGCAGGCCGCGGACAAGGTCGGCTGGGTCGGCCCCGTTTACAAGGAGTTATCCGACAGCCTCAAGAAGGG
>CAZJXD010000136.1:0-10289 GCA_964549945.1 uncultured Desulfobacteraceae bacterium | reverse complement strand
ATCTGCGGCAGGAGAAAGGAAAACCTCGCTCACGCCCAAGAGGAGTTCAAGAAGCGCGGGCTTGAGGTGATGGCGAGGGATGCGAACGTGAGCAGGTCCGATGAGGTAAGGGCCCTCATCAAGGGCGTAGATGAGCGGTTCGGGAAACTGGATATCCTCGTGAATAACGTGGGCACGAACATCCTGACGCCCTCAGTGGCGGAGGCAGATGAGGGATTGTGGGATAAGATCATGGCGACGAGCCTCAAGAGTGCCTTTCTGGTCAGCTCTCACGCGCTCGCGCTCATGAAAAAGGCGGGAGGCGGCAAGATCATCAACATCTCCTCCATTGCGGCCAGGAGGGCCAGCCGGGGGATGGGCATCTACTGCGTGGCCAAGGCGGGGCTCGAGATGCTCACCAGGGTCCTGGCCGTTGAGCTCGCCACCGAGCACATCAACGTGAATGCGGTGGCACCTTGCATGATACGAACCAAGTTCAGCCAGCCCTTGTGGAGCAACGAAGGCCTCTATAATGAGATACTCAAGACGATCCCCACGGGAAGGATTGCCGAGACGAACGACGTGGTGGGAGCGGTGCTCTTCTTGGCCTCGGGCCTTTCGGATTTCGTAACCGGGGAGGTGGTCACCGTAGACGGTGGCTCCACGGCGTAGCTGCCATGTGTTTGGATTTCATCCGGCAGAATCGCTTTCTCTCTCAGGTGCATCGGCGATGGTAATCGACACCTCCTTGATGGATCGCCTATCTGCCTTGGTGATGGCGAACTCCATGTTCTCGAACCGAAAGCGTTCTCCAATGGAGGGTATCCTTTCCATGTGCTTCAGGAGAAAGCCGGCAACTGTTTCGTAGTCCTCCTTGGGAAGTTCCACTTCGAGATGATCGTTCAGCTCATCTATCTCCATGCGGGCATTCACGAGGTAGCGGTTTTTCCCAGCCCTTACGAAGAAATGCTCCTCTCTATCGTACTCGTCGTATATCTCTCCCACCACCTCCTCAAGGATATCCTCGAGGGTAACAATGCCGATGGTGCCGCCATATTCATTCACCACTATGGCGATGCTGTTGCCCTCGGTTCGTAGCTTCCTCAGAAGTTCATCAACGGGCGCGGTGTTGGGCACATAGGGCGCTTGCCGCATTATGTCCTTGAGGCCCTGCGCTTTTTCACGGGCCGTAAGGAGATCAAAGGCATGAACGATGCCTATGATGTTGTATGCCTCCTCCGAATACACGGGTATCCTTGAGTAACCGGTCTTCTGGGCAAGGCGTATGGCCTCGTCGATGCCGTCGCCTATCTCGAGTGCCGCCACATTAATGAGCGGTATCATGATGTCTTCCACCTCGGTCTCGGTGAAATCGAATATCCGCTCAACGATCTTCTTTTCAGCCGTTCTCAGGCCGCTGTCCAGATTCCACATCGCAAGGTAGTTCTCGAGATCTTCCCTTGTGGTATGGGGCCTGAGATGAGCGCCTTCCATGCCGAGGAGTTTAACGAAAAGCCTCGTTGCCCACGAAAGAGCCGCCACAAATGGGTAGAAGATCATCGAAATTGTCCTCAGGGGATAGACCAGATAGGGGGCTATCTGCTCGGCACGGTACCGATACACGGTTTTCGGGACGATCTCCCCGAGAACGAGGATAACCGGCGTCATGATGAGGATGGTGATGTATTTATACCCTTCTCCGAGGTGGTTGATGATCAAAAACGTGGCAATGGCATTGCCCAGCACCACGCATATATTCGTGCCGAGCAAGGTGGTGGAGAAAAACCGTTCCGGGCTGCGGATCACTGCGTGGAGGAGGACCTCCCTTTTGGATCCCTTCTCAGAGAGGGCCTTGATACGCGCCCGATCAAGGGAAACCATGGCGGTTTCCGTCCCCGAGAAAAATCCCTCAAAGAGCACGCACATCACTATGACGAATATCCAGAGGACGAGATCAAGCATTGTTCTTGCCCTCTCTGTCGGTCTCATCCATGATCTCGCCGAAGAGCTCCTCGAGTATGTCCTCAAGGGTGACCATTCCCGCGGTGTTCCCCCCATCGTCCACCACGATCCCGAGGTGTGTTTTCCTCTTCTGGAATTGAAGCAACACCGAAAGCGCATTCCTGCCCTCCGACACAAAGGTGGGCTTACGCAATATGGCTTTGATGGCGAGAGGTTTTTTCCCTTTGCCGGAACCCTCGAGGCGAAGGAGCTCTTTTGCATGCACAAAGCCGACAATCCGGTCAAGGCTTTTTTCATAGACCGGGTATCGGGAGAATTTCTTCTCATGGATGAGCGCCATAAACGCGCCTTCATCGATGTCCTGGGGAACCGCCACAATTCCCTCGCGTGGTATCATAATGTCCGATATTGGGATATCATCAAGGTGGAATGCCCGGTGAATGAGATCCCGCTCATCGGGCTCAATAGTACCCTCCCTGCTGCCGATATCCACCATGGATTTGAAGATGCCCTCATCGATGGTGACCGAATCGAGGGGCTGTTTGGTTGGGTCTTTTACGAACAATCCGATAAATACCTTTGCGGTGGAGTTGAGGACATGGCGAACCGGGGTTATGGCGATTGAGAATAGGTGCAGGGGATAGGAGTTAAAGAGCGCGATCCTTTCCGGATACCTCACCGCAATTGTCTTGGGAATAATCTCCCCCACGAGCAGAAGCACGGGCACCGTCACTGCCATGGAACAGAAGGGAAGGTACCGGTCGCTGATGATATCCTTGGTGAGGGAGTAGAAGAGCGCTGCGGCAACGACGGAGATGGAGATGTTGACGATCTCGTTACCGATAAGCACGGTGGTAAGAAAGGTGCTCGGGGCCTTGAGCAGGCCCACTATGTATTTGAAAGCCTTCGCCTTTTTGACCTTCCTGCGCCCCAGCCTTACCTTGCTGAGCGAGAAGAAGGCGGTCTCAGAGGATGAGAAGAAGCCCGAGAGAAGCAGCAATACAATAATAGCCAAAAGCGCGACGGAGTAATACATTATGTCTCAGGGAAATGCAAAGGTGGTAGTTTTGATCCAGGTGATGTGCTGAAGTATGGAGAAGCCGGTTGTTTGTGATGATTCTTCCATCAAAGGATGTATGCATCAATCGTGTTATATAAATTATAGTATAGAACAATTTGCCGAGTCAATACAAATAGGGCCTCCTCCCCCATATTATAGCAATCCATTTTATCACATGGAAGGGGCTGATCTCATTTTCATTCAAACCATGGAAGAATGAAATGGGTGGTTGGCTTGTTATCTATTTCTGAGAGCAATGATGTTCTGTAAAAATTGAGCAGCAGCGTGTTGTGCGGCAACTTCAATCGGCGATATCTCATAGTGTTCAATCGTATAGTCAGCTTCCCAGGTCTGAACGTAGCTTTTCCCCCTGCCGCTGGCCCCAGTTAAATATGATCTTGCATTTAACGGGGCATGGAGGTCGGCAAGGGAAAAGCTTCAGCCCCTGCGGGGCATCGCTTTATCGATAATCCTCTTTTATGGAAAATGAATCTTTATCCTCACTTTATCCTTACATGCCTTCATATGATGAGACCGCGCAAGATCAAAGGATATCATTGTGTTCAAGGGGTAATTTTATGGACTTTCCACATGTTTTCATTTAATAGTGAAATAGCACGTTTAAAGACCTGATTAGCCGAAATTCTTCAAGGATCAAGAGCAAGCCCTTTATTAGTTGCGTATTACCGGGGACATTCTCCTCAGGAGTTACAGAGAGTGCATTGCTACGAATTATTGAATCAAGGAACTAAGTGGAATTAGCCAGCCCGGGAAGGATCTTTAATGAGTCAAATTAACCTTTGGATAAAGGGGGTGATAGATGAGGGAGAATGAAATATAAGATGATCAAAATCTAGTGGGGGCTTTTTTTCAACGAAACACAGCGATTTAAGAGGAGGTTTTCAATGAAAAACAAAGCATTTGCACTAGGTGGTAGCGTTTGTTTGATTATGGTCCTTGCCTTACTAGCCTTTAGCCCGGCGTTCGCCAAGTCAAATCCATCCGCCGATCCAGTCGAGTTACAGATATATTCGAATCCCTTCGGGCACACGACGTATGTGCTCTCATTTGGCCTTGCCGAGATTGTGAATAAGAACTCCACACGGCTTCATGTAACCTGTGTCGAATCAAAGGGTTCCTCGGCAAATATCCTTTACATGCAAAAAAACCCCGCAGCCCAGAAGTACACCATAATAGTGGCTAATCCATTTGCGGTAACTCAGGCAGCAAGGGCTGATCCTCCTTTTGCGAAGCCCTTTACGGGTTTAAAGGCACTTTCCATGATAGCCAATAACTGCGGGTTTTTCCTGACAACAAATCCGGAGATCAAGACAATTGAAGATTTGGCAGGTAAAAGTCTAGGGTTAGGTCCCAAGGGCATCACGATCGAGTATATACCCAGATTCATATTGCAGTATGGATATGGCATATTTGATGATCTGGGGAGGGTGAGCTACTCGTCATTTGACGGCATTAAAAACGCCCTTATCGACGGAACGATAGACGCCGGATTACAATCCTCCGCTATGTGGGGTGAGGAAGAATACAAGACCTGGGTACCCATACCGGCAACAGAGGAGGTGCTGTCCACGAAAAAGTGCTATCTGATTGATATTACAGAGGAGGCTTACAGAAAAGCAAGGGAGAAAAGCGGTTACCCATTATACTTACTCAAGGCTAAACCGTTGGCTTTCGGGAAGTCAGCGGCCTTTGGCGGAAACCGGATGTGGTGGAGCAATTCATGGTGGGTTCACGAGAGCATGGACGATGAGGTCGTCAGCGAGATCTGCTCGATACTGTACGACCACGCCAAGGAATTTGTGACCTATCATGCGAGCGCCAGGGGTATCACTCCAAAGACTTTGCCAGACGTGGCGGTTCCGGAGGCGGATTTCCATCGGGCAGCTGCCAGATTTTTCAGGGAGAAGGGACTCAAGGCGGGGCAGTGAGCGAAGAGAGGATAGCCTGCTGAGAGGATAGGCCTTTAGCGTGTCAGAGAGCAAGTTATTCAAGCAGAGCCTGAATATAGCGGTAACAGCAGTGGGAGTGGCAATGGTGATATATCACCTTGTCTACTCCCAGACCTATTTGCAGGGGGTGACTGGGCATCAGGTTTTTCACCTCGGCTTCGCGCTTGTTCTCGTGTTCTTAATGTCCCTACAGCATAGTCACAAGTACTGGCCCCTGAAGTTGGTGGCCGTTTTGCTCAGTGCGGGTTGTTTCATTTACCTGAGCCTATCCTATGAGAGACTGGAGCTCTACGGGATGTACCAGGCTACCAATCTCGATTTGGCCGCTGGCATAATCCTCATTGTCCTTTCGCTCGAGGCAACCAGGCAAAGGTTCGGGCTCGTGCTGCCGGCATTGGCCCTCCTTTGCATCGCCTATACATTCCTAGGCAGTTATCTTCCCGGCTCACTCAAAACCTTGCCCATGAACTGGGAGGTTATCGTTGAAAGGCTGTCCGTAGGCTTTTCCGAAACAGGGATATTCGGCCCTATTTTAAGGGTATCGGCCATCTTCATGTTTCTTTTCATGCTCTTTGCTGCCCTGGTGGAGGTCTGTGGGGCCACGGAGTTTTTCAATCAGTTAGGTAAACTCATAGCCCGCCGATTTAAGGCTGGCCCGGCCCTTGCTGCCGTGCTAACCAGTGGCCTCATGGGCTCCGTTACCGGCCAGGCGGGCGCCAATGTAACCATCACCGGCTCATACACCATACCAGCGATGAAGCAGGTTGGATATAAGCCACATCAGGCCGGGGCTATTGAGGCAGCCGCATCCACAGGAGGCCCTATTATTCCTCCGGTGATGGGGGTGGCTGCGTTCCTCATAACGGCAATAACGGGAGTATCTTATTCAAAGATCATTGCGGTGGCTGCGGTGCCGGCGCTGTTCTATGTTCTTTCATGTGCCCTCTATGTGCAATTTCAAGCGGCAAAAATGAATATCGTTCCCAGGGCTGAGGAGGTAGATTATCGAGAGTTGATTTTCAGATCACCCCTATTTCTTGGCTCACTCCTGACTATCATTGCACTGTTCGTGATAGGCAAAACAGCCCTTTATGTTAGTTTCTGGGCCTGTATCACTATTATCTTCCTCAGCCTCTTGCGGAAAGCGACACGGCCCTCATTGAGGGAGCTAATGAATGGATTCGTCCGTGGGGCTTCGCTGGGAAGCAGTATCGCTGTGACCTGCGCAACCTTGGGGATAATAGTAGCTACTATCACAGGAACAGGTTTGGGTATAAAGCTCCCCGTTGCCGTGGGGAATCTCTGCGGTCAAAATTTGCTGCTGTTATTACTAATGACCGCGGTGGTGGCAATTATCCTCGGCATCGGATTACCGGCTTCAGCTTCTTACCTTGTGGTTGCGATCGTGCTCGCCCCGCTTCTGATTAAACTGGGCGTAAAACTATTACCAGCCCACCTCTTTGCCTTTTACTTCGCCAATTTTTCTTATTTGACGCCCCCTGTCGCCATCGCGGCCCTTTTCGGAGCACAGCTGGCAGGTGCGTCTTATATGAGAACCGGCATTGAATCAGCCAAGGTGGGGATAGCTGGGTTTGTTTTACCTTTTATGATCATCTGGTCCCCGGCATTTCTGGGGGATTACTCTAACCCATTGGCCTCTGTTGCTGAATTATTGGTCTGCATCCTCGTGTTCATCGGCCTCCAGGCAGGTCTTGTTGGTTATTTGCTCACGAGGCTTAACGCAGCAGAGAGGGTTCTCGTGCTGGCTGGGTCTATTCTCTTAATGACGTATCTTTATACTAAGAATATTTCCTGGGTCGCCGGAGGCGCTGGGTTGATTGCTGTAGGCTTCCTTACTCAGATCGTGAAGAAGAGAAGGCCTTACCTTGCTTTCAGGGGGTAACCCATGGGCAAACGCAGCAGCTTGATGGCGTTGTCTTGATAGATCTTCCGCTTCTCTTCCTCGCTCAGCCCCATGCCTTCCACCGCCTCAATTGCCTGCCGGATGAGGCGCCGGCCCAGCTGATTGCCAAAGGGCACGTCCGTGCCAAAAAGCATCTGGTCCAGGCCGATAGCATATCTGGCGCACTGAAGCGCACCCACATTTCCACTCACGGCTGTGTCATAGAAGATTCGGCGGAAGTAGACCAGCGCGTGCTCCTTTAGAAAGATATCTCGCTGACCAAAAAGCATTTCATTGGTATCGTCGGCCCAGTCCAGTCGTCCGACCAGATAAGGGATGAGCCCTCCGCAGTGATGGGTCACCACCTTCAAGTCCGGAAACCGCTCCATAACGCCGCTGTAGACCAGGCGGCACACTGCCTTGGCAGTGGCATAGGGCCAGCCCAGTTTTGTCCAAAGCCGATACTTGGAGAATTCTTCGCCTTCATAGTCAGGCGTGCTCATAAGCCCCCGCGGGTGGATAAAAATGGGGCGGCCGAACCCCGCCATTTTCTCGTAGAGGGGCATAAACTCAGGCGAATCCAGGGGCTTGCCGCCAATGTCCGTAAATATCTCTACTCCACGGAGCCTGAGATCTCTAATGGCTCGTTCAGCCTCAGCCACGGCAGCATCGGGATCGTTCATGGGCAGGGTGGCGATACCGGCCGCAAAGCGTTCCGGATATTTTTGCACCAACAGGGCCAGTTCATCATTGGCGATCCGGGCCAGTTCAATAGCAACAGGGGGAGGCGCGATGGAGTAGACCGGTGGAGCAGCGATGGATATCACCTGAATGTAGCCGTCAAAGGCGTCCATGATTCGAAACCTGGCCTCCAGGTCCATCAACGTGGTAACGGTTTTGGCCCAATTGGACGACGGCAGGCCCTGATCGCGGCCGGTGACTTTTTTATCCAGGGTCTCCTGATATTTCTTGGGAAGAATGTGATTATAGGCATCAATAATCATTTGGCTCACCTCCGTTCTTAAGGTTCTGGCACATTAGTACAATTCCGCTGGGCAGGATTCAGGGTCTTAACTCGCTGTTGCTCAAACCCGAATTTCAGTCCTGCCTATCTTTTACAGTAAATGGTGCTTCAATAAGGTAAATAACGTATAATGATTATCTAGGCAAGATTTATCAACAAAACTCAAAAATGTGTTTTGGCAACAGCCTGTTGAGGCCCGATACTCTTTTCACTACATGGAGAAACAGGGCGGTTGAAGGGGATATGCCCTTCAACCGCCTTTTGATCATCCGGAATACCAGAGAGAATCTCAGCCGCAGCCTTCATTATGTCAAGAGTTCAGACACCACTCTTCATTTTAATCCCATTGATAGGGAACCATATCGTAATCTTCTCCTACCCATGCCTGGGCTGAGCCGTCATAGAACTTTACATTTTTATATCCCAGCATCTGTGTCAGCACAAACCACCAGGAGCTGCCATATCCGCCCACACCGCAGTAGACGATAATTTCTTTGGCCCTCTGTCCCTTATGTTTGCCGAAATGATGATAAATATATTCTCCGATAACGCCCGAGGCCATTTCGCCGAGAATTTCTTCATCCCTGTAAGTGTAATAAGTCCCTTCCGGATTCAGCTCCCAGATCCACGGGGCGGGCAAACATCTGGCATTCGGTATGTGCCCATGCTTCAATGCGAAAGGCTCAATCGCTATACCAAAGTAGACATCAGCGTCTCTGGCATCGAGAATAACGGCTTTCTTGAGGTGCTCATTCACATATTCTGTGGAGACAAACATTGCCGCATTTACTGGACCCTCGTATATTACAGATTCCACATCAGGTATATCCGTCGTTCTTTCCTTTCCCTCTCCAACCCACTTGGGGTATCCCCCGTCGAGAATGGCCACGTTCTTTACCCCTGCATATATGAGGGTAACGGCCACTCTTGTGGCATTGGCGAGACCGTAATGTGGGGGTTCTTCCGGATTAGATTGGGTCACAATCACGACCTTTGAATCATCTGTTATGCCAAGAGAGCCAATAGTTTCAAAAAGTTCAGATACTTCCGGCACTTCAAGAAGAAGGCCATCCCTCATGGTTATCCATGCTGAAAAGGGAACCACAAAAGGTTCATTTATTGCGCCGGGAATATGACCTGCTGTATAGGAAACCGGATCTCTGATATCGATAATGACAAGGTTGGGATCGACAATATTATCCGCCAACCAGTCGGTGGAAACGACAGGATCAATGGTTCGGGCCCATGGCGGAGCATGATAAGCAAAAGCATGGCCAACAAATAAGGATGATAAAAAAAGGATAAACACAGGCAAAAGAATTTGTAATCTCTTTTTCATTTTACCCCTCCCTTTTTGTTAATAATTGGAGCCGGTTATCTCCTTTCTCTTTTTGAAGGCTCCCGGCAAAGCGGGACGAACACTTTGCAGGGAGCGAGATAGGATAAATTTGAGGGGTTTTTCCACGATTAAATCCTGCACTTGAGGTTGAAAAAGTTGATAAGTTTACGTCGCACCTCAGCCGAGTTTGAATAGTTAGCTTGGCCCGACCCCATTTGCACAAAAGCAATAACTTACCCGATTGTCCATCATTGCATCGGCTGCCTGATGACGGTTTTCCATTTTGCTGGATCGGCCTTCCTGATATCGCTTAAGTAGATTTCGTGATGCTTTCCAATGCGCGTGCCCCTGGAATCAATAAACTGATGCACTTTCTCAACGGCAGGTCCTTCTTCTGAGAATGGGCCTACATGAAGAATTTGCGCGCAGTTCCCCTCTGACAAGGCCTCAAAGCGCACCCT
This sequence comes from uncultured Desulfobacteraceae bacterium, assembly GCA_964549945.1. GTDB lineage: Bacteria > Desulfobacterota > DSM-4660 > Desulfatiglandales > B25-G16 > B25-G16. Next base: position 591 of record CAZJXD010000136.1, on the reverse strand, counting down.
CGAGATGGCAGCGGGGTTTTTCTTCTTGCTCACCTCCGAAATGGCGCTCTCTACCATTTCTTTCGTCACGAAGTCCGGCTGCATGATCATCAGGGTCCACTTCCACTTGGACTTATCTTCGATCGAGAACGTGGACATATCCTCTGCCCACCATAACCCTTCCAAAGGCATGACTCCGTAATCAATCGCCAGAGGACCCTTCTTGACCGTAAACTTGACGGCATAGGAAACAGCAAACAAGGCCTCAACTGCATCGGAGAATGCCTGAGACGTGTTCGGGTCCCCTTCACCATCTACCATCAGGTACCTCATGGTTGGCACATCAACCCGAACAACCTCTTTCGCTGATGGCTGGTACAGATGCTTCAACTCCTTCTTGAGATCGATTTTTTTCATAGGCCTTCCTCGTGATGGCTAACACTAAGGCTAAGCTTCCGCAGGGATTAAGCGCACCTGACGTTTGAATTTAATCATAACTAACGAGAAAGCTCTGGACATTCGATTCACGACATAGCCCCTACAGTCAGCTTGAGCCTTTTGTTCAAGTAAGCCGCTACGCGGCAGGTAAGAAACAGCTTTAGTCTATTGTTT
>CAZJXD010000135.1:0-10296 GCA_964549945.1 uncultured Desulfobacteraceae bacterium | reverse complement strand
AATCATGAATGCACCACCATCAATAGAGAGCGATTGATAACCCCTTCTCATGATTTCGTGGATAAGGTGCTGATTCAATCGGACAGGCCGAATAGCGTGTTGCGGAATCTCCAGTGGGTATTCAGCCATGGCCGTTTAAATGGTACTGGGTATCTTTCCATACTCCCGGTGGATCAGGGAGTGGAGCATTCCGGTGGCGCGTCCTTTGCTCCTAATCCGGATTACTTCGATCCCGAGAATATAGTGAAGCTGGCTATCGAGGGAGGGTGCAATGCGGTGGCGTCAACACTGGGGGTGCTCGGCTCAGTGAGCAGGAAATATGCCCATAAGATCCCGTTTATCGTGAAGTTCAACCACAACGAGTTGCTCACTTATCCCAATAAGTATGACCAGATCTTCTTTGCCAGCGTCGAACAGGCATTCGATTTGGGCGCCGTGGGAGCGGGTGCCACCATCTATTTTGGATCCGAGGAGTCAAATAGACAGATCACCGAGGTAAGCGAGGCTTTTCAGCTTGCCCATGAGTTGGGGATGTTTACCGTGCTCTGGTGTTACCTTAGGAATGATGCCTTTAAGAAGGATGGCGTGGACTACCACGTGAGCGCGGATCTCACCGGTCAGGCAAACCACCTGGGCGCTACCATTGAGGCGGATATTATCAAGCAAAAGCTCCCGGAGAACAACGGCGGCTTTACCGCGCTGAAGTTCGGAAAGACCCATGAGAAGGTATATACCGAGCTGACCTCCGATCACCCCATAGATCTCGTCAGGTATCAGGTGGCGAATAACTATATGGGAAGGGTTGGCCTGATAAATTCCGGTGGTCCCTCCGGGGATAACGATCTCGCCGATGCCGTCTACACCGCGATTATCAACAAGAGAGGTGGAGGCATGGGCCTCATTACGGGCAGGAAGACCTTCCAGAAACCGCTCGCCGATGGGGTAGCGATCTTTCATGCCCTTCAGGATGTCTATCTGAGCAAGGACATTACGATTGCTTGAGCCGGCTTACCGCCAGGAGCCCTTGAGTTTTTCCGCCAGCTTGAGCACTGTATCGGCATAATAGTCGCTGGGGTTGTATCGAAGGATGATCTCCTTTTTCTCTTGGTAACTCGTGGCCTTGCTCCAATGGAAGGCATTGAGAAATGAGGCAACGCTGGCGATGGCATCTTCGTGTTGAAAAAGGTCGATCTTGCCATCGCCATTTCCATCGTAGCCGTATACCTCGATGTTCGAGGGAAGGAATTGCGGGATTCCGATCGCACCCTCGGGAGAGCCCTGTATTGAAAAGGGGTCAATACCATAATCCCTCGCATAGTTCAGCAGGGCCTTGAGTTCATTGTATGCCTTCGTGCTTTTTCCCCTCAACCTGTTTCTTAGCGTCTGCTTTGTCAACCCTTCCTTCTCTTCCGATGGGATTTGACGATAAATCTCTTGGTAAATGTCAGGCTCGACCGATAAGGCCTGGGTTGCCAGCAGGTTGAACGTGGTATATCGGCCAATGTAGGTTCCGCACCCGGTTTCAACACAGATAATTGCGACCACTACGGGGGCGGGGATGTGGAAAAGGTCTTCGATTTTCATCAGGGTACCTTTATGAGCCTTGAGATAGGAGGTGGCCTTGTGGACCGCGTACTTCTCGAGAAATTGGGCGTAGTTAAGGTGAGCTTCTTTTCGGACAAGGCCTTTCGCCACTGTCTCCGGCATCAGCCCTAACTCCGAGCGGGTAAAGACATAGGAGAGATACTCCTGGTCCATGCCATCTTCGTGGAGGCGATGGACTAATCCTTGAAATGCCGGACGGATATTCCTTGCATGGACGCCATGCGTGAGGAATAGCTGTGCCACAAACAGCAATATGCAGAAAAGGGGCCTTTTCATGGGTAATCAGCTCTGCCACTTCGTGAGGACTTTGGATTAACGAACACCTTACCAGATTCACCTGAGCTGTTCAATGGTTCTCTCTTGCTTTTTTCACCAACACTATTAGGATCTACCACAAGCGGTTCTCGGCTCAGAGTTCGACCGAATTTCAACGGGGAACCGTGAACGGTGAACCGATCAACCCAGATGGAAGATAGTTCCATGGAGTGCAGACAGAAAGAGAATCTAGGTGGATGCAACTGTACCTATGAGCCCTGTTCAAGGAAGGGCATTTGCTGCCAATGCATTTCATATCATCTAAGAATGCGGCAACTGCCAGGATGCTGTTTTCCCGAGGATGCAGAGGCCACCTTTCACAGGTCCTTTGAGAATTTCTCGAGATTGGTTCAGGATCGCAGGATCTGATTCGCTAATAAAGCTCTATTTCCGATAGCCTGCGCTCCTTTCTCTCAAGGACCGAGCCATCTTTTCGAGCGTTCTGCACGATATCTTTTCCCAGCAACGCAGCGCCAATGGCGCCGGTGAGTAAAGGCTCCGGGGGGATTACTACCTCGCAGCCCAGTTTATGGGAGAGCGCCTTTACCAGCCCCGCGTTTTTAGCCCCTCCGCCGGTAATGACCACTTCTTTGGTCACGCGCAATCGATTCACCATCCGCGAGATCCTGCTGGCGAGCGATTCAATGATGCCTGCAAGCAAATCGTTCAGGGGAACGCCCTCTGCTAATCGAGAGACAAGCTCCTGTACGGCAAACACGGTACAGATATTGCTAATTTGGGCGGGGTGCGCGCCCTCCAGGGCAATGCTCCCCATTTCCTCAAGGGGAACCCCAAGCGCATCGGCGGTGAGCTCGATAAATCTGCCCGTGCCCGCGGCGCACTTGTCGTTCATAACAAAATCGATAGGCCTGCCGTGATCTATCTTTATTGCCTTGCTGTCCTGCCCCCCGATATCGATAATCGTCCTGGCGGAGGGGAAGAGATAGGCTGCGCCTCTCGCATGACAGCTTATTTCGGTGATCTGTTTATCGGCGAAAGGCACGTTAATCCTTCCGTAGCCTGTGGCCACTACGTAAGTAATGGCGGTGAAGGGGAGAGCAACTTTTTCCAGTGCCCTCTCCATTACCTTATTGGCCAATCTCCTCTGCTCCGGGCCGGTTGGCCCTATAATAGAGGAGATGACCTCCTCATCCATGAGCACCGCCTTGGTCATGGTTGAGCCTATGTCGATGCCTGCAAAATAATCCGACATGTTCATCTCTGGCTTGGAGGTATACGTTTTGTGTGAGGATTTCACGTCCACGTGTCGCATTTGATAGGCGTACGACCGCGGTGGACTGCTTTCCGGGATCACACCAGGGCATTTGTTCAATGGCTCTCGGCTCTGTTCTTCTTCATGGCCTCCAGGGTCTCTATAAATGCGTCTATCCTGGCCCTGGTATCCACCTCGGAGTAGGAGCTTATATCTATGATATCGCTTTCCAGGATCAAGGAGGGGAGCTCGCGCTTCTCCACCTTTTCCTTGGCGCCCGCCCCCAGCACTAATACGGGGATCGGCTTGTAGATCTTTTTCAGTTGGTTGAGCTGCCAGATGAGCCCGAGGTGCCAGGTCCTGCATGAGAAGGCCTCGTGCATGACCACGCCGTCGATCTGATAGTCTTCAATATACTGAATAAGGCGTTCCACATCCGGTTCTGAGCCGGGCCTTTTTTTGGCCTTGTCATACCAGTAGGTCCAGTATCCAAGCCATCTCCATGCGAGCCGCTCTATGGGGTCATCTGTTTCGGGTATATGCAGCCTGTAGATGGGTTCAATCATGCGATAGGTCGTCTCAGCGGGAAAGACCGCTCCTTTGCTGTTAAAGTAGTTGAAATCGGTCAGGGCAAACCACGAGGGCAAGCCCCCGCCCCAAAGCAGCCTATATTTCTCATCGGGGACCACACCCTCGCCTCGTGCGATCTTCTCCTTGAGCTCCCTGTTGAGCTCTGCAAAGAAGTCATATCCCTCCTGGGTTCCCATCATAAAGACCATTGGCACCATGGTATTCATGGCGTCTCCTGTGCCCATTGGCGTAGGCACGGCCCTTCTCAGTTCATAGGTCTCCCAGATCAGGTTCCAGGTTCTCTCTCCTAAATCGACCAGCTCACTGAGCCGATCGTAATCCATTTTCCTTCCCGCCTGGTCTTCCAGAAATTTCACCAGGCCCCGAAGCTCCGCCACGATGTACTTGATATAGTAATCCTGGACCTCGGGAAGTTCGATGTCATGCTCATACATGGGCCAAGGAAGTCCTACATCGTAGATAGGAACATCGGGCATGAATTGCTGCGCTGCCTGGTACCATTTGTTTCTCGGGTCACACAGGATCTGGCCGCTGGATAGCATCATATCGGGCCTTGCCTGCCCGCCCCATGGTGCATCCGGAGGCATTTCACCCAGTTCCTCTCGCCACTGGTCAAAGCCGAGGCCGCAGAGCGCATAGGTACACAAAGAGCGTGAAAACCCCAGGGATTCCGCCCTCTCGAGGAATCGTTCCGCGTCCCTCTTTGCCCCGCATATGCCGGCATAGTTCTCGGTCCACACCGGCACGATATCCATGGCCCGTATAATCTCATCGTAACTACAGCAGATAAACGTGTAGGCGAGTTTCTTGCCCTCTTCCTTTGCCCTTATAGTACCGCCAATAGCTGCCTTTACCATGGGGCCTATGGATGCAGCGGCCTCGGTGGCAGTCCTTCTCTTCTTCCTTTTCTCCTTCTCTCCTTGCTCAGCCATTTCCTCAGGCCTCCCTACTGGTGTTCGCCGCGTTCATGAGCCTCATAGAGTTCATAGTGTTTCAACCTTCACTCTGTGTAGCAATAGATCTACTCACCATTATGCGATGCAAGGATAATAGATTAAAAAGTCTCATCTTGAGAAGTAAAAAGCTTGGCCCATAGGGCAGACAAACACAAAAAACCCAATAAACTCAAGAAACTATGTTAGCCTATCATCTCGAGGAATGCCTGGATCCTCGTCCTCATCCGTCCTATGGTCCCGATTGAGTATTCGTCCTCCAGGTAAAGGGCAGGGACCCCGAGGTGATCGAAGTACGCCTTCCGTGCGGGAACCTCAAATCCAAAGGGATCACAGTACTTGTAGACGTAAAGGACAACCCCATCGACCGCGAATTCCTTGATCAAGGAGCCAGTGTCACCAAACCGCGCCTCTAGCTCTTGCTCATAGGAGCCTTCCGCCTTTTCCCTGTAAGTCCTGGGACAGTTGATCTTGCCCAGATACCGTTGGGCGAGGGAGGTAATGGGATCAATGTCGGTTTCGGCAAGAGGCCAGTAGTCCCTGGTGCCGATACAGAGGCTGTCAGCCACCACGTTGGCGCCGCTGTCCTCTATGAGCTTGATAAAGTCTATGTGATCCACACAGGCACCGTCCACGAGGATTCGAGGCGCCTTCTCCAAGGGGGAATCCTTTCGTTGCCCGAGCTCCTCCAGGACCTCATCGAATAGCTCATTGGCCTCCTGGACCGGCAGGCTCATCCCCACGGTCAATATCTTCAAGATTTCAGTGCCCGAGACGAGGGGCGGATCGCATTTCCTTAGCTCATAGAGGGCCTTTGCCTTGTCCCTGTTCTTATTGTATAAATCAATGGCCTCAGCAAGGGCCTCATCGGTGATCTCTTCTCCTGCAAACCTCCCGAGGCTCTTTCGAAATGTGTTGAGTTCTGCCTGAAAAAACTCCATTGAGGGGTCCCTCACGGTATGGGGCAGGTTAATAAAATGGGAATAGGGCAATCCCAGGGAATACCTCCATACGCTATATGTTCGGGCCATGCTGTCGCACGCGTGGGGGATGACTATCCCGTCGGCGAATGCATAGGTTCCCTTGAGCGAAAGGTCAAAGCAGCTGCGTACAAAGGGGCAGGCGATGGTTTCCAACTGGGTATCGCCCTTGGTGATAGGCTCATGAACGCTGCCCCTGATCCTGAAGGGTATGAAGCCCGCTGCGGTGATAATTTCCACCGGAACGAGGGAGCAGAGGTAGGCAATCACCCTTTGACCTTGGGCCTTTAATTCCCGTGCCCTAGCCCCGTAATCCTCATAATACCTCTCAACCTTCGACATTCCGTGAAATTTCTCTCCGCTCATCTGCTTGATCCCCTTTTTCCGTTTGCCTGGTGGTACGGCGTTGCCTCCAGCGTGGCTACTTTATAGCTACAACGTAACTAAATTATCATGGCTTGTCAATATATTGTTGATTCCCTCAATACCCCATCCCCCATAATACTACAGGATACCCAGATATAGTAAGTGAAGTTGTCATACCATAATTACCCGTTGATTGCCTTGGTAGTAAGAGGGGTTTCTGAATGAACTTATGAAGGGGCCTTTTCTTGGCACTAGTATAGCGTTTCATTAAAAAGTTGTTATTGCGAGCGTTAGCGAAGCAATCTCGTGGCCTAGTTTGTGAGCCTTGCTTAGATTGCGGAGCCTGTTCCGAGCGCAGCGAGGAATCTCTTTTGCCCTGAGGTTGGACCATGAACCTTGGCTTTTATGAACAGTCAGCTCCGAGTTTGCTTCGGCTACGCCTCGCAACCGCTTCGCTCCTCGCAATGACAGTGTAAAGGTTTTCATGAAACGCAGTACTTGATAGCAAATCGTTCCAGGAAATATCAATGATGGCTACATCTGCGTTACGGATAATGATTGGAGCAGGAATGGCTTAAGGTGCAGGGCTTAAGGCTATAGCAAGCTAAAAGCTGAAAGCAAAGCTGGGTTTTTTGGGGTTCAAGGTTAAAGCACATAGGGCATAGAGGTCAGGGTAGGCCCACCAGAAAAATGGCGGGTAAACCGCGCCTGAGGCGGGTAAACTTCCGAATCGTGGCCTTCCCTTGCCTACATGCACCGCACATATTCCCATTCCAGAAAAATTACTCCCTGGCCAAAAGAATTGTAGTTGCACCCCCCTCTACTGCCAGCCGCCCTTCAAGCTGATTCTGGACGATCAAGGTACCGTAAATGAAAAAGTGATACTTGACACGTTACGAGTTACATATTACAATGCTCCATAGAAAAAATGAGAACAGTGAATGATCAAGTCCTTCAAGCATAAAGGTTTGGAAAAATTCTTCCATAACGATGACCGAAGCCGTATCAACCCAAATCACGCCTCGAAACTTGCAAGAATTCTAGACCGCTTAGATGCATCTATAGGACCTCAGGATATGAAGTTACCTGGTTATAGATTGCATTCTCTTTCTGGTAAGGAAAGGGGGACATGGGCAGTATGGGTTACCGGTAATTGGCGAGTCACATTTCAGTTTGATGGACCTGATGCAGTGGCCGTTGATTATAGAGATTATCATTAACTATAGGAGGAAGTTCAATGACTGACCTCAGAAAACCTACCCATCCTGGAGAAGTATTACGAGAGGATGTGATGAAACCTCTTGGCTTAACGGTAACTGAAGCGGCGAAACGCTTAGGAGTCACCAGAAAGACCTTGTCAGCATTACTTAATTGCAGGGCATCAATGAGCCCGGAGATGGCAGTCAGGGTAAGTAGGGCAACAAGGACATCCTCTGAAAGCTGGTTATACATGCAGGCAAGATTAGACCTTTGGATCGCTGAGCAAACACCTCCCAAGGTTGAAGAGCTTGGAGAGATTGCCACAGGTTAAATCCCTTCAAATTCACAAATACGATTTATAGGCCATGTTGCAGCGCAATCAGGAACTCATTGATCGGTTTAACCGTGCTGAAGATCGCTGGCATCAGCTCCAGCGCCGGAAGTTAAAGCGGCGGGTCAGGTTCCCGAAGCTCGGAGCGTGGTCTCACGTCATGCTGGATCTACGGGATGAGATGCGCGAGAAACGGCGACCGGCAGATTGTATCAGTAGTAAAAGGATATTATCCAGACGGTGAATTCCGCAACGTGCAGGACGGGCATAACTATATAAATAGCTAGATGAAAGGGTCGCTGATACAGAGATTGCCTAACGTTGCTCGGGATACAAAATGAAGGGCTTTGCCCCGACTTTTTGTGGACTGGATTACGGTCGGGATGTTGTGTCACGGGCAAGCCCGCGGGACTCCATCGGCATCACGGATAATGAATGAAAAAGGATTGGTCTAAGGCACGGGGCTCAAGGCTATGGCAAGCTAAAAGTTGAAAGTTCAAAGCTCAAAGCAAGAATAGAAGCCAGGGATCAAGGGAAAAAGAAGGTCAAAGCAAGAAGGAGATCGAAGCTAATAGCTTAAGGCTATCAGATCTAAATGTGAACCAATCGAATAACTTCAAATGTTTCAATCAAACAAAGTGAAAATCAAAGGCATAGGCTCTGTGCTTTTTGAACCCAGTACTAAGGCTCAGCGTCTCAATATATCAGTTAAACCCTTTAAAGGCGTTCGGGTTGCCGTGCCTAAGGGGGTGTCTTTAAAACAGGCTGAGCGGTTCCTCCATTCCAAGGCTCAATGGATACAGAATCATATGGCCAAGATGAGCCGGCTGGAAAAGATGCATGAGGATGTTTCAGAAAGGCTGGTTCAAATCGACCATGAGGAGGCAAAGAAAATCCTGGTGGCAAGGTTGAACGAGTTAGCGGAGAAGCATGGGTTCATTTACAACAGGGTATTTATCCGGAAACAGAAAACCCGATGGGGAAGCTGCTCTGCGAAGAACAACATCAGCCTGAACGCGAAGCTACTCCTGTTGCCCGAGAAGTTGATGGATTTCATCATGCTTCATGAGCTGGTTCATACAAGGGTGAAAAGCCACAGCAAGGACTTCTGGGCAGAACTGCTCAAGATCGAGCCAGATGGAAAAGCTCTATCTTCAAAGATCAAAGAGAACAGCATTGTATTGCTTTAGTTTGGACAGACACTCGTGAATTCCGTGAAGCCCGGGACAATCCTATGTCCTCCTGCCAAGCGAAAAAATAAACCATTGAAAAAATAAGTACTTACAGACCACCTCTCATGAAGTCCGGGACGTTGTTGACCCCGGTTAAATAAAATCAATGACAATTTAAATGGGACGTAACGTTGTTTCTGAATGAACTTATGAAGGGGTAGGGTCCCAATGGAATATGCTTCGAATTCCACCCCAGTACGATAGTTTCTACCTACGGGGCAGGCGGGATAGATCTTTTTTTAACACTTGTTAGATAGCAGATCGTTCCAGGAAATATCAATAAATGGCTACATCTGCGTCACTGATAATGATTGGTTTGGATTCCTCTCCCGGCAGCCAGTTGATGAGTAAGTTGCGAAAAGAAAGTGCCCTTCGACTCGGCAGAGCCTTCGGCCCGATCCTTTCGGTTTCGAGCTCAAGGTCGAGAGACTCTGGCCGGGAGGCTCCTCGCGGGTCACCAGTCATTTCAGAGAAGTCCATCATTTTTCTCAGGGTGGCAGAAACGGTCAGGTCTTTCAAAGGTCTCCGAACAATGTCTTGATTATACATTAGATCTATCCTCAGAGTTTTCTTGACAAGAGATGATGCTAGTTGTACCTTATGCGTGTACACCTTCTAGGAGGCTAAAAAATGGGAGAAGTTAGCGTCAAAGACGCGCGGAGCCAACTAAGTGCCTTGCTCGACAGGGTCGAAAATGGCGAGGAGATCGTTATCAAGCGCAGGGGCAAAAGAGTAGCCAAGATGGTTCCGCCAGGGAACGTAAGTAATCTCCCGAGTCTCAAGGATTTTCGCGCTTCCCTGAAGGTCCGCGGTAAACCCTTGAGCCAGACGGTGATCGACGCCCGAAAAGAGGAGCGTTACTGATGGCTTACCTCGATACGAGCGTTCTGGTTGCCTATTACTGCCCAGAGGCCCTCAGTGAGGCAGCAGAAAAGACGATCCTTGCTGATGGACAGCCGGCAGTGAGTGCCCTGGCTGAAGTGGAGCTGGTTTCTGCCCTTGGCCGGAAGATCCGTGAAAGAGAGCTGTCCCGAGAGAATGCCAATCACGTTCTGACTGAATTCCGATCGCATTTAAATCAGTTTCTTTTCAAAAGAATTCCTTTAGAGCGGGACCATTACAGCGTTGCCTTTAATTGGTTGTCTCAATTCGCAGTTCCTTTGAGAACCTTGGATGCACTTCATCTTGCTGTTGCTGCACAGAACAATCTTGAACTCGTAACGGCCGATCAGCAGCTATTGGAGTCTGCCCGCAAGCTAGGAGTGCGCACAAGACTGATTCGCTGAAATTATGAATAAACGGGTCTTTGTTTGATTCATGTTGAGCCATATAAAGGGGCTGCTTTTGGCCCTTGTTAACTCAGGGAAATAGAAGTGAAGGTTTTTGTAGGCATCACGGAGAATGATTGGTTTGCATACGTGACCCTGCTCAAGCAGGATTGGCCTAATGCGCACCGAAGTCAAGGACATCCTTGCCACGTTGAATACCTCAAGACCTCAAGGCACTGAAA
>CAZJXD010000134.1:0-10305 GCA_964549945.1 uncultured Desulfobacteraceae bacterium | reverse complement strand
GATGTCCTTGGGGGAGTGGAAGGCGCCTGCGGTGAAGATGCCCGGTCTTGAGGTCGCAACGGGCTCGAAGGCAGAGGATTCGGCAAAGGAGTCCGGGTTCAATTCTATGCCCAGTGCCTCAGCCATGCGAATGGTATCTCCTGATATCTCCATGCCGACGGAAAGTACCACCATATTGAATCTCTCATCAACTGGACTGCCCTTCTCATCAAGGTAAGTCAGCTCCAGATCATCCGTCCCCGGCACCTCCTCCACGGTTGGTATCCGGGCCCTGATAAACCTGATGCCATCCTCGACGGCCCTGTTGTAAAACCTCTCGAAGCCTTTGCCGAATGTCCTCATATCCATGAAAAAGATGGCACAATCCAGTTCATCGGTGCTGTGTTCCCTGGAAATAAGCGCCTGCTTGATGGCATACATGCAGCATACAGAGGAGCAATAAGGGTGATCGCAATGATGGATATCCCTTGAGCCTACGCACTGGAGCCATGCGACCTTTTTCGGCTCCCGATCATCGGAGGGCCTCAAGAGCCTGCCCTGGGTGGGCCCTGATGCGGAGAGGATCCTCTCAAACTCAATGGAGGTCACCACATTCGGGTGCTTCGCGTACCGGTAATGGGTATATCTTGACGGGTCAAAGCACTGGAACCCGGGGGCGAGGATGAGGGAGCCCACCTCAAGCTCCACAGTTTCGTCCTGCTGGGAGAAATCAATGGCACCCAGATCGCAGAACTCGGCACATACCTGACATCCTCCGGTCTTAAAGTGCAGGCACGCCTCCCTATCGATGACCGGGGTATTGGGAACGGCCTGGGCATAGGGCACATAGATGGGCTTGCGCCCCGTCAAGCCCCTCTCATATTCGGATGGTATAGGCCTGATCGGATGGCCGGTAATCTCATTGAGCTTGATATGCCCGGTGGGGCACACGGTGGCACATGCCCCGCACGCCATGCATGCATCGCTCAGGATATGGAAAGGGGTGTCCACCTTGATATCCACTCCCCTTCCAGTCAGGCTGATAGCGCTATTGCCTATCCTCTCGCACATCCGCGTGCAAAGGCCGCAAAGGATACAATCATCATTCTCCCTTGGAAAGCGCGGCTCTTTGATATCATATTTTTTCGCCAGGTTCCGTATAATGGGCACATTGGGGCACCTGGCTAACAGCAATTCCACGATAAGCTTGCGGCCCTCGTGCACCGCCTCTGTGTCTGTAAAGACCTCCATGCCTTCCCATATGGGGTAATTGCATGAAGTGACAAAGCGGGTTCTGCGCCCATCGAAGAGTTCTACCGTACAGAGCCGGCACGCTCCGGCGGGTTCGAGTGCTTTATGGTAGCAGAGAGTGGGAATTTCCACCCCATATCTCTCAGCAACCTGAAGTATATTCTCCCCCTCGTTTCCTTGAACTTTTCTGCCGTTGATCTTAAACGTGATCATGGAGACTATTCTTGTATCCTCTCTCTATTTCACCACAATGGCACGAAACTTACAGGCATCATAACAGATTCCGCACTTGATACATTTATCCTGATCCAGCAGGTGCGGCTCCTTTTTTTCTCCGGTAATTGCCCCCTGGGGGCACTTGAGAGCACAAAGATGGCAGCCTGTACAGGCTTCTGCATCGATCTCGTAATGAAACAGCGCCTTGCAGACCCCTGCCGGACATTTTTTGTCCTTAATATGGGCCTCATATTCATCCCTGAAATAATGAATGGTCGTCAGTACCGGATTAGGAGCAGAGGTACCCAGCCCACAGAGGGAAAATTTTTGTACCATGCCGCCAAGCTCTTCGAGCAGTTCGATATCACCTTCTTTCCCCTGGCCCTGGCATATGGTATTGAGAATTGCCAGCATTTGCTTGATTCCCTCCCTGCACGGGGTGCATTGACCGCATGATTCTTCACTCAGGAAATCCAGAAAATACCGGGCCACATCCACCATGCAGGTATCCTGATCCATGACGATCATACCCCCAGAGCCCATGATGGATCCAACCTCGGAAAGCCTCTGAAAGTCTACAGGCAGGTCAAGAAATTTCTCGGGAATGCAGCCTCCTGAAGGACCACCGGTCTGGACGGCCTTGAATCGTTTCTTGTTCGGCACACCATTTCCAATAGTAAATACGATATCCCGCAGGGAAATGCCCATGGGAACCTCGACGAGGCCAGTATTGACAACTTTGCCCACAAGGCTGAAGACCTTGGTACCTTTGCTGTGCTCCGTACCCATGCTGGCATACCATTCAGCCCCCTTCAGGATAATGGCCGGTACATTCGCATAGGTCTCCACGTTGTTCAGATTTGAAGGACTGTTTCGAAATCCCCGTTCCACTGTATGAATATATTTTGCCCTGGGCCTTCCCACCTTTCCTTCCAAAGATGCCATCAAGGCCGTTGACTCGCCGCAGACGAATGCGCCGGCTCCGGTAGAAATCTTAATGCGAAAGCTAAAATCGGAACCGCCAATATTCTCTCCAAGCAGCCCATAGCCCTCTGCCTGCTTGACAGCCCCTACCAGCCTTTTTACCGCCAGAGGATATTCATTACGGACATAGATGAATCCCTGGTGAGAGCCGATGGCGTAACCGGCGATGAGCATGCCTTCAAGAACACTGTGGGGATCTCCTTCCAGGATGCTTCTATCCATATAGGCTCCGGGGTCTCCCTCATCCGCATTGCAGATGATATATCGCTCGCCCTCATGTCGTGCACAGGTCTCCCATTTGACCCCGGTTTGGAAACCCCCGCCTCCACGTCCCCTCAAGCCTGATTCCGTAATGACCTCGATGAGTTCCTTCGGGGCCATCTCGCGAAGAGCTCGAATAAGAGCAAAGTATCCGTATCTGGCAATGTACTCTTCAATGCTGTCCGGATCTATATAGCCGCAATTTCGCAAGGCAATCTTGATCTGTTTCCGATAAAATGGAATCTCCTCCAGGAAAGGGATACCCTCGATGGGCAGTGCCTCAGCCAAAGGATTTTCGAGATGATCCTCGAGAACACAGCGAGGGTCACGCATCTGCCCGAGGATCCATTTCTTGTTGATATCCCCCTGTTTATAGCCACGAATCGCATCAATGATCCTATCATCGGTAATATGCCGGTAGACAACCCTTGGCCGGCCGTTTTCAAGGATTTCAACCAGAGGTTCTTCTTCACAAAAACCGAGACAGCCGGCCTGGCATATCCGGATGCCTTTTCCCTGCGGGAATTCTTCGAGCGCTTTCTCGAATGAGCCCTTGGCACCTGCGGCGATGCCGCAGGAAGCCATCCCTATATTGACCTTAATAAACTCAGGGAAATACAGCCTCTGAGTGTACTCCTTCCTGAGGCATTCCAGGTCTTCAATGAATTGGATTTTCATATTCCCTATCCCGTGGGATCGTATTGCCGTATTCTCTACACCCTATTCATATCGCTTCAAAATTTTCGGTACATCATCAACCTTGAACCGGCCGTGTATATCTTCATTGATTTTGACAACCGGCCCAAGGCTGCAACACCCGAGACACCGCACGGTTTCCAGGGTAAAGGCCATATCCTTGGTCGTCTGTCCGCTGGATATATTCAATTCCTGCTCCATCTTTTCCCGTATCTTATCGCCCCCTCTCACATGGCAGGCCGTGCCAAGGCACACGGAGACAATATTCCTGCCTTTCGGCTCAAGGCTAAAGCTGCTGTAAAACGTGCCGACACTATAGATATGGCTCAGAGAAATATCGATCTTTTCTGAGAGGTACGCAATGGCCGGACGGGGAAGACAATTATAGTGCCTTTGAATTGCCTGAAGCATCATTATCAGGTTTTCCTTGTCCCTGTTAAATTCACCCTCAATAATGTTATCAAGGACCATATAGTCTATTTCAATTTCACCAAGCCTAACTTCATTGACCGGGGTCAACTCGTTCATTTGTAGGTACCTCAAAGCATCCGGGATGATGCGCTGCAAGCCTGGGCTTATGATTGTTGAGAGACGATACCTTGGTTAGCAACAGGGCAGTTTTCTACACAGGCTCCGCAGCCCGTGCAGATGTCCGCATTCACGCTGCGCGCCCTCTTTCTGATCCTTACCTTGAAGCCTCCTGCTGAGCCCTCAACGGACTCGATATCGGCATAGGTAATGATCTCGATGTTTGAATGCCGGCCGACCTCGACCAGTTTGGGCGAGATAATTCACATGGCGCAGTCGTTGGTGGGGAAGGTCTTATCGAGCTGTGCCATGACCCCCCCGATCGAGGGGGAGCGTTCCACGATATAGACGTAGTAGCCGGAGTTCGCCAAATCCAGGGCGGCCTGCATGCCGGTGATGCCGCCGCCGACGATGAGAACCGCGCCAAGCCTTTGTTCCGCCATACCTGCCTCAAATCCTTTTATTCTCTTTTGGGTTGGCCTTCCCTTTTCTCGAGCAACTGCCTTGCCTCCTCAGCCATAGCCGGGAGCGGGGGAAGGCCTGCCTTTGATCGTTTCTTGTTGTCAAACTCATCGATCACGTAGATCTTGCCCTGATCCTTGAGAAGCCTCTCCTGGGTGCTTACCCCGAGGGGCACGTTCGCCTCGTTGATCGCCAGGTTCTTGAGGTGATTGATAATATCGGTGAGCTTTATGCCCATGGGGCAGTTCTCCTGGCACGTATAGCAATCGGAGCAGAGCCATATCATATCCCCTCTCAGGAGCTCCTCCCTGAGGCCGAGAACGAGCATCCTTATAATCCTCAGGGGATCGTAGGATGTCGTTGCCCTGTGCACCGGGCAACCCGCGCTGCACGTGCCGCATGATAAACACCCCCTGAAGCCGCTCAAGAACTCAACTGAATCGACCTCTTCTATCAGGCCGGGGTCTGATTCCCTTATGCGGATCCTTTTCATCGCCTCTCCGTTTCCCCGCCTATTTTTTTACCTCCAGCCGCGCTTCCAGCCCCTTGGTGCTCACGGAATTCATGTTTAGGCCGAGCTCCTTTCTGCCCATGCCCATTGCCAGACCGATTATCTGCGGCAAATAGAGCACAGGTATATCATACTCATCCCCGAACCGGGCCTCTATTCCCTTCTGATTGGAATCGAACATCAGGCTGCAGAATGGGCACACCAGGTTCATACAATCAACCCCCGCCTCCTTGATGCAGACGAGCTTATCCTTGGTAATGGCAAGGGCGAGCTCCTCATCCGTGAGGAGCACCGGTCCACCGCAGCAATCCTTCTTTCGCCTGTACTGGACATTCGTCGCGCCCGCTGCCTCGAGAATCAACTCGATGCTCTGAGCGTCCTGAGGATCATCGAATCCCTCGTAAATGTAGGATGGCTTGAGGTAGTGACACCCATAGTGGGTTGCCACCTTCAACCCCTTGAGATCGCGCGTGACCTCTTTTTTTATCCTCTCCAGGCCCACATCTTCCAGCAATACCCTTGCGAAGTGCTTGACAGCGCTCGTGCCCTTGTATGCCTTGCCTATCCCCGAGAGCTCCTTTTTTACCGTATCCCTCAATTCACGATTCCCCCTTAGATGATGGGCGGTCTTGGTGAGCGTCGAGGCACAGGCGCTGCAGAGAACACAGATATCCAAGCCCTTTTCTTCCGCCAAGCAGAGATTCCTGGCAGCGAGCAGGACCGCCCCCCTCTCATCGGATGCCTCGAGTGGAAAACCGCAACAGGAAAACTCCTCGATATCGACGAATTCGATATCCAAACGGGGTGCGATCGCACGCGCTGATATCTCATAGTTTCTCGAGCGAGCCGGTATGGTGCACCCCAAAAAAAGGCTGTATTTCATCCTTACCTCTGTAAACGTTTCACGGCTTCGTGGTGCCCCGAAACAAGGGCTGAAGTATAATTTCCGTGCAAACAGGGTGTCAAGGCATAACTTTACCCCTTCAGGTCATTCCTTCAACCTTGGAATGGGCCCTCGTCTTCTGCGTTTTTCCCTGCTTTTAAACTGCTCATGATCCTCTCACACTCCAGTTAATAATATAATCACCATTTTCGATAAATGAAGCTCCCCATTGCACACAGCGGGGTACCTTGAACGGAACTGCGCCGAAGCGTCTCGACTTGAGCTCACCGAAAGTCCAACCCGCCTTCGCTTTACGAGCTACGGCGCGGTCGCCTGTCGCCATTCCTCCCCGTGCTTCCACACGGGGCATCCTGGCGAAGGCGAGTGAACTCCTAAGTCCATCGATTCATAAATTCGATGACGAATTTATTTACTCAGGACTTAGTGCTGAGTGAGCATTTTATCTACTCTGATTCTTCAAAATACGTCACCGTATTTGCGAATCGAAGCACTAAGGAGCCATAATCTGAGGCTAACAGGAGGTCTTCGATTATGGTACCGATTTCTCCTGAAAATCTGGATAACACTCAGTAAAAAATGATATAAAGAATGATATCTCCTACGTCACCAAAAAAAGTTGTCAAGCCGTTTTTTTTAATATATTGAAATAACAATACAATGCGGAGTTTTGCAGCCCGTCTTCCTCTCCCGGCACAGGGGACCGCTGGTATGTGAGGGCTGACAAATTCCCTCGGAGAGCGTAGATATCAAGAAACTATAGAATAACTTGTTATGCAGGAGACGATTAATGAAAACTATCCTTACAACATTCTTGGTAATATTTCTAACTGCAACGGTAGTATCCGCCGCTGAGCA
Source organism: uncultured Desulfobacteraceae bacterium (assembly GCA_964549945.1). Classification (GTDB taxonomy): domain Bacteria; phylum Desulfobacterota; class DSM-4660; order Desulfatiglandales; family B25-G16; genus B25-G16. Next base: position 3,658 of record CAZJXD010000134.1, on the reverse strand, counting down.
AGGCATTTTGATTCATAATGGATTTGGAAATGGACAGGACTATATCAAAATGTCTCCATCACAAAAGCATGTATACGCGATGGGCGCAGTCAACGGGATTTTGCTTGCCCCCCTTTTTGGGGCACCGAAAGAAAAAATGCAATGGTTTGAATCATATGTTGAGAACATGACCGATGTGCAGGTGGCCGCAATTCTTTCGAAATATCTGGAAGACAATCCCGGGAGATGGCACGATGGGCTTCATATTCTTATGTACTCCGCTATAAAAGAAACTCATGACAAGAGTCGTTTAACAGATAAATAATGGAGTTACATAACCAGCCCTTTCACAGATAGCTGAAAAGCCGCACCTGGTGAAGGGCACGTTATACCGATAAGATGAATATGAATACCAGCACTACCAGCACCAGCAGCCATGAATCGCGAAAAGTCTGCTTAGATACCTGCATTATCAGTGCCATCGTAAAGGAGGAACTCTCCTCTTCCGATGCCCAGGCCATGATCCAGATTACCGAACTGGTTGAATCCAACAACGTGACCCTTTGTGCGTCAACTCATGTTAGGGATGAGCTCAATAAAATTCCTATACCTCACCGTATGCCTCATCTCGATGTGTACAATTCACTATGCAGAATTGCAGATCATCCATCGACAGACTGGATTGATGATGATCCTTCATCGCCAACTTTCAAGAAGCCTACAGTGCATCCAGATTTCTCTAAGATCCGAGACATAGTACCGGGCGATAAGGATGCGCGTCTTCTATTTGCCGCCCATGCCAATGAAGCACGTGACTTCTTGACCCTTGATGAACGAACAATCCTGCGTTTCCGGAATCAGCTAAAAGAAGAGGTAGGGATTAATACTTGGACCCCGTCGGAGTTTATCCAAATCATTATATCTTCAACGTGTTAGGATTGCTTCATTATACAGTTGACGATAAATGTCCAGTACGTTTACCGACAAACTTAGCGAGTTTTCTGAATGGATCGACGTTCGGACAGCCAAGGCGTTTCCTGATGAACAGGTCGTATACGTGATTCGTGTTGTGGACGACCGTGGCGTGCCTGTGAAAATTCAGCGTGCACGAAAAATCGACCATTTGGGGACTTTGAACATCGGATCAGGCTATGGCTCGTCGAGATTGTGGAATCTCCAAGCAGCTTTAGATCTTTCGAATGAAGAGGCGTGGAATTGGAATAAGCATCATCAATTAATGCTGTAGTGGGTGATGTGTAATTTCGATTCATTGGACGGATTTGGGGCGAGGAATCTCGAGGTTACATGGAAATGCGTAACAACCAAAGAAGTAGCGCACAAATTGGAGTCCGATCTGCTGTGGGCATATAAGGTCGAGTTTGCCGATATTCCAATCGGAAATTTAAAGACATGGTAATGTGATACATTGCCGGACATCCGACAATATAATCGGGTAAGGGGGAGCTTCTAACTCCCCCTCCCCACACCACCCCTCATGCGGGTCCGCAAGGGGCGGTTCACGAAGATTATCGAGCCGTAGCCGGATAAAGGCATCAACCCACAGCTCTTTGATAACAAGGCGAACTGCAGGTTAACCCAAGGTGCAAGCAATTCCATGACGCGCTCGTTTCATGCTCCCCTTATCAGGTTCATCGCATATCGAGGCTCATGGATGTCGACACCCTTCTTCGTGTTCGGCCCTTCACCATGTCCCGGGCATTACCCCGGGCGTTGGGCTACTATGACCTCTGCTGACTTCCCTGGCTCGCCATAGCCTGAAGGGCGAAGGCGGCTGTCCCCTCACACCATGCGTTACCACATGGTGCGCCGCCATACTCGCCGTAGGGTTCGGTGGCAGCTCCACCCCTTTCGAGATGGCCCTCAGTCCGACTCCCATAGCAATAATGGCCGCCCCGGTGGACAGATCTCCCCGGATAAGGACGTGAACTGTTGCTACACACCCGCGGCATTTACTATCTCCTGAACCCTGGGCTTTGGTATGTTGTGCCCATTCGGCAGGATGCTCAGGGCACCCTGAGCAAAGTCGAAGGGTGCTACCTTACCCTTCGAGGTGGCCTTGTATGCCATTTCTGTTCGTCGGCTCATAGCGTTGCACTCGGGCTTCCTTCAGACGGTCCCTCGCGGTTCCGCCCTCTTGACGCGCCGTAGCCTTTGGCGAAGGGGGTTGCCTTTGGCTAGTACTTATGTCAGTGTATATTTACACTCACAGGGTTCACATACAGGGGACTTTCACCCCATAAGTTCACGCCCATGCCGGGCGTACACCACCTAAGCAGTTGCAGCGGACGGTGCTGCGCGCCGCCGCTGAACCGGAGCGTTGGGCAGCGAAAGTAGCCATCATAATGTCATTTAGAGGGAGTTATGACTGGCAGTAATGCCGAGACAGTAACGAATATAAAGGCTGAACTCCACCGAGATGCGCAGGCTATTAGTGAGCGAGGCAAGCATATGCGCCCACTGCGTATCATATGCCACGATGCTTCTCAAGCTACAGACAAGAAGCACCGCACAACACCCGCTGCATCTAATCTGTTAATCGCGCGGCGAATTCAAAGGCAGTTTCGTTATTGTGAGTTAGCCTATATAGTTAGTATCGTTGCAAACCCACAGGGGGTAAGCTTCGGGCGTAAAAGGTAAATTAAAGAGGTTTGTTATGAACAAGAAACTTACAGCAATCATTGAAAGAGAAGGCGGCGGATTTGTGGCTTTGTGCCCGGAACTGGATGTCGCAAGTCAGGGTGATACAATAGACGAAGCCAGAAAAAATCTTCAGGAAGCATTGGAATTGTTCTTTGAAACAGCTTCTCCTGAAGAAATCAAAACCAGGCTTCACGAGGAAGTTTACGTGACTCAGGTGGAGGTTGCAATTGGCTAGATTAAGAGTTCTTTCCGGGAAAGATGTTTGTATAATTCTGGAAAGGCATGGCTTTATCGAAGTAAGAAGGCGTGGAAGTCACATTGCAATGCAAAAGAGAACACCGGAATCGACTGTTACGATACCTGTGCCGGATCACAAAGAGCTTCGTTCAGGAACGTTGATGTCTATAATCCGGCAGTCTGGATTGCCTCGCTCAGAATTTGAATAAGCTATTATCGCCCAACAAGCGCATTCAGTGGATCGCTAAAAACCGCGCGCCCGCTGATGCGCCGCGTTAAGGCGGCTAATAATTTATCCAAATGGGGTCGGACCAAGCTAACTATTTGAAAAAATGAGATAATCCTTCCAAAATGAATCCATTTTACGGCTTAAACTAGCAATTTTGACCTAAAAATTACCCGCCTAAAAAAAGAGTGCCGAGATGCCGAGAGCTCATAGGCATTACATTCCAGGCTATGTGTGAAGCGGGACGCTCTTTAAGTATTTAATCGACATCAGGTAGAACCTGGATGAAAGTTTTCAATGGGTCAACAGGACAGCAAGGTAATTATTCACTCGAAAGATAAATTGCTAAATTTTAAAAGAGCGTCCCGCTATCGATCATGTTATCTACTCAACATTAACTCAATGAGGTGAGGAAAATGAAAGTAAAGGAAAAATACCAAGGTTTGACACGGCCTCAGTTGCTGAAAAAGGTCTATAAGTTGGGAGTCGGATACGAGTCGAATTCGTACGGTTGTTCCCAGTGCGCCGTGGCGGCTCTCCATGAAGTCATAGGTT
>CAZJXD010000133.1:0-10322 GCA_964549945.1 uncultured Desulfobacteraceae bacterium | reverse complement strand
ACTGACTGCCACCCTCTAAAACTCTAATGTGTATGGGAAGATCTTAACTTTTACATTTTATCCAAGATGCATCCATTCATTGTGAATTGCAATGAAATAATAAGCTATTCTATATATTATTTATGTTATATTATAGTAACATCTCAACCGGTTGTTATTCAATTAACCCCGCCGTAAATATGTAGCTTAGTATGGAAGACCTTAACCCCTCTTCAAATAAATCAAAGAGAAAATCTTTTAATAGCACTTCCCAGCCTCAATCCTTGGAACGCCTTTCATTTAAAATAGTTATAATATTTATGATTCTTTTCTATACAGAATTCTCGAACTCCTCTACCTACATACCTTTAGATTCTCTGAACATAGATGTACTAAACACTCACGATAGGATTAAAAGCCGCCTTTCAGCATCCGAGGAAGAAATTGAATCAGGGAGAGCTATGGGAAGTAAAGACAATAGCCCGCTTAAGCCCCTTGATGAGCTATCCATTACCTACAATCACCTCGAAGGCCCTTTCTCGATATTCAACAATGAGGGCATCGAGTATTTTGATGGAAGCAATGCTATGATCCAGCTTCAATCGAGTGCCCGGTTGTGGAATATATTCTCTTTTTATATTCAGCCTCTTTTTCTATACAATCAGAATTTTCAGGGAATTGAGGGAAATGCCGAGAGCACCTTCAGGCTCCACAAGGGCTATGTAAAGCTCACTGTTGATAATTTCGAGATCGAATGGGGGAAAGACTCCCTCTGGTGGGGGCCTAGCTATCATGGTTCACTCCTTATCTCAAATAATGCCCGCCCCTTTGATATGATCAAGATTTCCAATCCCCGTGCTACACTTCTCCCATGGATTTTTCGATATGCAGGGCCTTTCCGGTATACTCTGTTTCTTTCTGAATTAGACAAAGAACCTGACTCTGAACACCCACCAAACTCCAAACTTTTTGGTGCGAGATTAGATTTCAGGCCTCATCCACAGTTGGAATTAGGGTTATCATATCTCGCGCATTTTGATGGCGATAGACCTGGTATCGATGGTCTCGATATGTGGGACTATCTCTATATAATTTTCAGCAATGAGTGTAGAGACCTTGACAAGCGTGACAGCAACAAGCAAGCCGCGATAGATGCCGCTCTCACAATACCGCACATCTCTGATGCAGTACCAATTACCGATTCTTTAAGATTATATGCGGAGTGGGGAGGAGAGGATCAGGGTATACCGCCAGATAAAAGGGCTTATCTCCTGGGAATAACATTCATAGATGTCTTTACGGCAGATGGATGGAAGTTACGAACTGAATATGCCCGTTTATCTCCTGAGAGTGCACCTGGCGCCTGGTATTCACATTCGGTATGGACAATGAAGTATTACGGAAGGGTGTTTGGCCATCATGCCGGGACTGACGCGGATGACCTCTTTATTGAATTATCACATAAACCCAATGATAAGATCCTTTACTATTTATCCTTTGATAAGGAGAGAAGCGGTATAAGCAAAGCTTATTGCCAAGAGAAATTCCAATATTTCCTTGGGGCGGGATACGACTTAATAAAAGGGGCGAGTCTTTCGGTACAATACGGATTTGAGGAAATTGATAATGTAGATAATGTAAAAGGAAGAAAGCAGGAGAACCATCTTATAGGGGCGGAGTTCACCTTCAACTTCTAACCACCAGCGAGGAGTGGACTGTAGCCAAGGATGGGTAAAGAAGATAGAAAAGCTTAAAAGGATTTAATCCCGGCAGCAATCCTTACGGATTTTTGCCGGTCACCACGATGATATCGTATGCCGAGGGCCAGGTTAATGGCTTGTAGATCGTACTATCCCCAAGAAATGACACAAGGCATCTTGCCTTGTCTTTGCATTCATGCTTTGAGTACACGGTGTTATGTAAAAAGTCGGATCGGGGCGCGTAGTGGATTGATTCTATCGTACAGCCTTTTTCTCTAAGCCTTTTTGACATCTCTCTCGCGGAATTTAGATCACCATCTCCGCTAAGCACCTTGATCCTTAATCCCCGCAAACATTTTTCCAGTTCATATGATTCAGATACAGGGGTTTCATAATCGGCCTGAAGCCTAGCAGCTTCTTGTAAGAGATCTCGGTTTTCATCGGTCAGCATTTGATTCTCTTCTTTTAATTCAATCAATTGCCCCTTAAGGAGCTCATTTTGATCTCGAAAGGTTTTTATGCTGTTCTCATGTTCACCTTTCGTTCGTTGGTTCTCCTTCTCCAAGGCGCTTACCTGTTTTTGTAACTTGATGTTCTCCGCTCTGGTCTTTTTCAACTCGTTCCACATCTCATCTTTGGACATCTTGAATTTTTCTATTTCATCCCTTGAGCTCCCGTCCACATATTCCAAGGCTCCGCAACCATGAAGGATAAAACACACACACAGAATAAGGGTAATCACGAAAGACCTGGACATTTTTCACCCCCTAGTTTAAAAATGCCCTCCCCCTTTTCTTCCGACCCTTGGATTTTAATTTTACCTCTCCTCGTATACATCGTCAAGAAGTTCTATTTCCATACTGATGAATCACTGAAAGAAGTCAAAATTCAGATCGTATCATTTAGGCCCCAAAGGCAGAATGCCATCTAAAGGAGCGCGTGAATAGAACAACAGCAAACATCGCCTTTTCCCTTGACAAAAAAATGGGCAATGGATAATAGTGCAGCATTCAGGTAAGTATTTCACCCTAACAGCGGTGAGGGATGAGCGCAAGACAGCATCGACCCCCCACGTTCGAATGGGGGTATTTTTTCGTTTTTGAGTAAAATCCCTGATTGAATTTGCTTTTTTGATTCGATAGGGTCAGCCAGTATTGATCTAAAAGCAACGAAGAGGCTCCGATGGACGAGGATTCAAGACATGCGAAAAAGGCCTCGGCTGATGGGTGGATTTTCTTTGTCGTGGGCCTGGTAGTTGCCCTTATCATCGGTTGGGCAGTATATCCCGCCCTTCTTTACTCAAAGAGGAGCCAGCCGCTCCGTTTCAGCCACGCAAATCACGGCCCGGAGTCGGGCGTGGGCCTGGAATGCGAGGAATGCCACCGCTTCTATGAGGACGGCAGTTTTTCCGGTATCCCTGCACTCAAGAAGTGCATGGAATGCCATGAGGACCCGGAATCCCCCCTGAGCGATGATCCACAAGAGAAAAAGCTTCTTACCGAATACGTGAAGCCCCGCAAGGAGATCCCTTGGCTCGTGTACTCCCGCCAGCCCGAATGCGTCTATTTTCCCCACATCGCCCATGTAAAGATGGCTCATATTGAATGCGAGCTCTGCCACGGTGATATAAGCACCAGAAAAGCCCCGCCGGTCTACAAGGTGAACAGGATAAGCCATTACAGCATTGACATCTGGGGGAGGCACATCTCGGGATACAAGAGAAATACATGGGACCGCATGAAGATGGATGATTGCGCTGATTGCCACAGGACCAGGGGCAAGGAGAGCAACAACGCCTGCTTTGTGTGCCATAAATAAGGGTTGAGGACATGGAGCTAGACAGAAGGAATTTCATCAAATTCGTCGCCGGAGGAGTGGGGGGAACGCTGCTGTCGCCCCTTCCCTGGAAGCTTATCGATGATATCGCCATATGGACCCAAAACTGGTCATGGGTGCCGATACCGGCCAGGGGAAAGGTCTCCCGTGTGGACACCGTGTGCACGCTCTGCCCAGGCGCGTGCGGCATTACGGTGAGAAAGGTCGGCGAAAGGGTAGTAAAGGTCGAGGGCAGAGAGGACTATCCGGTAAATCGAGGGGCAATATGCCCCCTCGGTATGGCAGGCCAGCAAATTCTCTATAACGAGGGCATTCGGTGGAAGGCCCCCATGAAGCGGGTCGGGCCGCGGGGGGCCGATAAGTGGGAGGAGATATCCTGGATAGAGGCCATCGATACAGTGAGCACGAGGATCAGGGGATTAAGGGAGAGCGGCAATCCGGACAAATTGGCGGCGATAGACGGAAACCAGTCTCGCTCAAGTGTGGCCCTGCTCATCAAAAGGCTGCTCGATACCGTGGGAAGCCCGAACTACTTAGCGATGCCCGGGGAAGAAGATACGTATGCAACGGCTGAGCGCCTTATGCAGGGTACCGATGGCCCCTTGGCCCTTGATCTGGAGAATTCCGATTTCGTCTTGAGCTTTGGCTGCGAACTGCTAGACGGCTGGGGAGCCCCTGGAAGGATCCTGAGTACCTGGGGAACGTGGGTTTCAAAGGAGCCCAAGGACAGGACCTTTGTGGTCCAGATTGATCCGATGGCCTCTGATACCGCAATGAAGGCCGACCTCTGGCTTGCCCCATTTCCGGGAACAGAGGCAGCCCTCGCATTGGGAATTGCCCATGTGCTGGTCAAGGAAAGGCTTTACCATAAGGAATTCGTAGAGAATCACGGCCTTGGTTTCAGCGATTGGGTTGGGGAAGAGGGAACCGGGCACAGGGGTTTCTCGAGCGTGCTTTTAGAGAAATACGCTCCCCAGGATGTCGAGGCCATTACCGGGGTCAGGAAGGAGCTCATTTTTCGGGTTGCTAGAGGATTTGCGGCGGCAAAGGCCCCCATTGCCATAGCCGGAAGGGGAAAGGGCCGTTTGCCCGGAGGCCTGTATGAGCACATGGCCGTGCACGCCCTCAACGCGTTAAGGGGAAGGATTAACAAAAGGGGTGGGATGCTGGTAGCCGATAATCTGCCTCTTTCCCAGTGGCCTGAGGTGGAGCGCGATTCGGTGGCAATAGAAGGCCTTGAAAGGGCAAGGATAGATCGTGCGGGAACTCAGCGATATCCATTTGCCAGGAGCCTCATCCATAATTTTTCAGAGGCGATAAGGGCCGGCTCCCCAATCGACACCCTTCTCGTATGCTCTGCAAATCCGATCTATACCGTCCCGGATAGCCGGGGCCTCACCGAGGCGCTGAAGGAGGTACCCTTTATCGCCAGCTTCTCCCCGTTTATGGATGAGACCTCCCTCATGGCGGACTTGATACTGCCCGATCATACGCATCTCGAGAAGATGGCCGACATCGTGTGGCCAACGGGGATTCAGTATCCCCTGTATGCGCTTTCGCGCCCTGTGGTGGGGCCGCTGTACAACACGAGACATAGCGGGGATGTGATCATATCCATGGGCAAAGGTATCGGGGGCACCGTTGCGCGCTCCTTTCAGTGGGGGAGCTTCGAAGAGGCGTTAAAGCAGCGGGCCAAGGGGCTTTTTGATTCAGGAGCGGGGGAGAGCTCTCTGGGAGGATCTGAGCCGGTTTGGAAGCGATTGGACAAGGCATGCGTCCAAGGCAAAGCCCCTTCGTCCTTTCAAGCCATGTGGGAGGATCTCAAGGCGAGCGGATGCTGGTACATTCCCTCGCACTCTTTCGGTCGATGGGAGGAGATATTTCGAACACCCAGTGGGAAATTCGAGTTTTGCTCCTCCTCCATAGAAACGACGCTCAAGGTCAACTCGAGAGGGAGATCCCTTGACGATACCCTAAAAGAGATGGGAGTGAGCGCACGCGGGGATGTGGTGTGCATGCCACACTATGAGGAGGCACGGTCAGGAGCGGTTAACGAGGGGTATCCCCTGCTTCTTTTTCCCATTGAATGGATAAACCTGGCGAGCGGGTGGATAGGAAACCCTCCGTTTTTAAACAAGACCCTTTTCGACTATCAGCTCAAAGGGGTCGATCTTTTCGTGGAGGTGAACCCAAGAACCGCGGCTGAATATGGCTTATCGGAGGGATCGAGGGTTATTCTCCGCTCCCAGCGGGGAGAGCTAAGGGCGAGGGCCCATCTCTTCAACGGGGCGATGCCGGGCCTTGTCTTTATCCCCGTGGGCCTCGGTCACACCGCCTACGATAGGTATCTCAAGGGAAAGGGTGTCAATCCCTATGAGATAATCGAGGCGGTTGAGGATCCCTTGAGCGGGCAGGCCATCTGGTGGAATACGAGAGTTAAAGTGATCAAGGCATAAAATCGCTCTGCGATTTTATGCAGTATCTCGTTGGTGGAAGCTGGAGCTTCACCGGACAAAGGATAGCCTATGGAACGCAAAGCTAATTCTACGGGCACCAGGTACGGGATGGTCATTGACCTGGATAGATGTATCGGCTGCGGGGTTTGCGTGGTTGCCTGCTCGGCTGAGAACAACGTCTCGGTGCTCTATGATGAGTCGGATAAGACGAGGAACATAAGCTGGCTCAAGATCTACCAGATCAGCAACGGGAAGCGGTTTCTGGAGACCGAGGTCATCCACCTCCCACGGCCGTGTATGCAGTGCGGTAACCCGCCGTGTGTTCCCGTGTGCCCGGCAACGGCAACCAGAAGCGATCCGAACACCGGAATGGTGAGCCAGATCTACACGAGGTGTATAGGATGCAGATACTGTATGGCTGCGTGCCCTTACCACGCACGGGATTTTGACTGGTATGACCCCTCCTTCCCCAACGGTATGGATAGGTACCTCTCGCCGGAGGTCTCCCCGAGAATGAGAGGGGTGGTGGAGAAGTGTACGTTTTGCCACCACAGGCTCATGAGGGCCAAGGCCAAGGCATACGCTGAGGGCAGGAGGGATCTCAAGGAGGATGAATACATTCCCGCCTGTGTCGAGGCCTGCCCCACAAAGGCCATTGCCTTCGGCGATCTCAATAACCCGAAGCATGAGGTTTCGGTGCTCATCAAGAGCCCCCATGCATTCAGGCTCCTGGAGAGGCTCGGTACCGAGCCCAAGGTGTACTACCTCAGCACCAAGGACTGGGTGAGGCGCATGGCGGATAACTATCTGGAAGGGGAGTTTAGTTCGCTCCGCTCACGGTTGGAGTAATGGAATAATGGAGGGTTGGAGTAATGGGTGCTAGAGAACCTTGCCATTTTTAGCCTCTACATTGCTCCAATACTCCATTACTCTCCGACATTACGTATCTTGGCTTTACAAGAAGTGAAACAAGGCACCATGATTTCAATAAGTTCTAGAATTCCTGTTTGCTATGCTGGAGGAGAGAAATGGACTTGGCTTTGATCCCCAATGGTGTTCAGAGGTGCCAGTTAAAGACATTCGCGTCATGGACGGTCCCATGGCTCGTCCTGATCGCATGGGGTGTGATGTCGGCCTTCCTGGTCTTCTGGAAAGGGTTGAACCAGACGAATATGAATCACTACTTCGCCTTCGGCCTGTGGATCGTCTTCGATCTCTCCCTGATTGCCCTGGGAGCGGGCGCGTTTTTCACCGGATTTCTAACCCACATCATTGGCGCGGTGTTCCTCTATCCCTACCGCGAGAACCTGAGGGCCATCATCAATGCCGCTGTGGTCATAGGGTTTATCTGCTACTCGGCTGCCATTGCCATGCTGGCAGTGGATATAGGACAGCCGCTGAGATCATGGTTCATCTTCTGGCACGCAAACGTCCATTCCATGTTGACCGAGGTCTCCTTCTGTATCACCGTGTACCTCGGGGTGCTGAGCATTGAGTATCTTCCCTTGATCCTTTCGAACAGAAAACTGAATCAGGTGCCGGAATTCAACATCTTCGGCAACGTTCTCCACCACATCGTGGCACTCTTTGCTGCGGTGGGCACCTTTCTCTCATTCTTCCATCAAGGCTCGCTGGGGGGAATGTTCGGCGTGCTCTTCGGGCGCCCCTTTGCCTTCAGAGAGGGCTTTTTTATCTGGCCGTGGACCTTCTTCCTGTTCATTCACTCCTCTATCGCGGCGGGCCCATGTTTTACCCTTCTCTGCATATGGGTGGCCCAGAAGGCTACGGGAAAGCAGTTGGTGAAAAAAGGCACTTTTACCCTATTGGCCAAGATCTCCGGCTGGCTGCTCGCTACCTATATGATCGCCAAGATCGCGGATACCATTGGCTGGGCCTATGGGGTTGTCCCCCGGGCCGGGCTGTCTTTCATGGATTTCTTTAGGGAGCCCTACGGCGTCTGGCTCATCATCGCGGAGATCGACATCTTCGGCATTATCCCGGCGATTATCCTGATCACGCCGAAGTACAGGGAAAGGGAGAACCTTCTGGTGATAGGGGCCTTGATGAATGTGATCGGCATCGTGCTCAACAGGTTCACCTTTAGCATTCAGACACTCGCCATACCGGTGATGCCCTTTGATCGGTTCATGACCTACCTCCCCTCGTGGCAGGAGTGGGGCATTGCGTTTGGCTCGGTTGGGTACGGAATCCTCGTCTTCTCCCTGTCCTACCGGTATCTGCCCCTGTTTCCCCAGGAGCCAGAGCTGAACCCAGTACGGGTGCTCGGCAGGATCATAACCGATTCCGGTGCTATCAAAAGGAGCTGATATGTTTCCCTTCGTATTTGAGTGGTCGTGGGCGTGGGATCCGGGACGAATCGTCTTTATGGGGCTTCTCTATATGGTGCTTGGCGCCATCTCATTGGGCCTGCTCTACGCCTTTGTCATGACATGGCTCAAGCTCACGGGACGTGATAGGCTGTATGAGCGATTATGGCTGCGCTTCCCATTCACCCTTTGGTAACAATTGTAGAGCCACAGACCCACACAGACAAACGCAGACATTTTCCTCTGCCGACATCCATTTCCTTGTATCGCGAAGCGATGACAGCTTTTAGCCGAGCACGTCGCTCGGCTAAAAAAGTCCGTGTGGGTCTGTGGCTAATCTATATCACCGTATCATGGCGCCAGTTCCTGTCATCCCTTTCAGGGTAATCGAGGTTGTAGTGGAGGCCCCTGCTTTCCTTTCGCATAGTCGCAGAGGTGATGATTAGCTCTGCCACGGTAGCGATATTCCTCAACTCCAACAAATCCCTCGTGATGATAAAATCCCAGTAGTAATCCTTGATCTCCTGCTGAATGACCTCTATCCTCCTCATTGCCCTGGTCAGCCTGTTATTCGTCCTCACAATTCCCACGTAGTTCCACATCAGCCTTCGCACCTCATCCCAGTTGTGGGACACGACCACGGATTCATCGCTGTTGGTTGCAGAGCCCGAGTCCCATAGGGGAACAGGTGGGTACTTACGATCACGCTTATCGGAGATCAACCTCGCGCTGTCCTCAAAGGCGAATTTAGCGAACACAAGGGCCTCTATAAGGGAGTTGCTGGCCAACCTGTTCGCCCCATGGAGGCCGGTGCAGGCTACCTCGCCAATGGCGTAGAGGTTGTGTATATTCGTCTTACCATATGCATCCGTCAGGATGCCGCCACACATGTAATGGGCAGCCGGCACAACCGGAATGGGCTCTTGTGTGATATCTATGTTCAGCTCTAAGCACCTCTTGTAGATGTTCGGAAACCGGGTTTTAATGAAATCCCCATCCCGATGGCTGATATCGAGATACACGCACTCATCGCCGCTCTTCTTAAGCTCGGCGTCGATGGATCGTGCCACGATATCCCTCGTGGCCAAATCCTTCAGGGGATGGTAGCGTTCCATGAAGTGATTGCCCCTTTTATCGATGAGCCGTCCGCCCTCGCCCCTCAATGACTCGCTGATCAGAAAGTTCTTCTCCAGGGGATGGTAGAGGCAGGTGGGGTGGAATTGAACGAATTCCATGTTCACGATCTTTGCGCCGGCCCTGTATCCAATCGCCATGCCGTCCCCGGTGGCGATATCGGGGTTGCTGGTATAGAGATACACCTTCCCCGCCCCGCCGGTTGCGAGCACGATGGCCCCGGCCAAAAAGGTCTTTACCTCGCCTGTGGAAATGTCCAGGACATAGGCGCCCCAGCATGTTTCCTCTGTTTCATTGGTGGAGATGCCCCTTTTTATGAATTTGGAGGTCGTGATCAGGTCTATGGCCATGTGGTTTTCATAGATCTCGATGTTCTTGTTCATCTCCACATTATGGAGAAGGACCCTCTCCACCTCCTGCCCGGTGAGGTCTTGGGTGTGGACGATCCTCCTGTGCGAGTGGCCCCCCTCCTGGGTGAGATCTAATCTATCGGTTTGCGTTCTGTCATGGGAAAAATTCACTCCAAGGGAGATGAGCTCATGGATCATATCCGGCCCGTTTGTGACCACTAATCTCACGATTTCCTCGTTGCAGATGCCCGCGCCGGACTCTAGGGTGTCCGCTACGTGGAGATCAAAGGAGTCTGTGGCGTCCAAAACCGATGCAATGCCTCCCTGGGCATAGTTTGTGTTGGCATCCATCTTCTCCTTTTTTGTCACTATATTCACAGTGCCTATTGAGGCTGCTTTGAGTGCGAGACTAAGGCCAGCAACACCACTCCCAATAACAAGATAATCTGATTGTATTTCCATGTTCCCCTTAGTAGTTATATGGTTTCAGCCGCAGACACACGCAGACTAATGCCTTGCCGACACGGCAAGGCATTAACC
>CAZJXD010000132.1:0-10500 GCA_964549945.1 uncultured Desulfobacteraceae bacterium | reverse complement strand
CTCCCTGTATGGGTGAACACAATGAATACGTGTGTACGGAGATTTTGGGGATGTCTCGCAGGGAATTTGCTCAGATGATGAGGGATGGGGCTCTTGGCTAAATGTATTAAGCGTACTATGCTATTTTAACAGGAGGCAGAAGATGGCCGAATCAGATAGACTTGAACAGGGCAGGCAAGTTGCCAAACGACTATTCGGTGAAAGACGTGCCATGATTATGGAAGAGTCTTTGGCTAATATGAGCTCGGGTTTTCAAGAATTTGTGTTGCAAGCTTTTTGCATCTATGATCGACCGGGATTGGACTGGAAGACACGAAGTGCTGTCACAATAGCTGTCCTGGCCTCCTTAGGACGTGCGCAGGAGGTGGCCTTGCACATAAGGGGCGGGTTGAATGTTGGCTTGACAAAAGAGCAAATACGGGAAATCTTAACCCAAGTGGCAGTTTACGCGGGGGTGCCAGTTGCTGTTGAGGCTTTTTTAGTTGCAAACAGGGTATTTGAAAAAACGAAACAAGAGGAAGTGAGTTAAGAACGATAAAATACTAATACCAACTTCGTCGTATTAAGAAGCATTCTAATGTGTAATCTCTTTGGAGAATTTACAAATTTATCGATGAAAGTGATGAGAAATAGAATAAATAGTGTAATGCCGAATCGCAGTCCACCGGCGGTTGTCGCACTCAACGAAGCGACGAGGTAGAAGGGCAAGGACTTTTTAGTATTGCAAATATAGACGGTTGGGAAACCCTATATGGATGAGCTGTTATGGGTACTGAATTGGAAGATAGCTAATGCCAATAAATTCATGAAAGGGGAGGTAATGGTATGAAGGCAAAAGTTATAGTGATCAGCTTAATGGTTTTGGCTGTGGCGTTGCTACCCCGGATGGGCACTTGTGCTCCACCCACACCAGCAGGTGAGCTGGTGGTAGCCATAAGCAATTTTGAGCAAGAGACCTTTCTTCCTTATATGATGACGCCTTCTACACGCAACTACGGCGGGCACATATACGATACAATAGTTGGGGTAAACCCCGAGGGCAAGCCCGACCCAGCATATGGTCTGGCTGAGAAATGGGAGGCATCGGAGGGGGCCAAGGTATGGACATTTTATCTGAAAAAAGGGATTAAGTTTCACAACGGCGAGGAACTCACTGCCGAAGATGTAAAGTTTTCATTCGAAAAAGCCTTACTTAAAGAGGCCCGTTCCTCCTTTGCAAAGTATTTTCGGGCCCAAGTAGAGGAGATAAAAGTGCTTGACCGCTATAATGTGCAGGTAATTCTCAAATCGCCAGACGCCTTCTTTGCAAACCTGCTCACGCCTGTACAGTCTTCAGAAGGTCTGATTATGCCAAAGAAATACTTTGAGCAGGTAGGTGATAAGGGATTCAATGAAAAGCCCATCGGAACCGGCCCCTGGAAATTTGTGAGCAAGGCCATCGGCGACTATGTAGAATTTGAGGCCAATGAACAGCATTGGCAACAGGTCCCTCAATTTAAGAAGCTTCGTATCCTAAATATCCCAGAAGAATATACCAGACTGGCCATGCTAAAGAGGGGTGAGGTGGATATTGCCGTGTTATCTTCGGCACTAGCAAAAGAGGTGGAAGCCGCCGGTCTTTCCGTGAAGAGCATCCGCGAGGTGGCCGCCGTTGATGTGATACTATACCAAAACTATTCCCCTGATATGATTTACCATGATAAAAGGGTGCGGAAGGCGTTGTGTTTGGCGATAGACAGGGAAACCATCGTCAAACAGGTTTTCGGCGGGCGTGCTAAGGTTGCCACCTATCCCTCCTTCACATCCGTTATGCCCGGCTTCGACTCAACGCTTCCTCCCTATCCCTACGACCTCAAAGAAGCTAAGAGGCTGCTTGCAGAGGCGGGATACCCAAATGGTTTTTCTTTGAAGTTCTATATGTTCCCGATGGCTGGAGTTCCGCAATTGCGCGATGTTGCCCAGGCAGTAGTGGGCTACTGGGAGAAGATAGGTGTAAAGGCAGAACTCATTCCTCTTGACTCCCTTAGGACTATCAGGACCAAGTACATCGCCGAGCCTCAAAAATTTGAACCTCCAGGAGAAGTGTCAACCGTCCGGTTGCCAAATATGCCGGCTGGCGGCATTCTGGTGCTGTGGTACCTGCCGCGTGAGGAAGGGGGAGTGGTGACCCTTGCTCGAGGCGTTCCCAGGATGGCAGAGCTTTGGAATAAAGCCAAGAGGGAGATAGACCCCTTGAAAAGGGAAAAGATAATGAGTCAGACCTTGAAGGTCGCCTATGACGAATTGGTGGCGCTACCGGTAGCCTATGCTGATGCCATATTCGGAGTGGGCAAGGATGTAGCTGAATGGACTCCTACGCAGGGAACAAACTACGACCCCTGTTTCCATAGAGCAGTGCCCGCTAAATGATACTGTATAGGATAATTAACAAAAGAGTTTGGCATAAAAGCGGTGAGCGCAAAGACCTGAGGGGTCACCGGGGAATATGACTAGCGGCGTATATCTCTGAATGCCTTTTATTCAATACGGCGCTATAGCACTGAGGAAACGAGTCACGGTCATGAGAAGGGAAATACTACATCGTGCGATCCAGGGGCTGATTACACTCCTAGCGCTGAGTATGATTATCTTCTGCCTGAGTCGGCTGGCCGGTGACCCTCTTGATTTGCTGCTGCCCCTCGATGCCAGTGAAGAGAATTTTGCAGCAGCCAGGCAACAACTGGGCCTTGATAAGCCGCTCCCTGTGCAGTATGGCATTTTCATTATACACGCGATAAAGGGTGACTTTGGCAATTCCTTACGGACTGGGATAGCCGCTAGGGAGCTTGTTATCGAGAGACTACCGAACTCAATCTCATTAGCAGCAGTGGCAGTAGGTATGGCCGTTCTCCTTGGCTTTCCGCTTGGCATACTGGCTGCCAGCAGGAGAGGGACATGGATAGATTCATTCGTCACCGCAGTAGCCGTCACGGGGATGGCCATGCCAAGTTTCTGGATTGCGATACTTCTCATACAGGTTTTTTCCGTTGGCTTGAAGGTGTTACCTACCGGTGGAATGGGCGGTCCCTCGTATTACATCATGCCCGCTTTTTCCTTGGCCCTTATTATCTTGGCTGGACTCACTCGTCTTATCCGCTCCGGCATGATCGATGCTCTTGAAGCTGAATATATCAAGCTAGCTCGAATCAAAGGTGCCAGTGAGCGCACCATCGTCTGGAGCCATGCTCTCCGGAATGCCCTGATCGCGCCTCTCACCTTTGGTGGCATGTATTTCGCTATACTGATCACAATGGCTGTCATTGTGGAGACAGTTTTTGCATGGCCTGGTTTGGGTCGATTGGCTTATGAGGCAGTCCTTTCACGTGATTATCCTGTAATTCAGGCCGTAGTCATGACGGGCGGTGTCATAGTGATTCTAATGAATCTTATGGTAGACATCGTTCACAGCTATATCGATCCACGAATTAAATCCAGGTAATGTGAAGCAATCTATATCTAACAAAAAAAGGATGATGATTCGATTGTGTTAGCTTGTCGGAAGAGGCGAAGGGTAAGGCGTTTACCTTGGTTTCCTTTAGCGGTCCTGACTGTCGTTGTGGTGACTGCGATATGTGCTGATTTCCTGGCCTCCCATTCTCCTTACGAGTCTATGCTTGAGCTCAAGTTGACCCCCCCTTTTTGGCAGGAAAGGGGGGATTTCTCATATCCACTAGGGACGGATACGCTGGGAAGGGACATCCTGAGCCGGATAATGTACGGCATGAGGATCTCTTTAGTAGTGGGCGTTGTTATTACTCTATTTGCTGGGGTCATCGGCGCTGCACTGGGCATATTAGCTGGTTACTTTCGTGGAAAATGGGAAGGGCTATTGATGAGGGCTACTGATATCACGTTAGCCCTACCAGTAATACTATTGGGCCTCATTTTTGCGGTTGCCCTTGGCCCGAGTACGATCAACGTAACGATAGCTGTGGTAGCGATTCTATGGGCTCGTTTTGCAAGGCTGGCTTACGCGGAGACACTATCCTGGCGAACTCGTAGCTTTGTGTCGTTGGCAGAGGTCGCCGGATGTTCTCATTGGCGGATAATGCGGGTTCATATTTTCCCGAATATAATGAACACAATGGTGATATTGGCTAGCCTTCAGATTGGCTGGGTTATCCTTGTAGAGGCTTCTTTGAGCTTTATTGGCGCCGGTATACCACCACCAAACCCAACTTTAGGAGGCATGGTTGCTGAAGGCAGGATGTATGTAGCTTCGGCATGGTGGGTTCCCTTCTTTCCGGGGCTGGCAGTATTTGTGCTAGTTCTTGCACTTAATCTGCTAGGGGATTGGCTGAGGGATACGCTTGATCCTAAATTGAGACAGGTTTGAGGCAAAGTGTTTTCGGGAGAGGAACTTGATACCGGGCAAAAGCATTCTTGAAGTAATGGATCTCAAAACCCATTTTTTCACTAAACGGGGCCTGATCAAAGCAGTTGATGGAGTCAGCTTTACCCTGAAGGAGGGGGAATGCCTTGGCTTAGCGGGGGAATCTGGCTCTGGTAAGAGCGTGACCTGTCTGTCCATTCTAAGGCTTGTGCCTCAACCAGCCGGGCAGATAGTGGGAGGTAGGATCTACCTGGAGGGCGAAGATCTCCTGGAGAAGAGCGAGGAGGAGATGAGGAGAATAAGAGGTGCGAAGATCTCTATGATCCTACAAGACCCTCTCACCTCGCTCAATCCAGTATTTAAGATTGGCGATCAAGTGGGAGAAGCTTTAAAGATTCATCAAGGGTTTAGAGGTTCGAAATTGCGCACCAATGTTGCAAAAATACTAACCTTGTTGGGGATTCCTTCTGCAAGGGATCGTCTCAACAATTACCCTCATCAGATGAGCGGGGGTATGAGGCAGAGGGTGGTAGGAGCAATAGCCATATCTTGTCAGCCAAAGGTGTTGCTTGCTGATGAACCTACAACGAGCCTTGATGCCACGATTCAGGCCCAGTACCTGCGCCTTCTGAAGGATATACAAGAGAAAAGGAACCTTTCCATATTATTCGTAACGCATGATTTTGGCATTCTTGCCCGAATGTGTGACCGCGTATCTGTAATGTATGCCGGAAAGATCGTAGAAACAGCTCCGATGAGTGAGCTGTTCAAGAACCCGCGTCACCCTTACACGGCAGGCCTAATAAAATCTGTGCCCAGACTAAGGGCTCGAGACAGGCTTCTCTTTTCTATTCCCGGTGAACCCCCTACGTTCGATGCATTGCCGACAGGCTGTAGTTTCGAGCCGCGATGTAGCTTGGCTATAAAAAAGTGCCGATTTGAATATCCGCCTCAAGCGAAGGCGGAGAACGGCCATATCGTATATTGCTGGCGGGCAACGCAATGAGCGTGATTATTCTTGAAGTGAAGAACCTCAAGAAGCACTTTCCCGTCTCCAGTGGAAGCATCCTGCGAAAGACATACCGGTGGATAAGGGCAGTAGACGGAATAGACTTTACTGTCAATAATGGGGAGACTCTTGGGCTAGCCGGGGAATCGGGTTGCGGAAAGACCACAACGGCGAACGTGGTCTTACGCCTGGAAAAACCCACCGATGGCGTGGTCTTGTTTCAAGGAAAAGATATACAGTACTTGACTACAATTGAGTATAAATATTATCGTGCCAATTTACAAGCTGTTTTTCAGGATCCCTATGACTCTCTCAGCCCGCGCCTCCGAGTCGGCTCTATCATAGCTGAGCCGCTCATCGTTATGGGCAACTTGTCGAAAAAACGGATATCTGAAAAGGTGAGTGAAGCCTTAAATGAAGTTAAACTTCATCCTTCTGCTGCTGAACTTTACCCCCATGAATTTAGCGGAGGGCAAAGGCAAAGGATAGCAATCGCTCGGGCGATTTGCAGTAGCCCAAAGTTCCTTGTTTTGGATGAGCCAGTATCAGCACTCGATGTTTCCATTCGTGCTCAGATCATTAATTTGCTCATAGAGCTGCAGGAGAAGTTAGGTTTGTCATATCTTGTCATCGCTCATAACCTGGCTACCTTGAGGCATATGAGCACACGGATTGCAATAATGTACTTAGGAAAGATGGTGGAACTTGCTTCAAGCGATGAGTTATGCAACCATCCTCTTCATCCGTATTCACAAGCACTGTTATCTGCATCTCTGGATGCCAATCCCGAGAGTTCAGCAGATGAGATCATATTAAGTGGGGAGGTCCCTAGCCCACTCAACCCTCCTCGAGGCTGTCGCTTTCATACACGGTGTTTTACTGACCGGGTAAGGATTTGTTCAGAGGAAGCCCCGGCCCTGAAGGAAGTAGGCCCAGGGCACTTGGTTGCATGTCACCTCTATGAGTGAAGAGTTTGATAACAGATGGCCTTATAGAAGAAATAATGGATACTAATTATAATTTTGAGAAGGAGAACAAGATGGATGCGTATAAGGTCTTAGCAGAGAGGCTTGGATGGGTGGGTTCGAAACGATTTCACCAAATTCTGCAATTCCTCATGACGCCTAAGCAGGCTCAAATAGTCGCTCTTCTCCCCGCCTCGTTTGAAGAGATGGGCTCCAAGCTCGAATTAGATATAAAGGAGACACGGAAGGAGATTGACATATTGTTCAGAAAAGGGGTGGTCATCCCGAAAAATTTCCATACATTAGAAGGCGCACGCTTTGCCCGTACCACCATGCAGCTTCATGACGCCACGCAAGCCGACCAGAATACGGAGAAGATCTATGGGGAGAGAGCAGCCAAGCTCTGGGATTTGTGGGAGGATTTCTGTCAAAATGAGTACTACCCCAAGATGGCCCACTATTATGAAGAGAGAATGGTTCCCTCGGAGAGGGTTATTCCAGCGTATAAGGCGATTCAGGATATCTCAGACGTGAGTCCCTATGATGACGTTCGGGAGATCATTAAGGCTGCTCCTCTCATGGCCATTGTTCCGTGCGCGTGCCGCCGCCAAGCGAAGGCAACAAATGTAGCAGTGGATATCTGCCTTCAGTTTGGTAGATCGGCCGAATATGCCATAACTCGGCGGTCAGGGCAAGAAGCCGACTATAGCAAGGCCCTAGAGGCTATTGATAGGGCTGAAGATGATGGGGGGGTGCACATGTGGGCTAACTGGCGCACGCTCAACTATGGCGTTATGTGTCACTGCCTGAAAGATCATTGTTTGGCTTGGACACCTCTCGTTCAGCACGGTATTTCCGTCGCCAAGCGAGCTACTAAGAGCCGATTCGAGGCTGTGGTTGACACAGAATTATGTAAGGGCTGTCAAACATGTGTTGGCCGATGCCAGTTTGATGCTATTGAGATGGTCAAGCCAGCTGGCTCCAAGAAATCTAAGGCTATGGTGAACCCGGAGAAGTGTTGGGGATGCGGTGTTTGCGTCCTCAAATGTAAGTCAGGCGCTTTAAGCCTTCGTTTGGTAAGACCACTGAACCATATACCTGAGGAGAGGGGGGAACTTCTACCAAGTCCTCCAATCTAATTATTTTCCGCTACGTTCTGGGTTTTTTAAATAATCGCTGCTTAGCAGCGAGTTATGCTCTGATTTGGACATGATAGTGGCCCAGTGATGCTGATCCTCCGGGATCTGAAAGCCATTTCAGGAAGCTAGACAAAGGATGGGCGCTATACTTCATATACAAACGTGGGACAAAAGATTGTCGGAGCTTTTATTAAAACACTATTAATGTGATGTGGGCAGAAAATCCTTATTTCTGCTATTCAATATAAACATGGCGAGGAAGAAATTAAGCGAGGTAAAGAGACATGGATCCAATCGATGAAATCATAAAATATATTAACCGCACTAGATACGAAGATTTACCCCAAAAGGCAATCGAGGTGACTAAAAAAGCAATTATTGACACTGTAGGTGCAGGTATTGCCGGAAGTTCTGCTCCGTTAGGGAAATTGGTGGCTCGGATGGTCAAGGGCTATGGCGGTGAAAAACAAAGTACTGTTTTAGTCAATGGAGATAAAGTCCCGACACAAGAGGCTGCTTTCACTAATGCTATCATGGCAAGGTGTCGAGAATTAGATGATGTCCATGAAGGCAATAAGCGGTGTGGAGGGGGTAACGGAGGTCATGTAAGCGTGACGATTATTCCTGCTACACTAGCAATGCTTGAAAGTTCTCCGAATCCAGTCAGTGGTGATAAGCTTATCCTTTCCATAGCTATAGGTAGTGATGTTTTAGTAAGGCTAAGGCTAGCTTCGGGTGAAAAGGGCCGGCTTGGCTGGATGACAGAGACGCTATCTCCCTTTAGCATCGTTGCCTCAGCTGCGAAACTTTTCGATCTCGGCGAAGAGGCGATAGCTAACGCTATGGGAGCTGCATATGTTTTTTGCTCTGGAAATGCTCTTTCCACAAGTGATGGAACCTGGGATATTTGGCTGGCTGCTGGAACAGGTGCCAGAGGTGGGGTAGTCGCTGTTGACATGGCTCAGAGGGGATACTTGGGGTCAAAGTCACCTCTTTTAGGTAGGTTTGGCCTATATCCACTATATTTCCAAAATAACTATAACGAAAAAATATTACTAGGGGACCTTGGTAATGAGTTCGAAAGTGCCAATTTAAGTATAAAACCTTACTCATCTTGCAAGGGCACTCACCATGCCATATATACCACCCTGAAACTGGTCAAGAAACACAGCATAAAGCCAGAGCAAATCGAGCACATCAAAATAAAAACCTGCAGCTATTTTGTTCAGATAGTAGTGTTGAATGAAGAAGGCGAACCTAAGTATGCGCCACGAACAGTCACTGAAGCCCAATTTAGTATCCCTTTTACCGTTGCTACCGCGATAATAAAGGGAGGTGTCTTCCCTGACGTTTTAACTGAAGAGGTACTGAAAGATAGTCGCATTCTTGGTCTTTCTCGAAAGGTTGCGGTGGAGGCTACTGCTGAAAAGGACGAAATCATGAAGACGGAAGGTATCCCTCCAGCGGATGTGGAGATTTATACCAAAGACGGCAGTGTTTATTCTGGATGCGAACCATTTGTAAAAGGCCACCCCCAAAATCCTATGAGCTTTAAGGAGTGCGCTGACAAATTTTGGAGATGTACAAAACTTTCTAATAGGCCACTCAATGAAAAGAAATTGAAGAATTTTCTCGGGCGAGCAGAGAGGCTCGAAGAGATTTTGGATGTCAGAAGCATAATTAGTGATCTCGCCTAGCAAAATAGCTGAAAAGGAAAATAATAAGATAATTTCATAGCTTTGATGAAGATATTTTGTTACATGATACTTAGAAGTGGGCTAAAGGAGATGAAAACTGCAGTAAGAATACTTTTTTATAAGCCTCGTAACTAAGATTTTTAAGGTTTCAACAGTAACATTCTCAGATCTGGTGAGTTTGCACTGAGTAGATGATCTTCCCCTCTACCCGCTTCCTGACGACTTGCTGCTTTTTCTCAAGGTATATCAGGTGCGCAATCGCCTCCCCTGTGGCGAACCACTTTTGCGAAACAGGAAACATGTCCCAGGATTCGCAGATAATATCCCAGCTCATCTGCGAGGCCACCTGAAATGCATTCTTGTCCCCTTTTTGCAAGATGGAGAGCACCTCTCCAGCCCTTTTACTATGATGGCATTTCAGTTCTTGGATCCTCTCTCTGTAGTTTTTGAAAATAGACCGATGGCCAGGTAATACCACCTCGACATCCATTTCATAGATTTTTTCCAGGCTGAGGAGATATTCACGGAGAGGATTCCAGTCATCGGACCACGATTGAATGTTGGGCGTGATGTCACCGAGTATGTGATCTCCAGAGAAGAGAATCCTCTTGTTCGGCTCAAAAAGACACATATGACCCCTCGTGTGGCCAGGCGTCTCTACACAGAGAAAACGGTAATCCCCGATTTCTATGGTGTCTCCCTGGTTCACAATGCTCAGCGGCATATCGAGCCGTGCGCCGTATTGATACCCTGGATGTTTACGAAATGCCGACTGGAGTTCTGTTTCAGGGAAACCATGCACGCGAGCCTGGGCGATCATCTCATCCCACACGCCGCTATGTGCAAAATACGAAAGCCTTTCCGCGTCAGGCTGATTGAGATAGACCCTTGATTTGGCGGTGGCCAGCCTTGGGACAAGGGCGTAATGATCCGCGTGAGAGTGAGTGATGAAGAAGTCCGTATTCCTCAGCTCTACCCCCAGCTCTCGCACCCCACTCTGGATGGCATCCATACACTCCTTACGATTTAATCCCGTATCGATAATGAGACTATGGGCCGAATCCCTGATCACGTATGAGTTGAGGGCCTTGAGGGGGCTCCCGGGAAGGGGAATCTCCATTCTATAGATATCCGGTAAAATTTCATCGATCATTTCGCTTCTCAAATGTCGTTGCTGCCGGCGATATTTTTTAGAGCCCTAGATAATAAAGTCGAGGAAAATAAGATCGAGAAGTATGCCTGTAAAGAGACATATGATAGATATTAATATGTAAAAATCAAGCACTTCCCGGACAGTCAGCCCCTCTTCCACAGTGAC
>CAZJXD010000131.1:0-10565 GCA_964549945.1 uncultured Desulfobacteraceae bacterium | reverse complement strand
GCTTCAGATGTTCTATAAATGAATGCAGATCCTTATTCATCTTGTTAGTCTCCTTATTTTACAAATTTCTCCTTACACACTTAACAACCACGCCTCAAAGGAGTGGTTTGAATGGTAACGCTAAGTGGATCAGAGGACCATCTTTTCCAATGCATAAGTTGATCTATGATCTGGTCCCTTTTCAATTGCCATCTTGCAAGCCTCCCCCCATAGCAAAGCCAGCGCCACCAGCTTAGCCTTTAGCCTAAGATATTGATTATAATTGATAAATGGTGCTATTTTTATTATTCTTTTTCAATTGCTCTAAGACTTTCTCGGGAGTAATCGGAAGGCTTTTGATCCGTACCCCAATAGCATCATACACAGCATTCGCAACGGCTGCAGCTACAGGGTTCACGTTTGTTTCGGCCAGGCCTTTTGCCCCAAAAGGGCCCGCGGGATCTACGGTTTCAACCAGAATCATTTTTATGGGCGGCGTATCCTTCGCAAACGGGACCTTGTAGTCATGAAAAGTCGTATTCAGGATCTTGCCTTCTTTGATGAGCAATTCTTCCGTAAGTGCATACCCTATTCCCTGAGAAACCCCACCGATTATTTGACCTCTGACGGCCATCGGGTTTATTGCCCTCCCTAAATCGTGGGCGGCCACATAATCCAAAATTTTCACGTTCCCTGTGTCCACATCCACTTCTACGTGGGCAACATGGGCACCAAAAGAATAGGCGCCTGAAATATTCCCATACTTTGTTTGAGGATCTGCCCGTTCGCTGTCTGGATCAAAGGTTCCTTTCTCCATAATCTGCTCCCCGCCTTTTTGAAATAAACCGGCCTCTGCTACCTCGCTCAAGGAACAGCTTTTCTCTTGCGAATCCTTGATAAAAATTCTTCCTTCCCTGATTTCAAGGTCTCCTTCCGATGACTCCAATAGGTCTGATGCAATGCTCAAGATCCTATTTTTCATGGCTTCGGCTGCTGCCTTAACGGCACCTCCCCCAACAAACGTAACCCGACTCGCTGAAGCTCCCAGGCAGAAAGGTGTCATTGCAGTATCAGCGACTGACACATTAATATTTTCATAAGATACCCCTAACACCTCCGCTGCTATCTGGGCGAAGACGGTTCGTGCTCCTTGCCCTATGTCGCCCTCACCAATTAATAGATCAAAATTGCCATCCTCGTTCAGCTTAATAAAGGCGGCGGAACCATCAAAATCATAGGATGCCCTGTTTCCGGATACGTGAATCGTACATGCAACACCCACTCCTCTATGGGGAGTCCTTTTCCGTTTTTTCTCCTTCCACTTGACTTCTGTTGATGCTCTTTCAATGCACTCTTGTAAACCTCCGCTCCTTATCTTCCAGCCATGAACTGTCACGTCATTAGTCCTCGAGGCATTCCTTAATCGAACTTCAACCGGATCGATCCCGGCCTTCTCAGCTACCATATCGAGCATGGACTCCACCGCAAATGTTATTTGAGGATTCCCAAACCCACGGAATGCACCAGTAGGAACCTGATTAGTGTATACCAAGTACGCTTCCGTTTCTAAATTTTTAAACCGATAGGCATTATCATGCCTCATTGCAATGGTGTTCAAAACAGACGGGGCGAAACTCGAATAAGCCCCATTATCAGCAATAACTCGAGTTTTTTTAGCCACTACTGTTCCATCTTTTTTCATGCCCATGGTAACATCGATCTTTGTGGCCACCCGTGACCGTCCAATCATAAAATCCTCGCTTCGGGTATTGATTACTTTTACCGGTTTTCGAGCTTTCAAAGCCAATAGAGCTGCAATCGCTGTAAGTTTCTGCTCGATCTTTCCCCCGAAGCCACCTCCACCAGTGACCTGGACAATCCTAATTTTACTCGGGGGCATATTGAGGGCTTTCGATAAAAGTGATCGAGTCAGAAAGATCTTCTGTAAAGGAGACCAGAGATTTAAAGTACCATATGCATCGTAAAAACCTATACAGCCAGACGGCTCCACATAACTCTGATACGCTCGTGGGGTTTCAAATCTACCTTCCATAACGAAGTCTGCTGAATTTATACCTTCCGAGAAATTGCCTCGCGCGAGCTCGACTTTATACGCAACATTTCTCGCGGTTTCGTGAATCAAAGGTGCTCCCGGCGCCATGGCATCTTCAGGATCAAAAATAGCTGGCAATTCTTCGTATTCGACTTTAATCAGGCTGATGGCTTCCTCTGCGGTGTCTCGATCAACTGCTGCCACAGCCACGACTTCATCCCCAATGAAACGAACCTTCCCGTCAGCCAAGATACGCTCATCGGGGACAACGAGCCCGTACTTTGTGGTAGGTGCATCTTTTGCAGTGAGAACCGCCTTCACTCCTGAGAGCCTTTTTGCCTTAGATATATCTATGTTGAGGATTTTTCCATGGGGAATCGGGCTTCTCAAGATTTTCCCATGAAGCAATCCGGGCATATCTAAATCCTCGATGTATTTTGCATCGCCAGTTACTTTTGCCCTCGCGTCGATAGAAGGCAGGCCTTTACCAATGACTGAAAATCCCGGTTCCAATTTTTCACTCATCGTTGTTCTCCCAGAGAAAGAATTGCCTCCACAATTTGCTGATAACCAGTACACCTGCACAAATTCCCTGAAATAAATTTTCTGACTTGAGCTTCGGTAGGGTGGGGATTTTCGGCTAGCAGGGCCTTCGAAATCAGAATCATTCCTGGGGTACAAAATCCACATTGAACCGCACCATATTGTATGAAAGCCTCTTGTATTGGATGAAGCTGCCCATCCTTTTCCAGGCCCTCAATTGTCATAACCCTCTTTTGATGCGCTTTAACGGCAAGAAACAAACAAGAATTCACTGGCTTATCTTCCACGAGAACAGTACATGCACCACAATCCCCTTCATCGCACCCTCGTTTTGTCCCGGTAAGACCCACATGCTCACGAAGAAAATCTAGGAGGGTGGTTCGGGGATCTATCTCCCGTTGCACCCAATCCCCATTTATATTGACCTTGATACGCACGCTCCTTTTCATAACCCTTACGACTCCTCTCTTTATTGCCGGAAGTATCCCTCGCGCAGTTCCCGCTTTAAAATAGACGGCTGCATGAATCCGTAGGATGGCCAAATCTATCTCCTTTATTCTCCCCTCCCTCCACTAAGGATCAAGGGCATAGCCCACTTTATCCCCTTTCCTTTACAAAGATCCTTTCTAAACATTTAACGGCCAACCTCTTGGTGAGGACAGGGATCATCTCCCTACGATACCAGGCCCTGCCCCTCCATGAATCCCTTGGTTTGGCCTCTTGTGAGGCCACCCTTCCGGCCTCATCCAATTTCGCCACGGTCAGCCTCCCCCCTTTCAATACTCCTTCAGCCCTCTTGGCACGGATTGGGGTGGGCGCAGCAACCCCAAGAGCAATCCTCGCATCTTGGCATATAAGCCCACTATCATCCAAGCACTGAAGGACCTCCTCCATTGAATCAGAACTCCTAAAAAGTCTCCGTGAATTTGGAAATTCCCCATTATCAATGGATAATGATAACGCAATCCCCAGCATCGGGAGTTCCATGGACTTTCGTCGGGTATGCTTCCAGTAAGCGCTGCCCGTATGGGGGAGAGGGGGAGGCAGTATGAGCTCAATGAGGATCTCATCATCTTTGAGGATTGTCTTTCCCGGCCCTAAAAAGAATTCTTCAAGAGCTATAACCTCCTCGTTCTTCCTTCCCTTGATCCTAACTCCAGCCCCTAACACCAGCAAAGGCGGGGCAGTGTCTGCAGAGGGGGCGGCTGTGCAAATATTGCCCCCGATAGTGGCCACATTTCTTATTTGAACGGAGCCTATATTTTCCACTGCATCTGCCAATGCCGAGAACTTATCCTTTATCAGGAATGAGGTTTCCAACGCCCTATGAGTGGTCATACTGCCAATCCTCGCCCCCCCATCCTGTGGCACGATATATTCCAACCCGTTATTATCTCGTATGGAGATGGAGCTAAGATCAATCAAATACTTAGGGGAAGAAAGTCCTCTTTTCATCTTGACGATTAGATCTGTCCCCCCGGCAATGATTTTGGCTTGATTCCCATACTTATTGAGCAACACCAATGCTTCATCGAGTGATTTAGGCCTGAGGTAAAAAACCGGATCCATTGTAAGAAATCTCCTCTCGAGAACTGATTATGTGTTGAAATCTATGGATAGCATTGTTTTTCTAAGTGTGCTAGAAAAATTTTATTTAGCAAAATATAGCTGGATTTTCCATTCCCCCTTGGTATCGTTTTTCTTCTAGTCCGCCAAACTTGTAACACCTTCGTTCTTGAAATTAACTTGAAAACGAGCATTGAGATATCTTTTTGCGATACCCCTGGCCCAGACCTGGCGTATGCGGTATGAGCAGGGAGAGCTAAGTGCTTCGATTCGCAAAGATTATAATGCATGCTACAGCAATGTTTTATAGCAAGTACTCATTCAGCATCAGGAGATCGACAGGAGTGACATATTCTCGAAGAGCGAAAGCGGCAGGCAGCTTCTTCAATTTTTAGTAGGAATTTTTCGAGATGCCTTGGGTAGGTTTTGTTTTGACAGATATTTCTTTTGTTGTTATACACGATCCCGGTGTTAATGGAAATCTTTTATGGCACTGAGTATTAAAAAGAAATATTGAAATCTACGACATGATGAAATTTCAAAATTATCAGAGGTAATTATGTCTTACTATCTGCAGTTTCTCAAATGGTCTGGGGTGTCTGAATATTTGTCCAAGAAAGACCTGATCCTATTCCCAATTGGGGCTATTGAGCAACACGGACAACATCTTCCGCTGATGACGGACAGTGCATGGGCCGTTGACGTGGCTGAGGCAGTGGCAGCCCGGGAAAAAGTATTGATATGTCCACCTCTTTATTTCGGGTGGAGCCCCCATCACATGGCATATCCCGGAACAATTACCCTCAGGCCGGAAACAATGATTCAAGTAATCCTAGATGTATGCAATAGTTTGGTCTTCCATGGGTTTAAGAAGATCTTGATCCTTAACGGGCACAGAGTGGCGAATTTACCTCCTATTGAGATTGCGGCGAGCAAGATTCGTAATACAACCAAGGCATACGTTGCAATTCTGGATTTAGCGATGATTGTCGTCGAGGAAGTCAGAATCATCTGCGAGAGCGATATAGGGGGATTTGGGCATGCTGATGAGATTGAGACATCATTTATGCTCTATAAACATCCGGAACTAGTGGATATGGCGAAAGCTGGGAAAAATGTCTCTCCAGTGAAAGGTAGATTTTCTCATTCTTTTATTAGCCCTGATCAGGCCTTGACCGGGAACCGGTTTTGGAGCAAACCAACTATTGAGGAATGGCACAAGACTACGGAGCCTTATGGGATGAAGGGAGATGCCTCTTTGGGTACAGCGGAGAAGGGGAAAAGGATCTTTGAAGCAATCGTAGAAAACGTCTCTCAAGTGATTGATGAGATCAGCAATATTGAAGTCGAAATCGTAAATAAAAAAGTGCCAATTTGAGGCAAAGATGTATAAATGTGATGTATTGATCATAGGAAGTGAAGCTGCCGGAGCGAGGGCAGCGATCGAAGCGAAAAGGTGTGAGGACGAGAGCACAGTCCTTCTTATTTCCAAGGGCCGATTAGGGAAAAGTGGGGCTACAGTCAGCGCAGGAGCTGGTATTGCGATTGACAGCAGAAGTGCACGTGTACTTCTTGGACTGCCTGGAAATCTGGATGATAGCCCGGAAGCGTTCTATGAGGATACCTTACAAGAGGGGAGATATATCAATAGTAAAGCGCTGGTCAGTTCCCTGACCCGCGATGCGGGAATTCGGACAAAAGAACTTGTCGATTGGGGAATGAAAATCACCGGGCTCTTTCAACCACCAGGGCATCGTTTTCCTAGGTCGGTCTATACATCTGGGCTGGAGATAATGAGGGCTCTTAAGAGAGAATTAAAGACACTTTCCGTTGATGTCCTCGAGGAATTCTTTGTGACTGACCTTTTGATTGGGAGGAGCAATGAAATTATTGGCGCCGCAGGAATTAACCTCCGCAATGGTGAGTTCTCCCCCATTATGGCCAAAGCCGTGATTTTGGCAACAGGCGGTGCCCATCTCATATATCCAATTCGAACACCCACAGATCTTCTCTCCGGCGATGGCCACGCCATGGCTTGGAGAGCGGGAGCTCAATTAGTGGATATGGAGATGACCCAATTTAATCCGTGCACATTCATAACCCCCTCGGCGTGGCGAGGCATTTCCTTTCCGTTCTGGATTGGCCCGGAGGGAGGTCTTGATGTCTGGCTTCTAAACCGTTACGGCGAACGCTTTATGAAGTATTGGGATCCAGAAAAAATGGAGAAGTCAACACGGGACAAATTAGCCATCGCTATTGCTCATGAAATTGCAGAAGGCAGGGGAGGCCCAAATGGTGGAGTTTACTACTCAATGAGGCACCTTCCCGCCAACCTGGTTGATTTTTTTCCCCATTGGTATCGAAAACCCAATTTAACGAACAATTGGACCTTTAGAAAAGGCTTTAATTTCAAAAAGTTAATATCTGATCTCAAACAAGGATTGGCCATCGAAGTAGCTCCAGCAATCCATTTCTTTATGGGTGGGATTGCCATCAACGCGAATGGCGAAACTACCGTGCCCGGTCTCTTCGCCGCCGGAGAAGTTGCAGGAGGAGTCCATGGAGCAAATAGACTATCCGGCAATGCTCTCTCTCAAACTTTTGTTCAAGGAGCTATTGCGGGTCGCTCAGCGTCAAAATTAGCGAGAAAGATGAAACATCATCATGAGATTCCTGATGGCATCTTAGAAGGACTCAAGGAAAAGGCCTGGAAGCCCTTTAATCGAGGATCCGGCGCAACATCGTATGAACTAAAGAGAGAGATTCAAGACCTCGCAGAAAAGAGTATTGGGGTAATCCGAACGGCGGAAGATCTCAAAAGTGCACTCAAGACGCTCAAGACGCTAAAGAAAGAATGCGCTTCATCAATGGTCTGTCGTTGTAAAGATAAGATTTACAATCTGGAATGGATGGAGTGCTTACAGATTGAGAACCTTTTAATTGTGTTTGAAAGCATTGCTCAAAGCGCACTGTCTCGGACTGAAAGCAGGGGCTCTCACTATCGCCAAGACTTCCCCTCTTCGCAGAAAGAATGGGAAAAAAACATCTATGTCATCAATAATAATGGTGAAACAGACGTAATCATAAGGGATTTCGTTTGATATTTCCCGAGAGGTTACATGAAAAAAAAGGAAATTGATGTAAAGGTTTTACGGAGAAATCCTTCGTTGTCCGATCAAGGACACTACCAAACATGGTCGGTTCCTTGCGCTGAAGGTATGAGCGTTCTGAACGTCCTTCAGTATATAAACGAACAATACGGGGCTGGACTAGCATACTATGCGTGCTGTAGGATCGGAATATGCCAAGGCTGCTTTGCTCAGGTTAACGGGAAAATAGCCAAGATTTGCACGGAGATCGTCGACGATGACTTCACGATCGAGCCGTTGAAAGGATATCGTGTTATCAAGGACTTGGTCGTTGATACTTCTATTAAGGGCTAGATCACGGGCCGACCGCTTAGTTGAATGCTTCATTCTGTGTGCAAAAACAGACGACATGAAGGAACACGTGAGCAAATCAAAATACTCCAAGGCAACGAAGCCATCGTAGAAGGCGCCATAGCGGCCGGCTGCTGCTTTTTGCCTGCTGTCCGATTACCCCTGTCTCAGAGATAGCCTCCATCTGCGCGACAATCGGGGGATGCTGGCCTGTACTGCCCCACACATCGCACCATATGCCATTCCATACCTTCCCGCATTGAAGGCAGGGCCAGCCACCAGCAGATCCGCCCTGTAGCCTTTGATCAGTTTAAGAATCGCCTCAACAGCCTTGTCAGTATGCTCGCTGAAGTAGCTATCTCCGCAGATGACGGTTCCCACAATCTCGGCCTCTCGGCCGAAGATCTCCTGGAGGAGATTCCCGGGCCCGATAGCACCATCTCTTCTCAAAGGCCTCGTACCGGCCTTATCCTCCCCCCCCGATCTGACCGAAGAACTGATTCAGGTAGTGAACGCATCTAACCCTTGAACCCATGTGATTGCCTTGTAACAATGAGAATTATTTCATTTCCCTTTTCCTGCGTTTACTATAGGACAAAGGTCTTGAAGGGGTCAATAGAAACATCACCGGACAAGGTAACACGCTTCAAGGCTCCATTCCTCTTAGGGCCTGCCTGGCCAGATCCCTCACTCGGCAGATCTTCACCTTCCGATCCAGGTAAACTTCCACCTCCGTGTCATCGCGAAGAAGTGGGGCGATTCTCAATCGGGCCTCAGGTGCACCGATCATCCCGATGGCCCATGCCGCGAGGCCTCTCACAGTAGCATCCTCAACTTCAAGGATGGTTGCGAGATGGGGGACGGCGTCCCCCAGCAAATGAGGCCTCTCCTGCCCTAACCGCCCGAGGCCCCAAACCACACCCCGCTGAAGCGGCTCATAGTCGAGAAAGACCCCGTCTTTCCTCACGTACGATATCAACACGTGGGCATACTCCTCGGCGAGGCCCTGGTGGCATGCCATGATCTCGCCCATTGCCTCTGGGCAACCCCAGCCAATGCCGCCCGACTCCTCGTTTAACTGCCACATCAAGCGGCGCATCACCACCCGAGCGGATTCCATTTCCCGGTCCGCGAGCCTCGCAACAACGGCTCCCATAGCAGTCACCGCAGCCCACTTTACAGGACCGGTGCTCGGCAGCAGGGAAATGAGGGGGTTGATCACCTGGCGGGCGGGCAGCTGGCATAGGCCCTCCAGTGCTTGGTCGAGGTCTTGGGAGCTGAGCAGCTCGATTATCTCCCTTTTTAGCTTGCGTCCTCCTTTTCTTTCAGCTGACATGTTACCTCGTTAATAATCAGGTTTCACGAAAATCTCAAATCCGAACCCTCCTTAATTTCCGAGTGCAAATATGGACCACTCTCCTAAGAACCTAACTGTGCAGAGCATGGGGAAAAGGAAAAGAAAGAGGAAGGTAATCCACCACATGTGCCCATAGAGGAGGGCGAGTACCCCTACCTCCTCTTGACTCAAAAATTTAATTATAATATCAATGAATTAATCTTTAATAAAGCCTAATTATCAGTCAAGAAGGTAAAGAGAGGCATTTAATGGCATTAGTTGAACAATTGGCTGAGTTTATCCATGACTTGACCTATGATGAACTGCCCCAGGCAATTATTCAAAACACAAAACAGCATATTCTGGATGCGTTCGGTGTAGGTTTTCACGGCAGAACACTAGATATCTGGGACCCGGTCATCCGAACACTCAAATCCATGGATGGTAAAGGGGATATATCCGTATTTGGGTATGAGGAGGGGCTTCCTGCTCACTTTGCCGCCTTTATAAATGGCATGATGATGAACGCCTCGGCCTATCAGGAAACCCACCGGGGAACACTGACGCACCCGCACTCATGCGCATTTGCCGCCGCCTTGGCTCTGGGTGAAGAGATGAACGCCAGCGGTGAAGACCTAATTTTGGCGACCGTGGCGGGATACGAGCCCTATTTGCGCGTGAGTAATGCGGTCTGTCCATCGTACCTGAGCAAGGGTCTTCAGACCTCCGGCGGCATGGCCTCGATTGGCTCCTCCGCGGCCTGCGGTAAACTGATGGGCCTGACCTTAGATCAGATGGTTGATTGTCTGGCCCACGGCGTTCATTTTGCCGGATCCGGCCTGGTTGAGGCCCATTGTGCTAAGCCGTACATTTCGGTGCATAACGGCGCGAACATTTGGAAGGGATTCTTGGCCGCCAAGATGGCCAAAGAAAACATCCGCGGCTGTGAAACCATCCTGGAGGGCGGCTCAACGAGTAAATATGGTTTCTTGCAGGCCTATCCCGATACATACGATGAAAGAGCCATTAGCAAAGGATTGGGCGAACGGTTCGAGATCCTTCAGACCGGATTCAGCCTAAATTGTGTGGCCAGCTTTTCCCGAACGCCGATCGATGCCGCGATTACCTTGGTCAAAGAGAATAACCTGAGCCCTGACCAGATCAAGTCTATGCATGTTAAGGTGACCAACGCCCTTTTTAATTTCGTTCAGAGCAAGGTGTCTACCGCCAGTGAATCGGCACGCGAATCATACTATTATATACCATTTCATATCGCTTTGGCCGTGCTCAAAGGCCGTGTGGAATCCGAAATGTACACGGATGAGAACATGGATGATCCCGAAATCAAGGCTCTTATGGAGAAGGTGCAATTCTCCGGCGACCAGTCACTGGATGATGACTTTGTCCGCAGCCAAAGCACCATGACCTCCCTGGTGGAAGTCGAGACCACTGACGGACGTCATCTATCCAAGAAATTAGATTTTTGGAAAGGCAACCCTGAAAACCCGGCGACGCAAGAAGAGCTCGAAGATAAGTTCATGCGTTTGGCCACGCGTATCATTAACCCTGACGCCGCCTCTCAATTGATGACGCTCTGCAATAACCTGGAAGCGGTGGATGATATCTCGGATATGGCCAGATTGATCCG
>CAZJXD010000130.1:0-10713 GCA_964549945.1 uncultured Desulfobacteraceae bacterium | reverse complement strand
CCCGCACGAGGGGTGGTGTGGGGAGGGGGAGTTAGAAGCTCCCCCTTACCCGATTGGCCTCGTGCCTATCCTGTTTGTCGAGTCCAATCGCGTATGTTCATACCAATCCGCTCGATGTCTTCTTTTGCCAGTACTCCTCCGTGCATAGTGATGTTCCTCGATTTTTCCAACGTGGTTAGAACAGCCTTCGCCCATTCAAGGTTTGCCAAAATGTCCTCGAATGCTGGCCAGTTGGTCACTATAATTGAGGAGAGATCGCTGAAATCGCAGTAGTTCATCTCTGAAGTGCCTCGTGCACCGTGCCACCTGAACTTGGCATCTTCCTCCATTCTTGTCTTAACCATCTTCCGGATCCGTTCAGGCACTTTCTGCCACCATTCCTCGCCGTGAAATTCAGCCATCCCCTTTGAGACAAGACGCCGGACCATATTCTCGAATGAGTGTATGGCGGTATATACGATGCTCATTCGTTGTGCATCTGAAAGGCTGTCTTGTTCCAGAAGATCGTAACATAGGGACTTCTGTAATTCGTGTGCCTCCTCAGTTCCAAAATGACTGTGACGGTGCCGGCCAACCTTGTCCAGTGCTTCTTCAGTAAGGACACCGCGATAGATAAAGGAGTATATGTTATCCATGGCGTGCCCCTAAATGTTCGCGTAAAGACCTGAATATCGCATCGTAAACAGCTTGGTCACGGCTTTCTGGAAGAACGATATTGATGTGGTATTGGAGAGAGTCCAATGACACTGCGCCTCCAACAGTGGTGATTCCTCGGTCTAGCCTTTTTTGCCCTTCTTCCTTTGTCTCTTTCGGCTTTTCTTCCCCCTCTTTTTTTACAACACTGGTTGCCTTCGAAAAATCTGCATACTCGCACAAAGAGGTGAACGTTTTGGCAATGCGGTCTATAACATTGTCAGTCTTCTTGCCTGCGTAAAGAGTACGAAGCTTATTCTTCACATCCTCTGCACTGAGTTCGTTGGCCTTCTTGTTCACCGCGAACAGGTCACTGAAAGACTCACGGATTCCATCTGCAAGAACAACGGCCGATTGTGATCGATCCATAAAATCATAATACCTTTGCTGTGGCACACCATCCGCATTCAGAAACCCAAGATCCTTCAGAATTGATACAAAAAGACGATCATTCGTGCTTGTAAAACCAAGGTTCTCTAAAAATTTCATGGAGAATCGTTCTGGAGGTTGTGCGTCCAGAACTGCATCAAAATATGCAGGGATAGCCCCCGGTTTCTGTGTATAGCTATCAGGTAAGCTCATGATGCTCCTCCTATTAATAAATTTATGGCCAACGATGAAGTCACCGGCAGGTTTAAAGCGTAGCGAAAAACCTGTCGGGTGCACTGATATGTTAGATCGCGACGCCGCCTATTGCAGGAAACTAGAGCCGGTCAACTCTAGTCCTGAGGGAACTCCAGTCCAGAGAAGTCATCAGCCATAAGGGGTAGCAATGTGGCAAATTCCTCTTCGCTGAGGTCCCAGACAAAATCACCCAAATCGCCGGGAGGTATTGGTTTCATATCGATTGTCACCGTCTTGGCATCTAGCTCGTCCATCTCGGCCATGAAATCCTCGTTTTCCATGAGTTCCGGGTGGCCCATATTTTCGAGATACTTGCGGCGACCACGAGTCTTTCGTGTTGGCGAATCTCCAGTTAGTAGGCGTTCTTTAAACTCGGTCAGTGAGGCCTCAAGGTCATTGGTTCTACTATAGAGAAACGACTTCGGCGGTCTACCGGCCTCGACCCGCTTGTCACTAACACCGTAGTACACGGCATCGAGGACGTGTGCGAAGTATGGGTTTGAGCGATCGGCTTTTTCATCTCCCTCAATACAAGGTCTTAAGAAGATGAGGTGCTGAAGGAAGGATAATGGTGAGGCGTTCAATCTCCTGAACAAATAGCGACGCCGAAAGAGCATTAGCGACTCTGGATCTGAAATTTTTGTCGCTTCGCGCCAGGTGATCCCTTCAATGGGATGCTCGTCCCTTAGACAATCGTAAGTCGCGTCACGCCACTCGAAACAGGAAAAACGCATCAGGTTTCGAGCCAACCTATCTCTCGAGCAAAGCTCAATCAAATTGTTGTCGAT
This sequence comes from uncultured Desulfobacteraceae bacterium, assembly GCA_964549945.1. Classification (GTDB taxonomy): domain Bacteria; phylum Desulfobacterota; class DSM-4660; order Desulfatiglandales; family B25-G16; genus B25-G16. Next base: position 8,608 of record CAZJXD010000130.1, on the reverse strand, counting down.
ATAGAGATATGGCCCGTGTAAAGACTTTTCCGCCACCATCGCATTGGCAAAAGCAAAATTTGCTGATAGAGGGTCGTCCTGGTCGTGGAACGACCGAAACGGACGCCGAAACCCAGTTGAGATGATCGTTCGGGCACCTGGGAAAAAGCCAATACCTTCCCTCTTTTGGACGAACAGATGCAAGCGGGCGACAATTCCCAGGTACTGCTGAATTGGCACGATAGCTTCACATAGGCGAGCATCGTAGACGGGCAAGAAATCATCGGAATTATCGAAGGATTCGAGGTTGAAATGCGCTGCCAGATCGTTGGCCGAGGTCCCGGTGAATCTGGTCTGTCCAGTCGATGGGAGCAGGAAGTCATCCAAGTCCATAGTGCAGATGATGGCGTCGTTGATCCTCTGAACGCGAAGGCCTTTCGGCACGACTTGAGTCAACTCTTCCGCTTCCTTACGGATAAGTGCCATCCCCTCCTCCAAAGTCTCAAGCCTTCTGATTGCATGCTCGCCGATCGCCGTGCGCAAGTCGTAGCCGCTAATCTCTAAGTGGCTTGAGAACCCGAGGAGGTCGATGATCGTGCAGACGTTGAACTTCACACCGGAGGACTGCTGTTCTCCTCGCTCTAACATTTTATCCTTTTCTGGCATTGTTCTCACTTCGTTTGCTGGTCTGGAGAGAGACCAGATTGGTTCGAGATCTAACGCCGCGCCTGACCAGCGGGCGCGGTTTTTGGCCCGTCTGCGTCCAGGCGCATGTTCGGTTAATTTCATATATTTTGGTATGCTTGTTTTGCAAATAAAAGATATTCAGAATTTTGCTCTGACATATTTTCAAAAATCTGCTCTGGATCTACAGCCAATATTTTATCAAGTGTTTCCTGAACCTCAGGATTATCCCAATTTAAATTTTCATTTCCAATAATTGAGGAAAAAGCTTCAATTTGATTATAGGACCACTCAAGCATGTTACAAGCATTTTGGCATTTTGAATAATTTCTCATTCCTAATATCTGCCCCTTGGCCACCAAGGCCTTCATTTTGCTCAAAATTGGTCTTACAGCTTCCAATTGTTTTTGAATGCTCTCTCTGCTAACTTTGCCATCTTTTTTTATGAATTCGATTGCCCCAACATTTTTTTTATCAGTTGAATCCTTATGAACATATGAGTGAGCGTCTATGCTAATTTTTGCGAACTTCAAAGAAGTGACTGGACCTGACATTGAAAGTATAAAAGCATGTACTGTATCAGTCAGTTCATCTAAAAAATTTACATGCTTTTGCGCTTTAATTTGCTTTCTCCATGTATTTAATGCGATTGTAGCAATAATCGCCATCCATATCCCTGCTACGCCAGGCCAATCAATCTTACAAAAGAAAGCTTGTAAATTTTGTATAAAGTTAGACATATTTTCCTTTCAACCGAACCATTGATTATTAGGCAAATCTGCTTGATATTATGATATTGGAGCCATGAACAGGCAAATCTGCCTGTTTGCAATATACAATATGCCTTGTATAATGGTTTTATATCCGTCAAGATAGAGTGCGACCTATGTCCACAACATTGTTGGATGAAATGCGTCGCACCATGCGGCGCCGGCACTACTCCATCCGTACCGAACATAGCTACCGTTCTTGGGTAAAACGGTATATCCTGTTTCATAAGATGCGCTCTCGGGACGATTTGAAAGACGGAGAGCCCAAGATCAAGTCTTTTCTTACCCATCTCGCCATTGATCTCGGCCACAAGGACATCTCCACCACCATGGTATATACCCATTCTTGCAGCAGGGCGGACAGGGGGTCATGAGCCCCCTGGATGATTTCAGCTAGCTTTCATGGTATCGTGTTGGTACCGGATCCACGGGAACTGTGAACTGTTTGAGAGGAGAACGGGAATTGTATAGGTAATTTTAAGAATTTTTACCATAAATATGTGAGATGGGCAAGGGGAATATGAAGAAGCTCAAAGCGAAAAGAAGCTCATGGCTCATAGCTCAAAGCTGAAAGCACGGAGCAGGGAGAAAGGATAGGGTGAGGGGGAGAAACGGGGAAGCGGAGATGGGGCAGGCGGGGTAAAGGTTCAGGGGCAGACTGGTGGTCTTGTTTGATCCTTCGCAGCTTGCTGGCTTCTGGTGGTTTTGAATCTTGAGGGGAGGCCTCTCTGTATCTTGCACAGCCGACAACAATAGCCAAAGTTATGCAATGCCTCCGTGTTGAATTCTACGGATAAGTTAACCGGTGAGCACCTTTTTTGAGCGTCCGGTTGAACGTTTTTTAAGACGCGTGGTTTTTTTTGCCACATCAATTAGGGAGAGAAGCGCCTCGTTTACAGCTTCTTCGTTGGGGAATACTTCAGCCACTTCAGGCCTCAGGACAACGATATTCGATGACTCACGCAAGCGGCTCGCGTATTTCCCTCGCACCAAGCCTCCAGGGAAGTCTGCCGCCTTATACTCTGGCCGTAATTCTTCTTTGTTTGTTTGTTTAACCTTCTTCATATATTTTTCTTTCTTTTTTGCTCGCTAAACGAGCGCTGATGATTCGAATCGTCTCATCCTCCTCTGTGTGGGCAACCACCAGCAACCGACCTCGTTCTGAGATTCCGAAGGTGATATATCTATCTTCGGTAATCGAATGATCTGGATCAATACCTGTTGCCGACATAGGGTCAGTCATGGCTGTTGCGGCTTCTTCGAAGGAGACCCTATGTTTTCGTAAGTTTGCCCTAGCCTTTTTCGGGTCCCATTCGATTTTCATTTTTTCTTATACCATAATTCTGATATTAATGCCTCGCATTTAGGACATATGGAAAACGTCCTTATATTTCTTTTCTATCACCAATAATCTCCCAAAATGGCATGAAATGGATCTCTGTCTTATCAAGCTTGATCCTTTCCCTGAGTTCCAGGTTTATGACCCAGGCCACCTCCGGCTGATATTTGTTAATAAAACTCCTTAAGGACCGCCCAAATTCCGGTTTCTTCATTTCCTTGAATTTAACCTCAATAGGGAGAATTCTTTGTCCTAGGTTGATAACAAAATCCACCTCAGCCCTATCCTTTGTCCGCCAAAAATGGATTCCGGCAGGGCTGAAGAGGAACCTTTCTTTCAGAATATTCAAAACGAAGTTTTGAAAAACAAAGCCGGCCTCAGGAGAATGAATCAGGCCACCGTACAGACCAAGGGCGTAGTTCCTTAATCCTAAATCATAAAAATAGGTGACAGGGGCCTTGGTGATCTCTTTCCTTATGTTCCTGAAAAATGGACTTATTCTGTGGATGATATAGGTCTTCTCTGCGTACCAGAGATAATTTCTTATGGTCTGAATAGAAATGCCCAAGGTGGAGGAAAGTTCGGAGTAATTGATAAGCCTTCCAATCTGGGAGGCCAGCACCTTGATCAGGTTGCTGAAAGACTCCGGTTTTTCCACCCTCAAAAGGTATGAGATATCTCTTTCGAGATAGCTCCGGTAAATTTCATCGATAATCCTGGCCTTTTCCTTTTGCTCATCCTCTAACAGGAGGCGGGGATAACCGCCAAAATTTAGATACTCAATGAGCAGCTCCTTTGTCCTGCCTTTTTCTAAAGCGAAGAACTCGGGAAGGGAATCACTGTAGCGGTAATTCGTTTTGAAATTGATGAACTCCTCAAAGGATACGGTATTGAGCTCAAAGATTCTCTTCCTGCCCACCAACGACTCATGTATCTTCTCTTTTAACTCAAGGCTGCCAGATCCGGATACGATGAACTTGTAAGGGAGATTCAAGTCGTAGAGCCCCTTGAGAAATATACCGGCATCCTCTCTTCGCTGGATCTCATCAATGAAGACGTATCCTTTCTTTTTACCTATCTCTAATTGTATCTTGTTCACCAGATTTCTCTGGGAGGCAAAAAAGGGTTGATCAGAGTCAAAGTCAAGGCTCAGGAACAATGTATTGTTTCCCTGCGTAACCAGATAATCCCTGAGCAGAAGCATCAGAGTGGTTTTACCTGCTTGTCTCGGGCCAACAATAAGGCTTATCTCTTTCTGGGAAAGGTGCCCTTTCAGGCCTTCAAAAAGCTTTCTCTCTATCATATCTCTATTTTAGACCGATAATTCGATAAGTCAATATTAAATATTATCGGGTAAACTATCATCCCGTTACGCGATTATAAAGTACGCAAAGGCATTTCAATACCCGATCTCGATCCTGCCCTTATCCCTCCTGATGCCCTATCGGGTGTTGTAGCTTTTCTATTTGGGGCCGATCTCCATGTCCTTCAGGGCATAGGGGCCGATGCCCATGAGCACGGGCTCATCCGGACCAGGGTTTTCCGCCGGGGTCGGGGATTCCGTTTGGGAGCGGTTGCTCATTTGGTTCACCTCTCCTAGAGACGACGTATCTTCTCGATGTATGAGTCGACATCGAACTTCGACCTGCACCCGTTATAGCTCATAAAGCGGATCTTCCCGAACACGGGCCGCGCGGGCCAGGCCCGATCATGTACGCCGCCGATTGACCAGGCACACCCCACATAGCCATTGGGGTCCCTGCCGTCGAGCTCATACCGGTCGTTGAGGTAGGTGGCAATCCGGAGGGCATCTGCCGGCGTTTCCGTCCACTCCAGGATTTTCTTGGCCCAGTACATCCTCATGTAGCCGTGCATCTTGCCCGTTTTCACCATCTCCATCTGGGCCGCATTCCAGAGCTCATCATGTGTTTCAGCGCTCTCGAATTGCTCCAGGGAATAGAGATAATGTCTCTCATCCCGTGCGTGCTCCTTCAGGGTTGCTTGCGCCCAGGAGGGAAATCCATCGACACGATCGTAGTTGTCGTTGTAGAAGCAGAAATTATCGGAGAGCTCACGCCGCACCACGAGCTCTTCGAGAAACGCCTCCTTTGATGCGAGGTCGGCGGTCGATTTACCTACCTCAAGGGCCACCCGCTGGGCGGATATCTGGCCGAAATGAAGATAGGGGGAGAGGCCTGACTGCTCGTCCAGTGTGGGATTGTTTCTCCTCTCGTTATAGCGCCCTAATTTTCGGGCCAAGAAATGCTTGAGCATTTCCTGTGCCGCCTTGTGGCCCGGCGCGATCCAGTCGATTTTCGACATCGTAGTGTCTACCCTGAGCGATCTCTCGACGTGCTGCCAATCGACCTCCTGGGCGTCCCCGCTCCACGGGAAGGGATGACGTTTGAGCTTCGGGAACTCCTCCATAAATTCCGCCAGGGCACGCCGGATCTTTGGCCTGAAGGTACGGGCGGCGAATTCCCCTTTGGGCGAGGCTATCCAGCAAGGAACGATATTGTGGGCGTCTACCTCATGGAAGGGGATATGGATTTTCCCTGCGACTGCCTCTTTCCACCTTCTCTTTATCCTGAGGGGGTCGAAATCGGTGACGAGAACCCCGAGCTTATGCTCGTTCACGAACCGCGGGATCATCTCTTCAGGAGGGCCTGAGACAAGGTGGAAAGGGATATTCTTCTCTCGCAAGGCCCCTTGGACTTCTCTGAGCCCGGCGAGCATAAACCCGTACTGCCTCATGGCGGCGTTGAGAAAGGTCGGCATGAGGCAGAAGACCACGAGAAGGGGCTCTTTGCGAAGGAGGGCGAGCTGCTGGGCGTGGAGGAGCGCCCAGTTATCCTCCGCTCTCTGATCCCTGCTCATCCAGTAGGCGATCGGTCCCTCTCCTTCGGCCCCATCCCTGAGCACCCGCACCCGCTTTTTATTCACCGTATAATCCCTCCTTGTCCCACTGCTCGTATAACTGCCTCTTCGCCCTCCTCTTTTTCGCATACGCGAGGATATAGAGAAGGGCAATGAGAAACCACAGGGCTGTTGCGCTGGTGATAATAGGGATCCAGCTGAACCTCATCTTCAGATACCGTCGCCATTGCTCCTCAAGTTGATCCAGCCCCATACCATAAGTGTCCAGGAGTACTTGGTTCAATGGGTTGCCGCGGCTGTATTCCCTTATGAATCGGTGGAACGGCGGCCTTCCGTATTTGTTTATCAGAAAGGAGATCAGGTAAAAGCTCTGACAGTAGGCTAACTCTGCCCTGTTCTCCTCTTGGGGGAAGCGCTGCGTGATCTCGGAGAGCGGGATAAGGGTGTCGGTGAGAACGGCCTGCATAATGGTGGACACCCTGCGGAAGTCCCACTCCCTCGATTCGTACATGGCAACTCCCTCATGAAGCCAGTGAGGGATCTCCCCGCTTCCCTGAAATGCCCTGCCCAGGACAATATGGGTGAATTCGTGCTTGAAGATCGTGCTCAGGTCCATGTGCCCTCCTCTGCTTGCCCTCGGGGATAGGATAATAATCAGGTTTTGACGGGGATAGGCCACCGCAGCGGACCAGGCCTGGATTTTCCCGCCCGGCTGGAGCTCCTGATACATGATCAGCGATGAGGCGAGATAGACCTTGGTGACCCCCTCAACCTCCAGCCCTATATCGGTTGTGATCTCTTGCCTCAGTTCCTCGGCCTCCTCGATGAGGCCTCTGATCGTCCTCTCGTCCTGGGAGTGAAAGGAGAAGGCGAAGTGTGGTGTAGTTATGGTAATGGGCTCTGAGGCGAAACACGCGAGAGGAACCGAAAGACACATGAGCGCTATCGCGACGTGGTGCCAACACAATGGAAAGTGGGCGAGTGGCAGGTGAATCACCTTTCTGGCTGAAAACGGATTGACTGGTGACATACGAAGCATGAAAAACCTGGCCGAACATATTTGAAATTCACTTCAACTTTGGATCAACGTGGATCATCATGATAGTGTTCAGTAGTTCAGCGTTCAGTGTTCAGGAAAGACTCCCTCCCTTTCATGGCTCCTGCCCCCCTGAACACTGAACACCAAGTGCTTAAAAGGCCTGACTCATGTGGTCAAGCAATCAGCATGTAGGGGGCCGACCATCTGGATTCCTATAGGACTGAGGTGTATGCGAATCGGGCAAAGGCCTCGAAATAGCTCCTGCCTCCCACGAGAAAGGTGTCGTTATGGCCAGCTCCCTCCAGGGGGAGGAAGTACTTCGGGGCCTTTGCCGCCTCAAAGAGCCTCATTCCCATGGAGAAGGGGATGATCTCGTCGGCTTTCCCGTGGATAACGAGCTTCGGAACGGCGACCCGGCCAATCTTTTTGAGGTTACTATAGTGGGCCGGCAGTAGATATGAAAGGGGGAAGAACAGCGCCGTGGATCGCGCCACCTCCCTCGTGGAGGTAAAGGCGCTCTCGGTTATGAGGGACCTTACCCCTCGTTTCAGGGAGATCTCTATGGCCACCGCAGCGCCGAGGGAGCGGCCAAAGGCAATGATTTGTGCTTGAGGGATACGCTCTTTTTCCGCCAGGTAATCGTAGGCGGCCAGTCCATCCAGGTATATGCCGCGCTCAGAGGGACTGCCCGAGCTTCTCCCATACCCCCTGTAGTCGAAGAGAAAGACCTGAAGCTTTTCCCTCAGGAGAAGCCGGACGTTTTCAAGCCGGTGGGAGATGTTCCCCGCGTTTCCATGGCAGAACAGGATCACGGGGCACTCTGCTTTCAAGGGGAAGAACCAGCCATGGAGCCTTTCGCCGTCCGCGGAAGGGAAATACACCTCCTTATAGGCCATGTGGAGCTCATCAGGGGTATAGTCCAGGTGGGTTTCGGGAAAGAAGATAAAGAAACTCTCAATCCTCGGATAGAAGAGATACGCCAGCAATGCGATGATAAGGATCAGTAGTATCAGGTACATTCCGCTGATGGGCATGACAAATACTCGCAAGGCTTTTTTAATCATCCTGATCCGTGATTCCCGAAAGGGGGCCCTTTTTCATCGAGAGGAACCCCTTGGGTGAAGCATAACACCTGTACCCTTAAAGTGCAGTAGAATATTTCCCCCCAGTTAATCACCGACATAAATCCTCTGGCCTTTTGGTTAATGAGCGCATTCAGGATTTCAGCCACCTCCCCTGCACCGGATTCATCTTCAAAAAAGGCGATCATTGCGTAGCTGTCCATCAGGTATTTTTCCCTGTTCCGCTTCCCTCTTCCTGTCTTCCAGTAAGGCCTTCAAGATACGCCCTCGGGTCTTCAACATGTCCCTTCCTTTTTGAACAGGGTCCTCTGGAAGGGGCTCGACAATAATCCTATTGACTTCATCATAGATATTGACACGAGATCCCCTTTTGATAGTAAACTTCCTCCTGATATCAGCAGGGATGACGATTTGACCCTTTACGGTAAATGTAGCGACTGCCACATTCACCACCTTCTCTTTATTACGGAATTATGATTTTTTGTAATACATGATGAGAAGATTTTCAATGTACTTCCTTTAAGATAATTGATTATGGCTCTAACTCCGTAACTAGTGGAGCGTTTCAGTAAAATAATTATAAAAATCGCATACAAACATTATTCAATCTACAAGTGTGAAAAATTCGAATATCGAATGACTAAAATCCAAAATATAGGCGAGAGAATTAGAATTTCGTGCCTCGGATTTCGGATTTTAAAAAGTAAGGATATTATTCATGGCCTTACTTATCGTAAATATTTAAATAAAACGAACTACTAGAGAGGCTTAGACAGCCCGGTTAGGAGCCCACTTAGGGGAGGTGAACGATGAAGATTGTGGGGATCTTAGGCTCTCC
>CAZJXD010000129.1:0-10729 GCA_964549945.1 uncultured Desulfobacteraceae bacterium | reverse complement strand
TGGACTTTCACCACCTACTCCATGCCGGCTTTGCCGGCGCTTTCCGAGCGTACCCCTTTACGTTCCCCTCTATGTTTTATTGAAAATTTAATCAACCCTTTGAAATAGCCAGATAAGCTTTTCAGTTTTTTGAGAGTTGAACGGAAGATTACCTTGTATATTTACTCTTTCGGGTATTTTTCCATCAAGAACATCTCTCAAAATCGCGCCCTTCACAAGCTTTGTATAAGTTCCACTTCTATCTAAGTCATGCTGCGTCAGTGAGAAGTGTTCTGCTAATTTGTTTAATAAAGATTCTTCCTTCTCAGTAAGAATTCCATCATCGAATGCCCTTCCTACAGCAGATTCCCAACCTTTTAACAAAATCGACCTAAGATTCTTTTCATCAATAAAATGAGAGTTAGAAACTTGTCGCAATTTTTGTTTAAGAGTATCTAGAGACATATCATTTGAAACCGATGACTCAATCAATGAAATTATTCGGCTTTTTCCTAATTCAAATTTCTTTTGGCATTCTTTGTGCCGTTTCCTAAGAAAGCCTGCAGGCTTACCACAAAACACACAATTTCCCATTGCCTACTCCTTTGCCTATAGATCAATTTTGTCTTCTAACGAGTCTGTAGAAAAAGTCTTATTTTAGTAATTTCTAAAAATATTTTTATATTAATATCAATAGGTTACAAATATCAATTTTTAGGATTCCAGCCTTTTCCTACAGGCTCAACGCTGCTAATAAGCCGCGCGGTTTTTGTGTAGGCTGAATTTGCATTGTAGATAATTGGATTTAGGCTTCCACTCTAGAGTCTAGATACGTTCTATATCCTGCCTCATATCATCAAGATGTTTTGTAGGTGCAGATGACTCAGAAGCCAGGTCCAATGACATTGCTCCTTGCCAGCCAACAACTTCGACTCTAAGTCCTAGGTTCTTAATAAACTTCACCGTTTCCAAGTAGTCGCGATCTCCAGCTACTAAAACTGCAGTCTCATAAGCTTTATTGAAGGCAAGCATTAACATCTTTGTGGCTAAACCTACATCACACCCTTTTTCAGTTGGGACAGTTTCTTGATGACCACAGTTGTTGCAATTAACACTTTTTTGACCTAAATCATACAAGACTACTTCCCAGCGCAATTTATCCTTTAAAAAACGGTAAAAGCCTGTTTGTATTGCTCGAGGTGAATCTTCTTCAGAAGCAAAAAAATACGTTTGCCAGATGGGACCGTCCTTCTCAATTTCATTTTGGAATTTGCTCCAATCAATCCTCCATCCAACCGCTTGTTGCCCTTTAAAAATGTTCGAGTTGTCTATGAAGCAGATTGTTTTTCCTCTATTATCGGGCATACTTAGCCTCTTCTCTTTTTATTTCCCCGTTATAGCCTGTAGGTCAGGGGGTTTCTCATCCCTTCCCACCTCCTAAGAATTTGCCTTCGCAAGGCTACGGCGGGACAAGTCCTGCGTGAGAGTTTCCTATCACACGGCTCAGGCCTCCGCTAATGTTTCGTGGGGATTCCCGCAAATTAAAATTTGTTTCACGTTACTTGTTTGACTGTCAGAATAGCAAATGGCATACAGAGCGCACCATCAAAAGACGTCATTTGCGTTTCCCGATCTCAGCTGATTCAGCCAGCTTTTATTTGTCCAATGAATGTTGTGATCTAATGCCTATTTTTCCTTACCTACTATTTATCATTTTCACTTATAATCTAATGTTCGTCACCAATTACAACGCTACCAGTCTCCTCAGGAAGTCTTCTGGAAAACAGCTAATGGTTCACTTGCAACGTGAATTCACAGTTTAAGAGAAGATGTCATCATGTCAAAGGCTGACCCCCATCTTTTCTGTGTGAGAGGGGTCGCTCACAACAGGTGTAGCCTAGAACGCTGTTCCGGTCAGCAATTAACATCCCACCACACATATCCGCTTTTATCAAGCACATCATCCTCCTTCCCATCTCGATCTTGATTGTATTCCTGACACTGCTTGAAGTTCATTCCATTCCTAACCCACGAATGTTTATAAGATTCTCGCTCCTTACAGCACCCAGATACAGCGAACCGCTGGCCGTTACCTGGCACCGTGACCGGGAACGCCGCTCCGGTCAGCGCTAATACCAATATAATCAAAATCTTTTTCATCCCGTTCTCATACCCTCCTTTATTGTTTTAAGTTTCAATCACAGGCTACCGTATACAGTGAGCACGGTTCTTCTCTACTATCCTTTATCTCATCTGGCACCAGCAATCTCACAAATCCACATAGCCACCGCACTCTTCTTAGCTGTTCAGAGTGGCCTAGGGTATCAGAGACTTGATATCTTGAAATAGAGATAGTTTCTTCGGATCTTGTGTCTTGAAGAAAGTGTCAAGTAAGGAGAAGTCTAGGTTTTTCTTAATACGCAGGTCTTCGTGATCCCTGATATAGTTCTTGAGAGAGGACTTTATCTCTCTAAATTTTTTATCTGGATCGTCTATCGCCAGGGCCGTCAAAAGGAGAAAGTAGGCATTGATCTTATGTTTGGGTGTTTTTGCTTTGTTGGCCGCCTCTTCCAATAAGTCTCTATAGATCCTTATATTGTTTTCCTTGACTAGTGCTAGCTCGACCTTCGCGAAAACAAACTTCATGTGAGATGGATAGCCTGATTCAAGTATCAAATCGTAGAGGCGAAACACTTCATCCCATTTTTCGGGGTTCTCTTTTTTCAATTCGTTGACTAGGTTAAAGAACCCCGGAAGCACCACGCTCGAAATAATCATTTCTTGTAGGTTAGGTATGCGCTCTGTTATCTCATTTACTTTCTTACTAATATCCTGCGTCTTGGATTGAATACTGCAAAGCGATTCCTCTGCGGCGTCAATCTTATCAAGAGTCTTTGCACTTCTATTTTGGAGCGCTTCAGCTATGGCAATATTTTTTTCTGCATCAGACAACATACCTTTTATTACAAGGTAAGCTACACTACTAAGGATCACAACCACTATAGTCCCAATCCAAGCATACCGTTTGCGCAAGGACTTTTCGACAGACTCGGAAACGTCAGCAGCAATCTTCGCCTGGTATAACTCCAAATAGGAAGCACCGGTAAGCTTAGCGGCAGCAGGTTCTTCTATCCACTCTCCACAGTAGCGGCACTTTTTCGCAGTCTCTTTGATCTCCTCCCCGCAATATGGACAATTGCTCATTCTATCCTCCTTCTTAGAGTTCATAAGGACACGGTGCGCACTTTCTCATGTTCTGACGTTCCCATCCTGCAATGGGAAAGCACCAAACATCTCAGACGCTGGCTGTATGAGGGTGGTTCTTCGAGAGTTTATAACAGTCTTGGGATATCCTCACCGAACAAGGAGTTCCAGGACTCATCGCCAACAATACCATCGATGCTTACTTTGCCAAGCTTCATCTCTTCAGACCCGATCCCTGCCTAACACTTATGGACTAGGTCAGCCAGGTACTTCGTTATCATCATTACGTCTACCGCACTGGAGGGGGGTAGCGAGCCCTCTGGACGATTTCAGCCAGGTGTCATGGTATATTTTTGGTACCGGATCAACAGGAGCTATGAACTATTTGAGGAAGAACGGGAATTGTATAGGTAATTTTAGGAATTTTTAGCATAAATATATGGGAAGAGCAAGGAGAATATGAAGAAGCTCAAAGCTCAAAGCTGAAAGCTCAAAACAAGACTAGCAATTGGGGGTCGGCCCCAGTGAAATACGCCCAAGTTAAACAGGGGACACAGATAGGTTTCACCCCAGTTGAACACCCAGCGGGCCCCGGTTCAACGGGGCAAGCGGGGTAAACTTCGCTGTCACTATCGTGCCCCAGTTGAATGGTACTCTAGTTCAACGGGGTAAAAATTTCACGGGGTAAAGGTTCAGGGTTCAACGTTCATGGTTCGAAGGTTGAAATACGGGCGGGTGTTTTTATAAGGTAGAACGCCAAGATTCGGCGGCGGTAGAATCGGGCATGTAGGTGGTGCTGTAAGGGATAGGATAAACCTAGTGATTGCCGGGCAGAAGTATGAGGAGCTGGTTGCTCACGGTCGGCCACTGGTAGTCCGGTTTGAGCCTTCGCAGCTTGCCGTCCTCGGGCGGCTTTAAGGGAGCTGTATTCTGGGAGGCGACGTGGAGGATGCCTTGCTTCCAGAAAGTTTATCTCATCATCTACGACATCGAGGTCTAGGCGTTCTTCCGAAGAAACTATCTCGCGTTCCTCGTGATCTTGACGCCCGGTCTCTCTGTAGCTTCCACAGCCGCCAACGATAGCCAAAGTTATGAAAGATCTTCCTTGCTGAACTCTAACCTGTGCGCACCTTTTTTGAGCGTCCGGTTGTGCGTTTTTTTAGGCGCGTGGTTTTCTGTGCCACATCGATTAGTGAGAGAAGTGCCTTGTTCACAGCTTCTTCGTTGGGGAATACTTCAGCCACTTCAGGTCTAAGGACAACGATATTCGATGACTTACGCAAGCGGCTCGCGTACTTCCCTCGCACTAAACCTCCAGGGAAGTCTGACAATTTATACTCTGTCCGTAATTCTTCTCTGTTTGTTTGTTTAACCGTCTTCATATATTTTTCTTTCTTTTTTGCTCGCTAAACGAGCACTGATGATTCGGATTGTTTCATCTTCCTCAGTATGGGCAACCACCAGCAACCGACCTCGTTCTGAAACTCCGAAGGTGATATATCGATCTTCGGTAATCGAATGATCTGGATCAGTACCTGTTGCCGCCATGGGGTCACTCATGGCTGTTGCGGCTTCTTCGAACGAGACTCTGTGTTTTCGTAAGTTTACCCTAGCCTTCTTCGGGTCCCATTCGATTTTCATTTTTTTATTATACTCTAATTCTGATATTAATGCTTCACATTTAGGATATATGGAAAAATTTCCTTATATTGCCTTTATATCGTGGATCATTTTCCCTGTATTTTCACATCTTACTAGGTTGACTGGTTCACCATTCACGGTTGAAATGTTGCGGGATCAGAATCACGATGTGTTCTCTGTGTTCGATGAGGGCAGAGCTGCTAGAATAAATTGTTGGTCTCCTATTTAGTATAGGCAGGCGATAGGCCCTTTATCATAGGGTAATGTTTATTATTCAGCGTCTTTAATTCCGCATTTTCCAGTTCTGCGGTAGCGGCCAAGACGGCGTCTGCAAGCCCAACTCCGTGCGACTTGCCGTAATCCCGTTTGTATAGTCCTCCGGCCTTCACGATCTCGACATCTAAAGGAATAACTCGGAATAAAGAGACAAACTTCTCGATTATAGCTTGCTCAGCATCACCTTTAACTCCAGCATACAGCTCCGCAACAACGATGGATGACAAGATGATCCGGGAAGAGTTGGCGTTGACGAAGGAAACCGCCTTGCTATACCCTCGAAAGAAATCAACGAGAACATCCGTGTCCAGAAGTATTGCCCTGGCCATGATCAATTCCTATCCCATTCGGAACGGGTTGCTCTGAAATCAGGAAGATCCTCACGGTCCTTCCACATTCCGGCAGCCTCACGTAATACAGCCTTCCGCCTATTGTGGCCCTCTTCATAAATGAACCGATCAACGGCCTCTCGAATGAGCTCGCTTTGCTTTTTTCCAACAGTCTTAGAAATAGCCGCCAATTCTTCGCGCTGATGATCTGTCAGGTATATCTGCGTTCGTACCATGTGGCAACTCCAGTAATGTATACATCTACATTATACATCATAGGAGTTACCTGTCAAGGCCAACTGCTCAAAACACAAGGCCTCATTTTTTATTGACAGAAAATCAATAAGAGGGGGATAAAGAAAGATTATGATTTAGTATTAGCTGCAGACTCTCCCCAGTTAAATTCGCTACGCTTGTTTTCTTCGAAAAATTTAACGGGGTAAACGCAGACACATAAGGAATGAAGATTGATTACCATATCCGCTTCGCGGTGGTACAATCATGAGGGGCAGGATCGCACGTGAAAGAAGGCCTTAAGGGAAAAAAGAATCTATTCATTTTTTCCTCTAAGTCCATCTCGCTCTATGGTAATCAATCCCGTTTCACTGCGGTTTTTCTCAATGTCCTGTATGTCGAGTGAACTTCCTAAGGTTACTGAGGAAGAGAACGGGCGGTAAAGATCGCAGAAAAGGGAATTTCAATGGCTGATCTTCCACTTATTGCCATAACCATGGGTGATCCAGCCGGCGTGGGGCCGGAGATCATAGTCAAGGCACTGCCGAGAGAGGATATCTCTCAAATATGCAGGCCTATTGTCTTGGGAGATGTCGGCCTTCTGAGGATGGTATCAAAGAAGATAGGGGCTCGTTCCTTTCACGTGATGGCAAATCCAGGGGATATCTCAGGGGATCCGGGGACGATCTATGTGCTGCCTGTTTCGAACCTTAAAGAGAGCTCTGTTACCCCGGGGAAGCCCACGACGGAGGGCGGCAGGGCCATGGTGGATTATATTCTGAGGGCGGTTGAACTCACAACCAGTGGTGAAGTGGCAGCTATGGTTACCTGCCCCATCAACAAAGAGCTCATGAACCAGGTGGGATATGGATTTGAGGGCCACACCGAGCTAATAGCCCACCTCACCCGCACACAAGATTACGTGATGATGCTGGCGGGGGCCAAGCTCAGGGTAGCGCTTGTGACGATCCACTACCCGTTACGGGATGTTGCGGAGCAGATCAATAAGGAGCGTATAGTAAAGACGATAACCATAACCTGCCATGCCCTGGAGAAGGACTTTGTCATTGAAAAACCACGGGTGGCGGTGGCCGCCTTGAATCCTCATGCAGGGGAGTCGGGCCTATTCGGGAGGGAGGAAATGGAGATTATCAAACCGGCGGTGGAGGAGGCCAGGGATAGCGGGCTCTCCGTGGAGGGGCCCCTTCCCGCGGATACCGTGTTTTATCACGCCCTTAATGGGAGGTTCGACGCGGTGGTGGCCATGTACCACGATCAGGGCCTGATTCCCCTGAAATTGCTCCATTTCACAGATGGGGTGAACCTCACCCTGGGCCTTCCCATTGTGAGGACCTCTGTGGATCATGGCACCGCCTATGATATCGCCGGGAGGGGGGTAGCCGATCCATCCAGCCTGATCGCCGCGATAAAGATGGCAGCGAGAATCGCGAAAACAAGGCAAAGGGCAAAAGGCTAAAGCATGTATCTCACCACAGAGACACAGAGATCACAGAGGGATATGTTTTTCCCTGGCCGGGAGACGACGGCCAGGGAAAAGGACCTCCGCATTCGGCGGAAATAAATGTATAGCAAAGACAGGGGGGCAGTGCGTGCCTCCTTCATCACACAATCGCCCGAAGGGCTGAGATCTTTTGCCCGATCGGCATCTCCCGATCGGGCAAAAAAAGAACTATCTCTGTGTTCTCCGTGCCTCTAGCGAAGCGGGTGGTGAGATATAGGGCAATTCAGTAAAACTTGATTATACAGGAATTTACTTCTTTAAAGCGGTGAAGCCATAACCAGCAACCAGGAACGAGTAACAGATAGGCATGTCATTAACAGAAATAATAATCAGGGGTGCCAGGGAGCATAATCTAAAGAATATTGACGTGGCCATCCCCAGAAACAAGCTCGTGGTCATCACCGGGCTTTCCGGCTCCGGCAAATCAACCCTTGCCTTTGACACTATCTATGCGGAGGGCCAGAGGAGGTATGTGGAGTCGCTGTCTACCTATGCAAGGCAATTCCTGGAGCAGATGGACAAGCCCGATGTGGACTCCATAGAGGGGCTCTCCCCGGCCATCTCCATTCAGGCCAGGTCTACGAGCAAGAATCCCAGGTCAACCGTGGGCACCGTGACGGAGATCTACGACTATCTGAGGCTCCTGTTCGCGAGGATCGGCCATCCCTTTTGTCCGCACTGCAATATCCCCATCACCGCACAGTCCGTTCAGCAGGTGGTAGACCAGGTCATGGCCTTTGAGGAGGGAAGCAGGATCATGGTGCTGTCCCCGGTGGTGAATAATAGGAAGGGGGAACATGCTGCACTCTTTGAACGCCTGAGAAAGGAGGGCTTTGTGAGGGTTCAGGTGGACGGGGATATTCTACCCCTTGAATCCGATATAAGGCTCGATAAGAACAAGAAGCACTCCATCAGGGTGGTGGTGGATAGATTGGTGGTAGGCGGAACCATCAAGAGGAGGCTTACCGATTCCCTGGAGCTGGCCTTTTCCCTGTCGGAGGGCTCCGCCCTCGTGGATGTGGTGGAAGGCGAGGAGTATTTCTTCAGCCAGAGGGCATCGTGCCCGAAGTGCGGGTTCAGCTTTCCTCCGCTCACCCCCCAGATGTTCTCATTTAACAGCCCCCTTGGGGCGTGCCAGGAGTGCGGCGGGCTTGGGACAAAGATGTACTTTGACCCCGACCTGATCGTGCCCAACCCGGACCTTTCGCTCAGGGAGGGCGCCATTGCGCCGTGGGCCGACAGGCACACCCTGTACTTTCAGCAGATGCTCGACTCCCTGGCCCAGCACTACCAGATCGATATCTACACGCCGTTTCGTGAGCTTCCCGAACAGGTGCAACGAGTCTTCCTCTATGGATCCGGGGAGGAGGAGATCCAGTTCTATTTCGACAGGGATGACAGGCGTCACTTCTACAAGCGGCCTTTCGAGGGGGTGATACCGAATCTGAACAGGAGATACCATGAGACGGACTCCTCCTACATCAGGGACACGGTTGAACGATTCATGAACATCAGGCCATGCCCTCAATGCGACGGCGCCAGATTGCGGCCCGAGAGCCTGGCCGTAAAGATCAACGGGAACTCGATCGCGGGGGTAACCTCCTTTTCCATTGAAAAGGCCCTGGGATATTTCGAAGGCCTGGCCCTCGCGGACCAGGAGAAGCTTATCGGCCATCGAATACTCAAGGAGATCACCGAGAGGCTCGGCTTCTTGATGAGCGTAGGGCTTCACTACATCTCCCTCGAACGGGCCACCTCGACCCTGTCGGGGGGCGAGGAGATGAGGATACGGCTGGCAACCCAGATCGGCTCCGGGCTTTCCGGCGTGCTCTATGTCCTGGATGAGCCGAGCATTGGGCTCCACCACAGGGACAACGGCAAGCTTCTCAAGACCCTCAAGCATTTAAGGGAGTTGGGCAATACCGTACTGGTGGTCGAGCATGATCCCGAGACGATCCTCTCGGGCGATTACGTGGTGGATATGGGACCCGGCGCCGGCCAGATGGGAGGCGAGGTGGTGTTTTGTGGAACCCCTGTTGAGCTCATGGCCGACGAGCAATCGTTAACGGGCCTTTATCTCTCAGGAAGGCGCTCCATTCCCGTCCCGAAGAAGAGAAGGGAGGGGAACCGCAAGGAGGTTGTAATCGAGGGAGCGGCGGAAAACAATCTGAAGGATATTGATGTGGCCATACCCCTGGGTACGTTCACCTGCATCACCGGTGTGTCAGGCTCGGGCAAGAGCAGCCTCATCAACCAGATCCTATATCCCGCGCTGGCCCAGAGATTTTATGGCTCAAAGGAAAGGGTTGGCAAGGCGAGGAGAATAAGGGGCATAGAGTATCTGGATAAGGTTATAAACATCGATCAGAGCCCTATAGGGAGGACTCCGAGGTCGAATCCGGCCACCTACACCGGGATATTTACCCACATCCGGGCCCTGTTCTCAAGGCTGCCGGAGGCACGGGTCAGGGGCTACAGCTCAGGCAGATTCAGCTTTAATGTAGAGGGAGGCAGGTGCGAGGCTTGCAGGGGCGATGGGATCATCAAGATTGAGATGCATTTCCTTCCCGATGTATACGTTACCTGTGATGTGTGCAAGGGATTGAGGTATAACCGGGATACCCTCGAGATACGGTACAGGGGAAGGAATATCGCGGACGTGCTGGATATGACCGTGGAGGAGGCCATGGCCTTTTTCTCATCTATTCCACAGATACGGGAGAGGCTGGAAACCCTGTTTCACGTAGGCCTAGGCTACATAAAACTCGGACAGCCAGCCACCACCCTTTCAGGCGGCGAGGCGCAAAGGGTAAAACTGGCAAAAGAGCTGGGGAAAAAGAGCACGGGCAGAACCCTGTATCTCCTGGATGAGCCCACCACGGGGCTCCACTTTGCGGACATTCAGAAGTTGCTCGAGGTCTTGAATCACCTGGTGGATTTGAAGAACACGGTAGTGGTAATAGAACATAACATGGATGTCATTAAATCCGCGGACTATATCGTTGATTTGGGCCCAGAAGGAGGAGACAGGGGCGGCTCGGTTGTGGCGGCCGGCACGCCGGAGGAGATTGCGGCCGCAGTGGGGTCCTATACCGGTCAATACCTGAAAAGGGCAATTTCAGAAGCTACAATCCAAACACTGATATAGCAATCAGTAGCTGCGAGACCTATTCACCGCAGAGCCGCAAAGAACGCAAAGATAGTTTTTTGCCTTCCGCTGAGAGGGCGGAAGGCAAAAAGAAATCGTTCAATTGAAAGAGAAGATGCCAAGATTTGTGTATAGGTTAACGCGTGGTTTTTTTGTTTGCCTTAGGGCTGAGTCTTTTTTCACGTGCCGTCCTTCCTGCCCCGCTAAATGCGAGGCCTATTTAACTGGGGCCAGCGGCATGTGAAAAAAGATTTCTCTTAGCGCCCTCAGCGTCTTTGCGGCGAAATAAATAGGGCGTTAATCAGTTTGAGATTGAGTGTCTGAATTGCATAATTCCAGGCGGTAACGTCAAGAGTTTTGTGTCACTACAAGAAAAGGGGTAGCCACACCCTGCCT
>CAZJXD010000128.1:0-12102 GCA_964549945.1 uncultured Desulfobacteraceae bacterium | reverse complement strand
TCATGCTTTCAAGTTTCTAAAACCTTATTGTACCCACAGATTCTTGTGAGGAGCCATCTTTCTATTCTATCCGCCTTTGTCCTTTATATTCAAGGTGTTAGGGATATTGAATGGCAAAATTGTCCCTGCTTCATATTTAATGTGCGCTTTGAGGTCAAGAAAGGGCTTTAGGGTGGTAACCTCAGCTACCTCTTCAATATGGTCACGGCACTATTCGGGCCAGCACCCATGGCATGGGCCAGGCCGATCTTGGGATACCCGGGGACCTGTCTTGGGCCTGCCTCACCTCGCAGTTGCCTGTATATCTCTATGATCTGCGCCCCTGCCGTGGCTCCGAGCGGATGTCCCCTGGCCATGAGCCCTCCGTCTGTGTTTACCGGAAGCCTGCCGCCTATGTCCAACGCTCCCTCCCGGAGTAACCTGGGAGCTTCTCCCTTTTTACAAAAGCCTAACTTTTCAATATCCCACAGCTCGCCAGGGGCCATAGTATCGTACGCTTGGACCACCTCCATGTCCTCGGGGCCGTAGCCCGACATCTCCCAAGCCTGTGCGGCCGAAAGCTCGACCAAGTCATTATGAATCCTTACGCTGCCACCACCATAGGTGGTACCGGTACCACCCGTATCGGAACCATAAACCCCGCTATTTAGAATTGAGGCGGCTACTGTTACCGCCTTACCTTGCGTCTTGAGCTTATCTTTACTGCAAAGGATAATCGCTGCGCCGCCATCGGCCAGAGGGCAACAGTGCAGCAAGCGCATGGGTGTGGCAATCAGACGAGACGCACGCACCTCATCAAGGGTAACCTCTTTCTGAAAGCGTGCATTTGGGTTGAGGGCGCCATTTCTTCGATTCTTCACCGTTACCCGGGCAAAATCCTCCTCTGTGGCGCCGGTCTCTTCCATATATCGTAGTGCCCCTTTTGCATAATTTGCAGGCTGGACATTAAAGCCCATATATCGCTGCCATGGGGGCCACGCAGTACTCCGTATGAAGCCCCGGGGCATCTTCTCATAGCCGAATGCGAGCACCACGTCATAGAGTTCTGCACCTACCGACTGGCAGGCCAGCCTGAAGGCCGACGCGGCACTGGAGCATGCATTCTCCACGTTGACGATCGGTATGCCCGTCATCCCTATCCGGTCAATCGCCTGGTGGCCGGATCCCGTGTCCTGGTACACAGTACCGCAAAAGGCCGCCTGAATATGCTTCCACTCCATATCGGCATCTTGCAGTGCATTGAGGATCGCCTCGGTCCCTAATTCATATCCCTCTCGAAATGCACGGCCCTTTTCTCCATCATAGCTATCAAATCGAGTTAACCCAACGCCCGCTATCGCAACGTCCCTGAGGTGTCTCATTGAATCGCCCTTATAGGAAGGGTTTACTGGTCTTAACTTGCAGGCTGCTGTCTCGTTACCGTGGCCGTTGTGGGAGAGTTTTGGCCTGTTGGCAATCACTTCGCTGTCCGAGAACAGAGCGAAGTCTATTGATTGCTCCTGAATCCCTTACGAGGAATTTTAGCTAAATCTGTCGCTATTTCACCCCAACATGGTATTGGGCAAAAACAATGCAATCTGAGGAAAGATTACCAATAACGCAACACACACTATATCCGCTGCAAGGAATGGCAATATGCCCCGGAATATATCGTAGAGAGGAACATCTCCAGCCACTCCGCTGATGACGAAAACATTCAAGCCAATAGGTGGTGTAATCAAGCCTATCTCTACCACTCTCACCATCAATATCCCGAACCATATAGGGTCGAAGCCCATCTTCAATATTAAGGGGAAGAAAATGGGCACGGTAAGCAGAATCATCGCCAGAGAATCCATAATACAGCCGAGGAGCAAATAAATAAATAAAATGGCGAAAATGATCGCAAGAGGGGGCACTGGCAGCGCACCAACAAAAGCAGCGAGTGCCATGGGCAGTTTCGTTATTCCCAAAAAGAAATTCAACAACATAGCGCCAATCAGAATGGCAAAGATCAGGCCCGTGGTCCGCCCCGCACTAAGGAGGCTGTCCATAACGCTTCGCCGAGTGGCCAGTCTCCTGACCAGCATGACGATGAAAGTCCCCAAAGCCCCAACTGCCGCTGCCTCCGTGGGAGTGAAGACCCCCACGTAAATACCGCCAATCACCACCATAAATAAACCGCCCGGCACCCATATACTCTTAAATGCGGAAAACCTTTCTCCCAAGCTCACCTTAGGTCCCGGCGGAGCCCAGTCAGGACGGAATCGCGTAATAATAAAGATTGTGAATATATAAAGGGTAGCCTCAAGTATTCCAGGGAAAAAGCCAGCCATAAAAAGCCTGCCTATTGACTCCTCAGTCATTACCGCATAAAGGACAAGGACTACGCTGGGCGGTATCAAGATGCCAATGCTGCCGCCGGCGGCAATACACCCAGTGGCCAACTTGGGATTGTACTTAAATTTCTTCATCTCCGGTAAGGCCACTGACCCCATTGTAGCTGCTGTGGCTAGACTTGAGCCGGAAATAGCGGCAAAGCCGGCACATCCCCCTACGGTGGCCATGGCTAAGCTTCCCGGTATGCCCCCGAGGAGTTTGTTCATACCAAAATAAAGATCCCAGCTCAATCGTGCCCTGAAAGCAACCTCTCCCATGAGCACAAAAAGAGGGATGACAACCATTGTATAAGAAGCTGAATACTGGTAAGGGAATGTCCGTATGATGCTGAGCCCACCGCCCATGCTGACGACATAGAGCGCACCACAAAAGCCTATGAGGGCCATCCCAAAACCTACAGGCATCCCCAGAAACAGCAAGAAAAAAAGGACCAGCAGAGCGATAACAGCGATAATCGTAAGATCCATTTATTCCTCCACCGATTCCTCATCCTCTGGCATCAGAGACGCCACCATATTCACCAGCAATACCAAACAGAGCAGGGCACAACCAAAAGCTACGAAGAGGTAGAAGGGGTAAACAGGCACATGTAATATCGGAGATGTTAAGCCTTCAATTCGTAAGGCTTTGGCCCGCACTATGTTCTGCTGAGCTATGAGGGCAAATAGGCCCAGGCTGAGAATGGAGGTAACCCCCCTCAGAGCCCCCTGAGCCCTCCGAGGTAGGCGAGAAATTACCAGATCTATCCTGACGTGCCCATCCAGCGTTTCAGTGTAGCTAAGGGCGCTGAATACCACAATGGCCATCATAAACATAACAAGCTCATTGCTGCTCACTATAGGGTGATTAAACAGGTAGCGCAGGCAGACATCCGCCACAATAAGAAAGGTCAGCCCTATCATGCCGCCTGCGCCACCTATAATATAAACTGCCCGGCTAAAACCGTGAATTTTCCGCCTCAAATAATGGGCATTATCAAGCGTCATTGTTTCATGGTCTCCGTTGCTCACCGTTATTTAACGTACTGTTTCAAGAGCCTCTCCGCCTCATCGAGAACCGCTTTTCCTGGTAACCCCTTCGCCTTCATATCAGCCAGCCACCTTTCCCAGACGGGGGAGGCAATCCGCTTCCATTTCGCTACCTCCGCCGGTGAAAGCTCTATGATTTCCTTGCCCTTCATTGCCGCTACCTTCGCCTTAACCTCGAGGTTGTAACGATCAAACTCTCTCCCGAAGAAGGAGGACCCAGCAGCACCAGTGTGCTCGTCAAATATCTTTTGAATGTCCGGCGGCAGGCCCTTCCATGAATTAAGGTTCATCAGAAAAACGAGTGCCGGCTGGTACATATATGCGGTAGTCCAATAGTCTGTTACCTCGTAGAGCCTATGTCCGCCACAAGCCTCCCAGCTAATCATCCACCCGTCTATCACGCCCCTATCCATCGAGGTATAAATCTCGCCTGGTGGCATGAGCGTGGGGGATGCTCCCAATTCCTTCAGCATTTCCGTCGGGGCACCGGCAAGGGACCTTATTTTCATCCCTTTAATGTCTTCCGCGGTGCGTACCGGCTTCTTGGTCCCGATCGGCGTTGGGGCATCGGTGTAGAGATTGAGCACCTTTACATCGGGGTAATCCGTCTTAAATTCCGGGAATTTTTCGTAAAGCTCCCAAAATATGCGGCTCCCAACTTCAGCACTGGGCAGGCCCAAAAAGGGGAGCTGTACCACATTGGTGAGGGGGAAGCGACCCGGAAAGAAGCCTGGAATAACACATCCCATGTGAACAGCGCCTTGCTTAATCATCTCATAGGCCTCCATTGGCGGACCGAGAACAGCGCCCGGGTAAAATGTCATCTTTACCCTGCCTCCAGTCGCCTCCTCAACCTGCTTAATCCAGGCCTGGTAAAAGAGGGCCTGTCCACCGGAAGGTGATCCATGATAATAGACGTTCAGCGATATCGGTTTGGCTGGAGCTTGTCTTGCACCAATCGGCATTACAACCATTAGAACCGCTGCCAATACAATCAAGAAAATACCCATTGGCAAACTGGACAATCCTTTCTTTCTCATGGCTTTCCTCCTTTTTCTAACTTGTTTTTCCTGGTTCGAATTTGGCTATACTACCCGAATGATCCTTCTATGGCGCTTTTCGTCCTCACCTCCTTTCCTGCCGTAAAGGCGGGGATTGCGGCTTCATACGCTAATGTGGATCTATAAGCCTTTGGGTATTGAATCTGCTGAATCTGGAATCGAGGATCAATCCCCCGCTAACAACCCTCGTGCCTCAAGCCTCTTCAGGGTTCGTGCCATCTCGAGCAAGCGGATATCCCGCTCTTGATAGAGCTCTTGCTCGCGCTTTCCCTTGTAATCGAAAAACCCCCGGCCCGTTTTGACCCCAAGGTGCCCCTTGTCAACCAGCTCTTGGAGTTTTTTGTATTTGTAGTCCAGCGGAACCTCCACGAATCCGGGGGGGTGGCGAGTCCTCATGTTAATGCCGCCAAAGTCATACCGAGCCACCACTCCCACCACCATCATGCGGAAGGCAAGGCCAACTATCACTGCCTCATCGAGCTGCGCTGGCGCGATATAGTCGTTGTCCAGGAGGAAGTTCACCTCACGGTTCAGCGCGTGCTGGATACGGTTGACCGCGTAGCCGGCGATAAACTTTTTCATCAGCACAGGGCGTTTTCCGATCTTCCTCAATATCTGAATTGCTGACTCGAGGTTCGCCTGATCTGTCTCGGGCCCCCCGGCCACATCCACCAGGGGAATCAGCTGGGCAGGGGCATACCAGTGCGTGATCAATACCTTGTCGGGGCGGGAGGTCTCCACGAACTCAAAGATATTCAAAAATGAGGTATTGCTCGCCAGCAATGCCCTGGGAGGGCAGTAGGTGTCCAGCTGTGTGAACACCTCCTTCTTGGCCTCCACGTCCTCAAAGACCGCCTCTATGGCGATATCCGTATCGCGTGCCCCCTCTTTGAGGGAGGTTGTACAGCTCACGCGCTCCAGGATAGTATCAACGGGCTCCTCAAGAAAGCCCTCTCCTGCCATGGTATCGAGGCTCGATTTCATCAAGTTCAAGCCACTGTCTAGGGCCTCCCGGGTGATATCTACCATGGAAACCCGAAAGCCTCCCTGGGCGAACATCTGGGCGATGCCGTGACCCATGACCCCGGCGCCGACAACAACAACCTTCCTGTTTTCCTGCTTCATAGCGGTACCCTTGCTCCATACTCTAATCGAGCTTAACGATAATCACGAGCATCGAGGCCGGCTCGTTTCCCATGGCCTCAATGCTGCGCTCCTCGCCCGGCGGGATATAGAGCACATCACCGGGCTCAACGAGGTATTCGTCGCCCTCCTTTCCCCGCACCATGAGGGAGCCGGAGATGCCAAAATAGATGCGCTCGGTGGGGGAGGCGTACATCTCAGCCCCTCCTTGAGGAAGGAAGTGAGAGATGGTGGCGGTGAGCCGTTGGGCGCCATCCTTAGGACCGATCTTGTTAAGACCCCACTGGTCAAAGTGCCGTTTGACCTCGATATGCTCCCCTTGACCCTTTTTAACGAGTTTCATTGCTTGAGCCTCCTTTCAAATAGCCTATGTTCCCTTCAGTATTTCGTCCTGCGTCTTTCAATCATTGTTCCTCTTTCCAGGTTTCCACCGGTATCTGTTCCTCTTCCTGATCCTCCCGCTTTGTTATTCCCCAAAAAGGTGGCGATCCCATGGGCGGGCACCCTGGCACAAAGACACCTTCATCACGAAATTTGCTCACGCAGTTCCCCACCAAGATTAGATCCTTGCCGCGGCTTGCGCCTTTGGGCAGAGCCTTCTTGGGGCCAAAAACGATCGAAATACCCTTGTTCTCTTCATACTTTCCATCCTTCTTTAATCTCTCCATAACAGCTACCATAATGCCCATACAACTGCTGCACGCATTCTCGTCATAGATATTATACTCGGGGTAGTTAGCAAAACCTTTCAGGAAGGGAACATCCAGCTTCCTAAACGCCTCTTTTATCGTTTTCCCCCGCACCTCAATGAGATCTTCCTCTATATTGCCAAATCCCCTCTCTGCTCCGAACTTGAGATACGTCTCCTCAGGGACAATGCCCGCCATCCTGCAGCAGGTCGCATCTACCGCCACAGGGTCCGTGCCAGCAACGATAGCCCCAAAGTCCACCGGGGTACCTGAGGTCATGGGGCCCAGCCCCTCCTGAGGACGTATCATATCTACTATCGATAGGCGAAGGGGGACAACAGCCAAAAGATCAAAGAGCGCTTGAGCGAGATTTACAAAGTGCATTCTGCGGTGCATCTTGTCGTCAACCGTGCCCTTCATACCCTTCACTGCTCCTGTAAAGACCATGCTCACATGCGTCTTGAAGATAGGGGCGCATATTACGCAATCAGCTTCTAAAAGAAATTTAGGTAAACGGAATTTTAAAATCTCCTCAGCATCGGGCACCTTGACTTCAACGACCTCTTGTGGGTCTAGCCGCTTTATATCAACTATCCTATCGATACCCGCTTCTTCTGCCGCCTTTGCGATGCCACTTGCGTCTAAGGCCTTAAGAGTATCCATCCTTACCGCCGCTGCTTCGGCAAGAATTATCTCCTTGGGGCGGCCCCTCCGTACCGCCCTGATGATAGCAGCAACCACGGCCGGATTGGTGTTAATGCTGGTCTCGGGAGCGGAGGGATGGCCTGCATTCGGCTTTATGACGACTACCGATCCGGGCTTTACAAAGGCCTCGACTCCGCCAAGATGTGAAAGGGCCTCGTCTACCATTTCCTGGGCATCGCTCCCCTTGACTATGCTCACAGTTGATTTTGGCATAACATAATCTCCTCTGTGTAGGTTTTAAAGCTACATAGCTCTTCCCATAAGCCTATTTCATTGCATGGACCACCGCCCGTTGTTCTTGGACAACGGCCACCAGCCTTCTATCCCCTCCTTCATTTTCTTTAGCCGCTGCGGACTAGGGCCTTAAAGCTGCTTGAGACCGAGCAGTTTTCTTGCCTCATTGGGAGTTGTGGGCTCCTTGCCCAACTCTCGTGCAATCCTCACCGATCGAGCAACTACCTGCGCATTGCTCTTCGCAGGCTCGCCCTTACGGTAGTAAAGGTTATCCTCAAATCCCACCCGGATCGCTCCCCCAAGGATCATCCCCATAGTGGTGAGAGGGAGTTCATCTTTTCCTATGGCCAGGATACTCCAGATCGTGTCCTGCGGCTCGGGAAGATCCTCCAGAAACATCCACAGGTGCCGGGGCGTCGCCTCTACACCTCCATGGTACGCATGACCAAGTGCGAATTCTACAAGATAGGGCTTGTCTACCAGGCCCTTGGCAATGAGGTTTTTTACCTCGCGCAGATGAGAGAGGTTGAATACCTCCATGGAGGGCTTCACCCCGGCATCCCTCATCTTCTGAGCCCATTGCGCAAAATGTTTCGCATATCGTAAGTCTCCTGTGCCTGCATATGGGCCAAAACTTCGAACCATGGTTCCCATATCGAGGGACGCCACCTCTGGTTTCGGATCCGCCTCAAGGCACCGTATCTTATCCTCCTCTGCAACCTGAGGGCCGGTGCCTGTGGTGTCCTGAATAATGATATCGCAACCCAGGTCCCTTATTTTACGATGTATTTCGCTATACACCCCTGGATCTCCGGTGGGTATGCCGTTCTTGTCTCGGGCATGAATATGGAGCTGGCATGCACCCTCATTCCAGCAATCATAGACCGCTTTGGCAATCTCATCGGGCTGTTCCGGAACATTGGGATTCCGATCCCTGGTGCCTGCCACCCCACCTGTTGTTGCTATCGTAATCATCACCTTATCTTCAGGCAGTAGCGCCATCCGCTTATTCCTCCACAATTGCGACTAACCGAACTAAAGAGGCATCTCCTTCTTCGTAGCGGAGTGGAAATGCGGCAATGGTACAGCGCATTCCGGTAACCTCATCAACGTCGCCCCCTGCATTCTCGATACCGGGGATCCCGGCACCGTAGAGGATCCTGTGGGCCGGTTCGTTTTCCGGGAACTCTACGTCCGGGTCCCTTCCCGTCTCTCGACGGTACTCCTCATCGAGCCACGGCATAACCCTGGAGAGGGGATAGTGACCCAGGGCGAGGTCAGTGGCGCCTGCGGTCTGTGCAACGCCCTTCACCTTTTTTTCAACGAGCCACTCCGCCCCTTTCCGGTAGAGCCCCGGGTAGTGATTCCAGTACTCGTAGTCCGACACCTTCCACTTGTGGTGCCACCCCGTGTTGATGACCACCCAGTCTCCCGACTCGATCCTGGGTTGTGCGTTTTCCAGGTCCTCCGGGGTGATCTCTTCCCATTTCTTCTTGTAGCGCATATCCACGACCACGCCGGTGCCATAGCACCTGTCGAGGGGCAACTGGTCGATTGACCATCCTCCCGGTGTCACGTGAATCTCGGCATCCATATGGGTGCCGTGGTGCATCTTTAAGGTGAGAACCGTGGTGTACCTTCCCCTGTCGCGACCTGGGAAATTTACACGTCTTATCTCGACATCCGGCATCTCCCCCGGGTGAGGCCACATTGGTGTGTTCCGTCCCAGAGGGTGCGTCAGATCAACAATCTTGGTGGTCATGCTTGAACTCCTTTCGTTATGATGCATGTGCGTGTTAGGTCAGCGAATACCCCAACGTCCTGACCTCCCCTATAAAACCTAATCCATTTATCACAAGACTTCGCTGCCATTCTCGGTTTCCTCGAACAAGAAGCGCCTCGCCAAGTCATCTAACTCAAGCGCCGCCAAGGCCTCAGCCTTATGAAAATAGCTTCATGATTTCATAGCAAATTCACGTTCTGGTTAACTCTATTCGATATTTGTATAAATCAGGCCGGAAATAGGTCAACGCCATAAACATGGGCGAACCACCTCTGGAATAGTATTCCCGCTCGATGACGAGAACAGGGCTCTTTGGAGGAATGGATAGGTTTCTCGCAACGACCTCATCGGCTATCGCCACATCTATCGTCTGAGTCGCACGATGCGCCCTTGCATTTGATTTCTCCTCGATAAACACAATCATGTCAATCTTTTCCGATAGCTCTTCTGGAGAAATCTTTTCCCCCAAATCAGGAGGTAGATAGACAAAGGAATACCCAAAAGGGCCTTTGGTGGCTAACCGAACAGCTTCAACCACAAAGACGTTCTGATCTTTTTTTAGCCTAAATATCTTGGCCACATGAGGTGGGGGAGGAAATTCCTTGTATGCTAAGACCTTGAGACGGGTGCCTCTCCCGGCAGCGATCAGGTTTTCGATCGTGCCCTTCAGGGCAAGCTGCTTAAGCCCCGTTCTATCGGTTACAAAACTCCCCTTTCCACGTTCTCGATAAATAAACCCCTCCTTCACCAACTCCGAGAGTGCCTGACGCACGGTAGCACGGCTGAGCCCATACTCGATGCAGAGTTCGGATTCCGATGGCAGGCGCTCCTGACCTTTCAGTTCATTTGAGGTGATCTTGGATTTGAGGATATTCTTGAGCTGAAAATAAAGAGGGGTTGGCCCAGGATCAAACAGCATGTCCTTTCTCCCAGGGGAAAAGCTCACACTATCTAATGGCAAACTTATAATAACATTATAATAACCTAATATCTAATATATATCTTTTGTCAATAAAAAAACTTTTTGATAGCATTATTTTTAAGCAATATGCATATAAGCAGCTTTATGGATACCCGGATCATCCGAACATAGTACCGAAATTGAGGAGGTCATAGCAATGGTACAGTACAATAATCTGTTTTCGCCTTTCAAGATTGGGAATGTAGAGATCAAAAACAGGATTGAGACGCCTCCAATATTGCCATGCTCGACGACACCCGATGGTTTTATGACCAGAGAAATGATAGCGTTCTACCGGTCATTTGCCAAGGGAGGGGCAGCGATCATTACCGTTGGGGACACCCCTGTAGATTTCGAATACGCGCGGGGGCATTTTGGACAGTTAAACCTTGGTGATGACAGGGTGATAGCCGGGCTGAGTGAAATGACAGAGG
Organism: uncultured Desulfobacteraceae bacterium; assembly: GCA_964549945.1. GTDB lineage: Bacteria > Desulfobacterota > DSM-4660 > Desulfatiglandales > B25-G16 > B25-G16. The sequence continues at coordinate 1,685 of CAZJXD010000128.1, read as the reverse complement.
CTATCCATACATACGGGGCCAAGATATCCCTCGAGCTTAACCACGCCGGCAGGTTGGCATCGCCCCGGGTCATATATGGCAAAAATCCTATCGCTCCCTCGCCAATACCTCCGAGAATGGAAGAAGCAGCAGCCATCGTGGAAGGTAGAAGGAAAGTCCAGGTCACAGAGATGAACCAGGACATGATAGATCGGGTTATCGATAATTTTGCCAGCGCCTGCTATCGATGTGTGCAGGCTGGGTTCGATATGGTCATGATCCACGGCGGCCACGGATGGCTTTTGGGACAGTTTGTATCGCCTTACTCGAACAAGAGGACAGATGCCTACGGTGGGAGCCTTGAAAACAGGGCGAAATTCATCGTCGAGCTCTTGACATCCATCAGGAGGAGAGTGGGTAACAGGCTGGCCTTGGAGTATCGCGTAAGTGTGGATGAAATGATTCCCGAAGGAATGCACGAGGAGGAAACCATCGAGTTCCTCAAGATAATAGAGGATAAAGTCGACCTCATTCATGCATCAGTAGGCGTAATAGGCGACCCCAGGTGCACCACTCGTATTATACGGCCAACTTATTCCTCCCATGCTTTTAATGTGCACAGAGCGGAAAAGTTAAAGAAAGCATTGAGAACCCCGGTGACATGCGTAGGCTCGATTATGGACCTGGCAACGGCTGATAAGATTATCGCGGAAGGAAAAGCCGATATAGTCGCCATAGGACGTGCATATATGTCGGACCCAGAAATCATACATAAGACTATCCGCGGAGAGCTTGATGATATCAGGCCATGCATTCGTTGCAACCTGTGCCACGAGAGAGTAGCTCCTCCTGTTTCCCTGCCAATTCGATGTACGGTCAATCCAGTAATCGGCAGGGAAGTGGAATATGGATATATACGTATGCCAGAAAAAAAGAAGACCGTCCTTATCGCAGGAGGCGGACCGGCAGGTATGGAAGCCGCCTTAGTGGCCTCTTCACGAGGCCATCAGGTAGCCCTGTATGAAAAGGAAGATGAACTGGGCGGAGCCCTGCGCTTTGCGGCAGGGCCTTCATTTAAAGCTGACATGAAGAAGTATCTGGATTGGTTGATAATGAAGACCCGGCAGGCGCCCGTGGAAGTAAGATTATCGACTGAGGCCACTGCCGAGTCCATCAAAGCTGCAAGACCGGATGTGCTCATAGTGGCAGTCGGTGCGGAACCAATCATTCCGGATATTCCGGGCATCAATAAGCCGAAGGTTGCATGGGCAGGTGACGTGGATTTGGGCAAGGCAAAAACAGGCGAGACGGTGGTAATAGCAGGAGCCGGACTGACCGGATGCGAAACTGCCCTGCACCTGGCCCAGCAAGGCAAGAAAGTTACGGTCATTGATATGCTTAGTGAACTGGAAATCGCCAAAGATGTCGCCTCTGTCAGCAGGCCGGTGTTGTTACAATTGCTTCGTGAGCACGGCGTTGAATTCAAGACTGAGGTGAAACTGGAAGAAATAACCGACAAGGGCGCCGTGGTCATTGACAAACAGTGGAATCGATTTGAAATACCCGCTAATACCGTAGTGTTGTCCATGGGCCTCACGGCTCGGCGCGAAACCGTGAAGGCATTTCGAGATATGGCGCCTGAGGTCTACGTGATCGGGGATTGCTCAAGCCCACGTAATCTGATGGCGGCAATCCATGATGCCTTT
>CAZJXD010000127.1:0-12115 GCA_964549945.1 uncultured Desulfobacteraceae bacterium | reverse complement strand
TGCGGAGTTGAGCGGAACCCCCGACTTGGAGGGAAATGATGAACATTGGCTCGTTGAACAATGAGCATAGCAATATGTGAGGCTGTGGACTATCTGAAGAGTACGGTATTAAGGGTTCATCATTTCTCTCAACTAAGGGGGCGGAGTCACGCCCGAAGGGCGGGATTCCGCTCGAACGGTTTGTTCGCGCCGCCTGCGGCGCAACAAAACGGAGAGTGAAGCCCAACTCCGCATTCGCACCGCCATTTCTCGCACCCATACAGGTTAAAATTTTAAAGTAACCCTATTGGCTATATTATTCCCGCACTCGCGCAGCCTCAGGCGGCGCGAACCATTGATTATTAGGTAAATCTGCCTGATAACTTGATATTAGAGATATAAACAGGCAGATTTGCCTGTTTGCAATATGCAATATACCTTGTATGATGGTTTTATATCCGTCAAGATAGAGCGTGACCTATGTCCACAACATTGTTGGATGAAATGCGTCGCACCATGCGGCGCCGGCACTACTCCATCCGTACCGAACGGAGCTACTGTTCGTGGGTAAAACGCTATTTCCTCTTTCACAAGATGCGCTCTCGGGACGATTTGAAAGACGGAGAGCCCAAGATCGAGGCCTTTCTCACCCACCTCGCCATGGATATCCATGTGTCCCCCTCAACACAGAATCAGGCCATGAATGCCCTGGTGTTTCTCTATAAGCATGTGCTCAAGCAGCCTCTTGATAAAGAGATCAATGCGGAACGCGCCCCTAAACGCCTGAAAATCCCCGTGGTGCTCACCCGCGAGGAAGTTTCTCAGGTGATCGCCCTCATGAGCGGAATACACCAACTCGTGGTGAAGCTATTATATGGATCAGGCCTGAGGATCATCGAATGCCTTCGTCTCCGGGTCCAAGACATCGACGTTGCCATGAAATCTATCACCGTCCGTGATGGAAAGGGCGCCAAAGACCGGGTGACGACCTTTCCCACCTCACTGACCACAGTCTTACAGGAACACCTCACACGGGTGAAATTGATCCATGAACAGGACCTCAAAGCCGGTCATGGTGAGGTCTACATGCCCTATGCCCTGGCCCGCAAGTACCCTCATGCGGCAAAGGATTGGAGATGGCAGTATATATTTCCCGCCGAGCACCTTTCTACTGATCCCCGGAGCGGTCACGTGCGGCGGCATCACCTGGACCCAAGCCCCATTAACAAGGCCATTGCCAATGCCATCAGTAGGGCCGGAATTCAAAAACGCGTCAGCGCCCACACATTCCGACATAGCTTCGCCACCCATCTTTTGCAGAGGGGAACGGACATACGCACGATTCAGGCCCTTCTGGGCCACAAGGACATCTCTACCACCATGGTGTATACCCATATCTTGCAGCAGGGCGGACAGGGGGTTATGAGCCCCCTGGATGATCTCAGCTAGGTTTCACGGTATCGTGTTGGTATCAGGTCCACAGGAACTAAGAGCTGTTTCAGAGGATAACGGGAATTAATTAGGTAATTTTAAGCATTTCTAACATAAATCAAGAAATATGAGCAAGGGAAAAATCTATTAATGGTCTGTTAGATTATTCGCATGTAGCACTGAAGTTCATAACAGCTTTGCGGTCCATCTGCTCGAAGATGGCCATAAAAAAGGGCACTGCCGTTGGCTTGATGCCTCCGGCAGTGCCCTGTGGTTTTCAGGTTATCGTATTACGCCTTTTTGGCTTTGACCTTTTTCCTTGACTTATTCTCTTTGACCTCTATCTTCTTGACCTCGCTCTCCTCTGACTTGGGGAGGGTGAGTCTCAAGATGCCATCCTTGTAGCTTGCATCCAGCTCGTCTCTCTTGATATTCTCGGGAAGCCGGAAGCTGCGCTGGAATGAACCGTAGTGTCTCTCAACGCGATGGTAGTTCTCTTCCTTCTCTTCGCTCTCTTGTTTCTTTTCACCCTTTACGGTCAGTATACCATCGGTGAGGGTTACCTCGAGATCCTTGGGCTCAATTCCCGGAATCTCACCGCTGATCACGTACTCTTTCTCGTTCTCCGAGATATCAAACGCGGGTACCACAACCCTCTCTTCACTCCAGAGGCTTGGGACGGTCCAATCACCAACCATCCGGTCAAAGAGATCGAATTCAGGCAGCAGAGAAAGCCAATTGCTCCTCCTTGGTACTAATTCTAGCATCCTTGTCATATCTGACACCTCCTTTCACAGTCGCTCCAAATTTTAATTAAACAATAATCATTCCTAATAAGAATGCAAGGGGGTGAAGTTATTTTTTTAACCTTTAGAATAAATTCAGGAATTTTCCATTTGCGCATGTCCTGAAGGGCGGGCAGGGAAACTATTCCCGGTGTCTCGGATGGGGAAGGCCTTGGGATTCAGCTCGAATTCTATCTGCGTTGCTGGGAGCCGCAATTCAGAATGAGAGGCAGGCGAAGCAGGCGCATGCCATGCAGAAGATAAAGGCGCTGTTGTAGCTGTTCGATATATCCTATATATAGCCGCCAAATATAAACGTTCCCACTGCTGGTTTGCCTTGCTTTAACATCTCTTTCTCCTTATTTTTCCTATTTGATTTCTCATGTTGTTGCTCCTTTCATTTATTTTGCTTCGCCTTTTTGAATAGCTATTTGGAGTTATTAGTAGATATGAGCCTTATTAGATGTGAGACACCATTTTTCTTAAACTCTCACCCTTTTCTTTCAACCACTGATACAAGATGACTACATCGCTCGGAAGACTAAAATCGCGGACACCGAGATCAATGAATCTCTGGATATCCTCTATGCTATCATAGATACCTCCCATCTCTACCCTGGGACGCACCCCCATTTTCAATGCGGTTTCTATTGTTTTCATCTCGGCCTTTCTCACCTCGGGATCAGAACCAGAGAAGTGCTTGCCGATACTGAGAGAGTAATCACAGGGACCGAATTGGACCATGTCTATCCCTTTTACAGAGAGAATTGCCTCCAGATTATCAATGGCTCCTTTCTTCTCTATCATCAGGGCGATTACTGCCTCATCCATGGCTTTAATGTATCCCCTTGAGCCACATTCTAACACATGGCCCACGTTTCTGCGCATGTGGCACCCATTGATGCCCCCGCTTGTGGGTGTTTCAGGCTTGACGATACGCACACACTGCTCCGCATCTTCCACGGTTCTGATATCGGTGAAAAGGATATTCTGTATGCCAGAGCCCAAGGCCCTCTGCGCGAGGAAACCCTTTGGCTCCTGATCGACCTTCATCATGGACGACATGTCGAAGAGCTCGGTTGCCCTCGCGAAATTCTCAAGGTCATGAAGATCCCACGGTGCGTACTCGCCGACGAACTCGATGTAATCAATGGCACCCGTGTGACCGATGACTTCAGCTATCCCCGGCCATATGGTTAAGACCCGTGTCCCAATGGTGGGCTCGCCCTTTTTTAACATTTCTCGTAGCTTATTCTTCCTCATGTAAGTCACCTCCAGTTCTCCATTGCTTGTCGATGCCCTTTTTTAACACCAATAATTACCGAGCAGCCTGACCAGGGTTGTTCAGCCTTTGCAGATCATCTGCCATTCCGCCCCTTACGGGATTGAGGTGGATCGCGAGGGATAGAGATACTTCGAGAAGGGCTAATTGTTTTTCGGGGGAATATATCCCATGCTCTTTGAGATATCCTTCGCGGCATCCATCACATGTTGGGAAATTCCCTCATCTCTGTCTTTTGAGATTATATTTTTTGGACCGGAGGTGCTAACCGCAGCGATGACGCAGTTGCGGTAATCATAGATGGGCGAAGCGATGCATCGGAGTCCTGCCTCGTACTCCTCGTTGTCCTCTGACCAGCCTCGTGCTCTGACCAGGTCCACCTCTTGGATTAGGCGGTCAAGGCTGGTAATGGTATTGGGCGTATAGGCGGTGAGCGGTATGCCCTGTAATCGTTCCCTTATTTCATCCTCGCTCAGCCCCGAGAGCAGTGATTTCCCCAGGGCGGTACAGTAGCCGGGAGCGCGTTTTCCAATAATGTCGTACTTTCGAATGCTCTCAAAGGTTTCGACTTTTTCGATGTAGATCACCTCCCAGCCATCGAGGATCGCAAAGTACACGGCCTGGGTGGTGAGCGATGCCAGTTTTTTAAGAAATGGCAGGGCCTCGGTCTTTAACTCCAGGTTATTGAGAAAGGTGCTGCACAGTTCGATGAACTTCAGGCTCAGGCGGTAGTTGGCTGTCTTGGGATTTTTCTCGATATAGCCTTTTTCCGCGAGCGAGGAGAGCAATCTGAATACGGTGCTTTTGTGTAATCCCACTTTTTTCCCGATTTCGGTTAGACCGAGCCCGTCTTTCTCTTGGGAGAGCACCTCTAGAATATCAAAGGTCCTTTCAACGGATTGCACAATCATCTTCCTAAACTTTCCCTTGTTAGCAGTTTACAGGTGAGTGTACCTAAAGAGGCCATTATGTCAAGGGCAATGCCTCCGGATTGAGGATTCCTATAAGTACAAATACGATTATACTCTTCACGTTCCTCGGAAGGTCTGCCTACTAAAGAAATAATTCCTGTAAAGCATAAACTTTTTAAGAGTGTACAAAAAAACATTGACTTTTCTAGCGTACACATTTAAAAAGGTTTTGTAAAGCAAAAAGGCGTTTTGTATAGTGAAACAATAATTCTTCCTCAGATTCCTTTAAAGAGCGAACACTATTAATTAATAATCTTCTATTATAGCCTGAACATAATTGGTGGGGAAATTAATTCAGTCCATGGGGGGCTGAATATAAGAATAAAGGAGGTTTTGTTATGAAAAAGCTATCTTTATTTCTTTTCGTTTTCCTTTGTGTCGGGAGTTTGCTGTTCTCCGGGTGGCACGTGGAAGCAAACGCAAAGGAGCAGGCTTCCCTCTTTAAGTACGCCAATACCCAGTCGCCAAAACATCCACGCACCAAGTCAATGTTCTTCTTCAAAGACCATTTAGAGAAAGCATCTAATGGAAAAATTAAGGTAGAAATTTACCACTCCGGAGTCCTCGGGAAGGAGGCTGAGGTATTGGATATGGTGAAAATTGGCACGGTACAAGGGTGCCGTGGCGGTCTGTTTGAAAGGGCGAATAAAAAATTCTTACTCTATACTCTTCCTTTCCTCTTCGAAGACGCGGAACAGGTCTTAAAGGTGATAAGAAGCCCTATGGGTGAAGAGATCAATAGGGATGCCTTGAAAAACGGTTTTCACATTCCTGCAACGGGAGTTGCGGGCGGATTTAGAAATATTACCAGCAACATAAAGCCAGTTCAAAGACCAGCAGACCTTAAGGGATTGAAGATGCGCACTCCACCCATTGACATGACCATCAAAACCTTTAAGGCCATCGGTGCCAGCCCTCAACAGGTAGCTTACACTGAAACCTATATGGCCCTTAAAACAGGGGTGGTAGATGCTCAGGAGAATCCTTTTTCAAACACCGTAGATATGAAGTTTTATGAGGTTCAGAAATACCTCTCAGTGGTTAATTGGCAGCTCCATCCGGACCCCTTTTATGTGAATCCAGCTTGGTATAACAGCCTTTCAGATGATCTGAGGGCAGTTTTTGATGCAATAGCACGTGCAACTTTAATTTACAGCGATACCATCTGGCTCAATTCCGAAAACGGATATTTCTATTTCCTTAAAGATAAACTTAAGACAAACACGATATCCACGGAGGATCGCAAGCTCTTTGTCGAAAAAGTAAAACCTGTATGGCAGTATTATGTTGATGAGGGCTTCTTCACGTGGGATGATATAAACAAAGCCATCGCCATCGCTCAGGAAAAATAAGAAGGAAGGGTTTAAGTAAGACTTGCCAGAAGAAGGCGCTGAGTTTACCATTTCAACGGTTGGCCCAGCGCCTTCAATTAATTTCCGAGATCACAAAAGGATTGGTGTGAACATGGAAGGTATTCAACGGTTTAAGAGAATACTTTTAATCATGCTTCAGGGGATTATCACATTTTTTTTCTTCATTATCCTCATTCTTACCATTCTCCTGGTCATATTAAGGTATGGGTTCAACACAGCGATAATCGGTGGCAATGAGGCCATGGAGTATCTCTTTATTTACACTACTGCTATTGGAGCTGCGGTTGCCCTTGGAAAGAGGGAACACATTAAGATTACGTACTTCGTCGATAGATTGCCTCTTGCGATGAAAAGTGTAGTAAATGTGCTTGACCTGATTCTGATTGGGTTTATCAACGGGGTCATGATATGGTACAGCATCCCCTGGATAAAATCGGTTGGCTCATTTGAATCACCTGTGTTGAGGATTCCAAACAGCATTGTCCAAGCCAGTGTTCCCATTGGCTGCGGCCTTGTCATTTTGTGTTGTCTATGCCTTATGGTCACTGACATTTTCGAGAAAAAACAGGGAGGCTTTTCGGGATAACGTATGTCTATCTTGCTTATAAGTCTTGGAATTTTCCTTATCCTCGGAATCCCCATTGCCTACTCTTTGGGCTTATCGAGCTTCTTGTATTTTGTTTTTTGCCATCCTGAGCTTCTCCCGATCCTGCCACAGAGGCTTTACTCCGGAATGGATTCTTATGCCATGGTTGCGCTTCCTCTTTTCGTTCTTATGGGTTTACTCATGAACGAAGGAGGTATAACAAAGCGCCTTATCGACTTCAGTCTTGTTTTCGTGGGAAGGTTACGTGGGGGATTGGGTGCGGTTAATGTCCTCGCGAGCATGATTTTTGGGGGCATATCCGGTTCATCGGTATCCGATACCGCCTCAATAGGCGCTGTTCTCATTCCCGAGATGAGAAAAAAGGGATACACGCCGCAGTTTGCCAGTGGAATTACCGTAGCCTCTTCAACGATGGGAATGATCATCCCACCGAGTGTACCTATGGTTATCTACGCATTTGTGGCTGAAGCCTCCGTAGGAAAACTTTTTTTGGCAGGGGTATTTCCCGGGATTATAATTGGATTTTTAATGCTGGGCATTACACTGATTGTTTCTCTGTATAGAAAGTACCCGAAAGAGGAAGTTGCACTTACTAAAAAGGAGGTATTTTCCAGGATTGAGCGTGCAATTCTTGCTCTGATTATGCCTATTTTTGTTGTTGGCGCAGTAGTTACTGGTATAGCCACCGCAACTGAATCCGCGGGGATCGGTGCATTGTATGCATTTATTGTTGGCTATTTCATTTTTCGAGGGTTAAAGCTAAAAACAATTCCAACTCTTTTGGAGACTTCGATCTTGACCAGCGCACAGGTCATGATCATTATTGCCCTGTCTAAGCTCTACATATGGATTTTGGTCATTGAGCATATTCCCCAGTCGGTTGCGGGTTTCGTATCAGGACTCGATCTTCCAGTATTCTTCATTCTGCTTGTTATTATTGCTATAATACTGATTACCGGGACCTTCGTGGACGTCAGCCCCGCAATCCTCCTTTTAACCCCAGTTTTTCTTCCCGCTGTGGCTTCCCTTGGGGTTTCACCCATCCAGTTCGGCGTCATTCTCATCACCGGATTGGCAATTGGGCTGATTACTCCCCCTGTGGGAATGTGTTTAAATGTCGCCTCTGCCATATCTAAACTTGGCATAGGTACCATATTCCGCGCGGCCGTGCCTTTTGCATTGGCCAATGTAATTACGTTAATCTTGATCGCGTTAATTCCACCAATTAGCATGTGGCTTCCTTCTGTACTGATGGAGTAGCAAGGGAGGTCATGATTTCTTAGGAAACCGATCATATGAAAAAGCTACCTTCCTTAGGGTGCTTTGACAGAATGAGTCCTCGCAAACGTCATTTCGAAAAAGGAGGTAGTCAATATGTATTCGCTAATTCGATAACCTTGATCATTGTGACCTTGGTTTGGGCAGTAAACACGCGGCTGCCCTCGCTGCTGATGGAGCAATGAGAAATAGATTCACAGATCGTAGGAGGATAAACATATGGAAATCAAACACGCAATCGATCCGGAGGGGGCGAAATGCTTCTCTACTCAAGAGCTAAGAAGACACTTCCTGATCCAGGATTTGTTCACACCTGATGCCAGCAAGATGGTCTACACGTACTACGACCGTCTCATCGTGGGAGGTATCTGTCCGGCGGGGACATTAACGCTCTCGGTGGACGAGAAGCTTATAGGAGCACCCTACCTTCTGGAGAGGCGGGAGATGGGGGTGATCAACGTTGGCGCACGTGGAACGGTCTCGGTCGATGGAACGGTCTATGAGCTCGATACGAGAGACGGCCTCTACATCGGCACGGGCTCACAGGAGCTGGCCTTTTCCAGCGCCGACAAGGGGAGTCCCGCCAGGTTCTACCTCAATTGTGCCCCTGCGCATCAGGGCTATCCCACTGAGAAGATCGCCTTCAACGATACCGAGCCGCTTCACCTCGGCTCGCTCGAGAAGAGCAACGAGCGGACCATCTACAAGTTCATCCACCCCGATGGGGTCAGGAGTTGCCAGCTCGTGATGGGCATGACGGTGCTCGAGCCGCGCTGTGTGTGGAACACCATGCCGACCCACACCCACCAGAGGAGGATCGAGGCCTACCTCTACTTCAACATCCCGGAGGGCGAGGTGGTGTTCCACTTCATGGGAGAACCACAGGAGACGAGGCACCTCGTGGTGAGAAACGAGGAGGCGGTGCTCTCGCCGAGCTGGTCGATCCATTCCGGATCGGGCACCTGCAACTACACTTTTATCTGGGGCATGGCGGGGGAGAACCAGGCCTTCACCGACATGGATGAGGTGCCCATGGCGGCGTTAAAATGAAAAAAAGGGGGAGTGAAGAGCGATGATTCTCGACGATTTTACACTATCGGGAAAGGTGGCCATCGTGACCGGATGCAGTACCGGTCTGGGACAGGGCATGTCCTACGGCCTCGCAGAGGCTGGGGCCGATATCGTTGGCATTGACTACGTGGATTTCCCCGAGACCCAAAAGGTCATCGAGGGCATGGGAAGGAGGTTTCTCGGGACCAAGGCAGACCTCTCCAGCCTCGAGCCCCTAGAGGGCATCATAAAGAGGACGGTTGAAACCCTCGGGAGGCTCGACATCCTCGTGAACAACGCCGGGATCATCCGCCGCGCCGATGCGATTGAGTTCACCGAGAAGGACTGGGACGAGGTGATGAATATCAACATCAAGACGCTCTTTTTCCTCTCCCAGGCCGCGGCCCGTCAGTTCATCACGCAAGGGACGAGGGGAAAGATCATCAACATCGCCTCCATGCTCTCCTTTCAGGGCGGGATCAGGGTTCCCTCCTATACGGCGAGCAAGAGCGGGGTGATGGGGGTGACACGGCTCATGGCAAACGAGTGGGCAAAGCACAAGATCAACGTCAACGCCATCGCCCCCGGCTGGTTTGCCACCAATAACACGGCGCCGTTGCGGGCCGATCCGGTCAGGAGCAAGGAGATACTCAGCCGCATCCCCGAGGGACGATGGGGTACGCCAGACGACCTGAAGGGCGCGGCGGTGTTCCTGGCATCGGATGCCTCGAACTACGTCAACGGCTACACGATCGCCGTTGACGGCGGGTGGCTGGCGAGGTAGCGGGATTGAGGTACAGGCGGGTATACCCTATTTCCGAAAGGTGCTATCAAGGAGGCATGGAGAGATGAATGACGTACTCAAGAAGATAGGCGAGCTGGGACTGGTTCCGGTGGTAACAATAGAGAGGCCTGAGGATGCCATTCCCCTCGGCAAGGCACTCCTCGACGGTGGTCTCCCCGTTGCGGAGATTACCTTCAGAACCGCTGCAGCGGAAGAGGCAATCAAGACGCTGGATAGAGAACTCCCGAAGCTCTTGGTGGGAGCGGGAACGGTTCTCACCGTTGAGCAGGTGAAAAGAGCGGTCTCAGCAGGGGCGAAGTTCATCGTATCGCCGGGCTTTAACCCGAAGGTAGTGGACTACTGTGTGGAGAGCGGCATTCCCGTGACCCCGGGCCTGAACACGCCAACGGAGATCGAGATGGCCCTCGAGAGGGGGCTTGGGGTGGTGAAGTTCTTCCCGGCTGAGCCATCGGGGGGAGTGGAGTTCCTCAAGGCAATGGCAGCCCCTTACCGAGGCATACAGTTCATTCCCACGGGCGGGATCAGCAAGGATAACCTCACCTCGTACCTGGCCTTTCACCGGGTACATGCCTGTGGTGGAAGCTGGATGGTGAGGCCCGATCTCATCTCATCGGGACAATTTGCTGAGATCACGAGGCTCACGAGGGAGGCGGTATCCACCATGCTGGGCTTCGAGTTCCGACATCTGGGGATCAACGAGGAGAGCGGGGAAAGGGCGCTGAAGTCCGCCAGAACCCTCTCAGATCTCTTCTATTTCCCCTTACAGGAGGGAACGAGCTCGATCTTCGCGGGCTCGGGCTTTGAGGTCACCAAGAGCCGGTTTCCCGGGGCTCATGGCCACATCGCCATCTCCACCAACGATATCGGCAGGGCAATCGCGTACCTCAAGGGAAAAGGTGTTTCGATCCTGGAGGAGACCAAAAAGGAGAAGGATGGCACGCTGAGCGCGGTGTATCTAAACCTGGAGGTGTCGGGGTTCGCAGTCCATCTCGTGCGGAAATAGGAAAGAAGCCATCTTCGGGGGATGAGGCAAGGCATCCGGGAGGGTTCAGGGTTGACAGGAAGATGTGAGTCATACCCACTATCTCAACCCCCCGGCCGGCTATTCGAATGAACTGCGGGATGAAAAATCCGCTTTGCGTTCGCATGGTCAATACACTGCCTTCTCCCGTAGGTATGGTCAAGATAAAGGATGCCCTGTCCACACACACCAATGCCGGCTATAACATCTTTCTCGGAGGAAGGGCTTTTACATCGCTTGACTTTCCACCTGGCCTTTTCGATCTAAAGGTTCCCCCATAAAGACTAGATATGTTTTCCTGGTGAATACACTTCCATTCGTTACTTGCCACAGGCCTCTCCCGAGTGTAGGCCTTCTTTCCCTAAAGATTCCACATTGATGCTGTTGAAATACATTAAAAAATATGAATATTTATTTTTTACGGCTACTTAAATAAAAATCTCATGATTTGGCAAAAAATGCTTGACCTGAATCGATACGGCATTTATGTTGAATGCAGTTCCCTATTCTTTTTGCACAAAGCTACTAAAGTCAAGCGTGGAACTGGCTTCGACGAATTAGACAAACCTGGTTTACCGAATAGTTATCTTGAAGGGTCTGTAGCTCTGTCCCTAGTCCAGACGCCGGCTTCTGTAACCCTCATCCCTAGCTAGTCACCACATCCGAAGGCCAGGTTTAGAAAGCGAGGTTGGAATTGGAATCCAGGAAAATTTACGAGGCACTCAAGAAGAAGATCATCTGGCTGGATCTCAAGCCCGAGAGCGTGCTCAACCTTAGCGAGTTGGCTCAAACCTTCAGGGTAAGCCGCACCCCCATCAAAGAGATCCTCATAACGCTCCAGGCAGAGGGGTGGGTTCTGCGCCAAGGACCGCACTTCATGGTCACCCCACTAAGCCTCGATCGCATCAAGGAGATGACCGAGATCCGTTATGTCATGGAGGTACAGGCCAACGTATGGGCCTTGCATCGCATTACACCCGAGGAGGTAGCTTCCCTAAACTCTCTGGGAAAGGAGGTCCTCCAGCTTGGCGACGAGGCAACTAACAAGCAGATGGTTGAACTCGACGTAAAATTCCACAACACCCTGTTTGTGGCCACCAAGAACACCCAGCTCGTTCAGCTCCTCGAACGATTGCTTAGCCAGTACCTCCGCTTCTGGCTCGCGATCCCTGGCCAGATCAAGCGGCAGAGCTTCTTTTCCGAGACGCTGGAGATCATCGAGGCGATCGAGGCGAAAGACGAGGATAGGCTCAGGAGGGCGAGTGAGGCCCACATAAGGAGATCGATGGACGAGATCATGGGCATGTTCTAGGGATCTATGATCTATGTGGAAAGCAGTGCTTCTATCTGTCCCGTAAAACCCGCCGCACCAAGTGTGCAATACCTATGAGCTTGGATCGAAACGGGCCGTTCGACATCCCAATGGCGGAACTCAAGATGCTATCCTCATTACCGTGGAAGACAGAACGACGTGACTCAAAAATCTCTTGACTTACCACAGAATAGATTTACAATGCATGTATAATAGATTCT
>CAZJXD010000126.1:0-12178 GCA_964549945.1 uncultured Desulfobacteraceae bacterium | reverse complement strand
AGAGGTTACATGGCCACAATATATAGGTTCACCCATGCAAAAGTGTGAAGGACCAGAGATTTTAGGGGAGCTTGGGCCAACGCATGCAAAGAGGCGGGAGGCCTATTGAAAGGCCCAAAGTTACAAAAACGGTTACAGTTATCGATCTCGCTACGAAAAAAGGTTTGGCCAAGTTCGGCCAAACCACCGCAAGCTCTGGTGCCGGAGGTCGGAATCGAACCGACACGGACGCGAGGTCCGGAGGATTTTGAGTCCTCTGCGTCTACCAGTTTCACCACTCCGGCATTGATCCGATTATACGGAAAAGGGCGGGGTTGTCAATAAAATATCCCCACCCAACCATAAGCCAGTTTCATATTTGCCTACTGGTATAAAGAACCCAACTTCTCGATGAGCGTTTAATGGCGAAAAAACAACATAGGGCATTTATTGCTGGCTTGAGGCATGGTATGGTAATCGATACATGTGGGCTAGATACTTGTGGAGGGCAGTCATGAGCGGAGCGTTGGAGGGAATCAAAGTAATAGATCTATCAAGGATGTTGCCGGGCCCCTATTGCTCCATGATCCTTGCAGATCACGGGGCCAGGGTAATAGCGATTGAGGACAGGAGGTTTATGGCCGACGACCTTCTGATATCCCCTGTCAACAGGAATAAGGACCACATGACCTTGAACCTGAAGACAGGGGAGGGCAAGGAGATATTCCTTCGGTTGACGAGAGACGCTGATGTCGTGATTGAGGGCTTCAGGCCCGGTGTTACCAAAAGGCTGGGTATAGATTATGAGGCATTGAGAAAGACCAACCCAAAGATCATATACTGCTCTATTACGGGTTATGGCCAGGATGGACCATATCGCGACATGGCCGGCCATGATGTCAATTACCTCAGCTTCTCCGGCGTGCTGGATCTCATCGGCGAGAAGGACGGGCCTCCGTGTATCCCCGGAATACAGATAGCCGATCTAGTCGGGGGGGGGATGAACGCGGCGATCGGTATTCTTTTGGCGCTTGTCGCGAGGGCAAGGACTGGGGAAGGACAATATATCGATATATCCATGACTGACGGCATGGTGGGCCTTCTCCCGATGCCGCTGCATCTCCTTCAGAAACACGGTCAGGTCCCATCGAGGTCGGACACCATGCTGTCCCACCGATATGCATGCTACAACGTGTACGAGACCGCCGAAGGGAGGCATATCTCCATAGGCGCGGTGGAAAACCGATTCTGGATGAACCTCTGTGAACTTTTAGGGGTGCCCGAATACGGACCGCTCCAGTACGACGAGGATCGCAGGGAGGAGATCCTGGATTTCCTCCGAAAAACACTCAAGAAGAAGACCCTCGATGAGTGGATCGCGGCATTAGGGGACAGGGATGTGTGCTGGGGTAAGGTGCAAAACCTTACCGAGGCATTGAATGATAAGCTTTTCGCCGCGAGGGGCATGGTCACCGAGCTCCAGGATAGGAGCGGGGCCTCCCGTGAGGTCCTCGGCATACCGATCAAGTTGAGTGACACGCCGGGCTCCATCCGCACGGCACCGGTCGAGTTTGGAGAGAGCACCAGAAAGATCCTGGAGGAACTTGGATATACGGAAGGAGAGATTGAGCACCTTTTCGAGAAGGGCGCGGTATAGCGGAAAGGGAGTATTGTATGTGGATAAAGGAGCCAGGAACCATAACCGAGAGGATTGAGCTCCTAGGTCGGAGGGAGCTCAGCTCGTATCTCCTTAAGGGAGACGTGTATGCTTTAGTAGGTGGCGCCATGGCCCACGTGTTCCCCAACGTAATGACCCAGCTTGAGGATCGTAAGGTAGACCTTGAGAGGATACGCTACCTTGTCATCCTCCACACCCATTACGATCACCTTGGCATGGCTCCTTGCCTCGTGCGAGAGTTGCCATGGGTAAAGGTGGCGGTATCAAGGGTGGGGGCACGGGTGCTCACGAACCAAAGGGCCTTAAAGGCAATACAGGATTACAATAATTTCTTTCTGGATAGGGAAGGTGCATTAAAGGAGCTAGAGCCGCTTGACCTGGTGAGGGAGGCCTTTCCCGTTCACATGACCGTGGATGGGGGCACGGAGCTTAACCTGGGAGATGGGGTCGAGCTCCTGGTCATAGATGCCCCGGGGCACTCGGTGTGCAGCATTGCCCTCTTCTTCCCGGGGGAGTATTCCCTTTTCCCCTCGGATGGTATCGGGACCTTAACAGAGGAGCGGATTCTTCCTATGGGGAGTTCGAACTACGATGATTTTCAACAGAGCATAGAGAAGCTCGGCAAGCTCGAGGCGGAAATTATCTGCTTCGAGCACTATGGCGCCTTGACGCCCCCCGAGGGCAAGGGATTCGCCCAAAGGGCAAAGCGGGAAGCACGAGAGTTTCGATCCAAGATGGGGGATCTCTACCGAACACACGGAAATGTGGAACGTGTGGTTGAGGAGCTTTTCGAGGAGTGCGAGAGTGGCTTATCCAGGGAAGGCCTCCTTCCCGATGATCTGCTTAAGGATATCTTAAAGAGAATGGTGAGGTTCGTGAACGGGATAGAATGAACAACGCCCTCGCCTTATCGCCATTTCTTTTTTCCTACCTATCATTCCTCATTGTAATTTTTTAAAGCCATATTTGAGGCGTTCCTGACAGTCTTATATAAGGGCATTTACGGGAAAAGTCTGAGGTGAGAATAAGGGATTATTCCATCGAATGGAGTTCCCAAAATTTGTTTGACTTTGGCCCTCTTGGATGATAGGTTAAAAAATGAATGGCTATTCATTTTTTCGCTTGTGGATCTCACTCGAGAAATGAGGATCGGGGCTACACCTGGAAAGAGGTTAGCGGAGATATGGAGGTGATGGCATGAACAGGGTCATCAAAAGGTGCGGAGTCCTTGGGGCTGGTGTGATGGGCGCAACCATTGCCGCCCATCTGGCAAATGTGGGTTTGGAGACAGTTCTCCTCGATATTGTGCCCCCTGAGCTCACGGATGAGGACAGGAAGAAGGGGTTTACCGTGGAGGACAAGGCCTTCAGGAATAGGCTGGCACAGAAGGGGGTGGATATAGCCCTCAAGTCAAAGCCGGCATCCTTTTACGTAGCTGAGGGGGCTGGGTTGATCACCATAGGCAACGTTGAGGATGATTTCGGGCTGCTCCGCGATGTGGACTGGATCATCGAGGCTGTCGTGGAGAGAATAGATATCAAACAGCAATTATTCGGAAGGCTTGAGAAGGTAGTAGCCTCCGGCGTCATTGTGACCTCCAACACCTCGGGTATACCGGCCAGGGCCATGAGCGAGGGTAGATCTGAGGAGTTTCGGAAGCATTTCGCCATCACCCATTTCTTTAACCCCCCGAGGTATTTGAAGCTCCTGGAACTCGTGCCGTGCCCTGATACGCTCCCGGAGGTCATTGAGACCCTCGCCGAGACGTGCGAGAAGTTGCTCGGAAAGGGGATCGTGTATGCCAAGGACACCCCGAACTTCGTGGCAAACCGCATTGGCGTTTACAGCCTGCTCTATGTAATCCGCGCCATGATGGATCTGGGATTGAGCGTCGAGGCGGTGGACAGCCTCACCGGACCTGTCATAGGCCATCCCAAGAGTGCGTCCTTCAGAACAGCAGACCTGGTTGGATTGGACACACTTTTGCATGTAGCAGACAATATGTACAAAGGGGCACCTGATGATGAGAAACGGGAGATGTTTAAGCCCCCAGATTTTATTAAAAAGATGATCGAAAACAACATACTGGGTGAAAAGAGTGGAGGGGGTTTTTACAAGAAGAGCAAAGATAGCGAAGGGAATAAGGTAATACTTTCACTTGATTATAACACTCTGGAATATAGCCCACAAGAGGAGGTAAAGCTGGCTTCGCTGGAGGCAGCAAAGAATATTTCAGGCACGGCTCAAAAGATTGCATCGCTTTTCTCTGGAAAGGATGCTGCAGGGCAATTTACTTTTGCTACTGTGACAGAAACACTCATCTATTCCGCCAACCGGATCCCGGAGATAGCTGATGATATCGTCAATGTGGACAATGCAATGAAGTGGGGTTTTGCCTGGAAAATGGGCCCCTTTGAGGTCTGGGATGCCATTGGGGTAGGCAAGTCTGTGGAAAAGATGAAAGAGGCTGGATACCAGATTCCGACCTGGGTTCAGGAAATGCTTGAGAGGGGAAAGGAGTCGTTCTACAGACGTGAGGCTGGAAGGCTCTATTTCTATGATCTGCATTCCAAGGATTATAAAGAGGTTTCAGTAAACCCAGAGATCATACTTTTGCCATCTCTTAAGGATCGAGAAAAGAAGGTCGCAGGAAATAAGGGAGCGAGCTTGATAGATATCGGTGGTGGCATAGCCTGTCTCGAGTTCCATACCAAGATGAATGCCATGGGTGATGATATCATCACCATGGTCATTAAATCGGCCGATATCGTGGGAAGGGACTTCCTCGGCCTCGTGATCGCCAACCATGCGGATAATTTCTCCGTGGGGGCGAATCTGCCGTTGATCCTGTTTACGGCCCAGGAGGAGGAGTGGGATGAGCTGGATTGGATGATCAAGGCATTTCAGGATTCCTTTATGAAGCTCAAGTACCTCGATAAGCCCGTGGTGGCGGCGCCAGCCGGTATGACCTTGGGAGGCGGCTGTGAGATTTGCATGGCCGCAGACCGTGTGCGCTTCGCTGCGGAGACCTATATGGGATTGGTTGAGGTGGGCGTCGGCCTGATTCCGGCAGGTGGAGGTACCAAAGAGGTGCTCATCCGGAACACGGAGCACCTCTTCGAGGTTCAGAAAGGAGGGCTCTACCCAAAGCAGATTGAGCTTATGCCCTTTGTGGCGAGGGCCTTTGAAACCATTGCCATGGCCAAGGTATCTACCTCCGGACCTGAAGCAATCAAACTCGGGTATCTCAGGCCCACCGACAAGATGACCGTCAATCGGGATTACCTGATCGAGGACGCCAAAAAGACGGTTTTAGCCATGAATATGGAGGGCTACACGCCGACTCGGCCGCTGGAGGAGATACGCGTGGCAGGTGAAAACACCTTTGCTATGGTGAAGCTCGGATTGTGGACCATGCGCAATGCGGGCTACATAACCGAACACGATGTGACGGTTTCCGAGAAGGTCGGGTACGTGCTGTGCGGTGGGAATGTGCTGGCCGATACCAAGGTGAGCGAGCAATACCTCCTCGATCTGGAGAGGGAGGCGTTCCTAAGCCTTTGCGGTCATCCCATGACTCAGGCGAGGATTCAGCACATGTTGAAAACGGGAAAGCCGCTCAGGAACTAGGGTTTATCGTGTTTGTTGAGTTTATTGAGCTCATAGGGTTTTTAAGTCCCTACAATCCCTGAAATGAAACAAGTTGCCTGGTTCACATAGCATAGTGAACGCTCTGGTGAAACGAACACAATGAACACGATAAACCCTAGAAACACAGGAAACAACTTCAGGGAGGAACATAAGATGGAAGAGGCTGTGATCGTCGCCGCATGCAGAACGGCGGTGGGGAAGGCTCCTCGAGGTACATTAAAGGATACTCGCCCCGAATATATGGGAGCGGAGGTATTACGAGATTTGATACGAAGGGCAGGGGATCTGGACCCTATGCTCATCGATGATGTGATTATCGGGTGCACCTTTCCCGAGGCTACTCAAGGGCTCAATCTGGGCAGAGTGCTGGTCATGTCCCTGGGTTGGCCAGATCGCATTCCCGGAATGACGGTCAACCGATTCTGCTCCTCGGGCCTTCAGGCCATTGCCATCGGCGCAGAGAAGATCATGTGCGGCTTTTCAGAGGTGATCATTGCCGGGGGCATAGAGAGCATGAGCCAGATTCCCATGGGCGGGAGCATGATGTATCCAAATCCCGCGCTCGTGGATATGAGGCCGGGCGCGTTCACGGGGATGGGATTAACCGCCGAAAACGTGGCCGAACGCTACAATATAGGCAGGGATGAGCAGGATGAGTTTGGCACCAGGAGCCAGCAGAAGGCGGAAGCCGCAATCAAGGCGGGAAGGTTCAAGGACCAGATTGTCCCCCTGAGGGTGAAGAGGCAAATACAACTGCCCAATGGGCACTTTGCATACGAGGAGGTCATCTTCGATACCGACGAGGGGATGAGGCCCGGAACGACCAAGGATAGCATCTCCAAGATCCCGCCAGCCTTCAAGGCGAATGGGACGGTAACCGCCGGCAACTCCTCTCAAACGAGCGATGCGGCGGCAGGGGTGGTGCTCATGTCCAAGGAAAAGGCAAGTGAGCTGGGCCTGAGGCCTTTGGCCACCTTCCGATACCATGTGGCAGAGGGATGCCCCCCGGAGTACATGGGTGTGGGACCTTCGGTTGCCATACCAAAGGTGCTGAAGATGGCGGGTATGACCCTTGACCAGATGGAGCTGATTGAGCTGAACGAGGCCTTTGCAGCGCAGGCGATATACTGCATAAGGGAATTAGGGATCAACGAGGAGATCACCAACGTGAACGGCGGCGCCATCGCACTCGGCCATCCACTCGGGTGTACCGGCGCGAAATTAACCACCCAGTTGATCTATGAGATGCAAGACAGAGGACTTCGGTGGGGATTGGTCTCCATGTGCATCGGATTCGGTATGGGGGCGGCAGCCATCTTTGAGATAGAGGATTACTGATAAGGAGGAATTGAGCATGGCCGATACCAAACTGTTTAAGGGGGGGGAGTTTTTGCTGGTAGACGCTTCACCCGAAGAGGTATTTACCCCCGAGGATTTCGATAAGGAGCAGGTCTTGATCGCCAAGTCCGCCGAGGAGTTCGGTGTGGGGGAACTGGTGGCGCGAAGGGAGGATCTCGAGGAATTGAACCCCGAGCTGCTCAAGGAGCTCATAAAAAAGGCAGGGGAGCTGGGTTTTCTGGGGGCCGATATGCCCGAGGTCTACCAGGGGACGGAACTCGATAAGGTCAGCGCCACCTTGATTACCGAGTACATCAGTCAAGGCATCACCGCTTTCAGCGTGACCTATGGGGTGCAGACGGGCATCGGCAGTCTCCCCATTGTCCTGTTCGGAACGCCAAAGCAAAAGGAACACTACCTCCCGAACCTCGCTACCGGTGAGATGATCGGCGCCTACGCCCTCACGGAATCCGAACACGGATCGGATGCGCTCCATGCGGAAGCCACCGCGGTCCTGTCTGAGGACGGGAAATACTATATCTTGAATGGCCAGAAACAGTTCATTACCAATGCGGGCTTTGCCGATCTTATCCTCACCTACGCCCAGGTCGACGGGACACGGTTTACCAGTTTTATCGTGGAGAGGTCGTGGGACGGTGTCTCGGTTGATGAGGAGGAGAAAAAGCTGGGCATGCACGGCAGCTCCACCCGCTCCGTGATATTCCGGGATGTCAAGGTGCCGGTGGAGAATGTCCTGGGAGAAGTGGGCAAGGGACATATCGTAGCCCTCAATACGCTCAATGTAGGCAGATACAAGCTAGCTGCATTTAACGTGGGAGGCGCCAAGAGGCTGATCGCCGAGGGGGTAAAGTATGCCAAGAACAGGGTTCAGTTTGGGAAACCCATCTGCGAATTCGGCTTGATAAAACATAAAATCGCCGAGATAGTCATCAAGACCTATGTCACCGAGAGCATGGTCTATCGGACGGCAGGCCTGCTGGATATGATCTTGCGGGGTATCGATCCCACCAAAGAGGATGCGGGCAAGAAGACGGGCGAGGCGCTGAGAACGTATGCCCTGGAGTGCTCTATCAACAAGGTATACGGTTCCGAGATGCTGGAATTCGCGGCAGATGAGTGCGTGCAGATCATGGGCGGCTACGGGTATATCAAGGATTACCTCGCAGAGGGCGCATACCGGGATTCCAGGATCAACCGCATCTGGGAGGGCACCAACGAGATCAATCGCCTGGTGATCGTGGACACGATCATGAGGGCTGCCATGAAGGGAGAACTCCCGCTGCTTGAGGTCATTAAGGGGCTTGCAGAGGAGCTCATGACCTACAGGCCATCTATGAGCGTGGAAGAGGGCATCCTCGAGGAGGAAAAGAAGATGGTGGCAATGGCGAAGAAGATAGCCCTGCTCGCAGCTGGTGCCGCGACACAGAAGTATATGGAAAAACTCGCAGGGGAGCAGGAGATCGTTGCCCTGATAGCTGATATGATCATCGAGATCTTTGCGATGGAGAGCGCTTTATTAAGGGCGTTGAAAAAGCTTCAGAAGGAGGGAGAAGAAAAGGCGAAAATCCACATTGCCGCTACAAGGGTTTATATCAATGATGCATTTCCACAGCTCGATCTCATGGCGAGACAAATCCTCGCAGCCGTTGCCGAGGGGGAAGAGTTCAGGACTCAGTTAATGGGGCTAAAGAAATTCACCCGCTACACCCCAATAAACACCATCGCGCTTCGAAGGGAGATCGCCGAAAGCGTGATTCCCGTTGCCCGCTACAACCTGACCAAGATATGAAGCACCTCATTTCTCATTCGTCATTTGCCGTGGGTATCCATGCGGTGAGCGCTTCACGTGGGAGCATGCCATTTGCTGGCAGGCAATAGCCCGCTTTTCACGAGCAAAGGACCTGTGTGCTCGAGCAAAGGAATCCCCAGCTCCGATGATAAATGGCGAGTAACGAATGACGAACCTTCAAAGGCCTTGACACTGTTCAACATAGTATGATAACAATACAATAGCGTCTATTGCAAAACAATAAAGAGGGGGATGGTCATGGCCAAGGATGATGACACCGAAAAAGACCTGACTGAGAGCGAGGACGAGGACCTGCTCGATTTCGATTTCGATGAGGACATTTTGGGCGAAGAAGAGGGCAAGGGGTTAGGCGGGGAAGAGGAGGTCATTGATCTCGTTGATGTAGTTGAGGAGGGCCGTGAACCGGAAGCTGGCGAGGAAAAGATAGAGGGCCTGGAAGAGCTCCTCGTAGAGGATGAGAAGGAAGAGGGGGGCATGGGCGTGCTAGCTGAGGATGAAAGTGGCGAGGAAACCGTTCTCATGGAGCAGGTAGAGCAAGCCCCTGGGCAGGAGGCAGAACCCGCGCTCGATCTTGAGGAGGAGATAGACCTCGATGTGGGGCTCGAAGAACTCGAGGGATTAGAGGAGATGGTCTCGGAGGGTGAGCCCGAGGCTGTGGAGGCAGAAAAGGAACCCGCACTCGATTTGGATGAGGAAATTAAGCTGGACGAGGGATTCGAGGAGTTAGTGGCAGAAGGTGAGCAAGAAACGGCAGAGCTTGGTGAGGCTGCCGGGCTGGAGGAGGAGCCCGTACTGGATCTCGAGGAGGAGATCGAGATAGGCGAGGAATTCAGAGAAGTGGAGGAGGAGCTAGTCGAGGAACCCGAATTGGAGGGCGCAGTGGAGCTTGAGGCCCCAATGGCAGAGGAAATCGCCGAAGAAGCTGCGCCTGAAGTACCCCCCACTGAAGAGATAGCGGTGAAGGCAGAACCCATCAGGGAGGGGGCGCCCCAGGAGGTTCCAATAATCTCAGAGGAAAAGATCGAGGCAGTGCTCACGCAGACCGTACGCGAAGTCCTCGAACGAGTGGCCAGGGAGGTAATACCCGAGGTAGCGGAAAGGATTATCAGGGAGGAGATCGATGTCTTGAAGAGGAGCATAGAATCCGAGGAACAGTAGTTCTCCTTTTTAGAGTAAATGGGCACAAAGGCAGTGGGGAGGAATATCATGATATGTCGTTGTGCCCATTTACTTGTCACTATTTCCACGTCGTTAGTATCGATTGAGGTCTGAAAAATCGAGGAGGAATATCACGCAATGGAAGGCAAAGGCTTGGCCACGGCATACGAACCAGGTGAGGTTGAATCTAAGTGGTACGAGTATTGGGAAAAGAACGATTTGTTTAAGGCCAACGCCAGATCGGAGAAGCCTGCCTTCTCAATAGTCATTCCCCCACCGAATATCACCGGGAGCCTGCACATGGGTCACGCCCTCAATAATACCCTTCAGGACGTGTTGTGCAGATACAAGCGGATGAAGGGGTATAACGTGCTATGGCAGCCAGGCACTGACCACGCGGGTATCGCCACGCAAAACGTGGTGGAGAAGGATTTGGCATCGAGGGGAACCGATCGCCACCAAATCGGTCGAGAGCGATTTATCGAGTTGGTATGGGAATGGCGGGAGAAATATGGCCGTATGATTATCAACCAGCTCAAGAGGCTGGGAAGCTCATGTGACTGGAGTCGAGAGAGGTTTACCATGGACGAAGGCCTCTCAAGGGCCGTGAAGGAGGTGTTCGTGTGTCTCTACGAAGAGGGCCTGATCTACAGGGGAGATTACATTATAAACTGGTGTCCCAGGTGCCACACGGCCCTCGCAGACCTCGAGGTGGAGCACGAGGAGATGGACAGCTTTCTCTACTACATTCACTATCCCTTTGAGGGGCGGGAGGGCTTTCTGACCGTGGCCACCACGAGGCCGGAGACGCTGCTGGGGGATACCGCAGTGGCCGTGAACCCCCAGGACGAACGCTATAGAGACCTCTCGGGTCTCTCTGTCCTTCTGCCGGTCCTGAATAAGCCTATTCCCGTAATCTATGACAGTTATGTGGATATGGAGTTCGGTACCGGTGCCCTGAAGATAACCCCCGCCCACGACATCAATGATTTCGAGATCGGCAACACACATGGTCTCGATCGCATAAGGGTTATCGATGATGACGGGAAGATGAACGAGCTCGCCGGTCCCTATCGGGGAATGGACCGATTTGAGTGCCGGGAGAAGATACTGGATGACTTAAAAGAGGCCGGTTTGCTCGAAAAGGTCGAGCCCTATCGAAATGCGGTGGGGCATTGCTACCGGTGCAAAACCATGATCGAGCCCTTGCTGTCCAAGCAATGGTTTGTCAGGGTAGGCCCTTTGGCCGAAAAGGCTATCGCAGCGGTGAGGGACGGCAGGACAAGGATCGTGCCCTCTAATTGGGAGGCCGTGTATTTTGAGTGGATGAACAACATCAGGGATTGGTGCGTCTCGAGACAGATATGGTGGGGACACCGCATCCCGGCCTGGTATTGCAGGGGATGTGGTGAGGTGATCGTGGCAAAGGAGGAGCCCGAGGCATGCCCTTCCTGTCAGGGTTCAGATCTTGACCAGGAAACGGACGTACTCGATACATGGTTCAGTTCGGCCTTGTGGCCGTTCTCCACATTGGGATGGCCAGATTCCACCGAGGAGCTGAAGGCCTTCTATCCCACCTCCGTGCTCGTTACCGGATTTGATATCCTTTTTTTCTGGGTGGCGAGAATGATGATGATGGGGATTCACTTCATGGGGGATATCCCCTTCAGTGACGTCTACATCCATGCCCTGGTCAAGGACGAGCAGGGTCAAAAGATGAGCAAGAGCAGGGGAAACATCATTGACCCCCTTGAGGTCCTGGACAGGTTCGGTACCGATGCGTTTCGGTTCACCCTGGCGGTGCTGGCCATACAGGGAAGGGATATACGGCTTTCAGAGGAGAGGATTGCCGGGTACAGGAACTTTATCAACAAGATCTGGAATGCCGCGCGGTTTGTCCTGATGAACCTGGAGGATTGCGAACCCCCACTGATAGACAAGGCAGAGCTAAACCTGGCTGATCGGTGGATTATGACGAGGCTCGCGCGGGTTTCGCGGGAGATAGATGCCTATATGGACGAGTATAAATTCAACGAGGCCGCCAGTACCTGCTATCAATTCGTGTGGCACGAATTCTGTGACTGGTACCTTGAGATGGCAAAGCTCGAGCTCTACAGCAAGGATCAGAGGAGAAGGCGGGTGGCGCAATCCGTGATCCAAGTCCTCCTGAGCGGCGTAGTGAGGTTGCTCCATCCGTTTCTGCCCTTCATCACAGAGGAGATATGGCAGAGGCTTCCCCATACCGAGGGAAGCGTCATGGTGGCACCGTTCCCGCATGGGGGGGAGTATATCGACGATGAGCAATCTATCGAGGCAATGGAGTTCGTGAAAGGGGTCGTCACCGGCATCAGGAATGTGAGGGGGGAGATGAACATTCCTCCAAAGACCTATGTGAGGGCGGTGATCGATGCGAGCGGAGAGCACGAGGGAGAGGTACTTGAGATGAATCACAGCTATATCAGCACCCTCGCAAAGGCGGAGTCCATCGAGATTGTGTCCAGGGCTGAAAAACCCGAGGGGTCCGCCACCTACGTATTTGGCGA
>CAZJXD010000125.1:0-12367 GCA_964549945.1 uncultured Desulfobacteraceae bacterium | reverse complement strand
TCTTTCAGCGCCTGGAGACACGGATTCACATCATGGCTCATGAAGGCGGGGTGATTATCGTTGAGCAACATAGAAAGCAGAGAAAGAAGGGGGTTTTAGAGATGGCATGGCATAAATTTACCAGGTTCCTTCTCTCGAGTTTGTTCTTATCGGGGGCGTTCGGCTGCGCCTATCCCATCTCCAAGGAGCTGAGGCAGGAGGTCACTAAAGAGGTCACCTTTTCCATGGTACTTCAGAATCCCACGGCCTATGCGGGAGTCATCGTGCTTTGGGGAGGGGAAATCATCGAGACTGCCAGTCTCCAGGGGGGCAGCGAGATCATAGTGTTGGAGACGCCACTGGATTACCAGGAGATGCCTCAAAGCGAGAGATATTCGCGCGGACGATTCATCGCGAAGAGTTCAAAATTCCTGGACCCTGCGATATACAAAAAGGAGGAAAAGATCACTTTGGCCGGGGAAATCATCGGTAAGCAAACCAGGCCGGTGGGCGACACGGAATATACCTACCCTGTGGTCATGATCAAACAGCTTCATCTGTGGAGGAAGAAAAGACCCTATCCCCCGCCTTATTATCGTTGGGCTCCGTATTGGTACGGTCCTTACGGCTGGCCCTATGGTCCGTTTTGGTACGATCCATGGTACGGCCCTTGGTACGTTCCCTAATGTCCTGAAAGGAGGAGAACAACAGGAGACGCGCTGGGAATACTCGGATATTGGAACGCTGAAGCACCATCGATAGGGACTCCAATTGAGCGACCCATTGAGATCCTGGTGGGGCCTTCAGGGCTCAAAATCCCTTCGCTCCTTTCCATGGATATGTGGACTTTCACATCCGTGAAGAACCCCATCCTGTATATGTTGCGGAGATCATTGTCGAGTTCCTCGCTATCGATCATGTCTCCCTCTTCTGCTCTGACCACAGCCAGTATGGCCTCTTTCTCGATGCGGTGATTGCCAGTCACGCGCACGGAAACGATCCGCGAAGCCCCGAGGATCTGATTGTCGATACTCGCAACAAGGCGATCCGCAGCTTCTCCCAATGTCTCGGGGCTTTCAGCGACCGTGAAGGCGGAAATCGGCGCCCGGTTATCGGCAATATCTACCGCCTTCAAATCAAGGTCGATCCTTTTCCCGACCTGAGTGATCGTCCCCATGACAATCCAGTCCACCTTCAGCTCCCTTCCCATTGCAAGGATATCTTTCAGGTCGAAAGATTCCGAGTGAGCCGCGGAATTCCGAGCAATGATTTGGGGGCTGATCGTGCGGTAGCCCCTCTTTTCCATACCAAGGGTCACCATCTCTTGCATATCCCTTGCGGGGGATTCGAGAGGCTCCCGTGCGAGCAGACGAAATGGCAGCACAGCCGCCCACCCGCGCTCATCGCCCTCAGCAACGGATATCTTCCAATGGCAGAACACGGCCAATGCCAGCAAGACCTGTAGGCAGGCCAGGCAGAATACCGCTGGTCTGGGAGAAAAGGGAGTGCCTTTTCTAATGGATTGATGAGCTGCTGGCGGCAAACATTCCGGATGGAAAAAATCCTTTGTCGCCGCCCCTTTATCCCACCTCGGAAAGTCACCCGCGAATCGGATAGATAAATATTTTTTCGCAGCGGAGTATAAGGAGAAAGCAGCTCGTGTGTCAAGGGCGAGAATTTGCATCTTGCGGCTCCTCTCTTGACAAAACCTTTACCGCGGTAAAAAATGAGTACCTGTACCCTCATCTGCGGCTGCTTCGGGAGGTAAAAGAGGTATCCCTCTCTCCAATGAGGTAAGTCTCCTTGCCGGGGCGGGTTACCAGTAATATAATGCTATTGGAATTCAGTTTGACGGAGGCCGAATTACATGTTTATCACGGCAATGAGAAGGTATACCAAATCCATCATTATCAAGGTAATGATCGGGCTTATTGCTGGAGTTTTTGTTTTTTGGGGAATCTATACCATCAAGGGGAGACCTGGTATGAAGGTGGCCTACGTAAACGGCGATTTGATCACTGGGCAGGAGTACCAAGCCGCCTACCGAGAAATGTCGGAAGCATTAAAGCGACAGTACGGGGCTTACTGGAATGACAATCTCATACAAGCTTTTCAGCTCAAGCAGGGAGCCCTGGATAGTTTGATCAATAAGAGATTGATCGACCAAGAGGCTCAAAAGCTGGGATTAAGGGTCACGGATGACGAGGTAGCGGGCGCGATTCTCGCCTATCCTGCTTTTCAGGTGAATGGAAGATTCGACGAGGGCAGGTATAGATCAGTTCTGAACTACAACAGGGTGGAACCAGGGGACTTCGAATCAGAAATGATCTCGGAGTTGCTCGATCAAAAGATCCATCAATTCATCAAATCCTTTTTCCCGATTACGAATGCGGAGATTAAGTATTTTTATACCTATCAAAAAGAGAAGATCAAGATCGGCTTTGTCTCATTCGATCCCCAGAAGCATAAGGGAAAGAGAGCGCTGACGGATGCCGAGAGAGAGAAGTATTTTGAGGAACACAAGGAGAGATACAGGATACCAGCCAAGATAAAGATAGCCTACCTCACCATTGATCCATCCGATTTTGAGGACAAGGTGACTGTTTCAAAAAAGGAGGTATCGGACTACTATGAATCGAATATAGAACAGTTCACCAAACCGGAACAGGTAAGGGCACGCCTTATCCTCCTTAAACTATCGCCTGACGCATCGGAATCGGAGGTGGCCAAGGTGAAAGACAGAGCGCTCGCCATAGTGAAGGAGGTGAAAGCGGGAGGGGATTTCTCGAGGGCTGCCAGGGCATATTCCCAGGATCCCACTGCCTCAAAAGGAGGTGACCTTGGATATTTCACGAGAGGCCAAGTCGCCAAGCCTATTGAAGAACTTGCCTTTGGTCTTAAAAAAGGAGAAATAGGCGGACCGGTGAGAACCTCATCCGGCTGGGCTCTTATCAAGGTTGAGGATATCAGGAAGGCCACAACCAAGGCTCTCTCAGAGGTCAGGGATCAAATAGCAGTCACCTTAAAGAAGGATATAAGTAAGGACATGGCCCACGAGAAAGCCCTTAGCCTGGTAGATCAGATGCCCTACAATACGAACTTGGCTGCTTATGCAGCCCGATATGGGCTTACAGTGCATGAGACCAGCTACTTTTCTAAAAGTGAACCGATTCCAGGACTGGGGGAGGATGAAAGGATTAAGAGATCTATAAGCTCTTTAAGAAAAGGTGAGCTGAGCGAGGTCATCGAACATGAGGGCAAGTTCTATATCATCCAGGTTGTTGACATCAAGGATTCCTATATTCCAAGAATAGAGGAGGTCTCTGATCAACTCAACAAGGATGTTGAAGGGTATTTATCTCTTGTCTCGGCAAAGAAGGAAGCAGAGGGTTACCTTGAAGAACTCAGAAGGGGCGCTCGCTGGCTTCAACTGGCGAAAAATAAAGGGTTAAAGGCAAGGCAGACCGATTTCTTTCGCAGGGGAGAGGAGATCCCCGCAATCGGTTTCGCACCTTTACTCTCTGAGGCCGCTTTTTCCCTCTCCTCCGAGAAGAGATATCCGGATCAGGTCTTTGAGGTAAAAGATAAGATTTATGTCATCAGATGGCTGGATAGAAAAGGGATTGATATGGCGGATTTTGAGAGGGAAAAGAACTCCTACAAACAAATGCTCCTGGTGTTAAAGGAGGGAAGGATATTTGATGCCTGGCTCCAATCCCTAAGAGAAAAGGCGGAGATAAAGATCGTCACTCCGCCTCAATGATACGCTCACAGGCCGTTTTGAACATCTTTCGTTTGACAGAATTTTTATATACTCCTCTTCATAAAGAGGGACTTCTTCTCGGTTTCCGCTGCCCGCAACACGCTCGCGCCCGTTACTATCGACGGAAAGATTGCTGGCAGTGGGCGCCGCCTGGTAGCCTCACGGGATAGGTGATCCCGCCTTCTCGATCCCCTTATTCAGGCTTCGGCCCCAAGGTAACCTGGGCAAAACCGCCCGGCCGTACCCACGTGCGAAAGGCGGCCTGTACCTGTGCAGCAGAGGTCTCCAGATACTTTTTTGCAGCGCGAAGGGGCTCGTCAAGGGGCAGATCTTCCAGGGAAAGATATAATAGTTTTTGTGCAATGTCGTCCATACTTGATTCGGAAAGAGGGATCTTCCTGATGAGAAGGGTCTTCGCCTGCTGTAGCTCAATCGGGGTGATCGGTGTTTCCTGCATATCGAGGAGATCCTTCTCCACCATGGTGCGCGCCTTTGAGACGTTCTGAGGATCGCAGGCATAGAAAACCTCAAAGATCGAACGGGTCTTGCCCACATCCAGTGCGGAGCCGACCGTATAGACCAAACCGGCGTTTTCCCTGAGATCCCGGTACAGACGGGTGGCATAGAAAGCGCCCGACAGCACGTGATTGCCCACCTGCAACACGTAGTAGTCGGGATGGGAACGCGTCAGGCCGAGGCCCTGGGCGAGGATCACGGCATCCTGCACCCGGCTCGCATCAGGCACCCACGTGACCGAGGGTCGGCTGAGGGGTACCGGGCGCAAATCCGTTTCGGGCTTGGTCCCGACGGCCTTCCACTCACCGAGGTACTTTTCAATGGTGGACCTGGCTTTCTCCGGCGTGACCTTACCGATGATCACAATAGTGGTGAGATCGGGACGGAATGTGTTTGTGTGATACGCCTTGACATCGGCGAGTGTAAGCCGGCCTACGGTTTCGGGTGTAGCCTGCCTCAAGGTCGGATCGTCCTTGGGGTAGAGGGCTTTTTTCAGGGCGCGTTTCGAGAGGTAGGAAGGGCTCTTGAGGAGGCCGGCGAGGGAGCTGCTGGTCTCCTGCTTGACCACCTCGAAGGCGGATTCCGGTAATGCAGGGTGAAGCAGGTTGTCCGCAAGAAGTTCCACCCCACGATCAAAGTGCTCCGCCAGGACCTGAAGCGAAAAGCTCGATCCTGCCGATGCGCTTGCTGCAATATCGTCAAGGGCTTTCTGGTAGGCCAGCCGGTCGCGAGTGGTCGTGCCATAGGAAAAGAGGCCTTCCAGGATCTGTTCGACCCCCTCCTGCCCTTTCGGTGCCTGGAGATGGGGATTGTTTTTTACCTCACAATAGAGGCTTATGGTGGGGCTGATGGTCTCCGGTTGAACGATGAGACGCAGCCCATTGGGGAGATGGTAGACGGTGGGGTTTACCCGAGAGACAGGGAGGGTAGGTGGCTCGAGGGCCTTTTTTGCCCATTCGGGCAGGGTCACGTGCTTGGTCTGCTTGGGTGCAAAGGACTCCCTGCCCCTTCGAAAGCTCTTGGCCTCAACCGGTTTCCCTGAGGGGCGAGGGGTCAGGAGACCGACGACCGCAGTGTCATTGATGAGGTATCTTCTGGCAACACGGTTCACGTCCTCCACGGTCACCTTCTTGATGGCCTCGATATCGTCTTCCGGGGATTGACGATCCTCGATGGCGAGCGCCTGGGACCACAGGGAGGCAAGACCGAACACCGAATTCTTCTGGAACTCCGCATCTGCAACCTCCAGACGCTTTGCCGCCTCAACGAGATCCTCGGGAAAGCCCTTGTTGACATAATCGGAAATGATGTTTTTTATCATGCCCACGAGGGCCGAGCCATCATCCTGATGGGGAAAGGCTGCCAGGACAAAGCCCATACCGGCTTTCGGGAGCACATCGGCGTTGAAGTCGGTGAACAAGGCCTTCCCGTCCACTACGAGCGTATACAGATCGGCGCGCTGGCTGCTCAGCACATCAGCCAGAATCTGACCGGCGGCAAAATCCGGGCTCTCGTAGCCGGGCAGACGATAGGCGATCACGGCCAATCCATAGGGAAGATCTGTCTCAAGCTCGATCATGGAAGGCTTAAGCGGCTGGAGCTGTATTTCAGGCCTGTGAGGCAGCGGTCGCGATGGAATTTTTTCGAAGAGCTCTCTTACCATCTTGAGCGTCTCTTCCGGATCCACGTCGCCCACAATGACCAGGATGGCATTGTTGGGCGCATACCAGGTGTCATAAAACTCCTTGAGCATGGCACCGGTGGTCTTCTGGAAGGAAGGTCTTGTGCCGAGTGCATCGTGCGCATAGGGGGTACCCTCATACATCGCCTCGATGAGACGGCTGTAGAAAACGTACATGGGGTTCGATAAGTCCTGGGCAACCTCCTGCTCGATGGCCCCCCGCTCCTCCGCCCAGAGATCCTGATCATCCAATACACCCTGCATTCTTATGGATGAGATGTGCAGGGCCACTTCCAGATCCTCTGCGGGCACGGTAAAGAAATACTGCGTGACCATCTGTTGCGTATCGGCGTCGAATTGCCCTCCCATGGCCGAAATGAGATTTGCGAGCTGGGCCGCGGATAGACCCGGACTGCCGCGAAACATCATGTGTTCCTGGGCATGGGCCATGCCGGGAAAACCGAGGGGGGCCTCGTTCGAGCCCACCAGGTAATTGACTTCCGTGGTCACCACCGGTGCAAGCGGATTCTGCACGATGACCACCCGCAGGCCGTTATTCAGCGTGGCGCGGACCACCTCCGCCTGCGCGGTCCCCCCCACGATCGACATGGAAAGGATGATCATCCAGACAAAAAAACAGCATGCCCGTCTTGAGATGGTCCTCATGGCCTCCTTCTTATCTTATGTATTCTCCAGCATCGCGCAGCCTCGTCGATTTGAGGCAGAGCTTCGCTCATTTATCATATTACCAAGAAGCGTGCCAACAGCGCGGAGAATTAATATTATCACCTTTTTTCAACTAGTTAGACTGCTATGCGGAGGTGAAGACTATCTGTGATTCACGGAAATGTGTCCTGTAAGAAAAGAATCCGTCCTGCTGGGCAGGAATTCAGTCTTTCGGGACGGGATTCCTCAGAGCCGGAAGGGAAGGAGATGCTTCAGTGTGTGCCCTCAAGAATCTCCTTCCTTTCGATCGACAAACGATGGATGAGCACACCATGATGAGCCCCGGTTCCTATTGACACACAGGGCCGGCCTTTCTATACTTTATACCGCAAGGAAGGCTCTTATCAGTTTTGTTCACGTATGGCGCCGCTGGGAAAGTGTCGCCCGGAAGAACAGGTTTTCCTGGAGGAATGGATGATACCGTACCCCCGTATTCCGCCGGAGATCATCTCCATCGGGCCCATCCACATCCGCTGGTATGGGATGATGTACCTCTTCGGGTTCGGCTTCAGCTACTGGTTGATGAAGCGGCTGATCTCCAGGCGGGATAATCGATTCAAAGGATCACTGATCCTGGATTTCCTCGCCTATGCCGCCCTGGGAATCGTGGTGGGGGGGCGGCTGGGCTACATCCTGGTCTACAATCTCCCTTACTATGTATCATCACCCTTGGAGGTCTTCGCGATATGGCACGGCGGACTCTCCTTTCACGGCGGATTTGTGGGCGTCGTTCTGGCCGGGTGGTGGTTTAGCCGGCGTCACGGCCTCGCCTTCTATGAGGTGGCGGATATGGCGGTCGTCCCGCTTCCTGTGGCGCTCGGACTGGGTCGCATCGGCAACTTCATCAACGGCGAGCTCTTCGGGCGCCCCACCTCACTGCCCTGGTGCATGGTCTTCCCGCAGGGAGGGCCCGTCTGCCGTCACCCTTCGCAGCTTTATGAGGCCTTTCTGGAGGGGCTCGTTCTTTTCCTCTGCACGTGGAGCCAAGGACGCCGGCCTCGGACGTCCGGCGTCGTCTTTTGGAGCTTCGTGGGTCTTTACGGGCTGTTCCGGTTTTTGGTGGAGTTTACCCGTGAGCCGGACCCTCAGCTCGGGTTCATCTTGGGGCCTTTTTCCATGGGCCAGTTACTCAGCTTCCCCATGTTGCTTCTGGGGGCCTGGATGACCTGGAGACGCGGGAAGCATGTTCAAGCCGAGCCCTGACCCGCTTAGTTCCATCCTGCCCTGAAGGACCGATTTCCTGCCGCGCTGGACGGAGTCCTTTCTTGCAGGACAGATCTCCCTGAATTAGGCCTTACTCTCACCTTCTTGAAGCAATCTAAGTAGCTGAAAATAAAACGTAATGCTGGTTTACAACGGCGTTGGCATGCTTCTTGGTATCCTTCAAAAGGGAAGGGCAGTGTTTCAGGAGAGGTGAAGCGGGGTAACAAGGCTCAATGAATCTCTTCTTCTATTCAACGGAGATTGGCGGGCACCTCCAGGGATTAGTAGAGGCGCTGGTGCCTGAGGAAAAGGTGGAGGTGTACCGGACCATCAGGAGCCTTTCCGAGAGGCTTTCTCTGCCACGGAGCAGCCCGGCTATCGCTGTACTTCACGCGCGAAGCAAAAGAGAGCTCTCAGATATTGTGTCCCTGGGCCATTTGTTTAACGACGTGCGCGTTATTCTCATCCTGCCGGACCGAGAGGATGAGACCATTGCCCTGGGCCATCGCGTAAGGCCCCGGTTCTTAACCTTCGGCGATAGCGATTTTACCGAGGTTCTGGAGGTTCTCCACAAGATGGTGGGGCATGACGAGTTTAGACCCTAGGTTTTAGAAAAACCCATCACTTCGGCCCAGGGGCAACAATATCATGACCGATTCTTATTCCAATAGGCAATATCCAAAAAAGGAGGGCAATCCAATGAAAGTCGATCGCTTTACCAAGGTTATCTTGTGCATCATCGCTGCGCTACTTTTTCTGAACTTGGCTCAGGGCCTTCTGGCTTCGAAACCGGTTCTCGCCGTTTCCGAAAATAATGCCATAGGGAGATACCAGATATCCTCATGGGCCGCTTACGGTGGAGCGCTTATGCAACATAATGGTTACTATGTAATCGATACGCTTACGGGCAAGATAGTAGACAGGCACTCGGAAGTGAATCCCGCGCCACGTTAAGGGGCTTTCGTTGCGCAACGTGAGGTGATGGAGCTGTCATTGGGGCGAGAGGCGCTCTTAAACTGGAAAAGGCTTTTCAGCTGAGAGGCCAGGTTGCCTGTGATGAAAGGCTGTAACCTTTTGAAATGAGGATCCAAGATGAGAAGGCGACCCGTGATGATTTTCTGGGCTTTGTTGGGCACGGTTATTGGGCTCATCATCCTGCTCTCGGTGGTCTCAGGGTGGGTTGAGAAATGGCTCTGGATGCGTGAATTGGGGTATGAGAATATTTTTTGGCGGCTGCTGTCCGTTAAATGGGCGTTGTGTGCCTCAAGCTTTTTGGGTGTTTTTCTCTTTCCTTGGGTCAACCTTAAGGCCGCAATAAGCAAGAGCGCGACATTCCAGGCAGGAGCCCGTGAAGCATTCAACCATCCCCGCACGAAAAGCGGCATGGCGATCTCTGCCGGATTATCAAGGGCGAGGGCTCTGCTTATTCCTGCCGCTATTGCCCTGATTTTTGGGTTTGTCTTCTATGCCCAATGGGACACCTATATCCGTTTTCATTGGGGAGGCTCCTTTGGCGAGCTTGACCCTATCTTCGGTGTAGATGTGGGCTTCTATCTTTTTCGGCTTCCCTTTTATGAGCTTATAAAGACAGGCCTGACGATCCTGGCCTTGATCGCGTTGTTGATGGTCTCCATTGCATACGCATACCTCGGGGCCTTTCAGTTCGGTCAGAGATATGGCTCCCCAAGAAATTGGAGGGCTATCTGGCACGTGTCTATCCTTTTCCTTTTCCTTCTCGGAACCTGGGCGTGGGGTTATTATTTGGATCGTTTTGAGCTCCTCTACTCGACCCGTGGGGTGGTATATGGCGTGGGATATACGGCCTATAATGTGACCAGAATTAGCCTTTGGGTCATGTTTTTTGCCTCCATAGCCTTGGCCGTCCTGATCCTGATAAACCTCTTTTTACGCCGATTCAGGATAATGCTTGTTGGGGTTGGAGGTTACCTTTTGCTTTATTTCGTAGCGCTCATCCTCTTGCCTGGCCTGGTTCAAAAATTCAAGGTTGCTCCCAGTGAGTTGGAACTGGAGACGCCTTATTTGACGCATAACATTGATTTTACTCGAAAGGCCTTTCAACTGGACCAGGTTCAGGAAAAGGGCTATCCTTCCTTGACCGATCTCACATCCAATGATCTCAGCAAGAATCAAGAAACGATCGACAATATTCGTCTCTGGGATTGGCGGCCGATCCTGGAGACCTATCGTCAAACCCAAGAAATACGCCTCTACTACCAGTTCTATGAAGTCGATGTAGGCCGTTATCGCCTGGACGACGGCTATCATCAGGTGATGCTCTCCGCTCGAGAACTTGCTCCGGAACTCCCCGCAAAAGCGAGAACCTGGGTCAATGAATACCTCCAATTCACCCACGGCTATGGGCTTGTCATGAACTTTGTCTCAAAGAAGGGGGCGGAGGGGCTTCCTCAGTATACTATTGAGAATATCCCGCCCGTGTCCTCCTATAATCTCAGCGTTGATCAGCCGGCGATCTACTATGGGGAGAAAACACCCGGGTACCGGATTGTGAACACCAAGGTCAAGGAATTCGACTACCCAAAGGGAAATGAAAACGTGTACACGAGCTATCAGGGAAAAGGCGGTATCCCCCTCGATAGTTACTGGAAAAGGCTCTTGTTTGCCTGGACACGCTCAGATATCAGCCTTTTGCTCACCTCATACCTTGGGCCCGAGAGCCGCATTCAGATCTGGAGACGAGTGCAAGAGCGCATTCACAACATCGCTCCTTTTCTGGAGCTTGATAAGGATCCTTACCTGATTCTGAGTAAAGGAAGGCTTTACTGGATCCAGGATGCCTACACGGTATCCGGCAGGTTTCCCTATTCGCAGCCCTATGAACGATCATTCGTCAAGCTAAACTACATTCGAAATTCGGCGAAGATAGTCGTAGATGCCTACGAAGGGTCCGTCCTTTTCTATGTGATGGATCCCGAGGACCCTGTGCTTCGCGTCTACCGGCAAGCTTTTCCGGGTGCCTTCAGAAAACTGGAGGACTTGTCACAGGATCTAAAGGCTCACCTTCGATATCCTGAAGATCTGTTCACTATTCAGGCAGAGATGTACATGATCTATCACATGACCGATCCGCAGGTTTTTTACAACCAGGAAGACCTCTGGACATCTCCACAAGAGAAGTACGCGGGTACCTCAGTTCCGATGGAACCGTATTATATCTTGATGCGCCTTCCCGGCACAAAAGAGCTCCAGTACCTTCTCATGATGCCCTTTACCCCTCAAAACAGAGACAATATGGTCGCCTGGATGGCTGCCAAATGCGATTTCCCCCAATATGGAGAAATGCTGGTCTATCAGCTGCCCAAAGAGCGCCTGACCTTTGGTCCCATCCAGGTAGAGGCCATGATCGATCAGAATACGCTTATATCTCAACAGTTGTCCCTTTGGGACCAGCGTGGCTCAAGGGTTATTCGCGGCAACCTGGTTATTATTCCTATCGATAATTCCTTCCTCTATGTGGAGCCCGTGTACCTCACCTCTGAGGGGATAAATATTCCCCAGCTCAAGCGGATTATCGTGATATCCGGGGACAAGGTGGCCATGGAGCCTACGCTCGATGAGTCCCTTGCAGCGGTATTTGGAACGGCACAGCCCGTAAAAACGGTGATTGCTGCCCCGGTTCAAATCGATGAGCTGGCTCGGGCACGCAAGGAGCTCCAGAAGGCCCAGGAGGCGATGGGGCAGGGAAAATGGGAGGATTTTGGGAAAGCGATGGAAGCGCTGAAAAAAGCCTTGACTTCAGAGCAGTGAGCAGCCTGCCGGTGGTCGCAAGATCATCCCGTTCGTGCTGACAGGCTGCTACCCATCATGTAACTGTTTTTATAATAGGTGGAGGTAAAGATAATAAAGAGCATCTCAAGTTGATTGACGACAGCCTTGATAAATACTTTTTGATCCCGGGAAAGCCTCTCTTTTGGAATAATGCAGAATGTGGTGATGTGGAAGTTTTCCTGCTCGGATCCCAAAACCGTGAACCCTTTAAATTTCTCCTTTGAGACGAGGTGCTTGTTGCTGATTTTGTGATTGAGCAGCACGGCGTTTCCACGGCTTTCGCTGTACTCACGCAGCGTATCCAGGTTCTGGGTGTCGATTATCCTGAAAAGCACCCACTCGGTGTTTACCATGCAAAGGGCCTTCTCTGCCAGGAACTGGAGGATAGAGCGAAAATCCTTTTTGTTCTCAGGGAACTTCCCTATATGCGAAAAGACTGACCTGATCTCCTCTATCTGTATATTTACGGTTCCGATGTAGTGAAATGCCTCGGTAAGCCGTCTTTCCAACGTCCCCTTGTCCTGCTTCAATCTATCGAGTTCATGGCGGTTTTTGGCTACCTCCTTTCGGTATAATAAAAGGATACCGTACCCTATCACGAAGAACAGGGCAATAGCGGCGACCTCAGCGATTTCTTCATCAAACAGCGTAAATCCCGATCGGATAATATACGGGGTAAAGACGATAAGCAG
>CAZJXD010000124.1:0-12514 GCA_964549945.1 uncultured Desulfobacteraceae bacterium | reverse complement strand
TTACTATCTCTTCCTTTTTACCGCCACAGGTGCATCGGGATGGAGTTCGGCCTCGGGGAAGCACTTCCGTTTGAAGACACTCCTGGCACCGGAAGACGCTCTTGGATCCGGAACGCTTTCCCCTTTTCGCAAGGGGCGCGCCATCAACTTCTATGATATCCATTGAGAAATCCACCACAGGGGCATTGCTGATCGCTGTACCCACACCATAACCATCCGCATGCACGTTATATTCACGGATTTTATACTCATCCAGTCCGCCGCTTAAAAAAATTTTCACATGGTTGAAGCCACGCAGGTCCAGTTCCCAGCGAACTTCCTCCATGATTTTTATGAAATCACCCCTGCGTGAGCCAGGAGTATCGAGCCGAATCGCGGATAAATCCCTGCCTAATGCTTGTGCAACATTAATGGCTTCCACTTTTTCGTCGTTAAAGGTATCTATTAGGCTCACGCGGCTCACGTGAGGCTCTATAACCTCGTGAAAGGCCCTCGTAGCCTCAACGGTGTTGCCCATAATGAGTATCAAGGCATGGGGCATGGTTCCGGTTGGTTCCATGCCCACAAGATGTGCTCCCAGACCCACAGACACGCCGTCGCAGCCACCAATATAGGCATTTCGTTCTACAAGAGGCGCCACCGCCGGATGCATCCTGCGGGCGCCGAAGCTGATGAGAAGGCGCTCTTCAGCTGCTTTACGACACCTGGCTGCCATGGTGGCCACTCCGGATGCTTGACACATGAATCCCAGAAGGGAGGTCTCAAATCTCCCAAAATCAAGATATTTCCCATGTATCTCCATCACGGGTTGGTAAGCACCGAATATGGTTCCCTCTTCCATAATCCTGACATCCACAGGAAGATCCTTGAGAAGCGATATACATTCCTCAACTCCTGCAAAGACGGCCCATGACCAATCCGAAGGCAGGCTTTTCGCAATAAACTCCGCCCGGACTTCCCTGTCAATTCCCTTGGCCTTTAAGATCTGCTCGGTTCTCTCGAAGTATACGTCCGTGACGAGCCCATCCCTTATCTGCTGAGCACTTGCTGTATGAAGCACTTTCTCCCTCCTAGTTTAACGTTAAGAGTCTTGCCATTTTTTCTAAAAGAAGCGATAGGAAAAACTACGTAACATTTTATCTCTTTGAAGTTAACTGATGAATGGGTATCACCAGGGGCAGCTATTTGGCCTTCAGCAATGGCCAGGAGTAATTTTCAAACGTCTTATAATTACAGCAATTATTGTGCCCTATCAAGGCATGATTGGGGAACTATCGCACCTGACATTCGAATAATTTTGGCATTATAATCCTGATTCCAGGCAGGCCTCATCGATTTTTCGAAAAAATGTGCTTAAATAGGTGTCCCTCATACTTACAGCATACGTATTTGGCAGTGCCCTGCGAAACCCCAAGGCCGCATAGGCGGCAGTATACGTGGAGGGGATTCATGTAATGCTTGACCTTCCCCATCATAGAGAGCCTCCTTCTTCCTTTCCCCTTTTCAGGGACTTCTCATCGCCTCTTTTAGGGCCTCGCCCACGTTGGAGGCGACCTCCCCCTTGTCTCTGGCCTTTGCCTTCAGTCTGGTTTTCCTGGAGGTTGCCTTCCCCTTGCCTAGGGAAAGCCGGAGCCTTCGTTCCTCCTGGGACACCCGCGTGACCATTGCCTCTACCACACTGCCCACTTGGAGCTGCTTTAAGGGATTTTCCCCTTCTTTCTTGGGAAACTCAGAGACGTGAATGAGCCCTTCGATGCCCTTTTCAAGCTCAACGAAGACGCCGAAATCGGCGATAGCGGCAACCCTGCCCGTTACCTTGTCGCCCGGTTTGTATCTCCCTTCAACCTTATCCCACGGGTCCGGTGTGAGTTGCTTGATCCCCAGTGAAAAACGCTCGTTGTCCTTGTCGATGTCCAGCACCATTGCCCGTACCTTCTGCCCCTTCTTGTAGAGATCGCCAGGGTGCTTTACAGGCTCGGTCCATGAGATATCCGATATATGTACGAGGCCGTCGATCCCTTTATCGATGCCGATGAAGAGGCCGAATTCGGTGATGTTTTTTATCCGACCCTCGATGATAGCGCCCAAGGGGTATTCTTCATCAATAGTCTCCCATGGATTCGGTTCAAGCTGCTTTATCCCAAGGGAAATCCGCTTGGCAGCGACATCGACTTCCAGTACTATTGCCTCAATACTATCCCCTATGTTGAGAATCTGAGAGGGGTGATGGATCTTGCTGGTCCACGACATATTCGAGAGGCGAACCATGCCCTCGATACCCGGTTCCAGCTCGACAAAGGCACCGTATTTTCTGATTTCTACCACACGGCCCGTTACTCTGCCTCCCACAGGGTACTTCTCTTTTGCCCCTTCCCAGGGATCTGCTGAGAGCTGTTTTATGCCCAGGGATACCCTTTCCGTTTCCCTGTCAATGCTCAGAACCTTAACGGTGATCTCATCCCCGATGGAGTAAAGGGTTAAAGGCTGCTCCCTCTTGCTCCAGGTGATATCTGAGATATGCACAAGGCCATCAACGCCGCCTACATCGACGAAAAGACCAAAGGGGGCAATATTGATGACTTCACCTTCTATCGTTTCACCTTCTTCTATGCGTTCAAGCGTTTCCCTCCGAAGGGCCGTTCGCTGCTGCTCAACCACGGCCCTTCGTGACACCACGACGTTTCCCCTCCTTTTGTCGTATTGAAGGATCTTGAACTCGTGCTCCGTTCCAATAAGGGCATGCTCATCAACTATTGGCCTGCGATCGAACTGCGATCGAGGAAGGAAGGCATTAATCCCGATATCAACTGAAAATCCTCCCCTCACCCGAGAGATAATTTTCCCTCTCACGGCGCGGCCTTCTTCATAGGCCTCCTTGATCTGGCTCCACCTTTTGACGGCCCCGGCAGCCTTGCGGGAAAGAACGGGCCTCCCTTCATCGTCCTCCCTGCGGACCAGAAGGACCTCCATCCTGTCGCCGATTTCAACCGAAACCCTGCCATCCGAATCCAGGAATTCGGCATCGGAAATCCGCCCCTCGGACTTATAGCCGATATCAACGAGAATGAATCCCCCTTCTCTATCGATAACCTCTCCCTCAATGATCTCTCCCTCCCGGAAACCTTTCATGCTCTCCTCATACAATCGTTCAAGCCGAGCGCCATGAAGTGCTTCTTCGTCAAGCCCATTCGCGTACTTAATCTCCCCAATAGAGACATGAACTGGCTCATTATGCTCGGTTGTGTAGAGACCATCCGTATCGGTCTTTTGCGCTCCTTTTCTCATTCCCGCTCACCACCTTTTTCCCTCATCTCATTCGCTTGCGGGGTTGCCGCATGGACGTACGCTGAAAAAAAGAGCATCTCGTCGAGTCGCTGCAAGATGCTCCTTCTCATTCTTCTCCAAGTGTCTATCAAGCTATCACGTGAGATCGCTAGTTACTCTTCACCGGTCCATCCACTTTCCTCCATGCGCCTTTTCTAAATCCACAGCAATCGGAACTTTT
The DNA here is from genome assembly GCA_964549945.1 of uncultured Desulfobacteraceae bacterium. GTDB lineage: Bacteria > Desulfobacterota > DSM-4660 > Desulfatiglandales > B25-G16 > B25-G16. The sequence continues at coordinate 9,009 of CAZJXD010000124.1, read as the reverse complement.
GATATCGCCAACCCGCACAAGCAATTGTGAAGTGATTAAATTTCTTTAATAATATTATAAAGTTAAGCATATAAATGCCCATGTCAATCGATCTCACGAATATAAACCGTCCCTTTTTAACCACGGCAAGGCCCCGTTACATGATGCGCTTGATATTTGCAGATAAACTATCGAATCGAAGCCAGGAATTTCTTAAAATCAGCGAGTTCCGTCAATATCTGAGCAATGACGAGGGCAGGAGAAGAGACTGCTCTTTTTTAATCATCTCCCTATATGCTGATTGTTTGAATACATAGGCCAGACATTTTGAGTATTCAGTGTTCAGGGGTTCAGTGTTCAGGAAAGACGTCTTCCCTTGAATGCCTCCTGCTCCCCCTGAACTCTGAACGCTGAACACTGAACTCTTGAGTTGAGGGTTCCCATTACCTGAGATGTCGAAATAATGATCAACCTTGATTCAAAGTTGGAGCGAAATTCTAAAAGTGTTTGGCGAGAGTTCATCCGGGCATTGATTTTTAAATGAGAATGATTACTATTTCACTAAAATGTGACACCTATTAGGTATTTTGAAAGGTGGTGAACTAATATGGCAAGGATATTGGATTTAATTCCGAGATTTGAGCTTTCAACGTGGCCGAGGTGGAGCACTTTCGAGCCGTTCTTCTCAACGGTGAGGAGGCCCTACTTCTATCTCGAAGAGGAAGCAGAGTGGATGCCTCCTGCGGATATCTCCGAAAACGGAAAGGAATATATCGTTACGTTAGAGGTTCCTGGAATCGATATGAAGAAGCTCGATATCTCCTTTTCAAATGGTGTGCTGAACATAAAGGGCGAGAAGACGAAGGAAGCTGTGGAGGATGAGTGCTGCTACTGCTCTGAAAGATATTCCGGATCTTTCGAGAGAAGCTTCCGAATTCCCGGAGAAGTGAAAGAGGAAAAAATAGAGGCCTCGTACAACGAGGGCATCCTGAAGGTGACTCTATCCAAGCCTGAAGAGACTCGGATCAAAAAAATTGAAGTAAAGCATTAAATATGCAGCTAAAGCCTATTGCGCAGGCTTATGAATATATCTGGAGCCCGCTCCCGAGAGGGCGGGAATATTTGGGATGTCAATGCACCCCAAGGAATGTTGCCCGGCTTGAAAGAAAAAAGGGGCATTCCACGATGATGAGGAGACAGGGGTACCAGTCAGATACAAGCGACGGTACCCCTTTTAGCATGACCGTTATTCTCCCGGCTTACGGTGCAGGCACATTGGACGTGAACACCTCGCACCTTCTGCATGCCTCCATTTTCTCATGCCAGCTGTCCTGTATCTCTCCGTGGCATATAGTTCCATTGATAAACCAACAGAGGTTCCCGCATTGAAATTCCCACGCCGGGCACTTCTGCCTTGTCTCCATGGGGCACCTCTCAATGACCCAACAGGGCTTGCCTTCTCCCTCTCGAGCCCTCTTCATGGCCATCAGAAACAGCATCTGTCGCTCGATGTGCACCGGAATGTTCCTCCAGCCCTGCTCGAAACTCTGGATGGCCTTGAGGGAGGTGCCGAGCAATTCCGCCATCTGCTTTTGGGTCTTCCCCAGGTACCGTCGAGTACGGGAAAATACCTTTTTGTCCACTGCCTAATTCCTCCTGCCCTTTATTTATACTACGATGTGGCTAAAGTAAACTGATTTGTTCGCCATTCAGTCAGAGGCATAGGGCCACGATAAGGGAGCTTTTGTGGGTAGGACCTTGACAGTGAAAAAAGAAGGGTTACCTTATCAACAGAAGAATAATGCGGAATAGTATAATATATAGTAGTATTGGGCTCCTGAACAAAAGATCATTAGGCTAAACGGGGGAAACGCAGATGACATCAGATATTATCCCGGATGCGGAGCTTGATTGCGTAGGTCTCTATTGTCCCATGCCCATTGCCAGGACAAAGCAGGAGATCGATAAGTTGGAGATAGGCCAGGTGCTCAAGGTAGAGGCCGATGACCCGGCCGCAGAGGAGGATATCAAGAGCTGGGCGAGGATAACCGGGAATGAGATCGTGAAATTCGCGAAGGAGGGTACCATATTGACCTTTTTCATACGAAAAAGGGCATGAACAGCCTGGTACTCAATGCCCTTCGGAAGGGGACAAGAAAATGAAAGACGATAGCCTGTGCGTTCAAACCAGCCATGCACCGGAGAGGCAGTCCTACCTGCTGAACGGCCTTGCGCGTGATGCGGGTGCAACGACGTAGTTTTAGGGAGAGAGATATGGAGCGAATATATCTAGATCATATATCAGGCAAGCCGATCGACCCGAGGGTGTTGGAGTTCGCAGAGAGGTTCCTCACTGGGGACTATGGAAATCCCTCTTCCCTCCATTCCCTGGGACTGGAGGCGAAACGCGTCCTCGAGGATGCGCGGGGAAAGGTGGCGGAGTTCATCAATGCGGAGAAGGAGAATGCTATTGTCTTCACGACCAGCGCTACCGAGGCCAACAACCTGGCGATCAGGGGAACGGCCATGAGGAACATAGGGAAGGGCAAGGAGGTGGCTGCGAGCGCGATCGAGCACATGTCGGTGCTCAATCCCATGAAGGAGCTTCAAAAGAATGGGTTCACCTTCAATCTCATCCCGGTGGACTCTATGGGCTTGGTGGATTTTAAAAAGCTGGAGCAAGTCCTGACAGAACATACCACGGTCACCTCCATCATGTATGCAAACAGCGAGATTGGGACCATCCAGCCCATCAGGGAGATAAGCGAGATAGTGCACCGGAGGGGCATGTATCTTCATGTGGACGCCACGGCCGCCGCCGCTTACATCCCGATTGATGTGCAGGCCGACGGCATTGATCTGCTGACCATCTCCTCCAACGATCTCTACGGGCCCCAAGGAGCGGGGGCCCTGTATGTGAAACCGGGTGTACCGATTCAGCCGGTACTTCTCGGCGGCGGTCAGGAAAGGGGGCTGAGATCGGGAACGGAGGACCTGTTTGCCGTTGCGGGGATGGGCGAGGCCGCCCGCATTATTATGAGCGAGATGACCGAGGAGAGCGAGCGGCTCACGCAGATGAGGGATAGGCTAATCAAGGAAATATTGACGATCGAGGGCTCGCACCTGACCGGCCACCCCGTGAAGCGGCTGCCGTACCACGCGAGTTTCAGGTTCGACTATATAGAGGGTGAGAGCATCTTGCTCAATATGGATAGGTACGGCATCCAGGTCTCCACTGGCTCGGCATGCTCCTCGAAGACACTGGAGCCGTCCCACGTACTGCTGGCGATAGGCTTAACGCACGAGCAGGCGCATGGATCCATGGTGGTGAGCCTCGGGAGATCGAACAAGATCGAGCAGGTTCCGAAAATCGTGGAGGCGACGAGGGAAACGGTTGAAAGGTTGAGGATGCTCTCGCCGCTCTCTAGAAAAGAGGTGAGTTAGATGGCACAGATAGGTTACAGCAAAAAGGTGATGGATCACTTTATGAATCCCAGAAACGTGGGCACCATAGAGAACCCAGATGGATACGGCAAGGTGGGTAATCCCGTGTGTGGAGACCTTATGGAGATGTACCTTGAGGTAAAGGACGACATCATCGAAGATATCAAGTTCCAGACCTTCGGGTGCGGATCGGCGATTGCCACCAGCAGCATGGTGACCGAGCTTGCCAAGGGAAAGCACGTGGATGAGGCGATGAAGATCACGCGGAAAGACGTGGCCGATGAGCTCGAGGGCCTGCCGCCTCAGAAGATGCATTGCTCAAACCTGGCGGCTGATGCCCTTCGTGAGGCCATCAAGGACTATAAGAGTAAAAAACAAGGAAAGGAGAAAGCTGCCTGACCGTGTGCTTTTTCCTCTGCAAACCCCTATAGCGGGTCTGAAGGGCGGGGAATGTTCGAATAATATCGGCGTTACAAGCCTAATTCTGAGTCTTGAGAGAGGGCAAAGCACTCCATTTCCCCCCCTTGGGCGTCGATTATCTCGCGGCACCTTTGAACAATCCCATCGAGGTCTTCATCGCCTCTGTCTCGATTGTGATGGAAGAGGCCGAATCGCTTCACCCTTGACGTGAGCGCCAGTTTCAGGGCATCGAGATAGGTGGAATGCCCCCAGGTCTTGGTGATTGCATACTCTTGCGGGGTGAATTCCGCATCATGAATGAGCAGATCCGCTCCCTCGGCGAACTCCGCATATTCCTCGAATGTCCTACCGTCGCGATGCCGGTAACCGAGTTCATTGTCGGTGAGAAACACGAAGCTTTTCCCGTCTTCGATGAACTTGTAGCCCAACCCCACGTTGGGGTGACTCAGGTTGATGGAGAAGATCTCGATGGAATCGATCCAGAAGCTCCTGGGGCATTCGCCCTCATAGGTAATGGCGGCCTTTAGTTTCTCGAACGGGATTGGGAAGAAAGGCGGGCTCATTGCCGTGGAGAGAAGCTTTTTAATGCTTCCCTGGGCGAGGGGACAGCCCATGAGATGAATGGTGGCTGCCTCATGAAAGAGGGGCTTGAAAAAGGGGAATCCCAGTATGTGATCCCAATGGGAATGGGTGAAGATGAGGGTATATTCAGATCCTTGCTCTCGCTGAAGCCTGTTTCCCAGCCGACGTATACCTGAACCTGCATCCACGATGATTACCTCATCGTTTTTGCTCCGTATCTCAATGCAGGTGCTATCCCCGCCGTATTTGAGGTACTCCCGTCCTGAAACCGGTATCGATCCCCGTGCGCCGTAGCAGCGTATGAGCATGCCTTCTCTCCTCTTTCAATGGGCCCTTTATACTGTAGCCAGATTCATTACCAAAAAACCTTGAAGACCTCAAAGACTTTAACTACAAGAACCTGATAAAAAAATCCCCTCATTGCAAAGTAATGGAATGAAAGAGGATAGATTCCAAGCTGATGCTCATTATGCTAAGGAGAGCCCTATATTGTTTCAATTTCTAAGAGTCATAGGGCTTTTCCTTCGTTCAAAGGCTCCCGGCCTGGTCTTTTCAGTGACTTATCCATGGGGGATTCTTGCCCCCTCCGCATTCCCCTCGACAAGCTCGGGGCTGCGGCTTCCCCCACCGATAAGTCACGAAAAGGACGGCGGCCTCCCGCCAGTCACTCCAGAAAAGCCCCATGACCCTCCTGCTTCTTGGTATGCCGTGGAAACAATTTGATGCCCCTAGTAATAATCGAATTTCCAAAGGGCTCACTTGATAAAAAGGTGAGGAAGATATATTCTGTGTGAAAAAATTGTATCACTGGTTGCCTGAAGACGAGAGGGGATCATGTACGAGGATCGAGTAGATGCGCTGAGGGGTAAATTTCAGGGTTTCGGTATTGACACCCTCTGGGTTGTTCGGCCGGAAAATCGTCGATATCTCTCCGGGTTCAAGGCCCCGGATGGAGGGTTAACCGAGTCATCGGGATCTCTCTTGATAACCTTTAATGAGGCGATCTTGATCACCGACTCCCGCTATACGACCCAAGCTGAACAAGAGGTTGTGGGATTCGAGGTCGTCACGCAAAAGGAGGGCCTTGTTGAGGCGCTTTCAAACGCGCTCAAGCAGTTGCGTACTCAACGATTGGGCTTCGAGGGCGGCTATCTGATCTGGGAGCTCTTTCAGGAGGTAACCGAGAAGCTCTCCCAGCAATCGCCCCCAATAGAGCTCGTGCCTCTCTCGGGTGCGGTTGAGGAGATGAGGGAGATCAAAGAACCGGCCGAAATCGCGCTTCTAAGAAAATCAGCAGGGCTCATGGGCGATGTGCTTGCCCGGGTAATCGAGGACCTGGAACCCGGTCGATCTGAAAGAGAGGTAGCCTGGAGGATTGAAACCTTCATAAGAGAGCAGGGGGCTGATGAGGCCTCTTTCCCGCCTATCGTAGCCTCAGGCCCGAATAGCGCTCTCCCACACGCCGTTCCAACAGAGAGGGCCTTGCGTGAGAGAGAACCGATTATCATCGACGTGGGGGCAAAGCTCGAGGGTTACTGCTCGGATATGACGCGGACCGTTTTTTTGGGGGAGCCGTCCGTCGAGTTTAAGGAGATCTACGCCACGGTACGAGAGGCCCAGATTTCGGCGTTGAGGTCCCTGAGGCCGGGTATGGAAACCACCGAGGCGGATTCCATTGCCAGGGATCACATCGCAAAGGCCGGCTATGGGGCCTATTTCGGCCACTCCCTCGGCCATGGAATTGGCCTTGCTACCCATGAGACCCCCGCCCTTGCCCCCTTGAAGCCGAAGGCATTGCGAGAGGGAATGGTATTCACGGTTGAACCGGGCATCTACATACCGGGAAAGGGCGGTGTGCGGCTGGAGGAGATGGTTACCCTCGGAAGGGATGGCGCTGAACTGATCACCACCAACAAGAATTTTTATTCATTTTAGCAGATTACCCCGGCGCTTCGCTTTGGGGTTATCCATGAGAGAAACTTACTGTTGAGCATGGAGATGTCTTTTTTTGCTGCATGCCCTGAAACAGGGGGCCTCAGTGTGCCCCGTAAATCGGGGCACACGCGCAACGCGGATTTGACTATTGTATGCCATGGCGGTCGGTGCCCCGATTTATCGGGGTCTGCCGGTGCATTACTTCTAGGGCATGAGACAAAAAAAGACATCCCCATGCTCTTTCCACATTTAAATTATTAGGAGAAAAGTCTGCCAATGTCCGAGGAAAAGGCCCACACAGAGGATCATCTGTTGGATCAGTTCATGGGGCAGCTCAAGGTCGAGAGGGGTTTGGCCAGGAATACCATTGAGGCTTACAACCGTGATCTCATCGGGTTTTTTTTCTTCTTACAACAAAGGCATCTATCGGCAACGAACGTGAAGCAGGAGGATCTATCCTCCTTTATAGCGGAGAAGAGGGCTAACCTATCGGCCAAATCCCTTGCCAGATGTCTCGTCTCCATTCGAATGTTTTACCGGTTCCTGGTGTCAGAGGGAAAGATACCCACCAATCCGGCCAGATTACTGGGCATTCCAAAGCTTTATCAACATCTGCCCCATGTGCTCAATAGGGATGAGGTGGAGGTCCTCCTTGCACAACCGGACCAGAACACCGTTATGGGGAGGCGCGATAAGGCCATACTGGAGCTCCTCTATGCCACGGGGCTGAGGGCTAGTGAGTTAATAGGCCTCAGGATGGCCAATATCAACCTGGAGGCGGGCTACATAAGGACGATAGGGAAGGGGTCCAAGGAGAGGATTGTCCCCATGGGCTCCAAGGCCATGGATTCCCTGAAACAATATATAACTGGCAGCAGGGCTTCATTTCTAAAAAAGGAGGCCTCCCCTTACCTCTTTCTCAACAGCCGTGGAGGGCGATTGACGAGGCAGGGGTTGTGGAAGATCCTCAAGAATTACGCCAGTAAGGCCGGAATCACCAAAAGGGTGACACCCCACACATTGAGGCACTCATTTGCGACCCATCTGCTTGAGGGGGGAGCGGATTTGAGGTCGGTGCAGGTCATGCTCGGGCACTCAGATATCTCCACCACGCAGATATATACCCATGTGGCCAGGGAGCGATTAAAGGAGGTGCATGAAAAGTACCACCCCAGGCCATAAGGCGATACCCGGAGCGATGGCGAGAGCCCTATGTATGGCTGGCTGCGAGAATTGTGAAATTTTTGTTTGACTAAATTGATATTGCTATTATAATTAACAATATGACGCGGGGTGGAGCAGTCTGGTAGCTCGTCGGGCTCATAACCCGAAGGTCTCAGGTTCAAATCCTGACCCCGCTACCAAGAGAACACGGGGTTATGTCAGTGACATAACCCCTTTTTTCAGCCGAAGGAGAAAATCGTGAGCAGCTTTCGACAGTCCGCCGTTGAAATCGCCAGGGAAGCGGGGGTATTTCTCAAGGGGAGGCTTCACGCTGATCATCGCATTGATTTTAAGGGGGAGATCAACCTGGTGACCGAGGCCGACAGGCTCTCCGAGGAGATCATCACCTCACGGATTCAGAACCTGTTTCCGGACCATGATATTATGGCAGAGGAGTGCACCAACATCACGAGGGGCTCCGAGTATAAATGGATCATAGACCCCCTCGATGGAACCACCAATTATGCCCATGGGCACCCCGTGTTTTGCGTGTCCATTGCCCTCCAGAGGATGGGCGAGGTTATACTGGGGGTGATCTACAACCCCATGCTCGAGGAGCTATTCGTGGCAGAAAGAGGGGAGGGCGCCTTTCTCAATGGAAGGGAAATTCACGTCTCCTCTACGAGGCGCCTCGCCGAGGGACTTGTGGCCACGGGATTTCCCTACGATGTTCGCGAGAACTGCCGAGACGCCCTCGCCTATTTCAATGAGATGATCCCCAAGGCACAGGCAATCCGCAGGGCAGGCTCGGCCGCCCTCGATCTCGCGTACCTGGCGGCGGGTCGTTTCGACGGGTTCTGGGAGCTCAGGCTCAAACCATGGGATACGGCGGCCGGATGGGTATTGGTAGAGGAGGCCGGGGGAGTGGTGACCGATTTTAATGGTAAGCCCTACTGCCTGGAATCACCCTATATCGTGGCATCAAACAGAAGGATCCATGAAGAGCTCATGAAGGTCCTCGATCAAGCATCCTCTAGGATATGATCTTCTTTATCGCATCTGCCTTCTTCTTTGCTTCCAGGCCTTTTTTCACCACAGGGACCTGTTCGATTACCTTTTCAGCCAGTTTTCCTTCGATGGCGTTGTTCCCCTTCTCTCCCTTTTTATCCGCCTTCTTGTCATCAGGGCGTATTTCCCTTCCCACATTTCTGAACTCCCTGATCGCGCTTCCCAGGCCCTTGCCTATCTCCGGCAACCTCTTGGCGCCGAAGATGAGCACAATAATCCCAACGATGACAAGCAGCTCCGATGTACCAAGGCCGAACATATGAAGTACTCCTTTTTCTTTATCCGATTATGTATCTGACTCCATATCCCTGGTAGCAATCTAGTTGCGGAGTTAGAGCCATAATCAATTTTTTTATTTTCTTACTTTATCGATCAATTTGTCAAGATCCCAATCGACCGGGAACCTGAGCCTTTCGT
>CAZJXD010000123.1:0-12988 GCA_964549945.1 uncultured Desulfobacteraceae bacterium | reverse complement strand
GTAAGCTTCAACCCCTTCGCTTTCAGCTGCCGTGCTATTGATTCTTTGGTTGCGCCGGTCATTCGGAATCATTCCTAATAATGATTAATTTATAAGAACCCTTTCCTCATCTGTCAAGGGGTCTTTCACAAAACTCTTTAGAGGAGATGCACCCCATTCGTCAGGACTGGCTCAGATCGGGCAGAGATAAGCGTCTGATTTTTTGGGCATAAGGGCCAATGCACCATTGCTCGTTCTACTGGTGCATGAATTGTGACCAAGGCGGTATGCGACTTTCAGTGAAAAAACAAAGACTTTGTCCTGCCGCTGGTGATTTTCTTTGATAGGGAATTGGAAAATACAGCTTCTCAAACCTAAACTCAAGCATTGGACACGTTATCAAGAATTGAGTATTGCTGTTTGAAATGTAGCGTTAACGCTCGGGCTGGCAGGTGCTCGGGCGTTTTCCACTAACCGTGAAAAACAAGAGAAAGTATTCAAGGAGTTTGTAGACGCACATAAATGGCAGAAGGAAAATGCTCTTATTGCAGAAATCTCAGTTCCAGTCATACCTGACCAATGGCTCAGCTTTTTTTAGCGGCCGGCTCCGCATTCGACATTGAGTCTCCAGAGACGCTGTGCATTGGCGCAAGCGAGTTTCAGAGCAGCTTCTTCAGACAATTGCGAGAGAGCTTTTCGCCAGATTTTCAGCCTTAATCCGTAAATGTTTTTCCATTGGCTGCCGAAGACGTTCTCAAGAGCGAAGATAAATCTATCGGGGTGCTCCTCTATTCCTTTACACATAACATGGAGATAACCCGCTTAGGAAAGAGCGCAGCGATTTCCTAAGCGGGTTCATTGACGGGCTAGAGGGCTCTCGAGGCTCAAACAGTTTGGAGCTGAAACGATGTTAATTCCTCTTCAGGGATTCTAGCCTTTATTCCCAAGAATTCTACTCCGACAACTTGTCCCTCTTTGTCGAAGTCAAGAATTACGCCAGGTCGGACCTCTTCTGACTCTACGATTGCACTCTCATCTAATCGAAAGTAAAGCGCATCGTCTTCTTTGTCGATTCTTAGTCTCATTGTTTATCCTTCAATCTTCGATCAAAAAATGCTGTTACTGCTCTGTTAGGCTGCACTTGAATATTGATCACAACTCGAAGCCATCGATTCCCATGTTCCTCTAAATTAGCGGTAACGCTCTTTAAAAATTTAGTAACTTTTAAGGGCACTATATTTTATTAAATTATTAAAGAGCATCCCATTTTATTCCCGCCAATAACGGGACCCGATAGTCTTCGTGAATCCCGCTCTTTAGCGGGAACACGCACGAGGGGCTTGTCCCGCCATAGCATCATTGCGAAGACGGACGTGTCTCGCCGAAGCCTCGGCGAAGGCAGATAGTGCCTGTCCCGCCATAGTTTTAACGGCGGCGGATGGGGAGGGGGAGTTAGAAGCTCCCCCTTACCCGATTCGCCGAATGCCCCTTATAATTGATTTTCTACTTCAACGGACAATTTCAAACCAACACTATGCAGAACAGAATTCAAGCTTTTTAATTTTGGATTGCCTCGTGTAGAAAGAATACGATAAAGATTTTCTCTATTAAGTTTCGTTTCGCGTGCTATTTCAGAAATACCCCTTGCGTTTGCAACGTCTTTCAATGCCATTAAAAACACTTCTTGGCAACCATCTTCCAGTGCGGCATTTAAATATTCTGCGGCCTCAACAGGATCGAGAAGATCTTCTTTGAGATTATTTTCATATTTTTCTGTTATTTTTTTCATTTCGCTCTCCTTTTGAAATCGGCCCAATATGCTTGAGCCAATTGAATATCTTTTGACTGAGATTTTTTGGAACCACCACACAGTAAAATCACGATGGTCGTCTTAGATTTTCCATAATAAACCCGATAGCCTGGACCATAATCAACTCGCATCTCATTCACACCCTTTCCAACGGACTTACAGTCACCAAAGTTGCCAAGCCTTAAACGATTCAACCGAACTCTAATCCGCGCACGTGCGACTCGATCTTTCAGTGATTTAAGCCATCTATGGAAGGGATTCTCTCCGTCTTCGGTTATATATTCGAGAAGTTGTATTTTGGAATCATCCATGATTATATTGTAGCATTAAAACTACACATGTCAAGTTTTTGTTATGGCGAACGTGCAGATCAGCCGCGCGGCTTTTTGCGTCGGCTGAATTAGCAAGGTGTACGCCCGGCATGTCGAAGACCCTGAGCTCATCGCGGGGGGCGTGAAACTTTCGGCCCTGAGTCTCTCGACCTTGAGACATGTCGGCGAGCTCATGTCGAGTCGCTCGAAACCGAAAGGCTCAAGGCCGAAGGGCTTATGGCAAGCGAAGTCCCCTGTATGCCTGTCCTGTAGCTACCCTTTGTGTTCAATTGCTAAAAGCATTTTTCTAGTACACTGTGAAGTCTGTACTATTAATCTATATCAAAAGCGTATCAGGATGAACCCTGTTAATAGTGTGGTGAAACCGCTTTATAAAATCGTGAGGCGATTTTATTCAAAGAGCTGTGGGTTGATGCCTTTATCCGGCTACGGCCCGATAGTCTTCGTGAACCGCCCCATGAGCTTGTCCTGAGCTTGTCGAAGGAGACCCGCACGAGGGGCCTGTCCCGCCATAGCATCGTTGCGAAGGCGGATAGTGCCTGTCCCGCCATAGTTTTAACGGCGGCGGATGGGGAGGGGAAGTTAAAGGCTGCCTTTGCCCGATTATGCAGCCTGTAGCTTCCGAACGTGCAGGATCTCCTTGTCTTGCATCATACGCACGTCCTCGGTTTTAAGAGTCACTACTGCTACAGTTCCGCCTTGCCCGTTTGTGAATTCTACCTCAAAGGATTCTCCACCTTTGTAGCAATGTACAACAGCGCCGATATCCCCTTGCTTGAGGCCATGCTCAGTAAGATCCCTGGAAAGAACGACAGTATCCAGTTCTCGTATCATTTTCGTCTCCTTTAAAGGATAATTTTTCAAGCAGGATATGCCGTTACAAATCGCGGTCGCTCATCGTGTGACTCTAGCACCCAAACGGTGCGTATAGGCTATAAATTTATAATCTTATGTATGCCCTCTATCTTGATTATGTGGTGCGGGACGCCGGACGCGCCCAGGCGAGGTTGTCGCGGCACTGCATTTCAGATCACCTCCAAACCACATCCTTTTTACTTACTTTTTTACCAGCGTCCCGCTTTACACGCAGGCGTTGCCATCTCTTCTGAGCACACTGACACAGCTTAAATGCCATGGTGAGGGCCGTCTTTGAAGAAAAGCAGCTCCGTACCTTATCCGTCCTCAGCCTCACCGTTGAGAAGGTCGACTCTATGGGATTGGTCGTCCGGATATGTATCCAGTGTTCAGCAGGGAAGTCATAGAAGGTGAGCAATGCCTCTCGATCCTTTGCAAGGCAGTGGGTAGCCTTGGGATACTTTGCCTCATGGAGGTTGATAAAATCATCAAAGCTCTTCCGGGCTTCTTCTTTCGTGGGGGCCATCCAGATCCGCTGGAGGTTTGCCTTGGCCTTTGTCTGAAGGCTCTTTGGCAGGTAATTCATCACATTGACGGTCTTATGCACCCAGCACCGTTGCCAGCGGGTCGTATGATACACCTTGCTGAGGGCCTTCCAGAAGCCAAGGGCGCCGTCACCAATAGCCAATTTTGGAGGAGTGGTGAGCCCTCTGTGCTTGAGGTCTATGAGCAACTCTGTCCAGGAGAGCTCACTCTCTCTGAATCCGCTGTCCAGGGCGAGGAGTTCCTTTTTCCCGTCTTCGGTTGCGCCAATGATTACCAGGAGGCACTGTCGTTCTTCCATGCGCACGTTGCAGTAGATACCGTCAACCCAGATATAGACATAGCGCTTATGAGACAGATCTCGCTTCTGCCACGCTTCCAGATCCTCTTGCCAGATGTCTTTCAGGCGGCTGATCGTGGAGGGGGATAATCCTGGGGCATCTTCTCCGAGAAGTGCGGATAGGGCTTCGGTGAAATCACTGGTAGAGATGCCTTTCAGGTAAAGCCAGGGTATCAGCTCTTCCATGCTCTTTGTTTTTCGAAGGTAGGGAGGCAGAAGAGACGAGGTAAAGCGGAGAGGTCCTGATTCATGATCCGGGTTTCGATCCCTGGCCCGGGGGACCTTCACGGATATGTGGCCGATTCCGGTTTGAATCTCACGTTCAGGGAGATGGCCATTCCTCACTCCTCTCTGTCTGTTCTGATGGTCTTTGAGATCTCGGTAGTGGGAGAGAAAGTCTTCTATCTCTGCTTCCAAGGCTTCTGTCAACAGCTTTCGTGCTCCTGTGCGTAATACTTCGGTTAAAGGGTCATCAACGAATCTCTCTGGCTTTTTTAATGCAATTACGTTATCTTTGGCCATGGGTGTGTGTATCCTTTCTTCTTTGAAGGTTTTCATTTCCCGGGTCCTTGATAAGTTCCCGGAAGGATACACCACCTAATCTCTTAAACACAACTTTCAGTTATATCTCCATTACTGATAATAACTACCAAAACAACAGTTTGAATGACGGAAACTGTTTAAATCCAAGAATGATGTCACGGGTTTGTTTCCACTGTATTTTGTTGTTAGGCATTTTTTATAACCTCAAGATTATGCTTATTTTCAAATAATATATGTCTTCCGGGTTCCCCTGGTTTAGGATGTTCATATACTCTAGTATAAATTTTATATTTTCCAATTGGCCAACCAGCGGTACTGTGAGAATATTCGCTTTTTTTGTCAATAGTCCCTTGTAATTTCCCAGGTGTAGTTGGAGAGGCATTAGTTAAAGTACTTGGATCCCAATTCCATGTATACCAACCTGAAGAAATATGTTTTACATAGTTATCAAAAAACGCATGCTTAACTTTTCCTATGAAGTGTACTTTGGTAGTATAATCGTCACCCTGTCTTACCCGTCTGGGTGTAATTTTAGATATAAAAGTTGGCTCCACAATTTCATTCTCTAAATGTTGAATTAGCTCTTTATAACAATTTCTGAAGCTTTGCGCTTCTTTATGATTATTAGACTCATAGCCTTCGAATGTAAAAGGTAAGTCAATTTGATCGTGGATAAATCCTTTGAGCTGATGAATTATTGTTTTTTCAACAACTGGAATAATATTTCGCTCATTAGCAATAGCAAATCCAATTTCTTGGTTTACCCACTGGTTCGCAATTGAGGCACGAGTAAGAATTGGAATAAAATGAGGCGTTTCTAAAATGCCTTCTTTCACTTTTTCAGTAAGTAGTTTGCCGGGGACTTTCCTCTTGGCTATTATTATCGGTTGAAATTGTTTTGAAGTTTTCTTTAGCGCTTTAGTCAAAGCATCCAATTTGTTTTTGTCTTGATCGGAATAACTAATGAAAAATTTATCATTCATAATTCAACTCTTTCGCCTAATCGGCGATGAGCGAAGCTTAGGCCGCCGATTCTCGGGCGCGCCGTTTTAATGTTATCGATCTGGCTTTATCGCTCCGCTTTCGGCTTTCACAAGGCATGTTCTCCGGGCGCTGTGCGCCCGAGAACGCCGCTAATCAGCCGCGCAGCTTTTTGCGTCGGCTGCAGTAGCCTTGTTGGCTGCTTTTTTCCATTCGCAAGAATTTGTGCACAATGTACCTTCAAAAAGCTCCTGATTTAAAATATCCAGTACATGAAGTGAATTGACTAATCCACTGCAGTATTCTGGCTCCAGTGCTATGGTTAGCCCAACTATTCTGCTCAAAATTGGCCCTAATAAATGCCCATCAATAGATAGAGTGGATCTTATATCTGCATCAGGTATAAGATCTTCAGATCCAAGAACAGACCCAGCGTTCGGGTTGTCCACCGCAAAGTAGTCGAGATCTATATCAAGGAATACTGGGCAATCTGATGGAAGATCAGATAATAGCTCTTTTGAATTCTGGTAGAATCTAACTGTGTGTATGCGACCATTGCGATCTTTTTGTTGCTGTGCAGTATGAGAGGTCTTGAATGCAGCAGAATCCTCACGGGAGTTTAGTAATATATAAACATCTGAGAAAAAATTGAGATAAAGGGCCGGCAGAATGTGTCCATCATTCAAGCTGCGAAGTCGAAGCCAAGCAAAAAGCCCAAGTTCGATCCGGTTGCGAATATTAAGATTGTCTAAATCGTCCCGGATTACCTCACTTGGTACACCTACGTCATCATGTGCATCAATACTAATAAGAACTGCGTGTGGGGAACTATTATCAATTGAGTATAGGCTCCAGTAATAAAAAGCAAAACGATGCTCGTGGACAATTCCTACCGTGCAACAACCGCTATCATGCACTGGAAGGGAAACAAACGAAGACTCACAACCCGGTGGATTCAGCCACTTATTGACGTCCTTGAGCCATTTTGCAATGCGATTAGTGTTCATCTGTTCCTCAGACGACAATGAATTAACCCGTTTATTGGAGTGAATGATAGGTGGCGATCGTTACCCGAATATTAATGTCTAACCCCATAGGCCTTTACTCGTGCGTGTTGATTGAGTTTCTTGGTTGTGACTTTGCCACAATGATGGTCTAAGGAGCAGCACCAAAGCAGCCACTCCGAACCAAACCTTCCAGGAACTTTAAGAATTCTATGCCCTTAACAAGAATACCTTCAAAAACCGTTGGCAATGATTGACTATCGATTTCTAGCTCTTCGGCAATTTTTCGGTAGTTGCTTCCCTTTCGGTGCGCTGTGCCGCTAGATCTCAGATTCTGAAGATCGCGAAGGAACTTGATGTGTTTCTCAAATCCTACAACACCTTTCGCGGAGAGCACTTTTTCCAGTCGAGCGATACTTCCTTTGATCTCACGGGCCTCTGAGGGCGGGATGAAATTGTTCAGTTTCTTCTCGTTAAGCGAATCAACAAGAGTTTTTGTAAGCCCCAAAACCAATTCATCAAAGTCTTTCTGTTCATCGGTTGTGGGGATACGAACCGCCTCTAAGAAATGAGCATCCTCCTTTGCGAGCGGCAACAGAAATTGCCATCCCAACTCGTCCTTGCATGTTTCTGAAAAGTCCCTATACTGATACTTGAAAACATGTTCGGGCTGGTCGGAGTCAGCAAATTCTGCGAGAATTTGTCGCCTGTAAAACGTCTCGCTAACCCCACCCGAAGGCGGGACATTGAAGCTTCGCCAGTGCAATTGCTCTTCATAGGGTAAGTCGCGACCGAGGTCACCGAGCCATGCTACCACGCGATCAACATGATGATTGTCCATCGTCATGCCCCATAATGATCCACATCGGAGATAGCCATCTTCCACCGAATACTTATTCGGTTGTTGGTAATATTTGTCCAGAACCTCTTTTCTGAAATGAACAGGGGTGAGATAGTGTGGCTCCCCTGGGTTGGCGCCGAAATAATTTGATAGCCGGTCAGGATTAGAGGAATTGGTAATTTCATCACCGTGCTCATCGGCCTCTATGATAAAGTCCACAGACTTCTTTGGTTCGCTAGGCGCAAACCCCCAGAAACCGCTTTTCTCCTTTGGAAAAGGCCGAAATAGCCTTTTACCCAGTAACCGGGAGAACCCACGCCCATCGGCAAGGCCATTGAGATCTCCGTAGCCAAGCGAATATGCGGAGAGTTCATCTCGATGAGTTACACCCTTGCCTTCCTGTATTCCAAGGTCGTGAAGAGAATGGGATGAAATCTCGCGGCAGTCAAACATCACTGCAAGATGCATTTCTTTGATTGCTAAGAACTGTTGTATTTCTTGGAGCCGGATTTCGATCCGCTTGGGCTTAACAAGCACCACCATATGCTCATTCCCTGAATCATCGATCTTAATGTATTGATCTTGCTTTCGGTCATGGAACAACCGGTGAAACAAACGAAATTCCTCAGAGATTTCAAGGTAGTTTTCACGCATGCTATAGAATTCGCGGTAGATTACCAGCGGCTCAATCCCCAAGTATTCACCATACCGAAGATATTCTACAACTTCTTTTTCTCCCTCATGACGAATTACTGAGCCCGGATGCCCATCACCACAACGCAAGTCCCAAGAAAGGTCGTCAAGGCTCCGGCCTATAGCGTCATTGGGGACAAAACAGCAATATATTCCGATATCGTGGTCATCCACATGGTCACTGAGATAAACGGTTACCATTTCCGATGGACGGATTGGCCTCATTACCCATCCAATAAACTTGGCCTGAGAAAGTCGCTGTCTTTCCTTTTTAACATCAAAACTCATAGTGCACTATACCTTCAATAGGTAGTCGATTTGCCCTTTGTTGTCGCTTTCCTGTCTCCCTTTGTGGTGCGCCAACAGTGTGTATAGAGAGAAAATTTTCTATGTATTATTCTTATACAATAGATAATTTTCCATCTATTTTTGCATCTTATGTATAAATATGGAGAATGAGCTTTGGAATTTCAACTTATTGTAGATATACTATTTTTATACGGAAAGCAATAAGATATTCAGGCTTGATCCCGGACTTAAGCTTAGGGACCAGGTTCAGCAGGTACTTCGTTGTCACTATTACGCCTACCGCACCGAGCAAACCTACTGCGATTGGATTGTGTTGGCCAAGATCTGGAAGGACCGCACTGATCTTCCCGACTTCAGGGCTATGTGAGCCGAATGGAACAGAGATTAATCACGCGGGAGCAATCATTCTGGACACGGATGTTCTTGTTGATTTTTGGCACGGCAAGGGCAAAGCAGTTAGGCGGTTTGTTTCCTCAATATGCCTTGATCCAATTCAAGGGTGTAGGACAAGATAGTGTCAATATCGATTTTTTTCGATGCCTTGAGTATTTCAATCCCCGTAAGTTTTCCATCAGCGGTGGTATCAATATTTACACCTTCTGCGATTTCAATAACCCCATCTGGTTTTTGATCACCAAGCTTGAGGTACAGAGCATCTACCTCTTCATCATAATGGACTTTCATTGACTTCTTCCCTTCTTTAAAGGATAGTTGGTAATTACAGTCATAATATTGCTTTTAACTGAGACAACGATTTTTATTGGATATTTAAAACTGGAGACTTCTCTGATTAACTCATGCTCCCCGTCGCTTAAATCAGAATCTGCTACTATCTTCTCAATTGTTGATTCGGGTATTTCATAAAGCTTTGCTCTTCGTTTTGCATGACGTGAGAACTTCACTACCATTTTTTTCCTTGTTTAGTGTCTAAGGATGCGGGGTTATGGAAATAACAGTGATTTGGTTGTTGCCGGGCCCATAAAACCAGAAGATTCTATATGCCGCAGGGGTTGACTGTTCGGCGTATGCCTCAAAGATCTTTTCCCCTTTAGGTCCTTTTAAACTGGTGAACTCATGTGTCTTAAGGCTCATGTGTCTTGGGTTTGATGAGAGAAATCGCATGGCCTTTGTAACTGCTTTGTATCGCTTTTCAAGGCCCTTATCGGCCTTAAGCTCCTTTAACTGTTTTCTTGCCTCATCGGTGAGGAATATGTCAAACAATTGGTAATCCTAAAGTTCATCAGGATCAAGTTTCGTTATCTTGCCCTCGGATGCATCTTTTAAACCCCTTTGAACGCTTTCGATGGCCTCCTTGTTTTGAAAGAGCCAAACCTCTGAAGCCGGGATTTCAACGATGGGCTGCAAGAGTACTTCACCCCGGTCATTTTTATATAACCGAACCCTTTTGCAGCCCTTGAGGATTTCGCCAAGAGTGAGCCGGTTTCTCTCATCCATTGTCCTCGTGCCGATTTCTTGGAAATCGTCCCTAATAGTAATGCTGTTTTGCATGTCGTCCGCCTCCGTGCACCATGAGATAGAGGATACTGCAATCCCCATATTGGGTCAATGGGAATATTCGGCTGTTTTAAGGGAATAGTCCGGTCAATTCCGTAAAAAGGGCAGGGTCAACAGGGCGTGGGGTATGATGAGCACGTCCAAGTCGGATCTGCCCATGTGGCTCACCGCGAATTCCAGGGCCTCCTGGATCGTGGTGGCAGGGATCATCTTGGACTCCTTCACGATCTCCGGGAACTCAGAGCCCACGATCACCACGGGGTTGGCCTCCATCACCTTTGCCATGATAAAGGCCCTCTGGGCTCCGGGTTGATAGCCTTCTTTTCGCATCTTTGAGAGCAAGGCGGACACATCAGGTGCGGCACGCATCTCATCATAGAAGCGCTGTTCGCCGATCCCCTTGCCCGCGCCCTCCTCACACCTTGCAGGGGTGATGAGCACCCCTCCTTTCCTTATCACGGGGGTCGGCGCGAAGAAGATGTAGCTCGGCGCGCGGCTCGCCTGGTAGAGATTGCTGTCCTTGGGAAATCCCACGCCCCCGATCACCACATCGAACTGGTGGGGAACCGGCACCGTGTATAATCTCCGGGCCACGGACACCAGCTTTTCGAACGCGGCCTTATGCTCACCGCCGTGGATGGCCACGGGGTTGTTTTCTTCGTCCAGCACGGCGTTGAGGATAAAGCGCAGGCCGGCCCTCTGCGCCGCTTCTGTAACGGCCTCGTGAAAGGGATTGCCCTTAATAAGGCCCAGTCGTGTGCCTGGATGATCAACCATGGCAGGCCCATGGGTATAGGCGATGGTCTTTTCCCCTGCGGCGCCGATCGCCACCGTTTTCCGCCCCCCTGAAAAGCCCGCATATTGATGGGGCTCGACAATGCCGGTTGCGATAAGAAGATCAGCCTCATAGGCGGTTTTGTGGATTGAGAGGGGTACCCCGCCCTCCGCTTTCCCGAGATCCTTTATGGCCTCTGGGTTGAGGGCCTCGTTATCAACCACGCGGTAGTGCTCCAGCACCTCGGGGCCGAGTTTGGCCGCCCTTTCCTCATGGGTGCTCGCCCGGTGAAGACCTGTACCGCATAAAAGGTTGATATCCTCCCTGCGGACACCGGCTTTAGAAAGCTCGCGAAGGATTGGGGGGATCAGGAGGTGATCGGGGCAGGCCCGGGTAATATCGGTGAACACGATACAGGCGGTATCTCCCCTTTTGGCGAGCTCCTTGAGGGGCGGGGAATTGATGGGCTCTGCCAGGGCCTTATCAATAGCTGAGGGCACATCATCCAACGGGGGGATGGGTTGTGCATGGATCACCGTTCCCCTCATGGCGGGGGGAAGTTCGAAGGCGATCTCCGTTTTTCCATAAGGAACCCTGTACATTACCGCTGTGATGCTCTCCTCCA
This sequence comes from uncultured Desulfobacteraceae bacterium, assembly GCA_964549945.1. Classification (GTDB taxonomy): domain Bacteria; phylum Desulfobacterota; class DSM-4660; order Desulfatiglandales; family B25-G16; genus B25-G16. Next base: position 1,843 of record CAZJXD010000123.1, on the reverse strand, counting down.
CGGCTTATTTAGCCGCCTGGAGTTTCCTCTCAATATCCTCCCGCAGGGATTTCTTATCCGTTTTTTGGGCGCCGGTATAGGGCATGGCATCGATAAATTCGATCCGCTCTGGAAGCTGAAGCACCGAGGCCTTCTGCTCTTTCAAGAAGGAGATGATCTCATCAAAGGTGAGCTGAGCCCCGGCTACGGGCTGGATGTAGGCACAGACCCGCTCTCCCATAAGGGGATCGGGCATCGGAACAACGGCCGCGGCGGCCACATCCGGATGACGGCTAATGAGTTCCTCGATTTCCGTGGCACTGATACTCTCACCGCCCCGGTTGATCATTTCCTTGATGCGGCCGGTGATGGTGATATAGCCCTTTTCATCGATTGTGGCCACGTCCCCGGTTCTGAAGAACCCGTCCTCGGTAAATGCCTTTTTATTCTCCTCCGGATTATTGTAATAGCCCGTAAATACACCGGGGCCCTTAACGACCAATTCGCCCTGGGTGTTGAGGGGAAGCTCATTTCCATCTCTGTCAATGACCTTGTAGGTATCATAAGGGCATGTGGGCCTCCCCACGGTGGTACATATTTTCCCTAAATCATCGGTGGTGCGCGTGATTGTCGTCATACCTTCTGTTCCGCCATATCCATTGTAGAACTTCATTTTCAACCTTTCAGTGACATCCCTGACCAGCTCAGGGTGGCTTGCACCCCCTGCGCTGTGCATCTTTTTCAGGGAACTCAGATCGTACTTATCAAGATCCTTGTACTGGAGCATCCTCTGCGCCAGGGTGGGGACCCAAATAATGGAGGTAACTTTTTCCCGTTCTATGGTCTCACATAGCACCTGATCGTCCGTGGAATCCAGAAATATGATCTTTCCAAGCATGAGAATACCTCCGATGAAACCCTTGCTGAATGTCAGATCATGACCTATTGGACCGGCGATCAGGTTAATATCCTCATTGCTCTGATCCCATGACTTGGAGCAATATTCGATGCCATTGATGAGGCTGTTGTGCGTGCGCGGCACAATCTTAGGTGCGCCGGTCGTCCCTCCGGTTGGCCCCATATGGGCCACCTGCATGGGATCCGGTCGCCGGTCGGCGAGCCAGGCCAGATTATCCTCTGTCAATTCAGCCTCCTCGATCAGTCTTTCCAGGCTTAAAAAGGGCCTCTGACCCCCGTCTCCACGGACTGTAATGACATTCACGAGTTCCGGATGTTCCTTCAGGACGTCATTGATAATGGGAACGTAATCTGTTTTTTTGTATCTGGAGGGGACAATCCAGGAGGTGGCCCCCGTAATGCCGATCAGGTGATTGATTTCAAACTGGCGATATCGATCGATCAACAAGACCGTGATGGCCCCGATCTTTTGAAGGGCAAAATAGGCAAACACGAATTCGTTCCAGTTCGGAAGTTGAACCAGGACCCGATCCAGGGGCTGGATGCCCAAATCCATCAGGCCTATGGCCAGCTTATTGGTCTTTTCCCGAGCCTCCCCATAGGTCAGGCGAGTGTTCCCATCCACAAAGGCCTCTTTTTCCGGATGAATATCCGCGGCTCTGTCAAGGATATCTCCGAATGTCAGCCCCGACCACCACCGAAGCTTGTTATACGTTTCGGCATCTTCTTTTTTATAAGGAACAAATCCTTTTAGCACCCTTGCCATCTCTTGCCTCCTATTTCAGGAATTCGATTATTGCCTTAACCCCGCAACTATTGCATTCATATCACTGGGCACAACAGTGCAATGTTTCTTTTTCAAGCCTTCTGTTTTTCAACCTTGCCCATTTCTCCAGCACTTCTCCCGCAGCTACATGGCCCTGTATCCGCCATCAACGAACAGGAC
>CAZJXD010000122.1:0-13026 GCA_964549945.1 uncultured Desulfobacteraceae bacterium | reverse complement strand
TCCGGGAAGGCGGGAAAACGGTTGGTGCGGGAGTCATCAGCGAGCTGGTAGAGTAGGTTTTACGTATGAGGGACATTATTACACTAGCGTGTACTGCGTGTAAGCGAAGGAATTACACGACATCAAAGAACAAGCGGAGAACACCGGATAAATTGCAATTCAAGAAGTACTGCCCATTTTGCCGTACTCATACTGTTCATAAAGAAACCAAATAAGCACTGTTATTGCAGGCCAGTAGCTCTAACGGTTAGAGCACCGGACTCCAAATCCGGGTGTTGGGGGTTCAAATCCCTCCTGGCCTGCCATTTTTGGAAAGAGATGGCCGCTGTAGTTATCTCTGAAGATAAGGGCGCATCGATGCCCACACGCACCTGGGGACCATGAAAAAGAAGAAGGGCCATAAAAGGAAGAATATCAAGAGGAGATCAAATGTGAGGCCTGCTGCGAGCATAGTTCAAGGCAGAGAGGTGAGCAGAGAGGAGGTTTCGGAAGGCAAAGACCTCTCACAACCGCCTTTGAAAAAGGAGGTCTCCAAGAAAGCGGACGACGACGGATTCGCACCCAAAAGATACTTCAACATAGCTCGGCAATTCCTCTCCGATGCCAAGGTGGAGCTCAAGAAGGTAACGTGGCCTAACAGGAAGGAGCTGCTATCCACCACGGCAATAGTGATCGTATTGGTTCTCCTCATTGCGTTCTTTCTGGGTATAGTCGATCTGGGCTTGGTGAAGATAATAAAGAACGTCATTCGATAAGTATAGGCGCAGGCGTGGAATTACAATGGTATATAGTTCATACCTATTCAGGATTTGAAAACAGGGTAAAGACGACCCTGGAGGAGAAGATCAAATCCCTCGGCAAAGAGGAGTTCTTTGGGCAGGTAATAGTGCCCACTGAGCAGGTGGTGGAGCTCGTGAAGGGCAAGAAGAAGACCTCCTCTCGAAAATTCTATCCCGGATACCTTATGATACAGATGGCCATGACAGACGAGACATGGCATATCGTTCAAAGCACGGACAAGGTCACGGGCTTTTTAGGAGAGAGAACAAAACCCGTGCCGATTTCGGAAGAGGAGGCACAAAGGATCCTTGACAGGATGGAGGATGGAAAGGAGAAACCAAAACCGAAATTCCTTTTTGAAGAGGGCGACGAGGTCCGGGTTATCGATGGTCCATTCACGAACTTCAACGGAATGGTTGAGGAGGTGAAACCCGATAAGGCGAAGCTCAAGGTGTTGATAAGTATTTTCGGTCGCTCAACTCCAGTGGAACTCGATTTTGTACAGGTTACCAAGATATAAAGGCAAGGATGTATGGCGAAGAAGACTATCGCAACGATTAAATTGCAGGTAAAGGGTGGACAGGCAAATCCCTCGCCACCAGTTGGCCCTGCATTGGGGCAACACGGTGTGAACATAATGGAATTCTGCAAGGCCTTTAACGCGAGGACCCAAAATCAGGAGGGTGTAGTTGTCCCTGTAATCATCACGGTGTATGTGGATAAGTCCTTTTCATTTATCACGAAGACTCCACCTGCCTCTATCCTTCTCAAGCAGGCGGCGAACATTGCGAAGGGCTCGGCTGATCCAATGAGGGAGAAGGTGGGGACCGTGACGAAGAGCCAGGTGGAGGAGATCGCTCGACAGAAGTTTCAAGATCTAAGCGCGGTTGATATGCCGGGGGCAATAAAGATTATCGAGGGTACGGCCCGATCCATGGGCATCAGTATTGTTGATTGAGGATATGCTGTAGAACAAGGGAATTGGTGGGATGCCGAAGAGAGGAAAGAAATATAGAGAAGCCGCACAAAAGGTGGACAGGTTAAAGAGGTATTCCTTTCAGGAAGCCATCGAGCTGGCCATAGAGACCTCATATGAGAAATTCGACAGCCCGGTTGACATAGCAGTTCGATTGGGGGTTGATCCGCGACATGCCGATCAGATGGTCAGAGGTACTGTTTCCCTTCCCCATGGTGTGGGCAAACCGGTAAGGGTGGCGGTTTTTGCTCAGGGGGAGAAGGAAAAGGAGGCTCAGGAGGCCGGCGCAGATGTCGTCGGTTCCGAAGACCTCGCTCAGAAGATACAGGGAGGATGGCTCGAGTTTGATAAGGCCATTGCTACTCCGGATATGATGGGCATCGTAGGAAGGCTGGGCCGTATCTTGGGCCCGAGGGGAATGATGCCAAATGCAAAACTCGGCACCGTCACCTTTGATGTAGCGAAAGCTGTAAGGGAATTGAAAGCAGGACGAATCGATTTCAAGGTAGATAAGGCAGGGATACTCCATACCACGATAGGAAAGGCCTCCTTCGGGGCGGACAAGCTCCTTAAAAATGCCAACCACTTGCTCGATACCGTCATCCGGTTAAAGCCATCCTCCAGTAAGGGGACCTATCTAAGGAGCATCGCGATATCAACAACCATGGGACCGGGCATTAAGGTAGATCCGATGAGCATTCGAGATCTGCTCAGGTAGACATCTCGGAAGGCGTGAGTCATGCCTTACCTTGCGCCCAAGAGAGGGGTTTCGTACGCCCTTGTGATCTATTTTGGCTCGAATGATGTGAGGATTTTTACAAGCGGATATCACGGTCAAATGGGATGCTTAGATGATTGCTTTCGGTTGAGAGGAAAGGAGAGGTAAATTAGCCTGTGGACAGAAGCGCAAAGGAGAAGACCGTAACGGATTTGAGGGAGAGGCTTGAGAGGGCCTATGGGATCTTTGTGGTTGACTACCAAGGCCTGAAGGTGGAGGAACTCACGAGATTGAGGCGGGAGCTCAAGGAGGCCGAGATCGAGTTCCAGGTGGTAAAGAATAGGCTGCTGGCTATTGCGTGTCGAGATACGGATACGGCGGTATTAACAAACCACCTCACCGGGCCATGTGCCCTCGCGATAACCTATGACGATGTAGTTGCGCCGGCCAAGATCTTGACCAAATTTAGGGAGAGTTACGAGCAATTAGAGATAAGGATCGCCCAGATACAAGGCAATATCCTCGAGGTGCCCGGCATAAAGAGGTTAGCCCAACTTCCGACGAGGGAGGTGCTTCTTTCGCAGGTTCTCTTCGCGCTCTCCGGGGTACCAACTTCCTTTGTGAGGCTATTATCTGAGGTGCTCAGGAGAGTGGTCACTGTTTTGGAGGCCATCAAAGGGCAGAAGGAATCAGGGTGAATTACAGAAGCACTCGGGATTAAAGAGCAATTCCTAGAGCGTAAATCTTAACAGGGAGGAGTTTGGATAGAGATGGCAACGAAGATAAGCAAAGAGGATGTAATCGAGTTCATTTCCAATATGACGGTCCTTGAGCTGGCCGACTTGGTAAAGGAGCTTGAGGAGAAATTCGGCGTTTCAGCTGCTGCCCCGGTTGCCCTGGCAGGTCCTGCTGCCATCGAAAAGGTTGACCAGGCCGAGGAGGCGGAGAAGACGGAGTTCGACGTAGTACTCACTGCGGTAGGAGATAAAAAGATCCAGGTGATCAAGGTCGTGCGGTCTGTGACCAATCTCGGCTTAAAGGAGGCGAAGGAGCTCGTCGAGGCTGCGCCTACAAAGGTAAAAGAGGGTATCTCCAAGGAAGATGCGGAGAACATCAAAGCACAGCTCGAAGAGGTAGGGGCCGCGGTTGAGGTGAAATAGGTTCTGAACGAGCATATCCTTCATTCCATTGGTTGGTTACGAATACAGACAACATAATGCGAGGAGATCGTATTGTGCAGAGATACGATAGCGTAAAACATTACCCGAGAAGGGGTTTTGGGAAGATCACATCAATCTTAGAAATACCCGATCTTATAGATGTGCAGAGGGATTCCTATGAGCGTTTCCTTCAGAAGAATGTCTCCCCAGAGGAGCGCAGGGAAATCGGGCTTCAAGGAGCATTCAAGAGCGTCTTTCCCATCCATGACCTGAACAAAACGTGTTCACTCGAGTTCGTTCGGTATTTCTTTGAGGAGGTAAAATACGACGAGGAGGAATGTCTCAAAAAGGGACTGGCCTATGAGGCGCCTATCAAGATAGTCGTGCAGCTACTGGTATTCGACCTTGATGAGATAACCAGCAGCAGGAGCATTCGCGATATCAAGGAGCAGGAGATCTATTTCGGCACCATACCGATGATGACGGGAAGGGGCACCTTTATCATAAACGGCGTAGAACGTGTGGTGGTGAGCCAACTTCATCGATCTCCCGGGGTCTTCTTCGATAACGATATGGGAAAGACGCACCCCAGTGGAAAACCCCTCTATTCCGCGAGGATAATCCCCCTAAGGGGCTCCTGGATTGACTTGGAATTCGATGCCAAGGATATACTGCACGTGCGAATTGACAGGAGGAGGAAGTTTCCGGCCACTATCCTTCTCAAGGCCTTTGGCTATTCAGAGGAGGAGATCCTGTCCTATTTTTATCCCATAGAGAAGATAATCGTCCATAAGGGCGCCTTTCGTTCAATAGTGGATGTGAAAAGCCTCCAGGGGCAGAGGATTACCGAGGATATCGTTGAGCCAAAAGGCGGGGAAGTCTTGGCAAAGAAAGGGGAGAAGTTCAGCAAAAAGGTCTTAAAGAAGCTCATCGATCTCGATCTCCGCGACATTCCCGTGAGCTCCACCTATGTGGAGGGGAGAGTCGCCGCCCGCGATATAGTCGATCCTCAGACGGGCGAGGTTTTGGTAAGAACGAATCAGGCCTTTACAGAGGAGGATTTGAGCCGCATACAGGAGAGGGATATCAAGGAAGTCGAGCTCTTGGTGCTGGATTCGGCAGATGTGAGCACCTCTATAAGGGATACCATGCTTCTGGACAGGGTCATCACCAATGACGAGGCCGTTCTGGATATCTACAGAAAGCTTCGGCCGACGAGCCCCCCGACACAGGAGATGGCCGATGCTTACTTCAGAAGCCTCTTTTTCAACCCATCCACCTACGACCTCTCTCAGGTAGGTCGTTTGAAGATGAACTACAGGCTCGATCAGGACGTATCTCTCGAGGTATGCACCTTGCGAAGGGAAGACATTCTGGAGACCGTGAAGGAGTTAGTGCGATTGAACGTCGAGGAGGGGACCGTTGATGATATCGATCACCTGGGGAACCGAAGGGTGAGATCGGTTGGGGAGCTTCTGGAGGAGGAGTACAGGGTTGGCCTCATTAGAATGCAGCGGGCCATCAAGGAGAGGATGAGCCTCCAGGACGTGGACACGTTGATGCCCCGTGACCTGATTAACTCCAAGCCTGTCTCCGCGGTGATCAACGAGTTTTTTGGCTCGAGCCAGCTTTCCCAGTTCATGGATCAGACGAATCCCCTCTCCGAGATTACTCACAAGAGGCGATTGAGCGCTCTTGGACCAGGTGGACTCACCCGGGAGAGGGCTGGTTTTGAGGTGAGAGACGTGCACCCGAGCCATTATGGTCGAATCTGCCCCATAGAGACGCCTGAGGGCCCGAATATCGGGTTGATCGTATCCCTGAGTACCTATTCCAGAATAAACGATTTCGGCTTTATAGAAACCCCTTATAGAAGGGTGGAAGATGGCGTAGTCTCGAATGAGATAGAGTACTTGACGGCTATGGATGAGAGGGACTATCCCATCGCGCAAGCCAACGAGCCCCTCGATGCCAATGGGCGTTTTATCCGCGAAGTCGTAGCAGCGAGAAAGGGTGGGGAGGCCTGTATGGTTCCCGCGAAGGATGCTATCTACATGGATGTCTCGCCGAACCAATTGGTAAGCATCGCTGCATCGTTGATACCCTTCTTGGAGCACGATGATGCGAACAGGGCACTGATGGGGTCCAATATGCAGAGACAGGCCGTGCCACTCATGCAGGCGAGATCCCCGCTCATTGGGACTGGGATTGAGGAGATTGTAGCCAGGCACTCAGGTGTCGCGGTTCTCGCCAAAACGGATGGGATAGTGGAGGGAGTAGATGCCTCTCGAATAGTAATTCGATCCGAAAAGGAAGAGGAGGGGGTTGAGATATATAAGCTCTTGAAGTTCAAGCGCTCAAACCAGAGCACCTGTTACAACCAAAAACCGATCGTGAAGCAGGGTGAAAGGGTGAAGAAGGGCCAGATCATCGCAGACGGCCCCGCAATGGAATACGGCGAGCTCGCCTTGGGGAGGAACGTAATAGTAGCCTTTCTCTCATGGGGTGGCTATAATTTTGAGGATGCGGTGCTCGTGAGCGAGAGGTTGGTACGGGATGATGTGTTTACCTCTATCCACATCGAGGAGTTCAGCGTTGTTGCCAGGGATACCAAACTGGGACAAGAGGAGATCACGCGAGATATACCCAATGTGGGCGAGGAGGCCCTCAGGCAACTCGATGAGAGCGGCATCATTCAGCTGGGCGCCGAGGTGAGGCCCGGTGATATCCTGGTGGGCAAGATCACCCCAAAGGGCGAAACCCAACTTTCGCCGGAGGAGAAGCTTCTGAGGGCTATCTTCGGGGAGAAGGCCGGCGATGTGAAGGATAGCTCGCTCAGGGTACCTCCCGGTGTAGAGGGCAGAGTAATCGATGCGCAGGTGTTCTCCAGGAAGGGCGTTGACAAGGATGAGAGAACAAAGGCCATCCAGGCCGAGGAGATCAGGCAACTCTCGAAGGATAGGGAGGACGAGCTCGAGGTCGTCAAGGGGAATGCCCGGGAAAAGCTGTCGCCGCTCTTGGAGGGAAAACGCATTAAATCCGACTTGAGACACCCGGAAACCGATGAGGTTCTCGTGAAGAGGAACCGGGTACTCGATCATGAATGTGTCGCGGGTATTCCCGTTGAGTGCTGGCAGGGTGCGAACATCGACGCGGAGATGAACGTGATCGAGAAGATGGAGTCGATCGTGGTGAAGTACCGCGAGCAGGCCGGGAGGGTAAACGAGCGCTTCCAGCAGAAGATAGAGAGACTGGATGCGGGCGATGAGCTCTCGCCTGGGGTTATCAAGATGGTAAAGGTATTCATCGCCGTCAAGCGGAAGCTGTCGGTAGGGGATAAGATGGCCGGTCGCCACGGAAATAAGGGCGTTATCTCGCTCATACTGCCCATCGAGGATATGCCGTATTTTCCCGATGGCACGCCCGTGGATATCGTGCTCAATCCCCTCGGCGTTCCATCTCGAATGAACGTAGGGCAGATCCTGGAGACCCACCTCGGTTGGGCCGCTCATGAACTCGGGCAGCAGATACGTCATCTGGTGGAAAGCCTGAAGGATGAGAGATCGCTGAGGGAGAAACTAAAGGAGCTCTATTCCGAGCAATACGATCGGATGTTAGCCGGCCTCTCGGATGAGGAGCTCAAGGAGAATGCCACGAATGTGGTGGATGGTATTACCATGGCTTCACCTGTCTTTGATGGGGCAAAGGAAGAGGAGATCCTGGATTCCTTAAAACGCGCGGGATTGCCGGCGAGTGGACAAGCAATGCTGTACGATGGGAGGACAGGCGAGCCTTTCGACCACCAGATCACCGTGGGCATTATGTACATGATGAAGCTCCACCACCTTGTCGATGATAAGATCCATGCTCGATCCATTGGTCCATACTCCCTCGTCACCCAGCAGCCGCTCGGCGGAAAGGCGCAATTCGGGGGACAGCGCTTGGGCGAGATGGAGGTCTGGGCAATGGAGTCGTACGGAGCAGCGTATTCCCTGCAGGAGTTCTTGACCGTGAAGTCCGATGATGTAGCGGGTCGGACACGAATGTACGAGAAGATTGTGAAGGGGAGTAATCTCCTGGAAGCCGGCCTCCCGGAGTCCTTTAATGTCTTGTTGAAAGAGCTCCAGAGCCTCGGTTTGGAAGTGGAGCTAAACGAGGATGGGGAGCCAGAAGCTCTCCTGGACTACGATTCAAAGAGCTAACAAGGAGGATGCTTTGGAAGACTTATATGGATTTTTTACGAAACCGAAGGATCCATTGAGTTTTAACTCGGTGCAGATATCCATCGCCTCGCCGGACAAGATTCGAGAGTGGTCGTATGGTGAGGTGAAAAAACCAGAAACCATTAATTATCGAACATTTAAGCCCGAAAGGGATGGGTTATTCTGTGCGAAGATCTTCGGTCCCATAAGGGATTACGAATGCCTCTGCGGAAAGTACAAGAGGATGAAGCACAGGGGTGTGGTCTGCGAGAAGTGCGGCGTAGAGGTAACGCACTCCAAGGTGCGAAGACAGAGAATGGGTCATATCGAATTGGCCTCGCCAGTGGCACATATCTGGTTCTTGAAGTGCATTCCCTCCAAGATCGGCCTTCTCTTGGATATGACCCTCAAGACCTTGGAAAAGATACTCTACTTTGAGAATTATGTGGTTATCGATCCGAAGGATACCCCCTTGGCCAAGGGAACCTTGTTGACCGAGGAACAGTATCTGAAGGCGAGAGAGGACTATGGAGACGGATTTGAGGCCGAGATGGGGGCCGAGGCCGTTCAGGGAATGCTTAAAGAGATCGATCTCGAGGGGCTGTCCGCGAAGTTGAAGCTTGAGATACACAGCACCAAATCAGAAGCCAAGAGAAAGAAGCTCTCAAAGCGCCTCCGTATCGTGGATGCCTTTCGTTTATCCAAGAACAGGCCGGAGTGGATGATGTTGGATGTGATCCCCGTGCTGCCCCCGGATCTCAGGCCTCTGGTGCCTCTCGATGGGGGGAGGTTTGCCACTTCGGATCTCAATGACCTCTATCGTAGGGTTATCAATCGGAACAACCGATTGAAGCGCCTCTTGGAGCTGCACGCACCCGATATTATTATTCGGAACGAGAAGCGGATGCTCCAGGAGGCCGTGGATGTCCTGTTCGATAACGGCAGGAGAGGAAAGACCATTACCGGGGCGAACAAGAGGCCGTTGAAATCCCTCAGTGATATGCTTAAGGGCAAGCAGGGCAGGTTTCGGCAAAATCTGCTCGGAAAACGAGTTGATTATTCCGGAAGATCGGTTATCGTGGTTGGCCCTGACCTCAGGCTCCACCAATGTGGTCTTCCAAAACAGATGGCCCTGGAGCTTTTTAAGCCGTTTATCTACAACAAGCTGGAGGAAAAGGGGCTCGCAGGGACCTTGAAGAAGGCCAAGAAGCTGGTGGAAATGGAGACGCCGGAGGTTTGGGATTGCCTGGATGAGGTGGTAAAGGAGCACTGCGTGTTGCTCAACAGAGCGCCCACGCTTCATCGGCTCGGCATACAAGCCTTTGAGCCGGTTCTTATTGAAGGCAAGGCCATTCAAATCCATCCCCTGGTCTGTACCGCCTTCAATGCCGATTTCGATGGAGACCAGATGGCCGTTCATGTTCCCCTTTCCATCGAGGCACAGACCGAGGCCAGGGTATTGATGCTCTCCACCAACAATATCCTCTCGCCGGCAAACGGCGAGCCAATTATCGTCCCGACTCAAGACATCGTCCTGGGCATCTACTATATGACCAAAGAGAGGCCGTTCTGTAAAGGGGAGAAAAAGACCTTTGCCAATGTCGAGGAGGTTCGGATGGCCTATGATGCCGGTGCGCTCGATTTGCACGCCTCTATCAACGTGAGAATGGATGGACAGATTCTCAGGACCACGACCGGAAGGGTGATCCTTCACGAGATTTTCCCCAGCGAGTTACCATTTGAGCTGGTCAACAGGGTCATTACCAAGAAGGAGCTAAGCAATATCATCAACGAGTGCTACCGAACGCTGGGCACTAAGGCAACCGTTATCCTCGCCGATAGGTTGAAGGACATAGGGTATAAGTATGCAACCATTTCCGGTATTTCCATCTCGAGCAAGGATATGGTTACCCCTATGAGGAAATCGGAGATCATAGTAGAAGCCGAGAGCGAGGTGAAGAAGATCGAAAAACAATACAGCGATGGATTGATTACCGATGGCGAGAAGTATAACAAGGTCGTTGATATCTGGACAAAGGCAACCGAGTCAATCTCCTCCGAGATGATGAAAGAGATGGCGGTGGAGGAGATGGTGGACAGCAATGGTCAGAGGGGAAAGGGCGATAGCTTTAATCCCATCTATATGATGTCCGACTCCGGAGCAAGGGGCAGCAAGGATCAGATGAGGCAGCTGGCGGGGATCAGGGGGTTGATGGCAAAGCCCTCCGGGGAGATTATCGAGACGCCGATCACCGCGAATTTCCGTGAGGGTTTGACGGTTCTCCAGTATTTTATCTCTACCCACGGTGCACGAAAGGGATTGGCCGATACGGCATTGAAGACGGCCAATTCGGGATATCTGACTCGTCGGTTGATAGATGTGGCTCAGGATGCCTGCATTACCGAGGAGGACTGCGGCACCATGGATGGGATATGGGTAGAGGCACTTACCGAGGCCGGCGAGGTAATACAGCCCGTTTCAGAGAGGATACTCGGAAGGATTGCCGCTGAGGATATCCATGATCCGATCACAGGAGAACTGTTGCTTCGGTACAATGAGGAGATAGATGAGGAGGCAGTCACGAGAATAGAGAGATCATGGATTGAGACGCTAAAGATTCGATCGGTGTTGACCTGCAGGACGAAGAGGGGGGTCTGCAAGAGGTGTTACGGACGGGACCTCGCGCATGGCAGGGATGTTGACATAGGAGAGCCGATCGGCATCATCGCCGCCCAGTCCATTGGTGAGCCGGGAACACAGCTCACCATGCGTACGTTCCACATTGGTGGTACCGTGAGCAGGAAGGTGGAGCAATCCACCATCCAGGCCAGGAACAGCGGTAGGGTGAAGTTCTATAACCTCAAAACCGTGATCAACGAGATGGGAAACCACGTGGTAATGAACAGGAACGGCGATATCGGGGTGGTGGATGCGAACGGCCGCGAATTGGAGCGGTATCCCGTGATATATGGTGCCGTCATTAAGGTGAATGATGGGCGTGAGATAACCTCAGGCGAGCTCTTGGTTGAATGGGACCCCTTTACCATACCCATCTTGACCGAGGTCGCGGGAAGGCTGAAATTCGGCGATATCGTCGGGGGAAAGACGATGCAGGAGAAGCTGGACCCGGTTACCGGTAAGTCGAGTAAGGTGATCGTTCCCTCTGGCGATCCCGATGTGAGACCCAGGATCTCCATCAAGGATAGCGCTGGCAAGACGATCCAGCTTTACATGGATTCAGGCGCAGCTGCGAGGTACTTCCTTCCCATAGGTGCCATTATCATGGTGTCAGAGGGCGATGAGGTTCATGCGGGCGATGTCCTGGCGAAGATACCGAGGGAGACGACAAAGACCAAGGACATCACCGGAGGTCTGCCACGGGTAGCGGAGTTATTCGAGGTCAGAAAGCCAAAGGATCACACACTGTTGAGCGAGATTGACGGAACCGTTTCTTTTGGGAAGTATTCATCGGGCAAAAGGAGGGTGATCATCACGCCTGAGGTTGGAAAGCCCGCTGAATACATAATACCGAGGGGAAAACACGTGAGCGTGTTCGATGGGGATTACGTGAGAGCGGGAGAGGCGCTCATGGAGGGCTCGGCCAATCCCCATGATATATTGAGGATAAAGGGTCCAAGGGAGCTCTCCAAGTATCTCGTCGATGAGGTTCAGAAGGTATATCGGCTCCAGGGCGTGAGGATAAATGACAAACACATAGAGGTGATTGTCAGGCAGATGCTGAGAAGGGTGGTAGTGAAAGAAGTGGGAGATTCGGATTTTATCCTGGGCGAGGAGATAGAGAGATGGCGATTCGAGGAGGGGAATCAGCAGATTATCGAACGCGGAGGCAAGCCGGCCGTGGGGGAACCCCTTCTGCTAGGGGTCACAAAGGCCTCGATTAATACGGAGAGCTTCTTATCCGCCGCCTCTTTCCAGGAGACAACGAAGGTCTTGGCCGATGCGGCCGTTGAGTCAAGAGTAGACTACATGAGGGGACTCAAGGAGAATATTCTTATGGGCAGGCTCATCCCGGCGGGCACGGGGCTGGGTATCTACAGAGGTGCGGATATCGAGGTGGAGCAGGAGGTATCATAAATGCCTTGCAATAATTGTTTAGATAGCATAAAAGACGGTCGAAGCTGAGATCGTGATGAAACCGTATCAAGGGATATAGATGCCGACGATCAATCAACTCATTAAAAACGGGAGACAGAAGGTAAAGAAAAAAGTCAAGACGCCCGCCCTTAGGGGAAGTCCGCAGAAAAGGGGCGTGTGTATCAGGGTATACACATCCACCCCTAAGAAGCCGAATTCTGCCCTTCGTAAGGTTGCGAGGGTGAGGTTGACGAACGGCATAGAGGTGACCTCCTATATCCCTGGGATAGGCCACAACCTCCAAGAGCATTCCGTTGTGCTGATCAGGGGTGGGAGGGTGAAGGATCTGCCTGGAATCAGGTACCACATCATTCGTGGCACCCTGGATAGCTCAGGTGTCGAGGATCGAAGAAGAGGTCGCTCCAAGTACGGGACAAAAAGACCCAAGAGCATTTAGGCTATAACAGGATTTTTTTTGAGGAAATGGAATGCCGAGAAAAGGAGAGATCGTAAAGAGGGAGATCTTGCCTGATCCGAAATTCAAAAGCGAGCTCGTGGCGAGATTCATCAATAGGGTTATGCGGCGGGGCAAGAAGAACTTGGCGCAATCCATACTCTATGATGCCTTCGACATAATGCAGCAGAAGACCGATGAGGATCCCCTCGCGCTCTTTCACAAGGCGGTCGAAAACGTGAAGCCCATCCTTGAGGTACGCTCGAGACGGGTTGGCGGCTCAACCTATCAGGTCCCCACCGAGGTCAGGTCCTCGCGGAGGACTACCCTCAGCATCAGATGGATACTGACCAATGCGAGGCAGAGGGGAGAGAAGGGAATGGCGGCCAAGTTGGCAGGGGAACTGATCGATGCCTCTAAGGGAAGGGGCGGTGCCTTTAAGAAGAAGGAGGACACGCACAGGATGGCCGAGGCGAATAAGGCCTTTGCTCACTATCGCTGGTAAGGTTATGTTGATTAGGTGAATGGTCAAGGGGTTGGGTGATTTTTTTGCCACTCAACGAGTTAACGAATTGACCATTATAGAAGGAGGTAACTACCATGGCCAAGGAGAAGTTTAAGAGGACGAAGCCCCATGTCA
>CAZJXD010000121.1:0-13292 GCA_964549945.1 uncultured Desulfobacteraceae bacterium | reverse complement strand
GGGGAGGATTCCTTTGCCATTATGAGGGCAGACGGCGAGTCGCTAGACCCCTGCCTGTCCCTTTAGGAGCTTAGTCAACTGAGAGATCTGGTTCGTGTACCCAATGGCAACCAATGTATCATCGGGTTCAATACGCGCGGAACCGGGGGGGTTATAAGTATAAAATCGATCATCGCGTTTTTTCATGGCGATTATTAAAAGACCGCATTTTTCAGGGAGGCTGGCTTCCTTCAAGGAGAGCCCGCAAAAGAGCGATTTTCGCTCGACCCCTACTTCAGCTATCCTGAGCAGGGTGTTTTTATCGCGGAGCATATCATCGAGAAAATCGGTCACATGGGGCCGAGCAATCTCCGAGACGAGGCGCAGCCCGCCAATGGAGTTGGGTGAGATAACGGAATTCGCGCCACCTTTAAACAATTTCTTGCCTATGTTAACGACATCGGCTGTCCTGGCGACAATCCTGATGCGCGGATTCAGCTGGCGGGAGGCTACGGTGATATAGAGGTTATCCTTCTCGCTGGAAAGGACCGGGAAGATACCGTACGCATTTTTTATATACGCACGTTCAAGAATGTCATCATCCGTTGCATCACCAATGATGTAGAATAAATCCGGCCACTTAACGACGGTCTTGTCTATGACCTCCCTTGAGCTCTCGATAACGAGATAATCGCGGAGCCGCACCTCGCCTATTATCGTATCCTTTCCTGCGGACTTCTCACGATATGACTCCATTTCCTCGATGATCTGCATGGCCGTTGCACCAAGGCCGCAGATAATGATGTGATCCTGAAATTCCCTTTCCACCCTTTTCCCTTACCTCCCCCCCGCGAGCTTCCGTAGGGCCCCAATCTTATCCATGGCACCCATAGTAATGAGGACATCACCTTCCTCAATAACCTGATCAGAAGTGGGGTTATAAATAAACTCGCCCCTTCCGCCCTTTCTCACTGCGGCGATCAAAAGGCCAGTTCTGTCGCTGATACGCGTTTCCCTTAGGCTTTTCCCCGCAAAGGATGAATCCGGTGAGACGGTTACCTCTTCGACTCTCATGACGGCGCGATCATCCTTAAGCATGCGGTCAAGGAAGGTAGTTACCGATGGCCTGAACATCTCCGATATCATTCTCCTGCCGCTTATGTACTCGGGAGAAATGACGCAGTCCGCCCCCGCGCTCTTTATCTTTGGTGCCATCTTTTCGAAATGGGTAACCTTTGCCGCGATTCTGAATGTAAAGCCGCTCTCTCTCTTCTTCTGGCTCAATGACATGACGACGAAGAGATTGTCCTTTTCATCGGGCAGGGAGGCGATGACCCCTACGGCATGTTCGAGCCCTGCCTGCTCTAAGATTTCGTCATGTGTGGCGTCGCCCTGTAGATAGAGAAGCTCATCGAATTGGTTGAGGATCTGCTGGATGCGCTCTTCGGATTTTTCGATCACCACAAAGGGCCTTTCGGTCTTCTCCAGCTCCTGCATCATATAGACGCTCGTCTCCCCCGCTCCGCAGATAATGTAGTGGTTGCGCAGGGATGAGATGAGTTTCTGCATCCTCTTTCTGCGTTGTTCACCCAGTATTTCACCGGAGACGATATATTCGGTCATAACGCCGATGCCATAGAGCAGGGCACTCATGCCGAACAAAATGATAAATATGGCGAAGAACTTGATGAGATAGGGATTTCCCCCTGGCGGCATATTCAAGTGGGGGGAAAAATCACCATATCCCACGGTCGCAAGCGTGACTACGGTGAGGTAGAGGGAATCGATAAAGGTAAGGCCATCGAGGAGAAAGTAAAACCCCGTGGTTCCCACGGCGAAGACCAGGAGGATGAGAAGAAGCGCCTTGGTAATCCTTTTTCGTATCACTCTATTCATTATCTATTCTCTAATACCATCAGAGGACAATAAACTCAAATCAAGCGGGTGAATCTCCATCATGGTTACCCGGCCCGGCGAGTCCTCTCAGTGGCTGCCGGATCCCGCCACCCGTGCCATATGAACAATACTTGCCGTTCTCGTTTTTATATCACTAAGGGGCATCAAATCATAGGTGTTTTCTTCACCCCAAAAACCTATCTTTCGCTACGGCATTGTTGACATGGGTTTTTATAGGATATACATTTAGCTCTACCGGTGGCCCGCACCATCACCTCTCAACGCAAAGCGAGTCAGATGTCTATAGGCAGTGTTCTCAAAGATTCTATTATCTCCTTCAGGAAGGATGGCTGTTTGAACCTTTCCGCGGCTATCGCCTTTTACGCGATCCTCGCAATCATCCCGTTTCTCTACCTCGTGGTTTCAATAATCGGTTTCTTTCTTGGCTCCGGAGGCCAGGTATTGCCGAGGATTAGCGCTTTTATCACCAAGCTCATTCCCTTTATCAGCACCATGGTCTTGCGGGAGGTCGGGCGGATAAACCTGGGGAGCGGGTTTTTTGCCTGGTTTGCCGTCCTGTTCATGTTATGGTCGAGCACCCTCATTTTCGATTCCATTGAGTTTTCCCTGAAAAGGGTATTCAAGGTGGAGAATGTGAGGCCCTTTTGGGTTTCAAAGATCATGTCCCTGCTCTTCGTGCCGGTGGCGGGACTCATCTTTCTGCTTCTCCAGACCTTCAACCTGGTTGTCGATGCCTTTATCGGGCTGAATAATCACTTTTCTATCGCCATAGTGCCTCTCTTTTTAAACAATATCTTCTTGAAATATATCTCCCCCTTCCTTTTGACCTTTCTCCTATTAACCGCGCTCTATGCAATCGTTCCTCCGGGCAAGGTCTTCCTGCGGCAGTCCATGATAGGCGGCTTCCTGTGTGCCGCCCTGCTTGAAGTGGCCAAATACGCATTTCGCTGGAGCATTAGCCATAATCCCAATTACGGGCTTATTTATGGTTCATTGAACACGATCATTCTGATGGTCCTGTGGATCTTCTATGCTTCAGCCATATTTCTCTTTTGCGCCGAGATAATCGCGGCCTACCGAACGCATAAAGCAAGTGGCTAAAAGCTGAAATGTTCTCTCTGGAGAAAGAAAGAACGGATTATGAAGAATGTAGTGAGCTACTGTCAGTTTTTGGCTCAATTTCTTTTAAGATTCGGATCACTCTAAAGGTTAGGCATTTTAGGAACGTAACATGCGGCTGATAGCGGATTTTCACGTGCATTCTCACTATTCGGTTGCCACGAGCAGGGAACTTACCCCTGAAAATTTAGAACTTTGGGCTCGTCGAAAGGGCATCCATATCATTGGAACCGGTGATGTGTTTCACCCTGGCTGGTGTGAGGATCTGAGGGAGAAGCTCGTTCACACTGAAGATGGTTTGTTTGCGCTCAAGGAAGAATACCGCATAAAAGATGAGCTTTTCCCCTCATCGGCTTTGCAGCCGGTAAGGTTCATTCTCTCCGGGGAGATAAGCAGTATTTACAAGGAAAGGGGGAGGGTTCGAAAGGTTCATAACCTGATCCTGTGCTCATCATTCGAGACGGTGAAGAGGATCCAAACCACGCTCGAGGCGGCGGGAAACATCAGGTCTGACGGCAGGCCCATACTCGGGATTGCCTCGAGAGATTTGCTGGAGATCGCATTAGAGGCAGGCAGTGACACCGCCTTCATCCCTGCGCATATCTGGACGCCCTGGTTTTCCGTGCTGGGAGAAAGGTCGGGCTACGATACCATTGCGGAGTGTTTCGGCGATCTCTCCGGGGAGATCTTTGCGGTGGAAACCGGGCTTTCATCGGATCCGCCCATGAACTGGCTCTGCTCGTTTTTGGATGGCTACACTCTGGTTTCCAACTCGGACGCCCACTCTCCTGAAAAGCTGGGTAGAGAGGCCAATCTCTTCGACGCAGCGCTCTCATATTCGAGTATCATCTCCGCGATGAGGGGAGAGGGCGATCAAAGGTTCCTGGGCACCATAGAGTTTTTCCCCCAGGAGGGCAAGTACCATCTTGACGGGCACAGGAAGTGCGGGATCTGCTGGACACCGCGGGAAACGGCCGAGCATGGGGGCATCTGTCCCGTTTGCGGAAAAAAGGTTACGGTGGGGGTGCTGAACAGGGTCATGCAGCTCGCCGACAGAAGGGATCCGGAAGAGCGGCCCGCTCGACATAGTTACTTTTGCCTCACCCCGTTGAAGAATCTTCTCGCGGAAATCAAGGGCATCAACCCGGGCAGCAAGGGAGTCCACCTGGAGTACGAGCATCTTTTGAAGAGAGGCGGGGCTGAGTTATCTCTCCTCCTCGACCTCCCCTATGAACGGATTATGGAGATTGCCGATGAGATAATGGTGGAGGGTATCAGGCGACTCAGGAGTGGGGAGGTGTACATAGAGGAGGGATACGATGGGAAGTTCGGCCAGATAAGGGCCTTCAAGAGGGGGGAAATCCGGTCCCTCTCTTCGCAGATATCCTTCTTCGAGCGGTCGTTCAAGGCCCCGGAGAGGGTTGCCGGGGCCGTTGAGGGCCTGGAGATTCAGGGCCTTCAACAAGAACGCTCCCCCCTGAAGGGCTCAGGAGAAGAGGGGGTCGATGCTTCCGGAGTATTTACCGTGAACCCCGCACAACAACAGGCCGTGGATCACTATACAGGTCCTTGCCTGATCTTGGCGGGACCTGGCACCGGAAAGACCTTCACCCTGAGCATGAGAATCATCCGGCTTATCGAGCAAAGGGGAGTAGATCCGGCCTTTATCCTCGCCATTACCTTTACCAACAAGGCTGCTGAGGAGATGAGGAAAAGGGTAACGCGCGCCATGAAAACCGATATCATGGCACAGGGGATTACCATCGCCACATTTCACTCCTTTGGCATGGCTTTGCTCAGAGAGTATGCCCACCTATTTGGAAGATCCTCAGGGTTCGCCCTATTCGGGGATGAGGAGAAGGCCTATATCCTTTCCTCCTGTCTCGGTGCAAGGCAAAGGGATCTCCGCTCGCTCTCGGAGATGATCAGTTTGGCCAAAAGCAGGATGCGGATCCCAAGGGGGCTTGGGGGAGATGAGCTCGAAGACCTGTATAGCGCCTATGAGGAAACCCTGAAGTCAGAGGATGCATTTGATATCGATGATCTCATCGTCTACCCGGTGAGGCTTCTCAGGGATTACCGCGGCATAGGCCAGATTGTGAGAGCGCGCTATCCGTGGATCTGCATCGATGAGTATCAGGATATAAACTGCGCCCAATACAATCTTATAAGGCTTCTGGCGCCTGAGCGGGACTCTAACCTCTTCGCCATTGGGGATCCAGATCAGGCCATCTATGGGTTTCGAGGCGCCGACAACGCCTTTATAGGGAGATTTAAGGAGGACTATCCAACTGCGGCAATCCGTGACCTGAAAACATCGTACCGATGTTCACAGACGATACTTGATGCATCGGCTCATGTTATGGGGGCTCGCAGAAAAGGTGGTTTGCTAGAGGGATTAGAACAGGGATTGGCGGTCCAGATTCAGGGGTGTGCCACTGCGAAGAGCGAGGCGGAATTTGTAGCCAGAACCATAGAGAGGCTGATGGGTGGGGTTCGATTCTTCTCGCTCGATAGCCAGATCACCGACGGGAGTGATGAAGGGGAGGAAAGGTCCTTTTCCGATTTTGGCGTCCTGTTTAGGGTATCCAAGATGGCCCCATTCATAATCAAGGCCTTAGATGATCACAGCATTCCTTACCAGCTCGTGGGCGAGGAGCCATTCTACAGGCAGGAGCCGATCTGCACCATTGTGGATGTCCTCCGCCTTATTACCACAGGGCCAGTAAATAAGGTGCTGCTCCAAAGGCTACAGGGCAGGCATATTAGGGGATTGTCCGAATCAGCCATTTCGGAGATAAGGGACAATACAGCCGTTTCCACGGCAGAGGACTCTATCGTGGAAATCACAAAGGCCTTTTTCCCCCGCACATTGGAGGAACACCGGGACCCCATTGAGAGACTCCTCTTCTTGGCCAGGGAGTATGGCTCTGAGGTCTCCTCCTTCCTCTCCTTTCTTCAGCTTGGAAGTCCTGCCGATACCTACCTCAGAGCAGCCGAGCGGGTGGCGCTTATGACCATACATGCGGCAAAGGGACTGGAGTTCTCCTATGTGTTTATCATTGGATGTGAGGATGGGCTGTTGCCCTATACCCTGTTCACACCGAGAGCTTCCGATATCGAGGAGGAGCGAAGGCTCCTCTATGTGGGCATGACTCGGGCTAAAAGCGCCCTTTTCCTGTCCCACGCAAAAAGAAGGAATCTCTTTGGCTCGAACCTCAGCCTCCCCATCTCCCCCTTTCTCTTGGACATAAAAGATGAGCTGGTCAAGAGGGGAGAGGCGGAGAAGGGGAGGAAGAAGCCAAGGGACAGCCAGCTTTCTCTATTTCGCTAGATCCCAGGGAGACATGCTCTAAAAAATTCTCTTGGAGTTATTCAACATGAGATTGTAAGATAGATTACAAAAGGCAACGAAGCGAAGCAGGGCATATGAAGGCCAGTAAGGATAAGGATCATAAGGTAATACGTCTCGACGAGGTATGGAAGGAGAGGGGGAATGCGGGTAATCTTACCGCTACCCTCAGGGACAGCAAGAGGGTTGCTGAGGCGATACGACACAGGACGTGTATCCTCTGCGAGAAAACGAAGATGTGTGTGAACAGGACCGGTCTCTGTGCATCCTGTTACCTGAACCTTGCCCCCCAGGAGAAGAGGGTTGCCGATGAAGAGGCGAGGCATAAGAGGATTGAGCTCAGGGTGACCGATGACCGGTGGGGAGGAAAAGAGGATACATAAGGCTCAATCGAAGGGCGTTAAGATCTCAAGGCCTGTTTGCGTTACCAGCACCGTTTGTTCGAACTGGGCCGAGAGGCTCCCATCGTCGGTAACGGCGGTCCACTTATCGGAAAGAACATGGAGGTTGTGTTTTCCGAGATTGATCATCGGCTCTATGGTGAACACCATGCCGGGAACAAGGGGGATGCCTTCACCCCTCTTGCCATAATGGGGAACCTGGGGAGGTTCATGGAATTCGAAGCCGGTACCATGGCCCACATACTCCCTTACCACTGAACAGCCCTGAGCCTCCGCATATCTCTGAATGGCATAGCCGATATCGCCGATTCTATTGCCCGGTTTCACCGCCAGGACCCCACGCCTCAGACACTCCCTTGAGACGGCCACTATCTTCCGCGCCTCTTCGCCGGGAGTTCCCACGAAAAAGGTCATGCTGGCATCGGCGTAATAGCCGTCCAGTATGGGGGTGACATCGACGTTTACGATATCGCCCTCCTTTAAGATGGTATCATCTGGTATCCCATGACAGATCACCTCGTTCACAGAGGTGCACACGCTTTTCGGAAAACCATGGTAATTGAGGGGGGCGGATTGTGCGCGGTGTTTTGCGGTGATTTCTTCCACGATGGAATTAATGTGGTTGGTGGTAATGCCCGGGGCCATATGCTCTTCTACCTCCTTAAGGATATCAACGGCGAGCCTGCCGGCCTTCTTTATGCCGATGATATCCCTCTCTTCCTTGAGCTTTATCTTGTATAAACTATCGTACTGAGCCTTTAACCCCTGAAAGTTATGTGCAGATCCTATCTTCCTTAGCTTTCTCTTTAGTTTTTTGTAGTTCATCGCTATTATTAAGTTTATAAGCCCTGGATAACCCGTGGAGATGATAGGGCAGATGGGGAGGTTGGTCAAGGGCTTTTAGCTCATTGCATGCTGCTAGAGTGTTCAGAGTTCAGTGTTCAGCGGCGACAGGAGCCATTGAAGGGAGAGGCTCTTTCCTGAACTCTGAACGCTGAACCCCTGAACACTATTATTGCTTTATTCAAAGTTGAAGCGAATTTCAGATATGTTTGGCTAGAATTATCATACGGGGTTCAGAAATGGATAGTGACAAGCCCAAGATAAGAGAGGATCTGGAATTCATCCCGGCGCAGTCACAGGGTGGAACGGTTATTATGATACGAGACAGGCTCGGCCTGGTGAAAGAGGGAAGGGTGATTAATCCCGATCTCTATACGCTCATGAGCCTGCTGGATGGAACGAGATCCGTGAGGGATATTCAGCTGTATATGATGCGGCAGCAGGGAGGAAGATTGATACCAATTGAGGATGTTGAAGGCGTCTTGGAGCAGCTCGACTCGTCCTATCTTCTGGAAGGCCAAAGGTACAGGGAGCTGAGAGAGCAAATCATCTCCGATTTCCGCGCTCAGACAATCAGACATCCTGCTCATGCCGGCCTCTCATACCCAAAGGAGGCCGAAGAGCTCCAACGGCGATTGGACGCTATTCTAGCTGCCAGCCAAAGGCCACAAATTCCCGAAGGAACTATTTCCGCCCTGGTGGCACCGCATATCGATTTAGAGGCGGGCAGGCGGGTTTACTCAGTCGCGTATCAGGCAATAAAGGCAGCTATCCCGGAGAGGATCGTTATCTTGGGTGTGGGGCACTCTATGCAGAGGGAGATGTTCTCCATCACCTCAAAGGCATTTGAAACGCCGTTAGGCACGGTGGAGACAGATCATCGCGTGGTAGCAGAGCTGTTACGCATGGGGAGTCGATGCACTTCGGGCGATGATTTCCCTCACAGGGACGAGCACTCAATAGAGTTTCAGCTTATCTTCCTTCAACATGTGCTGAGAGGCGTGCAGTTCACTATTGTCCCCATACTGTGCGGATCGCTTTTGGGGAGCATGGATGAGTACACCAGGGAGGGGTATCGATCCATAGGCGGCGATTTTCTGAGGCTTCTCGCGGATGTTGCAGGCGATGGACGCACGCTCGTGGTGGCCGGGGTTGATTTCTCCCACGTGGGGCCGAAGTTTGGCCATGATATGCCGGCGTCTTTCATTCTCAATCAGTCCGAGGCCCACGATAGACGGCTTCTCGATTCTCTCTGCGAGATGAACGCCGATGGATTCTGGACGGAGTCAAGGGAGGTCGATGATAGGTATCACGTGTGCGGTTTTTCCGCCCTCGCGTGCCTTCTTGAGATCCTGCCCTCAAGCCAGGGGTACCTGCTGGACTATGGGGTATTCAGGGAGGAGGCAGCGAGATCCGCGGTGAGTTTCGCCGCCGTGCTCTTCGTGGGCTAAGGTTATAACGAGGAAGATTTCCCCTCCGGCGATTGACGTGCACCCCGCGTTCATGAGGAGGATTGTTGGGTAAATCTTTGATAGGCGATGTATAACCGTTGTCCGATGGTGATGTAGCCCCCGATCACGAGAACCCAGAGGCCCAGGAGGAGATATTGGTGGAACAGCAGCATGAGAAATATAATCAGAATCCTTTCCGGTCGTTGCAGGAGGCCTATGGAGCCGAACTCCAAAAAGGTCTCCGCCTTGGCCTTGATGTAACTCGTAACCAACGAGGCTATGAGGGACAGGAGACCAAGGAGAAAGATATCCTTGTTTCCGGTCTTGAAGCCATAGAAGATGATCGCGAATAGTATGGTACTATCGGAGATCCTGTCCATTACCGAATCGAAGAAGGCGCCGATGGGCCCGGCAGTATTTTTCCTCCTTGCCAATGACCCATCAAGGGCATCAAAGAATGAGAAAAGCAGGAAGAGGCACGCGCCTATTATCCAGATTTCAAAATATATGAGCATAGCGGAGAAAATGGTGCCGAGAAAGGCGATAAAGGTTAATTGGAAGGCCGAGACATGGCGTCTGATAAGGAAATCGACTACAGGCATTGAGACTTTTTCAAAGGGGCCTCTGAGATGATGTATCATTTCATAAAACCTAATACAGATGCTTTTGATTGTATAATCTAAAAGATTATTCAGGTCAAGAACATGATGCAACAGGGCCAAAGGCATTTATTTGTATGCTACGATTTGGAGAGTCAACCCATCGTCGATGATACCCCTGGCATCATGGGCCTGAGGATATCCTTTGCTCGCATGCAACAAAGAGGACAGAATGATTAAGGCCTATAAAATCGCTATTAGTCCAGGGGATGGGGTCGGCCATGAGGTCATCGGATGGGTACAGAGGGCGCTGGAGACGCTTGCCGAGATAGATGGCGGATTCAGTTTTGACTTCCGTAACTTCGAGATAGGGGCGGAGGTCTTCAGGAGGACAGGAGAGGCGATATCAAAGGCGTCTCTTGATGCGATGCGCGAGGCAGACGCAACTATTTTTGTTGCGATCGCCGCCGCTGAGATACCAGGGCATCACCCGAACCCGATCCTGGTGATGCGTAAAGAGCTCGATCTTTACGCCAATATAAGGCCGGTAAAGGACTATCCCCGGCTGGCTCCCCAAAGCAGGAAGACCGATCTCGTGGTGGTACGAGAAAACCTGGAGGGCTTTTACTCGGGCATTGAGTATCGAGTCGGTGATAATGCCGCCTGTGCCGTGAGGGTCATCACCAGAAGGAACAGCGAAAGGATCGCCCGTGTCGCCTTTAAAGCGGCCAGGGAGCGAAGGAAAAAAGTAACGGTCATCCATAAACTCTCCGCCCACAGGATTAGTGACGGCCTATTCGTGGATGTGGTCGAAGGGATAGGAAGAGAGGAGTTCCCCGATGTGGAGATCGAAAAGATGATGATCGATTCCGCCAGCGTCCGCCTAATAAGGGATCCTCAGCAATTCGACGTTATCCTGGCTACGAACGCGTATGGAGATATACTCTCTGACGCGGCTGCTGAGATTACCGGTGGAATCGGCCTGGCGCCGGCCGCGAATATCGGCGAGGTTTCCAGCGTCTTTGAGCCCAGCCACGGCACCGCGCCCGGTAGAGCCGGAAAGGGCATCGCGAACCCTATTGCAACCCTGCTCTCGGCAAAGCTCATGCTGGGCTACCTCGGAGAGCAAGAGGCCGGGGACCGAATGCAAAGGGCGATAGAACGGGTTATCGAGAGAGGTGAAAGGCTTACCCCGGATATGGGTGGCACAAGCAGCACGGATGAAATCGGGGAGGCCATCATTGGAGCGCTGAAGGGCGAAACCCTGCACGTAAAGGAGTCGTAATGGGATATAAGGTTATGAAGGCAGCCAGCGTATATGAACCCGAGAAGATCTTGACCGAAGAGGTAGAGGAAGAGGCAGCACCCCGAACGCCTTCCGGATTCGAAAAACAACCGTTGAGGTTAATCCTCAGCGAGAACCCGGAGCCAAAGGCGCAAATGATGCGGCCTTCACCTTTAAGGGGCTCAAGGTCCTGTGTTCATCCTGGCTTGATCCCCAGTATGACAGGAGAGCGTATGAGGCTATGGACGATGCATTGAGGTACATGCAGGAGGTTCACGAGGCGGTGTTAAGGATACACAGGGATTCTCCCCACCTCCAATCCGCGGAACTGTGCGCACTGGTTCTGAAGGAGATCGGCATCCCCGAGGCCTCCACAAGGCCTGCTGTAGTTACCTCAATTGAGGCCCACCTTCGAGCGGGTGAGCATGAGAACCTGCTTGAGCTAAAGGGGATACAACAATGAGAATGCTGAGGGGAAGCTCAGCGGCAATGTTCAGCCATAATGAGACGGTGCCGCAGGTGAACGCAAGGGCTGCTGAGGGGTAGGATGATGAAAAGACTGAAGCCATTCGACTATTTTGAGCCTGCTTCGCTCTCAGAGGCCATGGAGATCCTGGCGGAGAGGGGAGAGGAAGCTCGCCTGCTGGCCGGCGGGACGGATCTTTTGGTGCGCATGAAGAGAGGAGAGATAGCGCCGTCCGCTCTGGTCAACTTAAAACGCATTCAAGGCCTGGACCAGATCAGGAATGAACCGGGCAGGGGAACTCATGTAGGCGCGCTTGTTTCAATCTCGGAGATCGAGCACGAGCCATGCCTTTCCTCTGCTCACCCTTTGATTCAGGAAGCCGCGGGAGTACTGGGCTCTCCCTCCATACGAACCATGGCGACATTGGGAGGGAATATAGGGAGGGCATCTCCTGCTTCGGATATGGCTCCAGCCCTCATAGTGCTTGGGGCCCGGGTGATCATTGAGGGACCTGCGGGGAAGATGGAGCGAGGAGCAGAGGAGATCTTTTCGGGCCCCGGAGAGCTGAGGATTGGCACGGGGGAGTTGATTTCATCCTTTTTCCTGCCTGAAACGGCACCTCGATCCGGTGCCGCATACCTGAAGATTGGGCGTCGAGCCGGCGTGGATTGTGCCCTTGTGGGGGTTGCGGTACAGCTCACGCTTGGTGAGAGGGAAAAGGAGGCTGTTGACGCTAGAATCGCGCTCGCATCTGTAGGGCCTGTTCCACTGAGGGCTACAAGGGCCGAGGAAGAGCTTCTTACAGGGCGCCTCACCGAGGGGCGCATAAAGAAGGCTGCCATGGTTGCATCGGAACAAGCGGACCCAATCGATGACCTGCGGGCAAGTGCCTGGTATAGGAGAGAGATGATCAGGGTTCTGAGCTTCCGGGCGCTTCAGAAGGCACTTACACTGGCTGAAGGAGGAGAGAAAGGGTGACTATATCGATTGAAATCAAAGTGAATGGCGAGCATCACAGGCTGGAGGCAGAACCCAATACCACCCTGCTTGAGCTTCTTCGCGATTCGCTCAGGCTTACCGGAACAAAGGAGGGATGTGGATTGGGTGAGTGCGGGGCCTGTGTCGTGTTGGTGGGGGGAAAACCGGTCAATTCCTGTCTGATGCTGGCAGCCGACGCAAACGGCTGTGACGTAACGACCATCGAGGGGTTGACGAAAAACGGAACGCTCCATCCTCTCCAGAGGAGTTTTATCGACGAGGGTGCGGTGCAGTGCGGTTTTTGCACACCGGCGATGGTGCTCTCCGCAAAGGCCCTGCTTGACAGAAACCCTGAGCCCAGCGAGGAAGAGATCAAAGAGGCGCTATCGGGCGTTTTATGCAGGTGCGGGTCATATAAAAAGATCATCAGGGCGGTTCAGGCGGCTGGGAGAGCAAGAGAAGAAGAAGGGTTGTGGTAATAACAGGTGCCTCTCCGGTGCAGCCGGATTCGTGGTAGCGGATGCCTGTCTTTTCAAAGCCTTTCAGAGCGCATCGCTTGGAGCGGCCAGCGCATTGATGCGCCTTGCGAGTTATGCTTGAGTGAGATTTTTTCTTTATCTTATTGACAGGCCTAAATTAATTATTATACCGTCAAAAACCCCAGTGTAAGGCTAAAAGTAAATAATTTCATTTGATTATGCATCTAACTCCGTAGAATTATAGTGAGGGATATGGATGTCTTTTTTTGCACCGAACTAGGCATTCGCTATGAGCTGGCTCTTTCCCGATGATCCAGGCGGGCGCCCGTCGCCTAGAGAGATATCCATATAAGGAGACCTGGGATGTCCCTGAGGAGCAGATCGCCCGCCTCCATCTGCACCTTTTGCGGGCACAACAGCATG
>CAZJXD010000120.1:0-13324 GCA_964549945.1 uncultured Desulfobacteraceae bacterium | reverse complement strand
GCCGGGGATCGACCTGCGTCTCGATGCCAACCAGGGCTATAACTACGTTCAGGCGCAGCAGTTTCTCGAGAGTCTCGATCCCCTCGGCGTTGAGCTCCTCGAGCAGCCGCTCAAGCCCGAGGCATGGGCTGAGATGACCGAGTTGGCCAAGATGAGCCCCGTGCCCCTGATGCTCGACGAGGCGATCGTGGGAGAGGAGGATCTCGATCGGACCATTGAGACGGGCTGCGCCAAGGCGGTGAAATTCAAGCTGATGAAGGCCGGAAGCCTCAGCCACCTTGAGAAGCTCATCAAAAAGGCACTGGATTCGGGCCTAAAGGTTATCCTGGGAAATGGGGTTGCTACCGACATCGGTTGTGCTCACGAGGCCCAGCTTGCGGCACGGACAGGCCTGGCTGATCACGCAGGGGAGATGAACGGATTTCTCAAAGGGGTGGCGCAGTTTCTGGAGCCCCCGTTGCGAGCGGCCAAAGGATCGCTGGTCTTTCCTTCCGATCCCCAGGAGGTGCGCTGGGATCTTGTATCACAGTTCGCGGTGCAGACAGCCACCTGGGGTGCTATCAGAGGGCCTGGCTAATCTCCGTGATATCGAACATGGCCGTCTCATAATCCAATTTCTTGTTTTCCTTTCTTTCCCTCTGTTTCAGTTTCTCTCGGTGATATTTCTTGATCTCCTTGCTAAAGGGGAGGTCTCCAAACTCCAGATACCGGATGGCTCCCTGCGCATCCCTGAGAGGAATCACCTTCCCCTTGACATTCTTGTTAGGCGCCCATGGCACATCGATGATCCCTGCCTGAAATCCCCTTACAGCCCCCACGGCTATATCCCCATCGCCGAGTTCTAATGCCTTGTCAATAATGGAGCAGGCTTCTGCTCGGATGACTTCCATTTCCGCCTTCATATCGGGATCAATGGGTAGCGTTCGCCCGCGGACCATCTTTATGGCCATCTTTGTGGCCCGAATCCCTTGTGCATTTGCCTCCATGGTCGGTATCCCCGCGGATTCATGGGTCGTCTTGGTGATGACCTGGGTTGCTTTTGCCAGGGCTGCGATGACACCGCCCATTGCGATGACCGAGAAGGCCCGTGCCTCATCTGGCGGGAACGCCTGCATCCATTGGTGCGTGGCAACGGAGATAAACATGTCCCCATAGCCAAGCCTCTTCACATAGTGGTGGCAGAGTTCCTCCAGCACCCTCAATCCCGCCACATCTTGAAGGAGGTCCAGGTTTTGGGTGAGCCCCACGCTGTAGTGACGCAACCCCTGACCAGCGGCAAGAAGGGTCTCCATCACCGCGATAGCGATGCCAATTCCAGGTGGAATGAGGGTGCCAGTCAAGAACCCTGGCTGCTCCCTATGGATTGTAATGCCGCGCTCTAAATAGAAGGAGGCCAGTCGATCCAGATACTGGTAGTTCCGTATCCCCTCTTCGATCGGGAGGTCCTTTATGTACGAGGTGGGATAGGAGATACCCGCCCCCAAAAAGCCGCTGAAGCCTGCGGCCAGGGCGACCTCAGCCGTTAACTGGGGAAAGGGGGTCCCCGACAGGATCATAACGGGGCGATCCATGGCCTGAATAATCCTCCTCACGCTCTTTACACCGTGATTTACCACCGGGAGCCCGTTGAGCATGGATCTGCCTTGTTTGCGGCTTTCCTCAATTCCCACCTGGGCTTCATTGAGCCTCATGTTCCTCGTGTAGGTATCGGTGGTGGTGGGCAGGAGATCGGCACCACCTTCGTCCTGAAGAAACCTCAAGAGCTTGATGTGCTCATCGACAAGCGCCACACCACCCCGGGGTTGCACGAGGGTCCTTGCCTCTGACTTGGCCTTGACGACCTCCCTGGCGTAGTTTTTCGTGGTCGGGAGGCCCTGGTGGAAGTCAACCGCCTCATCGAGGTCAACGTACTTACCGGTTGGCCAGAGGGCCAAGATCTTTTTCCGCTCCCCTTGAAACTCCTCGTCGCTCCATCGTGCGTTTCTGATCCGCATATATCTTTTAAAGCCTCCGTAAATACTTCTTTACCACCCGCAGTGCCTTATGGGGCTCTAGCTCTGACATGAGCCCTATGGCGTAGAGCAGGTATTGTTCATCTAGGAAGAAGTCGGGGACCTTGGGCTTGAGGGAAAAGGGATTTGCCTCCGAGTACACGGTTTCCGCTAATACCTCCGCCGGGGACGGGTTAAAGATGAGAGGCCCGCCCGTGCCGATCACGGTCTTTATCCCCCGCAGGTCCTTTCCATATTGGATCGAGATCTGGCCCTCTGGCCCATACACTGTTTGGATAGTGCCAGCATGCCTCTCCATGGCGAGCCTCGCGGCGCTTCGAGCGAGTTCCGTATCCAGGGCCTTTTCCGACTCGGATTCCGCCAAGCGCTCCGGAGCGTGAGAGAGCCGATTGATCGCCTCCTCGAGATCCAGGTTTGAGATCGCCAGTTTGGCCTGAAAGCCCTCCTTTCCCACAGCATCAACGATAGAGGATGCATTGTACCGTAGACCCAAATCCCCCTCTACCGTTCTCTTCACAAAGGGCTCTGGAAGGCCCTTTTGTATCATGCCGGGCTCGGTTGGCTCTCCCCGTGCAATGGAGTGAATATCGGTGGTTGCGCCCCCAATATCCACCACCACGAGCTCTCCCAGCCCCGCCTCTTTTTCCGTTCCCTGGGCAAGCAGTGTTGCGGCGGTCAACACGGCCGTGGGCGTTGGCATCAGGATTCGATCGATAAACTCCTCGGCCTTTTTCAAGCCCTTGGCCCCTATGATTCTCCTGATGAACACCTCTCTGATGATCGAGCGAGCTTTGTCCACCTGAAGCACGCCCATCTCCGGCATGACGTTGTCCGTGATGACACATTCCTTGTGGGCAGAGTTGAAAATGGCGTGGATTTCGTCTGATGCAACCTTGTTCCCCGCCACCACAATAGGGGCATGAAGGTTTGAGCGGCTGAGGCTTGTGGCATTGTGTACAATCGTTTCACTGTCTCCCCCGTCCGTCCCCCCGGCCAGCAGCACAATATCGGGATCTATGGACTCCAGTTCAGCCAGCTCCCTTTTCGTGAGCTTATAGGAATAGACGCTCACGACCTTTGCACCCGCCCCCAGTGCTGCTCTCTTCGCTGCTTCGGCTGTAAGCTCCGGGACCAGCCCGATGGTCACCATCCTCAAACCGCCCGCCGCGCTGCTACAGGCCAGTTTGCACCCGTAGGCGGGTTCTTCGCCCAGCAGCGCGTTAATCCGCTCAGAAGCCGCCTTGAGCCCCAGGGTGATATCCGCATCAACTGTGGAGGGGCTCTGTGCCCTTCCGACAACTCGCTCACCCTCGAGATCCACCACAATGAGCTTTGTGAAGGTGCTTCCGAAGTCAATAAACAGACCGTAGTTCACCTTCTCATTCATGCTCTTTTATCCCTAAGTCCTCCTTCAGGTCCTCTATGACGACCTTGGGGGAGATACCAGGCGGGTATGCCCGATTAAATCCCATCTCCCTGAACCTTTTGCTCACCCCCTCCCAGCCCTGCTTGCCCACCACCAAGTTTCCGCCAACGACCAGGTGGATGTCGCCCTTGCCGGCCTCGATGCAGTTCCCCCTGAATCCCCTACAGTCGAGCTCGCCATGACCGCACAGGGACCCCACCAAAATCGCATCGGCGTTTGTCTCAACGGCTGCCTTAATAAAATCCTCCTGGGTCACGAATGTGCCGAGATTTACTACCTTGAAGCCCCCTTTTCGCAGGGCGTATTCCATAATCTTGTTCCCGACCACGTGGGCATCTACCCCCAGGACACCCAAGACAATGGTCTTCTGCTCCATGGCCTTTTCCCTCATCACATCTTCATGCGTAACGTTTCTTTTCTCAATGCCCTGAGGTACGGCCCCAGGGTCAATCACTCCTTCGTATTGGTGTTCAGGGACTACATCTTAGCTTACCAGAAAGGGTATTTCCAGCCTGAGGGCCTTTGTGGGGCACTCGATCTCACAGGGCAGGCAATACCAGCATTCGTTATAGAATTCCACGGCCTTTGCACAGCGCAGGCACCTGTCTGCCTCCTCCCTTGCCGTGGCCGCATCGTAGCCCGTGTGTATCACCTCAAAGCTGTTTTTTCTCCTGTTAAGGTCGATCTGAGGCATCACGGCGCGGGGATGTCTGCGGGCTTGGGCCAGATCTACCTCGCCTGTAAACAGCTTCTGCTCCTCCCTGATTCGCTCTAAGGTTATCTCCTGCCCACGAACGTACCGGTCAATGCTTACCGCGGCCTTCCTTCCAGAAGCCATGGCCTCGACCACGCTGGACGGACCGGTGACCATATCTCCGGCTCCAAATACCCCTTTGAGCCGGGTCTCCATGGTGGCCGGATTCACCCAAAGGCCATTGCCCTTAAAGATATCGCGTGCATGGCTATCGGCGAGAAACGCCAGGTCAGGCGATTGTCCTATGGCGACGATCAGTGTATCCACGGAAAGGGTAAGCCTCTGATTCGGATCAAAGGCGGGCTGGAATCCGCCCCCTGGACTCCACACCGATGTGCAGCGCGTGCACTCTAGGCCTTTGAGGTCCCCATTTTCCAAAATGATCCTCTCCGGTCCCCAGGTGCAATTGAGGGTGACCCCCTCCTCAATTGCTTCCTGCACTTCGGTGGGAAATGCGGGCATTTCATCGCGCTTCTCCAGGCAGACAATCTGGACATCACGCGCACCCAGACGAAGCGCTGCCCTGGCGGAATCAACGGCCACATTACCGCCGCCTATCACTAAAATCCTCTGTCCAACCTCGATTTCTTTGCCCAGGTTAACCGCCCTAAGAAACGATAATCCATCCAGCACACCTGCGCCTTGTTCACCCTCGATATTGAGCCGCTCCTCCACGTGGGTTCCCACCGCGAGGAGCACCGCGTGGTAGCGCTCCCTGAGATCGACGAAGCCGATGTCCTTTCCCACGGTCGTTCCGTACTTCTGTTCGACACCTAGTCTATCCAACAGGGCGGTATCCGCCTTTCTCGCCTTCTCGGGAAGATGAAACCTCGGAATTCCCACCAGGGTCATGCCCCCTGCTTCAGGAAGCGAATCGTATATGGTCACCTCATGGCCTATATGCCGTAGAGAGACAGCCGCCGTCATTCCAGCAGGGCCAGCCCCTACAATGGCCACCTTCTTGCCGGTGGACCATTGCACGTTCACGGGGGCCCTTGGATGAGCGGCGTGGTCAACGAGAAAACGCTTGAGGTTCTTGATGGAGACGGGTTCATCCACCAGCCGCCGGTTACATTCCCCTTCGCATGGTGCATGGCACACATAACCCAACAACCTCGGGAAAGGGGCGTCCTTGTAAATTATCTCCAGTGCATCATCAGGTCTGTCCATGGCCAACAGCGTGCAATAGGCCTGCGGATTGATATTGATGGGGCATGCGGCCCGGCAGGGAGGAACTTGCACCCTTAGGTTGTCCAGCACGCAATATTCCTCGCACACTCCACAGGCAAGACACTTGTCTCTCTCAATAGCAATACTCATTGGATACGCTCCTGTTACAAAAAGCCAATTCACGAATTAAGGAATCCCTCAATCCTTTATTTATCCAATGGTTCAACTTCCTTGAATGATATCTCGGGTGATGTTGGATCATGGCTCCTCGCTACAATGAGGTGGCGGACGAAGTTCTCATCGTCCCTCTCGGGGAAGTCCGTTCTGTAGTGCCAAAATCCCCACCTGCTCTCCTTTCTCGCCAATGAAGCGTGGGCGGAGAGGGCAGAGATCTCTATGATCGAATCTATCTCAAGGATTTTGCTGGCCCAGTGGAGATCGGTAACGTGCACCAGTTGGGGGAGTTGGCCTCGAAATTTCTCCATCCACTCCAGCCCCAATCTCAATTTCGTCTCATTCTTTGGGGGTATCATATAGTTCGTGATGAGCCGTCTGACCTTATACTCGAACTCATGGGGAGAAATGGGGCCGTCCATAGTAAATATCCTGGCGATCCTGCCTCTGGCTTCTTGCACCTGCTCCTCGGAGATCTCGGCTCCGGGATCCTCCTTACAGATCCTGGTGGCATTCTCAGCGGTGATCTCCCCGAAGGTAAAGGCGCCCGTGAGGTGACCCTTGGCAACGCAGGCCACATCTCCCGCTGCATGAAGGCCTCTGATATTGGTCTCCCCCCTGTCGTTTACCAGCAATCCCGCCATTCCATGGCCGCTGCACAGAAAATGCTCCGTGTTGAACAGCTCGATATCGGTGTGGCGAAAGTCAATCCCTCGACCCTTGAAGAACCGTTCCATGGCGGGCCTCTCGGTGGTAAACAGGATGTCCTCGATCTCCTGTATCTTTTCCTCTGGAAGGTGTTTCAATCGTATAAACAGCGGGCCTCGATCTTCCACATACTCCTGCACGAGCGTCTTTATCGAGATATGGCCTCCCTTTATCTCCTCTCCGAACCCATTCAATACGATCGCGCCCCTGGTCAAGGTGATGTACAGGAGCGGGGCGCTGATATCCTTGATAATGCAATAGCAGGTCGTGTGCTCCAATCCCGTGAGCTTCGCCCCCGCCCTATAGGCCATAATCCAACCATCTCCGGTGTTGCCTGGGAAATCATACACGCCGTACAGATACCCGGATGTGGGCAGGCTGAACCGGGCCAGACCTCCCGAGCAGAGGATCACCGCCTTTGCCCGACATATTATCAGCTCCCCTGTTTTGAGGTTAAATCCGATGGCTCCTGCTATCCGGTCGCCCTCGGTCAAAAGCTGAAATGCCATGGTTCGGTTCAGCACCCTGCAGCCCAGCCCATACACCTTTTTTGCGATGATCACCTTGAGGTCCGGCTCTTTCATGGAAACCAGGAATTCGCCCTTGGGGTGAACCCTGAGGGTTTCATACTTGCCGTCCTTCTTGGGAAAGTTGACGCCCCAGCCCTCCAATTTTCTCAGAAGCTCGTAGCTACGCCTGGCCATTGTGTAGCTCGGTGGCGCGTCC
The DNA here is from genome assembly GCA_964549945.1 of uncultured Desulfobacteraceae bacterium. GTDB lineage: Bacteria > Desulfobacterota > DSM-4660 > Desulfatiglandales > B25-G16 > B25-G16. Next base: position 6,354 of record CAZJXD010000120.1, on the reverse strand, counting down.
ACCACGCCCTCACATGCAATGGTGTTCGCCTCAACGTAAAGCTCAGGCGTGGTGAAACCCGGAATTGCCACGATATTGAGGGCGTCCATACCCATGGCAATGCAGCCGGAGTACATGAGGTTTCCCTTCTCGAAGACCGTCACATCAAGGGAGGGATCGACCTCCTTGGCCCGTATGGCTGCTAAACAACCGGCACTGCCTCCCCCGATAACCAGGATATCGGTATCAATGTACCTCTCGTATTTCACCATGGGCACGCTCCTCGCAGTATTGATCCAAGATCTTCTCGACGATTCTCTTGGATTACTTCCGGCCCTCGGGCCGTTTTTTCACCTCCGCACCTACCTCAAAATTACCCTTCCCTTCACCACATCATCGCGGGCTACGGTCTTTACCTCATATCGCTTAAAATCCAGAGATAACACGTATGCTGCCAGCGCGTTCAATTCCTCCTCGGTGAGATCGTATTTCGGCATCGAGGTCCACCGGCTGATGGATTTCGGATCCTTGATCATATCCACGAGCCACTCCTTGGTTCTGTCCTTCGCGATGACATTGGAGAGGTCCGGCCCCTCCCGGGGTCCGGGTGCTCCCCTGCCCATGACCCGATGGCAGTAAGCACAATCCCTTTCAACCCATATCGCCACGCCCTTTACCTCAGTTGGCGTGAGCTTACGATCAGGCACCACCACGACCTGTCCGTATGGCTTAGACCCGGCAATGCCCATCAGGTTGAGGTATACAATCCCCATGAGGACCATTACCCCTATTGCAAAGGCTATGGGTCGCTCTGACGGGCTGCGAAGGGACGTCCTGCTCAGGAAGGGCAAGAATGCTAACAGGAGGACGCCGCCTATGGGTATCGCGAGCCCGGCGATAAGCTCGGTCTTTCCCGAAAAGTAGGTCAACACCTGGAAGAGCCACATAAAATACCACTCCGGCCTGGGAAGGTATGACGGATCAGGGGTCATGGCGATATCCTCCCTGGGAGGATCCACATATATGGCCAGCAGGATAACACCGAAAAAGACGATGGAGAAGGCCACAGCGCTCCTGAACAGATGCTCCGGAAAGAATCGCGTTGATTTCTTCTTGTCCGGATGATCTGGATTCCAATGACCGGCTACATCATGGATCCGAACCAGATAAATATGAGCCCCCATAAGCAAAAGCAGCAGTGCAGGAAGGATCAACATGTGCACCGAGTAAAACCGCGTAATCGTGAGGCCGGAGACCGTCTCGCCGCCACGCAGGAGCATGGTGAGGTATTTACCGATCAGGGGGGTATCATGGGGTATATTCGTCCCCACTACCGTGGCCCAATAGGCCTTCTGATCCCAGGGCAGAAGGTAACCCGTGAAGCCAAAGGCGAGGGTGATAACAAGGAGCCCTACACCCATCATCCAGGTCAACTCCCGAGGTGCCTTGTATGCGCCGTAGTAGAACACCGTGACCATGTGAAAAACAACGAACGTGACCATTGCCGCCGCACCCCAATGGTGAATTCCCCGGAGGATTCGGCCCATGAAAACATGCTGCATGATATAATCGATAGACTGATACGCGTAGTCGGGCGAGGGGTTGTAGTACATAGCCAGCAATATTCCCGTCAGCGCCTGTATAACAAACAGCAAGGCGCAGATGCTTCCCAGGGTTGAGGTCCAGTTCATATCGCCCGGGAGAGGTTTTTCCATGAACGGCTTGAGGTAGGCCTGCCACCCGGTACGATCGAGGAGAAAGCGCACAGATTTGAACATCTTACGCCTCCTCTACGAAGAGATCGCCATCTTGTACCTTTGTGGCATAACAGTCAAGCGGCCGGGGGGGAGGGCCTGACTTTACCCGTCCGTCGGGATAGAACGTGCCCATATGGCAGGGACAAATAAAGAGCTGCTTCTTCTCATCCCAATTTACCGTGCACCCGAGATGAGTACATCGGCTATTAAATACTATAATATTCTCCGAATTGGCCTTTCGGGATACCAAAACAGGCTTTTCCACAAATCCCTCATAGAAACCATCGGTGACCCGATATCGAATGTTGACTGGCTTGATGCCCCCATGGGGAAAATCTCGCACCCTTCCCACACGTACCCACTTGGTGGGGCGCCTGCGAATCGACGGAACAACGCCCGCAGCGGTGAGAACAGCTCCCAGAAATAAGGCAGTTATTCCAGCCAGACCGATTGTAGCAGTGGAAAGGAATCGCCTGCGGCTGAACAGCCCCTCTGTTTGTGGAGCCTCCTTTATAGCTGGTTCCGATTCCACCGTTTCCGGTAAAGAAGGTTCACGCTGAAATGCCTCTTTCGCCGCCAGCATCTGGATATACTTGATCGCCCTCGTGGGGCTTATTTCCTTGGGACAGACCTCCGTGCAATTGAATTCCGTTCGGCAAAAGTAACAAGCTCCTAGAACCTCAATCAGCCTCTCTTTGTGAAGTCCGTCGCGGCTGTCCGCCAATAGAGTAAAGGCTCGATTCAAGGCCCCCGGTCCCATATAATCCTTATGCCAATGTGCCATGGTGCAGGCTGACACGCAGCAACCACATGCAATGCATTCGGTTGAATCGCTGATTATCATTCGCTCCTTAGAGTCCGGCCTGATAATAGCGGGCTCTTCCAACTCCTGTGCAGCCTGGAAATAGGTAATAGCCTTCTCATAATTCTCGAAAAAGGGATCCATATCCACGACCAAGTCGCGTACGATGGGAAAGTGATTTAATGGCCGGACGGTGATCTCCCCTTTGCTCAAATTCGCGACCACCGTTTGGCACGCAAGCGCTTCCTTGCCGTTGATCACCATCCCACAGGACCCGCACATGCTTATTCGGCAGGAATACCGGAAGGCCAGAGATGGGTCATGCTCTCTCTGGATCCGTAAAAGGACATCGAGAATGGTCGTGAGGCTTTCATCCTCTATATCAAGCTCAAAGCGGTCAAAATGCCCCTCGCTGCCGCTTGACGGATCGTAGCGAAATATTCTAAAGGCCCTCTTTCTAGGTGTTTTTCCCGCCATTTTTTACATCTTTCAGTAAATACCAACCCATATGATGACGAACATGACAGCTCCTAGCACGCCGAGCCCCCCAATAAGGGCCTTCTGATATTTCACGCCCACAACACCAAAGTCTAAAAGGATTATTCTCAGGCCCAAAGATGCATGGAAGATCACGGCCAGCAACAATATAAATTGAATAAGTGGTTTGTAGGTGAGCGTGAGGTGTAAACCAAGGAACACAAGGATTGCTAGCGCTGAGATCCGCTGCCACAACCATGCCCACATCCCCACTTGCGTGCTTCGCCACCTATAGGGGTCTAGCTCGCGCCGCTTTAGTGGGGCTCGAAACTCGACCTTTGTTTCCTCTTCCATAGAAACTCTCCTTATACGAATCTCAATAAATGACTAGCGAAGCTTCGCCTCAAACCGACGAGCTACGATGTCATTGCGAAAATCCGAAATTCGAATATCGAAATCCGAAATAAATTCTAATGACCAAAACCCCAATGTTCTAAACTAAGGGGTTATTGCCTGGAGCAGATCAGCGTCAGGTTGTTTTGAATTTTTAACATTTGAATTTCGATATTGTTTCGAGTTTAGGATTTCGGGTTTCGAATTTAAAGGTATCCATAGAATCGAGACTTCATTTCACCATAGAAACTTGACATAAATGTTAAGATCTTGGGTTATGTAGACTTCTAGTGCTTGTTCGCCAAATCCGACGGCTTCAGGTACTTCAACTCTACAGGCCGTTTTTCAAACACGGGCTTTCCGTTATCTCCCCTTTTCGTAAAAACATTGAACAGACCGTACCTGTCGTCTTCCTCGGGATAATCCTCTCGGAAATGAGCACCCCGAGTCTCTTCCCTCAGGAGTGCTGAATGGATAGTCAATCGAGATATATACACCATATTCAAAAGGCTTATCCAATCATTCCAAGCCATATTGTAAGCCCTGCCGCCCTGTAATCTTACACGATCGGCCTCTTCATGAATGGACTCAATCTCTTCAGATGCCTCCAAAAGCCCTTTTCCTGTCCGAGCCACACCTGCCTTTGTCCAATTCAACTCCCTCAATTGGTCCTTCAGTTTGAATGGCAGATCGCCGGTGGAACGTTCAAAAGGCCTTGTGTATTTCCCTATCAGGTATTCTATGTAGGCAGGATCTGATTCAGGTGCACTCCTTTCTTCTGCAAAGTATTTTGCTAAGGCCTTTCCCGCCTGGCGACCAAATACGCAGGAATCGCAGATCCCGTTACCGCCCAATCGGTTGGCCCCATGAGTGCCTCCAGAATCCTCCCCTGCAGCAAAAAGCCTAGTGAGCGAAGTGCGGCACTCCACATCAAAAGCAGCTCCGCCCATCATATAATGGGCCGATGGGGCAACAGCTACAGGTTCTCTTGCCAAGTCATGCCCAAAGAGCGCGACGCGTTCACACATCCCCGGAAAGTTCTTCTCTACGAATTCCGCCCCGAGATGGGAGGCGACAATATTAATGCCTCCATGATCACATCCCCGGCCCTCCCTGATTTCCAGGTACGATGACCGGCTCATAATATCTCTGGTGGTACGTTCCATTCGCTCAGGATCATATCGCGCCATATACCGTTCTCCATCGCGATTTACCATATAGGCGCCTGCGCCTCTGAGCCCTTCCTCCAGCAAGGCACCAGCCACCACGCTTCCCGGTATAATAAGTCCCGTGGGATGAAACTGCACCATCTCCATGTCTCGCATCCACACCCCTGCCCGATACAGGATGCCGAGGCCATCCAGGGTTTTTGGAGGACCAGGCGCGAAAAACCGGTAATTGGTGGTACCGCCACCAGCAGCCACAAGTGTTAAGGCAGCCTCTACCACCATAAAAGTTCCGCGTCGTACGTCTAAAACAAGTGCTCCGGTGACCTCTTTGCCCAAGGCATCCTTGAGGAGGTCCAAGACGCGGTGCTCTTCCAGAACCCGAATATTCCTTTTGTAGATCTGCTCCGTGGTTCTGCTGATAATCTCGATACCGGTCAGATCACCCTTGTGAACGGTGCGGTCAAAGGACTGGCCGGCAAATGGCTTTTGATGTATAGTGCCATCCGGGTTCCTGTCGAAAAAGCATCCGTACTTGGTCTCCATCTCCTTAATGGTGGGAGTCGCTTGCTTCACCAGGGTCTTGGCAAGATCCTGATTATTAATAAAATGGCCTCCCTTCAAGGTATCTATGAGGTGCTTCTCATGGGAATCCTGAGGATTGAGCACCACGTTGAAGCCCCCTTGCACCATGCGACTGCAACCCCCCTTCCCTCGGAGATCTTTGGTGACGATGAGAATATTCAAGTCCGGATTAGAATCATAGGCATTGAGAGCAGCGAATTGACCTGCCGCACCCATACCGATGATCAATACGTCAACCTTTATCTTTTGCATTTCTGGCCTGTAGCCCTTGGTGATTCTCAGTCTATTTATTCCATCATATCGAGGTTTTTCACGGCGCTGTTCCGAACGCTTTCGATGTGTTTCCTCATGAGCCTCTCAGCGGAACCGGCGTTTCCCTTCTCAATCGCCTCCAACACGCTGTAGTGCTCCTCAACGGTCTTTCGAGCCCTGCCCGGGATGACCACGGTGCGCAGCCTGATGATCTGAAGGTGGGAGTTCACTATTCCCATCATGTTCTGGAGCATTTCGTTGCTGCTCGCCTCGAGCAAAATATTGTGAAACTCGATATCCGCATTCGTGTATTTCATCAAGTAGCCATCCTCTTCCGGCACGGAACTGATCCTCTCCAGACATTTCCTGAGCCTTGTCAGAGTTTTCTCGTCCCGATCCTGCGCCACGATTCTCGCTAAAAGTCCTTCCAGTACCTCACGGACCTGAAGGATCTCCACCACCCTTTCCTTACATTGCTTGATGACAAAGGCCCCGCGCCTGGGGATCACCTTTACGATACCCTCGTTTTCCAGGCGGCATAGGGTCTCCCGGATGGGAGTTCGGCTCACCCGCAACCGCTCGGCGAGCCTCTCTTCGTTAATCTTCTCGTCTGGCTTTATCTCCCTCATGACAATCATTTCCTTCATGATGTCATAAACCTGGTCCCGCAGGTTGGGGCGATCTAAGTGCTTTTCCATGTCTCGCTCTCAAAGCTGATTATTATTTTTGTATTTTGTATTATTTATTATGTATAATTGAAGACTTGTTGCTTGTCAAGAAGAATTTGGATGAGAGGTGGTTAGTCGATGGCCCGCATTCTTGTCAACCAGTGGGCCATTTATCTAAAAATGATGCCGCGAGCTTGGCTAATCTATCTCCAGCCCCATTACTTCAGTTCCACCACCGCGGCGATGCCCAAGCCCCCCCCGCCGCATATGCTCAA
>CAZJXD010000119.1:0-13357 GCA_964549945.1 uncultured Desulfobacteraceae bacterium | reverse complement strand
GATGTCCTTGGGGGAGTGGAAGGCGCCTGCGGTGAAGATGCCCGGTCTTGAGGTCCGCACAGGGGAGAAGCTATCGGTTTGGGGGAAATTATAGGGATCAAGGTCAATTCCCATCTTATCGGCGAGCTCTCCCAATTCCTGGGGCACATAAAAGCCTACGGAAAGTACCGCCATGTCGAATTCCTCTTCAGCCCTTTTCCCCTCTTCATCGGTATATCGAATAAGGAGATTGCCGGAGCCATCTGCCTCAGCGATGTTTGTGATCTTTGATTTGATGAAGCGCACTCCTTCCCTGTCCCTGGCCCGGTTGTAATAACGCTCGAAGTTCTTGCCGGTGGTCCTCACGTCGATATAGAATATTGCCGTATCAAGGGGCTCCTTGATGTGGTCTTTCGCCACCATGGCCTCTTTAATGGCATGGGTGCAGCACACAGCTGAGCAAAAAGGGCTTGCACCAGCATGCACATCTCTCGAGCCGATGCATTGGAGCCACGCGATCTTGGAGGGCTCCTTCTGATCGGAGGGTCGAACCAGGTGGCCGCGGAAGGGGCCTGAGGCGGCGAGGATTCGCTCGAATTCGATGCTCGTTACGATGTCAGGCGATTTTTTATAGCCATAGGTATCATAGATAGCCGGATCAAAGGTCTCGAAACCGGGGGCGAGGATGAGGGCGCCCACCTGAACAGTGAGCTCTTTCTCCTTGTCCTCGAAGTTGATGGCCCCGCTGGGGCAGAACTTCTCACAGGCCTTGCACTTGCCCTTCTCGAAGTAGATGCAGTAACGCTCATCGATCGAATACTTCAGGGGCACGGCCTGGGGGTACTGGACGTAGATGGCCTTGCGCTTATTGAGGTGCTCGTTGTAAGCGTCATCCACCTTGCGGGGGCACTTCTCGGCACACAGGCCGCAGGCGATGCACTTGTCCATGTCCACGTAGCGGGGGGACTGACGCAGCGTGACGGTGAAGTTCCCCTCATCTCCCTCTACGGTGGCGAGCTCGGTGAGGGTGAGAAGCTCTATGTTGATGTGCCGGCCGACCTCGACCAGTTTGGGCGAGATGATTCACATGGCGCAGTCGTTGGTGGGGAAGGTCTTATCGAGCTGTGCCATCACCCCCCCGATGGACGGGGAGCGCTCCACGATATACACGTAGTAGCCGGAGTCTGCGAGGTCCAGCGCGGCCTGCATGCCGGTGATTCCGCCGCCTACCACCATTACTGATCCCACGTTACCGTTCTTCATCCCTGCCTCACAAAAAATTGCACCATCTCATCATCTCCCTGATGGATTAAACTAAAGGGCTCACGGTTTCGAAGTGGCTACTTTATAAGTTTTAGAATTTAATTTTGTCAAGCATTAATAGGGGATATGAAGGGTGCAATAAATGAGATGAGTCATATAATGCGTGAGGGCTAATTCGAAGGACCTAAATATAGCACGTGAGGGCGTAAGCCTCGATGCCTTGATGGACTTTGAGATTGAGGCCTGTCCGGCGTGCGTGTTCACGAAAGAGCGACAAGAATCTCTCAAGGAGTTCGAGGAGAGGAAGAAAGAATAGGCACTTGATATTGAAAAAATGCCTTGTCTGGTTTTTTGGAGATTTGGTATATTGAAGTCAAAAGTGGAATATAGCGGATCCCAAAACAAAGACCAGCGAGTGCTGCCATTTTTCACTCAGGAGGCGAGTTCTTTACACATTGTACCATAACTCCGTCAACGGGCAGTATACGGGGACTTTCCTTTGGTATTTCAAGGGGGAAGACTTTATCCTCGCTTCCCAATCGCAATTTCTTCAAGCGAAAACTCATCAGAAATCTCACCAAAGACTCATCCAATGCTCTCATGCCTCTAAAAGGGGATGCAGATCTTCTCACTGGGGATTACCTTGTAAATTCCGAGAACCGGAGAAGAATCCTCAATGCAGGAGTATGGGTAAGCGATAAAGAAAGGAGTTCGCGCAATGAAGGGTGAAGGGATATTCAGCGTCATGGATACAATGGGTCTCACAACCTTGGTGATTTTCCAGAACAGAAAGGACAAAAGATTTCTCATGAAGGGGATGAAGGAGTGGGATGATGACCTCGAATTCCGTCACTATGGGAGGGAATTCAGCTACGTTGACCTTCTCACGGAAAACTACAAGGCCATAGGAACAGAAGCGCTGATTGCTGCCTTTCGTGAAATGGGCGCAAGGGATTATCTTGAGAGACTTGAGCAGCTCCTGAGGGAAGGAAGGCATGAGGGCATTGAGTTCTTCTACCATAGGAGGAAGGATATAAGGGTTTCCTTCTGCAAACACAGCGTCACCCTGGGGCTCGAGAATAGACAGCATGTCATGCGTGCCGGGGCAATGCGCAGGCACGAACCTTATGAGCCGGAGATCGAGGTGATCATAGACGGCCTCAACCTCTCCAGGGCGATGACCTACAAGAACGCCGTTTCATCATTACCCTATGGCGGGTGCAAGACCGTGGTGCAATGTGCCCCCGTGAAGTTAGAGGACTACGAGACTATGGGCTTTCTGAGTTATGTCCCAGACAGGTGCAGGGCTTTCGTAGGAGCCGACATGGGGCTCGACGAGGAGATGGTGGATGTTATACGCAGAACCTTTACCAAGAATTTCGTTGGCGGGACAAAGAGCCCTCTCGCTTCAACGGGAAGCCCTACCGCCTACGGCGAGTTCTTGGCCATAAAAGAGGCCTGCGATATGACCTATGGCAGCAAGGATCTTTCGGGCAAAACCATCGCTATTCAGGGACTAGGGCACGTGGGCTTTCCCTTGGCCGAGTATCTGTTGGATGATGGTGCCGGCCTTATTGTGACCGATATCGACAAGGGCAAGGTAGATAAATTGCAGCAGAAGTATGGTTCGGATTCAGTCAGATATGTATCTCCTGATGAAATATACAGCGTAAAGGCCGACATATTTTCCCCCTGTGCCATGGGAGGGATAATTACCGAGGAGAGGATACCTCAGTTTAGATACAAGACTATTCTCGGTTCGGCGAACAACCAGCTCAAGGCAACGAGCAAGGAGGCCGAGATTGAGCTGGCGAAAAAAGTGGCCGATGCAGGGATCCTCTTCGTGGTGGATTGGGCGCATAACAACGGCGGCGTCATAGCCGCATCTGTGTTGTGGCAGCTACAGGAGGAGGCCACCGAGCAGCAGTTAAACCCAAAGATAGAACTCCCCTGCCGCACCAACTTCAGGAAGCTCCTCGAGGAGGCAAGGGAAAAGGGTAAGACACCGACAGAGATGGTATATGAGAAGGTTGAAAAGATGGTTTACGGAGGTGAAAGCTGATTCGTATGAGTTTTACTGGTTTTACTGGTTGAATTTGTTTTGTTAGTTTTATCGGTTTGATGTGGTATATAAACCTGATTATGGCCACCATAAAAACATTTGAAGACCTTGAATGCTGGCAGGAAGCAAGGAAATTTGTGGGGCTAGTCTATAGATTGACAAAAAATGATTCTTTTAGAAAGGACTTTGGATTGGTCAAACAGGTAAGGGGAAGTGTGATTTCTTCAATGGGCAACATAGCGGAAGGCTTTCATCGAAACAGTACAAGGGATTTCTTGAAATTTTTGGATTATTCACGCGCATCCGTTGCTGAAACAGTAAGTCATTGCTATATTGCGTTTGACCAGCAGTACATAAGCAAATCAGAATTGGAAAGATTAAAGGATCAGGCTGATATTGTTGGAAAAAAAGTGAATAACTTCATTGCCTATCTCAACCGTACCCTACCACCAAAAAACCCCAGCGCAGCCAGCCAAGCCAGTAAAACTAATCGAACCAGCCAAACTAATGAAACCAGTTAAACCAATTAAACCGTTTACTATTCAAACCACATAATAAGGCCGGATTTTTTCCCTATATTCGATACCTTGCCCTTGTGGGCTGCGAGAAAAAGGCTTTTGCCCTCTGTCTGCATATCGGTTACACAATAGTCGATCTCCCCCGTGCTCCAAGCAGGCGAAAGTGTGGTGTCTTCTACCCGATAGGCAATCAACTGAGATTTCACATACACCTTGAAATTGAGCAATTTCCCGATCATGGGGATGTTCTCTAGGGCTACTACATCTCTCCTTCCGTCACCGTCGATATCAGCAACGACCAGCCTGCTATTAAAGGAAATCCTGGGTGGAAGGCCTTCAGGAGGTGCCTGCCCTGTCCTTATGGCATTGTTAGTGCCCCCCAATTCTTCCTTCCCTTGCCACAAGAGCTGACCTCGCTCACCCCACACATGAAGCCTTGATTTGTCATCCAAATTAGGTTTCCCCAGGCCAACCCACTCGTGATTTCCATCCTCATTGAGGTCGTACCGCACGAGCGTATAAAACTGTGCTCCTCTCATCTCAGGGAGCTCAGGACCTTTATTCAGTTTCCCCCTTTCCCCATAATTCATCTGGTATATTGGGCCACTGAAGAACTGGTTGACCTCGGAGCCCTGAAATAACAGGATTGTTTTCATTTCAATGGGGTCCTTTACCACGCGTAAGTGGCCTGTCATTCGGCTAAGCCTTGTGAGCTCTGAAGCACGTTCAAACACCGAGCTTCGTGCCCTCATGCCATAGAGGCTGACCACATAAATCTCCGCCCTGCCGTTATTATCGATATCTCCTACACTCACCTTGAAGAACTCCTCGCCCCACGGTGCATTGAGGGTATCTACGAGCACAAATGATCTTCCCTCCCGCTGGTACACGAGCATTTTTTCCCTGTCCACGACAACCAACTCAACGTTTCCATCACCATCCAGGTCTCCCATATCAAAGGACATAGCCTCCATATCTAACGGGATCTTGCCGGTTGGCTTCACGGGCTTGGACTCTGTTGTGGGCTTGAAAGCAATACCCTCTTCCTGTTCAGATGGTCTCTCTTTGTCTTGCTCCAATCTTGAGAAGATGCCTTTTGCGGGGCTTGTTTTGGGTAGCACAGGGGGCCTTGATATTTCCCTTGAAGTTATGCTCTTCCCTTCAATAGCTGCCCGCAACTGATTGGCCACATCAGAGAATTCGGGTATAAATCGATCTTCACCCACAACTTTAGAGAGCCTTGTGAGAGGCAAGCCTCCCTTCTCCGATTTAAGCAGGGAGAAATCCAGGCTGTACTTGCTGCCTACAGCAGTGATGGCCCCGATGATGGCATAATCAGCATCAAGCTTTCTCATAAGCTCCTGAGCACGTTTCTCTGAGGTTATTCCCCTTTTCTCCTCTTCATTCAAGTAACTTTCAATACTCTCTGGGCCGATAACTGCAATCCCACCTCCCGCGAGCCGCGAAGCGAGCATACTGGCGGCTCCCTTGCGGATATGATCCAGCGGCCTGTCCGCATACATAGTCAGGGGGAGAAGGAGCACCTTCTTATCAGAGCTAAGGGCTACTGTGGAAGGTGAGAGAGCAAGGGCGAATAAAAGGATGAGTATGATTGCATTAAACTTGATAATGGGTTTTCTGACCATAGCGGCTGATGATAGGGAAAATATCAGGCAAAGTCAAATGCAAATATTGGCGATGCTCGTTGCTGGTTACTCGTTGCTCGTTATGTTAGTGAAAATGGTGTGAGGGCATGTAGAAGGCAAGAAAAAACCCGGGGCTTTGGGCCCCGGGTTTTTAGTTAAAGGTTGAATGGTTATAGGAGCTTAGAAGGCGATAAACCAGTAGGCGCCGTAGTATGTGGTTGATGGCGTAGGTGTAGTAGCCGCACCAACATCAAGCTGATCAGTCGTTATAGCGATTTCAGGGGTCAGGGTGACGCCCTTCGCCAGTGTGATCGGCAGGCCGACATACATATACGTGCTGGTCTCGTCGTTGGTACCAGGTACGTCGAGTGAGCTCACAGCCTGGCCGTAGCCCACATAGACGTTCATTGTCGGGCTCAGCGAATAGTTGAAATCCACCAGGAAGCCCAGGGTATCAACATCGTTTACATCTGTCCCGGTAAACGTATTAGCCTGGGAAGTGGTGCCTACCTCTCCATACAATTTGGGATTCTTGCACGTATAGAGGTTTATGCCGACGGTTCCTGCGCCAAATCCGATTTTTGCATTAGCGCCAAGGAGCATGCTGGAATAGTCGTAGGTCGTGGTGCCCACTTTCTCCTCAGAGCTGTTGAAACCGCCATAGATCTTGATGGCTGCCGGACCGGCCTTCAAGGCGTAGCTTGCCTCAATCTTGGGGATCGAAGTACTTGAGGTCCCTCCAAGTAAGTTGGCCTTCGTGGGCTGTGCGCCCGCGATATGAAGGCTTCCGAGATGAACGGCCACCTGGGGAATTCTCAAGCTCCCGTAGGTATCACCTCTTCCGCCGCTCAGGCCGCCTTCACAGATCGAGCTGCTCACGCAGCTAAAGGTCTCCGACCAGGCCTGACCGACAAGCAGCGTGCCGGCGCCGAAATCCCAGGTGCCGTTAAAATGTCTGATATATGAGGTAACTCTCGGTCTCATTTCGACATTGGCACCAACGGCGCCCTCCTTGAACCTGGCGCCAAAGCGGCTGGAACCATCATCGAGCTGCCAATCTAAGTCAGATGTGGTATCCGCGCCTGGTGTGTCCGGATCAAAGCTTGTCCAGAAAGTCATCATACGGACATTGCCATAGAAGCTCACATCGGCAGCAGCCGGAAGCGTAAACGCAACGACAAGTGCTACTGCAGAAACAAGAATTAGTAACTTTCGCATAGCTCTTTCCTCCAAAAGATTAGATTTCCTGAAAAACAACCTTGCCTCACAAAAACACTGTAGTTCTTTTTCTCCTTCACCTCCTTTCTTTGTAGATTTTGCAAGAATTTTAGCTTTAATAGCACCTTCAAAGGAAAATGTCAAGTTATTTTTCATAAATAACAATTATTTACCAATGTGCTCCAGAATATTTAATAAAAGGAGTTGCATAGGGAATTCTTTGCCGCTTGCCAGCCATCCTTTTCCCTTACATCTTCAAAATGGAATAGTACTGCCCGTGTCGGTCAACTTTATCCCCCACCGAAGTGCCGCAAAATCGGCACCGGTATTCGTATTTATCCCCCTCTGGCAGCACGAGAAGGAGGAATTTATTGACCGGTACTGCCTTGCCGCATTTTGGGCAGTAAAGCTCCACTGCCTCGAATTCATTATAGCTTGCTTGGCTCTGCCTTCTGCTCTGTGGAGTAGAATAGCTTGCCGTTTCTCGCATATCCATATCCAATTCCCTTTTCCCTGCAACTATGGTAATAGTCTTTATATTTTACAAAAGGATGAAAAAATTGCAAGGGGGAATGATGGTGTCATTTGTTTATTTAGCAAGTAGAGTGGAGGGGGAGGCATGAAGATAAAGCACATTGACCACATAGGGATTGCGGTGAAGAGCATCGATGAGGGGAGGAGGTTCTACACAGATATCCTGGGGCTGGAAATGGAAAAGACGGAGGTCATAGAGGAGCAGAAGGTAAAGACGGGTTTTTTCCCTGTTACCGATAGTGAGATTGAGCTGCTCGAGTCAACCGAGCCGGATGGTCCGGTGGCAAAGTACATCAACTCCCGTGGCGAGGGCGTGCAGCATATAGCATTCAGGGTGGAGAACATCGAAGAGGCCTTGAAGGAGCTGAAGGAGAAAGGGGTTCGGTTGATCGATCAGGAGCCCAGGAAGGGTGCGGGAGGAGCGAGGATTGCCTTTCTACACCCCAAGGAGACCCACGGCGTTCTCGTTGAGCTATGCGAAAAGGAATGAAACGGAGAAGCGGCCTCTTCTCCCCCTCTCCCCTTCACCGGTTCACCCATTCACCCCTTCACCTAACTTCAGCAGTGATGCTGCGTTTTCCCCGCATATATTGTTCATGGCATCATGGGGCAGGCCCGCTTCTTTCATCTCGTTAAAGTAGCGGCTCGGATTGAGAAGGGGATAGTCGCTTCCGAATAAGATTTTTTCCGATCCCATGATTTCTGTGGCGATTGAGTAAATTTGTCTATTGTATAGGTAGGGGGAGGCGGCGGTATCAAACCACGTGTTGTGAAGGACCGATTTCACCTCTTTTTTCATCAAATGATAAAAAAATATCCCTCCTCCCCAGTGGGCGAGCACGATTTTATTTTTTGGGAAGCACTGAACCAAACCGTAAATCCCTCTCAGTATACTCGGCGCCTTGCCGGGGTAGGAATGGCCCACCGGCTCATTGGTGTGCAGGAGCAAAGGCACATCAAAGCTTCGGGCTATCTCGGCGATGGGCTTAAGGAAATTAACGGTATCATCTCCTATAGTTGAGGAGTAAAAAGCGAGTTCTCCCACCCCCGAAAGGCCGGAATTCAGACATCTTTCAAGCTCCTTTTCAGTGCCTTCCACGGGGGGGTAAAAGGCGCAGAAGCCTATAAGCCTGTCCCCGTATCTTTCAACCGCCTCAATGACATAATCGTTGTTTCTTTTGAAATGCTCTGCAGTACGCCACGGGAAGCCGAATACGACCGATTTATCCACTCCCTCTTCATCCATATTTCGTATGAGTTCTTCCATTCCGGAGAGCTTCGATTCAGGAGCACTGTAAAGAAGCCTAAAGTCGGGTTCACGGTCAAAGAACTTCTCCCTGCCTTCTCTGACCCCCGGCGGAAAGATGTGGGTGTGGAAGTCGATTATCACAGCTTTGATTCACCGTTTTTGATTAGTTTGATTGGTTCAACTTGCTTTACTGGTTTCATTGGTTTGACTAGTTGAACTGGGTTTTTTTGGTGACAAATTTCCTTGCTTCCTGCCAGCATTCAAGGTCTTCGAATGTCTTTATGGTAGCCATAATTAGGTTTATACACCACATAAAACGAATAAAACTAATAAAACCAGTAAAACAAATTTATCACACCATTTGATACGGATCGACATCGATGATTAACCTCACGCCGCTTGCGCCAAGGATTTGAGAAGAAAGCCTATCAACCTCGTTTAGCAATTGATTGAGGTACTTGGGGCGCCGGGATTTGATAAGAAGCTGTTGGCGGTATTTGCCCTTTAACTTTGTGATGGGGGCCTCCACGGGTCCGAGAACTTCCACGCCCTTTTCACTCTTGAATTGCTTTTTCAAGATCTTGCCTATCCTCATTTTCATTTGCTGGGCTATTCGTTCTGTTTTGTCCTTGCTGTTTCCGAGAAAACGGAGATTCGCAATGGAGGAAAACGGGGGGTAGTTAAGCTGTCTTCTAAGGCTTATCTCCCGGGAGAAGAATCCTTTATAGTCATAATCCCTGGCTGCGCTAATCGCATAGTGGGATGGATTGTATGTTTGGATTATGACCCTTCCAGGAGAAGTCCCCCTCCCGGTCCTCCCAGCCACCTGGGAGAGCAGTTGAAAGGTTGTTTCTCCTGCTCTGAAATCAGGCCAATTGAGCGATAGGTCCGCGGAGATCACCCCAACGAGGGTCACATTGGGAAAATCGTGTCCCTTGGTAACCATCTGGGTGCCAACGAGAATATCGGTTCCCCTGTGAAGGAAACGTTTCAATACCTGCTGCACCTCGCCCTTATGTCTCATGGTATCTCTATCCATCCTCTCCACCCTTGCATCCGGGAACATTTCAGCCAAGGTATCCACCACCCTTTCCGTGCCAAATCCGTAAGGTTTTAACTGCTCTCTACCGCACAAAGGACACGTCTTAGGGGGGTGAATCCTGAAGCCACAGTAGTGGCAGAGCAAGGTATCGGCATCTTTGTGATAGGTGAGGCTGAGGTCGCAGTTTGGACACCTGACCGTCTTACCGCAAAACCTGCACAAATACAGGGTACTGAATCCCCTCCTGTTAAGAAACAGTATAGTCTGCTCCCCCTTTGCAAGGTTTTCACCAATAGCCTCGCGTAGCGGGGGGCTCAAAATGCCAGCTCCGTTTTTTCTATCCTCAAATCCCGTCATATTTATTATGCTGATTTCAGGAGGCTTCTTCTTTAAGATCCTCTCAGGCATCCGAAGTAGCCCGTATTTTCCGCTTACTGCATTTTGATAGGACTGAATAGAGGGTGTTCCAGAGCCTAATATTACGATGGCATTCACTAGTTTCGACCTCACCACAGCGGCATCCCTCGCTTGGTAGCGGAATTTTTCCTCCTGCTTGTAGGACGCGTCATGCTCCTCATCAATAATCACGAGCCCAAGCCTGGGCAATGGGGCAAACAGCGCTGATCGTGCTCCGATGACGACATCGGCTTCTCCTCGTGCAATGCTGATCCATTGCTCATATCTTTGTCCCTGTGAAAGGGCACTGTGAAGGATGGCCACCCTCTCCTTGAGCCTGGCCTTGAACAGGGATGTCAGTGCAACCGTCAGGGCGATCTCAGGCACCATTATGATGGATTGTTTCCCGAGCTGGATTGCGGCCCTGACGGCATGGTAGTAAACCTCGGTTTTGCCGCTGCCGGTGACACCGTGAAGCAGATAGGTATGATAGCGCTCTTCCCTTATTTTTCCCTCGATCACCTCCAGAATCGCTTTTTGCGTAAGGTTGAGCGGCGGTGGATTTGGTGAGATAAAGATGTCCACACCCGTGACATCCCTCACCACTGGCTTGAGCGACTTCTTCAGAACGCCCTTCTTAACCCATTTATCAACGAGATAACGCCCATTGCGGAAGTTCCTCGTGAGCTCACCCAAGGGAAGCTCTCTCTTAGTGTGAATGAGCTCAAGAAATTCCGATTCATTTTCAGCCCGCTTGCCATTGTGAGGCACAAGCGAGCAGGGTCCCCTTTTCCGGTCGAAAAGAGACCCGTTGATATTGGCGCCCCTCTCTACGGTAATGAACACCCTTTTCAACAGGCCAACCCTATCTTGCCAGCCTTTATTGCATACACCTTGACCGCCTCTGGCAGCCACATTCAATCCAGTGGGAAGGGCGGCTTTAATCACCAGCCCTATCGGATAGTGGTAGTAACTGGAGAGCCATTCTAAAAATTCAACCATGTCCTTTGGGAAAAGGGGGTGTGGATCAACGACGGAGATTATATCCTTTACACCTTTCCTGTCTTCAGCGGGTATGATCCTGAGTACATAGCCGATAACCCTTCGCTTCGAGAAGGGAACAAGGACCCTTTTTCCCGCCTCTACCTTGCCAGCGAGATTACCGCTCGCGGAATAGGTAAATGTTCCGCTGACCGGAAGGGCGACGGCTATCTGAATATACCTCTTTGGTGTAGTTGTGAACATCGGCGATAATTATTTATTTATCTGCTCTTGGAAAATTTGGCCTTAATGAGGGGGATATCAAAGTGGGATTCGTCAATTGACGGATTTATGATGATGTCCTTTATACTGTATTCCTCCTGAATATAGTCCTCAATATTCGCTCCAGTATATGCGTAAAGTATATAGCGAGGATACCATAATTGCCGCTTTATCTCTGTGAAATCAGAGGCAAAAAAAGCCACATTGCCGTACTGAAGCAAGAGCGGTATGAATAAATCCTTATCCACGAGAAGTCGTGGGCTTCCCTCTTCTTTATTCCCAATAAGGTATGCGATTTTACCCTCAAACCTCGTAAGGGAGACCATATCAAGGTTGATACCCAGCTCCTCCAGGCGTTTCAGTAATTGTCTTGAATCTTGGGCTAAAAGCAGAAAATGAAAAAGGAAAGCCTCGTTCCCCTTTCCACAGGCCACATCCCCGTCGATGATTCTAAGTGTTCTCAATCCGTTACGGATGATAATGCGTTTGCCCGGCTGCCCTGCAACCTCTGATCGATAAAGGTCAGGAGACATCAAAGAGATTGACTCCCCAAATACCATTTCTATTTCCTTATCCAGGTCTAAGATTTTGGTGAGTTGGGTTATTTGTAGTGTCTTAACTCCAGCGAATTTCTTGACCATAAACTTTATGATCTGAGTCGAGGGGAGAATATACGAGTATCCGATTGATGGCACGGAAACTAATATAACGATAAGCAGCCTTCTCAGGAACCTTGATCCTCTTGCCATAACCTCTCCATCTGGGTAATTACCGCATTGAACCTCTCTTTATCGTTTGTGCTTAACCTTAGGGCAGGTGGGGATTTGATCTTTAAGGGATCTATATATCTTCCCCTTTTCGTCACGCTAAAGTCAAGGTGGGGCCCGGTTGAAAGCCCGGATGAGCCCACAAACCCTATGACATCCCCTTGTTTGACCTTTGAGCCCTTTTTGAGGTCCTTTGCAAATCCGCTTAGATGCCCGTAGGCAGTTTCATAGATATGATTGTGCCGTATTTTGATATACCGCCCGTACCCCCCTTTCCATCCAATAAACGTGATTCTGCCATCTCCTATGGATTCCACCGGTGTGCCAATAGGGGCGGCATAATCGACACCATAGTGAGGCCTATAGATCTTTAAAATTGGATGAAACCGCCTTTTAGAGAAATAGGAGCTGATTCTCCTGTAACGGAGAGGGGACTTCAGGAAGGTCTTCCGCAAGCTTTGGCCGTTCTTATCATAATAGGATGATCTGGCCCTATTGTCAATGAAGTAGAATGAGGTGAAGACCTTATGTTGATTCACGAACCTCGCCGCAAGCACCTTTCCATGACCTATACATTTGCCTTCTCTATAGTGCTGTTCAAATATTACACGAAAAGTATCTCCGGGTCTAATATCAACTGCAAAGTCTATATCCCATGCGAAGACATCAGCAATATCCATAATAATATCCGAGGGCATACCCTCCTCTATACCAGATTCATAAAAGGAATTTCGGATCTCTCCGCTGATCGAGGTTGGAACCGATATTTTCGGGAGGGTTGCCACGCTGGGGAGGAATTCACCGCCGTTTCTGGTAACGTGGAGTATCTTATACGGGGAGAGTTCAAAGGAGAGTTTATCTACTTTTTTATCTCTCCTGTTGAACCAAACGTCGATTCTTTGACCCTCTTTGATCTTTGAGAGATCGAAAAATGGCTTGATTGCTTCATTTACTCGGATGATATCCTGGGCTGAGATGGAGTATGTGGTCAAAAGCTCATAAAAGCTTTTACCTCCTGTTATATTTAAGGCTATCTTTTCATGATTGGAGATCCAAGCCTTTCTTTCTTCGAAGAAATCACTACAACTCGATAAGGGAGAGATGACGCATCTATCTAAGGCCACTACATCGTCGCGTGATCGAAGGAGGAAAAAGACAGTTGCGACAAGTAATCCTGAGGCAAACAGGATGAGAAATATCCTCTCCCATCGAACTCTACGTCTCGATCTTTTGACTTTCCGGTTCAATATCCTTTATTAAATTTTCAATACCCCGACCGCTTGCGGCGGGGTTGCCTTTTAAAATAGGGTCCAGGGCTTGCACTGGGGTTTAATGCCTTTTATTTGCCACGCAGTAGATTCCGCCTAGAGCGAGGTGATTATTTAGTATGAATTTCCTATATTTTAATAAAAATAATTGA
>CAZJXD010000118.1:0-14081 GCA_964549945.1 uncultured Desulfobacteraceae bacterium | reverse complement strand
TTCCATGATGGGGAAGTTCATGATATCCACCCCGATCTTGCCTCCTGAAAAACCGGCTTTCTTGATCTCCTCGATCATGTCATTTACCTGGAGCTCCGCGGTCTTTGTTCGTGCCGGACCAATTTCTTCGAGGTTCCTAGAGGGGATGAGGTGTCCCTCAAGATAGGGGCAGTTTGCCTTGTTTCTGTCCATGTCACCGCCGGTAGGGTAGAAGGTTGGCTTTCCCGATTGTGGTACCAGCCCGTACTCGCAGATCCACCATGCCACGTGCATCCCTTGGGCACCGGTGGCATAGCGGCTGTTCTCTGGTTTAAAGAGCAGAACGCCATCCACGCCGTGCTTGGCAAGCACTGCTTGAATCTTTGCCAACCTCTCCTCTCGCATTCGGTCGTAATTGATCCTCGCCTCGTAGTCTGCACCACAAGGATTCGTTGGAATAGTCATCGTTACTCTCTCCTTTCTTTAATTTTTCCTAAAAAAATGTTGTGTGAAACCCTCATGAATCCATCGGTCAACTTTCATAAATCTAAACCGTATCTTCTCTCACCTCCCTCCCTTCTTTGGGGCAGATCCACGGGGAATGTATACCCCCGTGGAATTCGTAATGTTTAGCTACCTTGAGAGAATCTCACCTCAAGGCCGATACGGCTTTAGGATGAAAAATCTCCCCTTCCTTCGGAGGAATTTCCGACGCTGTGTAGCGCCCCAGATGTATATCGTGTTGATAATTGTATAGTCGAAAAGGCCACAGCTTTATGCAACGTCCTCTGATGATGAGTAGTTGACCGAAGGGTCTGGTGGCTTTGGTCGAAAGACAATCGAAGGCCTCGTTCTCTCAGAGTACGCAAATCCCACGGTCTCTTGAATATCTCCATACTTGGCCTTTAGTCCGTCGATCGGGCCCACGTCCAGTGCTCTCATAGGGCAGGCCTCTATGCATATTGGCTTCTTGTTCTCTGCCCACCTCTCCAGGCACAAGTCACACTTTTGCATCTTGGGGTTACCTTCAACCCCGAATTGCGGGACATCATAAGGACAAGCCTTTCGACATGCAAACTTGCACTTTTCACCGCCTATACAAATCTCCCTATCAACAGTGACAATTCCATCCTCTTGGCGCTTGGTAATAGCATCAACGGGACAGGCCTTTGCACAAAGAGGTTCAGCGCAATGAAGGCAAGCCTTGAACATATATCCGAGGTACAATACAGGGTATTTGCCTTTTTCTATAGCATTGATTTTTAACCATTT
Source organism: uncultured Desulfobacteraceae bacterium (assembly GCA_964549945.1). Lineage (GTDB taxonomy): Bacteria > Desulfobacterota > DSM-4660 > Desulfatiglandales > B25-G16 > B25-G16. The sequence continues at coordinate 12,830 of CAZJXD010000118.1, read as the reverse complement.
GACCGGCCCTGCTTCTATATCATGCCAATCCTTGCAGGCCACCATACAGGTGTAACAGCCTATGCACCTTGTCTGATCGAAATAGAACCCTAACTCCATAGCATCAGCTCCTATCCTAGAGTTTTTCCACCTCAACTAAACTCGTGTTAAATGTGAAAGCTCCCATTGGTGAAGGTTGATTCTTAGTCAGAAAATTTGGATTCCCGGTGAATTTTCTGTCCATTTCCCGTGCGCCTGGATTGTCCCAAGCGCCCTGGGGCACATCTACCACACCGGGCATAATCCGCTCCGTCACCTTTGCTTTAATAACTATTTCCCCCCTATCATTGAACACCCTCACTTTGTCTCCATTTATGATACCTCGGGCCTCAGCATCAGCAGTGTGAATGAGCATTGCTTGCTCCTCAAGCTCCCTAAGCCAAGGGATAGTCTCATACTGTCCGTGTGTCCGCCTCTTGAAATGAGTGGTAATGAGCTGGAGCGGATACTTCTCGGCTAAGGGATCGTTTCTGCTCTCCCAGGTCTCAATATACTTCGGTATCGGGGGAACCTCGGGATCGTTACGCTCCGCCCACTTCTGGGAATAAATCTCAATCTTCCCGGAAGGGGTGGGGAATGGGTTATTGTCCGGATCCTCAATCTCCCTTTTGAATGCAATATAGGCTTCGCTACGCGGAAATACGTATTTCCCACGTTTCCTATACGCCTCATAGTCATCCGGAATCTCTGATTCAGCAATATTCTGTTCTATCAGTTGATCCTCGGTCTGTTCCTCGCCGTAGTCGATACCCATGTGGGCAGCTAGCTCGCGAGCTATATCGAGGTGAGATTTGGACTCTCCCACCGACTCTATTACCTTGTTTGCAAAGCCGTAGTATGGAATCCCCACACCGTGATTGACGTCATTTCTTTCTAGGAAAGTATTCGTCGGCAGTAAGATATCGGCAAACTTCGCCGTAGGTGTCATAACTTGCTCTAAGACTACGATGAACTCTACCTTCTGTAAGGCCTTCTCTATATGGTTAATGTTTGCATACTGATTTGCATAGTTTGTATTTACTATGACAGCTATCTTAATGTCCGCGGGGTAGCCGCCTGCCCTTCCTTTAAGTATCATATCCGGTATATAGATATGATGAACTTCTGAGGGAATATATGCGGTGGATCCGCCTTTTTTTGTTTCCTCAGCCTGGAGCTCCTCACCCTTTACCGGCCTAAAGGTTAGCCCGTATCTCATCTTATAGGGGTACCATGGCCCCGATTCCCAACACCTCCCTCCTGCGTGTCCTCCATGTTTGCCAATATTACCCGTCATAGCGGCCAGGGTCATCGCAACCCGGTGGTACTGCTCACCGTAGGCGGTACGCCCCGGAGCTATGCCAGTCATCAGTGCTGCTGGATTAGTAGTAGCATATTCTCTTGCCAGGGCCTCGATTGTTGCTGCCGGCACCCCCGTTATCTCCTCTGCCCACAAGGGGGTCTTGGCTTCACCATCTTCTACGCCTAATACATAGTCCCTGAAGGAATTAAATCCTATGGTATATTTTTCCAAAAAGGCCTGATCATGCAGGTCCTCCTTTAAGATCACATAGGCCATTGCCACTAGCATGGCTGCATCCGTGCCTGGCCTTATCGGGATCCATTGGTCAGCAAAGATTCCTGCGGTATCGGTGAAACGAGGGTCAATAGCGATTACCTTCGCCCCCGCTTCCCTTGCCTGCGCTAGATACCAGCAACTGTTGGTGCCGGTTACGCTGCTTGTTGGGTTCCATCCCCACAAGATGATCAGGCGAGAATCCATGAGATCATCTCTAGAATTGTCGGTTCGAACCTCTCCATAATGAGCCAGGGATGCGTTTATACCGCCTTGGAATGACGGCACGCCCCATACCCTTGTGTAGCCACCATTAAGGCTAAGCAGCCTGTGCATTGGCTGTGGATTATGGACTTGACTCATCTCCCCACATCTATAGAGATACAAGATGCTCTCCGGCCCATATGTTTCCTTGGCTCGTAACAGCTCCTTGCCTACTGTATCCAAAGCCTCGTCCCAGGTGATCCTCTCAAATTTTCCTTCTCCTCTGGCCCCTGCTCTCTTCATGGGAAATCTCAATCTGTTAGGATCATATACCCTCTGGCGATACGCCCTTCCCTTTAAGCAGGCCCTTAGTTGCGGCTCCTCTCCGTCATCGGTTTCGATCCTGGTAATCACCCCATCCTTCACATGACATTTAAGCACGCATGTTCCGCCACAGTGGCTTGCGCACGTTGTATAAACTACCCTATCTTCCGGTTCATTCATGCTCACCTCCAGCTTTCTCGATAAGACGTATTATTGTATTATATTATGATATTCGATACTATATTATAATATTTTGCTTGTCAAGTTATAAATGTGCGACAAAATCCGGGATTGGTCGGATGCAAACCGACGCGGTTTGACATTTCAAGCTTGAAAAACAAGTTAGCGGGTTGGCTGTTTTGGTGAGTGCCTTAGGTATCCGCAATACCTTTAAAATCTATGTGTACAGATCGGGAATGAGCTCCTCCAGCCCCAAGGATTTGAGGGTATGCTCCAATGGTTTGCCTGTTTCCGGATCCCAGCCCATCAGCTCGAAATAGAAGCCCTTCATCCACTTGAAATAGGGCTCGATGGTGATCCCTTTCGCCGGGCCATCGGCAGGAGTAGAGCCGTAGCGAACGGAGGGGACCTCGAGGGCAGGATCAAGTCCATGCCGGAAGTTGAACACCCGCAGCACGTTGACGGTGCGGCGCCCGATGGTTATGGCATCGGCCATTATGAGCCCTCTTCCCGTTGCTGCGTTAAAGCAGTTGATGGTGAGCTGAGGGTTGATGGTGATCAACCGGCAGATGCCCAGACTATCCAGGAATACATACCAGCCATCGATTTTCCCAGCTGATCCTGCCACCTCCCAAGGCGAGGTGGGATTGAGCACGGGCGGCATACCGAACAGATTGGTTGGGGCCACATAGGCGCAAGCTTGAATGGTGCCGGTAGCCGAAACGCAGGTGTCTAACATCTCTCCCCACTTCCCTATTCCCCGGTGATCGTGAGTTCGAGGAGTGGCTCCCTTGAGTACGTAAATGCCTATCTCGGAAGCTTCCTTGCCCACCTTCTCAGAGACCCGTTTGACCCCTTCCGCTAGAAGATCGCCGATGCCCTCCCTGCGGCTGATCTTCTCCAACATGCTCCGAACAGCCTCTACGTTGCCCCACCGCATGTCAAGGCCGTCCAGGTCCTTTTGGGTCAGGATCCCCTTCTCATAGCACTCCATAACCCAAGCAATGGTCCAGCTTGCCTCGTTGACGTCCAGACCAAGCCTGTCGGTGAGGTTGGAGAGCATAAGGGATGCTCCCGGGTCCGTATTGCCCACCAGCGGACCCCATGCTGCCAAACATTCGTATTCCGGCTCCTCCCCTTCCAGGCCCGCGTAAGGACCTTCGGTCACCTTCATTAATTTCACATGGCGGATTCGACAAGCCCAGCAAGGCTTGGAGCGATATTCAAAGTGGGTTCGGATGTACTGCCCGTTCATCTGCTCATGCTGGGGAAAGAGGTTGGTGGTGTAATTGCGGACAGGGAGGGAGCCCGATTTGACTAAAACGGAAAAGGAGCCGCCCGTTCCCCAGTTGTATACCAGTCCCCCCTTATCTGCCTTGGCATCCTCATCCAGAAGCTTAGCTGCCTTTACAAGCTCTTTTTCCCTCCATAGGTGCACCGGGCGGCGGCAGCGGACCACAGCGATGGCCTTGAGCCGTTTGGCGCCCATGACGCATCCACATCCATTCTTGGAGGCCACATGCCCCTTATCTCCGGAAAGCACCGCATAGCGAACCCTATTTTCTCCGGCCAGGCCGATCCCGTAGACGCTCAGCCTTTTAGTGATAGCAAGGTCCTTTCGTATTGCCTCTTCCACCTCCCAGGTGTCTTTCCCCAGGATTGATGAGGCATCCCTCAGTTCCACCTTCTCATCCATGATGGCGAGATACACCCAACAGGAGGATTGACCCTGAATGATCACCGCATCGTAACCTGCAAATTTGATAAAAGCCCCCCAAAAGCCATTGGCCTGGGTGGATACGGCCAGGTTGGTCATGGGACCCTTGGTCACCAGGGAAAAGGTCCCTGTTCCAGAAACCATGGTTCCCCCTAATGGCCCTGATGCCATAATAATGCGGTTCTCCGGGTCATCCCAGGCCACCCCAGGGGAAACTTCCCTGTAGAGGTAGGCAGCGCCGAACCCCGTTCCTCCTACATACCTTTCCACGAGATCGAGATCCAAGGGTTCTTCTTGAAGCGATCCCTGAGTAAGATCCACCCTCAAGACCTTACCCATGTAACCCCACATCGCCCCGGCGGGCATGATCTCCTCCATTTGACTTTTTCTTTCTTCAACCTTCCATTTTCACCCTAGCCCATTCCTCTATCATGCGGGCTATGGAGGTATGGCCTTTCGAGCCATACCCCTGACTAAGGGCTAAGGCGTATAGCTGCTGGACCGTGTTGGCCACCAGCATGGGCACCTGGAGTTCTCGAGATAGACTGGTGGTGATGTCCAGATCCTTGTAAAAGAGTTCGGTCCGGAATCCATCTGCAAAAGTTCTCGTGAGGACAAACTTGGGGAATTTCACATCAGAAGCGTTGCTTTTCCCGCTGGATACCTGGAGTACCTCCACCACCGTTTTTGGGTTGAGTCCTGCCTTGGTGGCAAGGGCCACGGCTTCGGAAGTAGCCGCCATATAGCATGCTGAAAGGAAATTATTGGCTGCTTTCATGGTATGACCGGCCCCCGTTTCCCCCATATGAAACAGGTTTTTCCCCAAGACCTGAAACAATGGACGATATTGCTCTACTAGGCGTGAATCCCCGCCCATCATAATGGTAAGGGTGCCCTGTTCTGCACCTGAAACGCCGCCGGCCACCGGTGCGTCGAGCATATGCATCCCTTTTTTGCCCAATTGCTTTGAAAGCATGATGGTGCTCATGGGGTAGGCGGTGGACATATCGATCAGCACGCCGTCCTTTTGAGCGCCTTCGATAATCCCTCCCTCCCCCAAGACCACGTTCTCGATGATCGATGAGTCGGGAAGCATAGTGATAATGGGATTGCAGTGCTGAGCCAGCTCCTTGGGTGAAGACCTGGTTCCGGCCCCGAGATCCCTGGCCCTTTGCAAGGCCTGGGGATCGATATCATAGGCCACCACCTGGTAGCCCGCTTCCACCAGCCGTCTTGTCATGGGGGTGCCCATGGTGCCCACCCCGATAAATCCGACTTTCCCAAATATCATTACAACCTCCTTCCCTGGCCTTGGATTAACTTCCGTTATGTCTTAGGACTTTGTGCTGCCCGATCATTCTTGCCCGGAATCTCTAAGGAGAGAGGTTAGCTCTTCGATATGGCCCACTTCTGCCAAGCGATCCACGAGCCACGCAATATCTTCGGCCCTTTTTCGGGAAACCACCTTTGTGGCCAACGTGAGGAACTTTTCCTGCACCTCCTCCTTGGATGCAGGATTTTCCGGGTCTCCCCTGGGAAAATCGAGCTTCCGGGTGAAAACCCTCCCATCCTGAGCGGTGAGTTCCAGGGTCGAGGTCAGGGTACTTTTGCTTCTCACGTAATCTCTATCCAGATCGGGATCCGGATAGTACTCCACTTTTTTCATGATCGCTTGAACGTTCGGATCCTTAAAATGAACGTCGGTGAACATATCGGAGTCCACCCTCCCCTTGAGCAGGGCCAGGGCGATGTGAAAGGGGAAATAGAGCTGTGCCTCTCTTGATGACTCTTCAGCGCTGGTAATGCTCTTTTTGGCAAAGCTGTAGATCACTGAAGTCATCCCAAACCTCATGATTTTGATCTCTTCTGGTTTGAGGCCCTCCTCTCTTACCACCGAGAGGACGGCATCGATGGGAGTAAGGGAAAAACTGCCTGCATTGTGGAAGCTGAACCCCGTATTCATGATCTCAAATCGCTCGCCCAACCCTTGTGTGAGCATCTCCTGATTGTATTCATCCGAATATGCCTGGAGAAACCCCTTTTCGCATGCTTCCCCTCCTTCGAGAATGGTCTCGGACGCGGTCATGCCCTCCTTGGCCAACATGGCGGCCATCACCCCTTTCCATACATTCGCGCCTGTCTGGTAAGATACGTACGGCCTTGCCGCAACTGCCTCAATGAGGCCGGCACCGGAGAAATCCGCAGCACAGGCAAGCGCGTGTTTCATCTGCCCTCTGTTCAGCCCTAAGAGCTTTCCGCAGGCCACGACCGCAGCAAAGGGAGCCATGGTCCCCGTGGTTCTCAAACCCCTGGACAGGTGGGAGGGGTTCACCGCGGTAGCCATCCGAAGGAAAATCTCGTAGGCAGCTACAACGGCGGCAATCAAATCCTTGCCATTTGCCGAGGCCTCCTCACCAGAGGCCAGCGCGGAGGAAAGGACCGGACCATGGGGATGGGAAAGGGAGGCGCGATGAGTGGGCTGGTACATGGAATTAAACATGATAGCGTTGAGAAAGGCGGCGTGGGGCATAGTCAGCCTCACGTGGTGGCCCAAAACCGAGGCCTTCCCTTCTCCGCTCACGGCTTTAACGACATTCACCACCCGATCCAGGATCTCGAAGGTGCTGGCTCCAAGAAAACCCACCCCTAACGCATCAAGAATATGGAGCTTGGTCTGATCCACAACCTCAAAGGGGAGATCTTCGTATCTGAGATCATGGGCAAATCTAGACAGAGTTCTCACCAAAGACATTTTTCATCTCCTTTAAACTCGGGAAAGGGCATGCGCTCGGGGCTTCCCTAAGCTTACCATAAGCCTTTTTCCTTATAATATTTTATGGCTCCGGGGTGGTAAGGAACACCTAGACCTCTTCCCACCTTAAGAGCAGGGGACCACTGATCGAGCAGCACATGGATATTCTTGAGGGTGCCCTTTTCCTTTTCCGCGAAGGATACCTTGAGCATGTCATAGACCCACTTGGCTTCCACATCGGCATTGACAATGTCCATAGTCCAATCCCAGAAAATCCACACTGGATAATCGATGGTCTCGTAAGTGCCGGGTGGCATGCAGGCCATGTGGTACCCAGTCCACTTTTTACAGAAGATCTCGCCTTCCTCTTTGGTGAGGCCGATCAAGCGGATTTTATGGGTAGCCTCTACGCTGACGACGGCGGGATGAGGCGCACCGTTCTGAAAAAATACATCGACGTTTCCCTCCTTGAGCGCTGTGGCCGCATCCTTCCATGCGATGAATCTCGGTTTAATCTTATCCCACATGCCCAAGGCTGTAAAGAGCTTCTGGGAGTTCCTGGCGCTTCCACCTCCTGGAGGGCCCACTGCGACTCGTTTCCCCGCCATATCAGAGATGGATTTAATGCCGCTGTCCTCCAGAACGACGATGCTCACAGCGCTTTCGTACACGCCATTCATCAGCCTGATATTCTTGTAGGCTTCCTTGAACACGTCCTCACCGTTATAACCTGCTACGATAGTAGGTGAGTGCGCCATAGCGGTGTCAAGCTCTCCCTTGCCCACTTTCCTTACGTTGACCAGATCTCCTGCCGTTGCCTGGGAGACAACGTTTAGGCCCTCAATCTGCCGGGTCCAAATGGGGGCCAGGCCTCCCACCTGGAAAAACCACATTGACCCTGCGCCCCCTCCACCAAATTTTATGTAGGTGGTGTCCGCAGCGCTGGCAGGCAAGGCGGTAAAGATTAAACAAGAGGCAAGAGCAAGAAAAAATAACTGATTACGGATGCTTCTTTTCATGTCGATCCTCCTTCCTTGTATTACTTTTATGGGCACATCCCGAGCACATCCCCAAAACCCGGCAACCCTGTGCCGGTTCCCTATCAGGCAGGTTTTTCTTTAAATTCGAATAGCTTAATAAAGGTCCGGGGAATAAAAAAGCCCTGCAACCCCATAGTGATGACGATGAATCCCAGGGCTATTAATAATCCAATAAAACATCTCTCAAAGAACGATCCATAAAGAATGGAAGGCATATAGACAAAGATAAAAGGCGTAATGAAAAGGGCCGACGAAGTCTTAAGGCTGCTTAAACCTGTTCTCATTGGATCGGTCTTGGCAATGGTTGCGGCGGTAAAGGCACACAGACACACCGGTGGAGTCACCGCAGAGGAGTTGACGAGCCAGAAGACCAGTAGATGCGCCGCCACTACGGGCACTCCCAGCGCGCTCAGCGTGGGAACAGCGATGACGGACACGACGAGGTAATCGGCTACCACGGTCATGCTCATACCCAAAAAATAGCAGGTGAGGCCCACGAATACCAGGGTTAAAAACAGGCTCCCTCCAGTGAGAGAAATAACGGCATCGCTGAATTTGATGGCCAGCCCGCTGAGGGTGACGGATCCCACCACCATCCCAATGATCCCTGCAGTGGCACCCACAGTTAGGGAATTCTTAGCCCCATTGGCCAATGCAAGGATGCATTCCTTGAAGGAAATCCTCAAATCCTTATTTATCAATCCTAGAAAAATCAGGCTGACAATTCCGCCCACAGCTGATCGATTGGGTGTGTGTCCTTTTAGCAGAATGAAAACTATAACCACCAGTGGAATCAGCAAAAGGCCTCCCTTGGTGATAGTCTCCCTTATTGGAGGGATCTCCTCCGGGGCCAACCGTTGAACGCCTGTCTTTACGGCTTCTAGGTGGACCATGAACATGACAAACATAAAATAGAGAATGGCGGGGATGGCCGCCATTTTAATGAGCTCTATGTATCGGGTGCCTGTCACCGCGGCTATCACGAAGGCCCCTGCTCCCATGACCGGTGGCATGAACTGGCCTCCCACGGAAGCTGCGGATTCAATGGCACCTGCCACATGGGGCTTGTAACCCTTTCTGATCATCATGGGTATGGTGAAGGAGCCGGTGGTGGCCACATTGGACACGCTGCTTCCCATAATTGACCCTACCAAGGCGCTTGAAATCACTGCCACTTTAGCTGGTCCGCCCCTGTAACGTCCTGCAACGCTATTAGCGAATTCGATGAGAAATAGGCCTGCACCCGTAGACTCCAGAAAAGCCGCAAACACCACGAATAGGATGACGTAGGAAGCGTAGGCATTGATCACGAACCCAAAGATGGATTCCATGGTTCCCATGAAATAGATGATTTCCGATACCATGAACCCCGAGTGTCCCCAATAACCAGGAATAAAGGGACCAAAGTAGCAATAAAGGAGGAGCAGAAGGGCAAGGGCGGGCAGGACATAACCTAGCACGCGGCGGGCCATTTCAAAACAGAGGATAATTATGATGCTATAAAAGGTAAGGTCCCACCGATTGGGTTCTCCAAACCGTACCGTGGCCAAGTCCATGAAGGAATACATCCAGTAAACCATGCTTACGATCAGTGCCACGATAAGAATAAGATCCAGGATGGAAATCTTCTTTTTCTCTCCTTTTCCCCGTCCTGGATAGATCAGGAAAATCATGACCCCAGTAAAAATTAGATAAAAGGCCCTATGGTAGTAGGTGTTCCATATGCCGAAGATAGCTTCGTAAATATAGAACCCGGAAAAGAGCACTCCCACTGGGATGGTGGTGTAGTCCAGTAGCTTGCTCCGCTTTCCCGCCCTATCCTTCCCTACTTCTTCTTGCTTCATAACGATCCCTTTCTGGCTCGTTTTCAAGGAATAAGGGACTTGACTCAGACATTACTCATGGGAGATCATCCGAAAGGATTTTTCGTTACAAGAAGCTTCTCGTTTCAAAAAGAAAAGATCCTCCTGGGATTTTCAACCAACATAGTGTGGATTTGTTCTTCCTCAACACCGAAGTATCTGAGATCGGGCACAATATTCTCCAGCACATGGGCATAGCCGTATCCACCGTACTTTTTCAAGTGGGTCTTACGAGCCGCCTCATTAGACAGGACCAGCTGTCCGGCGTATCCCGCCTTTAGCAGGCTCACCACCCCCTGTACACGGGCCTGATCAGAGGGTTTGCACCGGCCGGGACGAACATAATCCTCTGCTCCAAACTGGTCGTAAGACAGCGTAACGCCGCGATCGAGGAGGGATTTTTGATAATCCAGATCCGAAGACCAGAACTCCATGTGGTTTAAGATGCATTTTCCCAGATCCCCGCCTTCCTGGAGGATGATATCCAAATAGGTATGCCAGTGTTTTGCCAAGCCCAGGTGATGGGCTGGATGCATGGTCATGGCCGCGCCTGTTAAAGACTGGGCCCTGGCGCCTGCGCGCAACACCTTTTCCTCTTCTCCAGTAAAGGGGACATCTGGGGTGCGAGCGCTCATCGCGGCCTTGATGAAACCAGCACGGATATCGCTGCTCTCGATTCCCTCGGTGAGCTCTCTCACTATGTAGTCGGAGAGCTCCTCCAGGCTGCTTTCAAGGACAAAGGGCGGATGGGAAGCACTGATATACCACCCGGTGGAGCACAGTATATGGACGCCTGTAGCCCCTGAAATCTGACGTAGTCCCTCAGGATCACGTCTCAGGCCGATGCAGCTTGCCTCTGCCACACTCATACCCCCCATCCTTTTGTAAAGCATGAGCTCGGATATGGCTTCTTCCACGTCTCCCATGATCATATTCTCTTTTACCGCGTACATCTTTCTGCGAAGCAGCCCCAGGATATCCATGGTAATGGGTTTGTCCTGGAGGGCTCGTTCAGAGGCGGTCATATCGGGTTGCAGTTGTCTCTGCTCAGCAACAGTGAGCTCAAAGAGAAGATGGACGTGAGCCATCGTGATACCCATATTTTCTGGAGCTATGGGCCCGTTTACCGTGCTAATCTGGGCCATGAGCGACCTCCTGTCTTAAAGTCCCTATCTTTTCTTCAAATTCGCCCAAGGTCAGTACCCACCCCATACAACGCCTCACGTTTTCCAGCGCGAACTGGTGAAGGTCTTCGCCGAAAGCACTTCCCACAGCATCGGAGATGAGCACCACCTTGAAATCGCGGTTGTACGCGTCAAAGGCTGTGGAGAGCACGCACGTGTTGGTGTTAATACCAATGATGGCTAGGGTATTCCTTTTCAGGGTCCGCAGAAGAATCTCCAAGTCCGTACCATAAAAAGCGCTCATTCGTTTTTTATTGTTAATGAGGTAGTCGCCTTCTTCGTAAAGCTGGGGCATCAACTCGGTTTGAACGGTGCCTTCCAAGTTATGTTGTCGAAGATCGACATGTTTCCCCGGTATCAGAGATTCATTTACCTCCAAAACTGCTCTGCGAAATGGAGTACTAGGGATCTCAATGGCACGCCGTACAACCAAAGTGTGGATGACAGGGATTTGGAGGTGGCGAGCAGTTCTCAATAGCCGGCAGGCGCATTGAAGCACTCGCCTGCCCACCTCTTGAGATACAGGCATGGTGGCTACATAGGGATCCAGGCAGCCTCGGTTCATATCCACGGTGACCACAGCGGTGGTGGAAGTATGAATTTGAAGCTGCTTCTTGAGTTTACTTACAAGGCAGGATCGATTCATCATTCCTAGACCCTAAAGACGCTGCGCGAAAAGTGCTGAGTACGAATATAAAAAATCTCCAGGAAAGGTCAAGGCCTAAAAGTAATATAGAAAACAGCTTGCAATTTCGAAAATGAATAAATTACATCGATTCCAAATGCTTTATGTTGGCAGGGTCTAGTTTGATCTCGCCCCGTTCCAGGCGATGCACCATCTCGGTGGTCGCATCATTCATTGGAGTAGCAATGCCTGCCTCTACCCCTTTTCGAGAAACCAGTCCATTGATGAAATCCACCTCAGTTCGTCGTCCTTTCAAAATATCCTGATGATAAAACGAGCAGGTCGGTTTTCCCTCCTCAGCAACGGCCTTGGTCAGAATCTCCTCTAATGCCTCCACAGAGGAAAAGGCCTCATCCATGCTCAATCCTTCAAAAACTGTCTCCATCTCATAACCTAATGCCCTGCCCACCTGCAATGATTCCTGTCCTAGTTTAAGTCCTATTCTTAATCTTTCCGGGGCTTCCGTTAATTGATGGGGCCGGATGCCTCCCAGTCCGCAGAGAGGCCCTACCATGCTGTTAAATACTAATTTAGCCCACTTACGCCCCCAGATATTCGTGGTAAGTTCCGTCTTTCCCGCGATATTTAAGATTTGCTGGAGCGCTTTAAGGCGAGGTGTTGTTCTTCCGTTAAGCTCTCCCAGGGTATACGTGGTTTTATCCATAGGGGTATTACGCCTCACGCGACCTGGTTCAAATACCTCAGAGGAAATAGTGAGAACACAGCCTATGTCTCGGGTATATCCAATAAGCGGAGCAATCCATTCATCATTCATGCTGTTTTGAGCGGAGACTAAAATCCCGCCTGGTGACAGAAACGGTTTAATAAGTTGAACCATCCAAAGGGTGTCATATGATTTGCATGAAAGAAAGACGATGTCGAACGTGTCGTGCAAAGTGGACACCTCAAAAATATGGTATGCCTTTACTGGTATGTGAAATAACTCTTCCCGTATGATCAGCTCAAGGCTCTTATTCCTCATGGCCTCGATATGTGCCGGCCATTGATCGATAATTGCAACATCACAGCCTTCTTTGGTGAGCATTCCGCCTATTACGCTTCCGGTTCCACCCGAACCGAGAACGGCAATTTTCTTGCTCATTGCTTGCCTCATTCACTTTTACGGCGTTCTATAACCATCGATTTCGGCTCACTCAGTGACCCTAGGTACGCAGATCGGAAATGAGTTCCTCCAGCCCTAAGGATTTGAGGGTATGCTCCAATGGTTTGCCCGTTTCCGGATCCCAGCCCATCAGCTCGAAATAGAAGCCCTTCATCCACTTGAAAT
>CAZJXD010000117.1:0-14501 GCA_964549945.1 uncultured Desulfobacteraceae bacterium | reverse complement strand
TGATCAAAAGATCGGTTTGTAAACGCTCCTCTTTCATGAGAAATACCCTCCGCTCCTTCTGCTCCCTGTCAGCGCTTTCCAGATGCCACGCCTTAATCCACCGCTCAGCCTCAGGCCTTTTTCCACATTTGGGCTCTGCTCATTCTAGCGCAGCCCCATCATTCGGGCTATCTTCTCGTAGTTGTCCGACTGTGGGTACTCAGGGGGCAAGTTATATCCGCGGGGTAACAGAGAACCGGTCTTCTCCACATACCTTAACCCCGTTATCAAATCCTCCAGCTTCCCCCCGGGAACGGTAAATATCATCTCCTCATCCCCGGCCATGGCGCTGTAGTGATCACCTCGACAGGGAATGGCAACCTGACACCGCCCGTGTACCATGGCGGGAACTACTCCGTTCACGCACGCGGCATGACTGGAGAGGTTACAGGGAAGGTTATACCCATCCTTGCACTCCCGCGCCAAAAGCAGCAGGCTCAATTGGGCCCCATCGCAGTAAATCATCACCACGTCTGGTTCAAATGGAGCGCTCTTCAGCGATGCCGATACTACCCCCACGTAAATACCCGCTTCCAATCTTGGAAACTCGTCGGCGTAATGTACCCCCGCCTTCAGGCTGGATACATCCCTGGGGTACCGGGTATGTCCCTCGGAGAAATAGTCCGGAGGTTCTTGAAGCCCATAGCCTATCACAGGCTCATGACACCACATATCCTCTATCAACATGGCCACGGTTATTCCTTCACGACGCGAGAGTTGAAAGCCCTGGCAGAGCATCAAGCGATGGCCCAAATCCCTCTGTGGCCTTTGCGCCTCTTTGGGAATATCCTCCTCATTTTTCAACAATTTCACCGCAAGCGGAAAGGTCTTCAGCCTTACTCGACGTTCGATCTCTTCTCCATATTCATTCCAAATGCTCTGCTGTAACATGAATGGATCTCCTTTCTATTCGAAAACCTATGGTTTTATTGGTGGCAATTTAGTGCCTGTGAAAACCTGGATTCAAGGGCTCGATATCTGCTAAGGGATGTAAGGCCTCAATGACCCTCTCCAAAAAATAGCTGCATGGATCATAGCATAAAAGAAAGGGCGGAACTACTCTCATTCCGCCCTCCTGCTATCCATACGTATAAAAGAGAATCGGCCTTGCCCCTCAGCCTCGTTTCAGGGGTTTGCCATGCCAGAGCCCTCTGCCTCAGATACAATGGGGAGCCCTCTTGGGTCACCCAGAAAGACGGTGGAGCGCAAACCCTTATCCCTTTCCCAGAAGGCCTGCGATTCGTTTTAGCAACACGTTTGGATCTACCGGCTTATCGATGTAGTCATCCGATACCAGACCCAATCCCAGGCTCCTTGCGTACTTGGTGTCCGAGAAATGCTTGCTTATGGCCGTTAAGACAAGAACGGGGATAGCCTTCAATTCAGGGTCGTTTTTCATCTCCTTGCAGGCCTCAAAGCCATCCATACCAGGCATCATGAGATCCAGCACAATGGCATCCGGCTTCTCCTCCCTGGCCTTCTCGATTCCCTCCTTTCCGTCGTACGCGGAGACTACCTCATAGGAAGCGTTCTCAAGCATCATCCTCAGCATATCCACCACATCGGGTTCGTCATCGACGACGAGTATCTTGCCCTTTGTCTCTCCCATTGTTATCCCCCTCACTTGATGTTCTGAAAAAAGCTCCTTGTGCCGTGCTAAAAGTCGCGTTTAATGGCAGCTCGTAAGAATGAACCCTGCAATCACCCCTGGGCTATATGCATATTTGTGCTCAATCTCCTTTGTGCATGGGCGATGCGTGCCTTTTGCTTTATACTGTTTGCTCGTCCTTTGTCAACGTGAAAATAAAATTGGCCCACCTCCCCTCAACCGATTCCGCCCAGATTCGCCCTCCGTGCATCCTGACTATCTCTCTGGCATTGTATAATCCCAAGCCCGTACCCATCTCCCTGTGCTCGGCTTTTCCCTCAATCCTGACGAATTTCTCGAATATCGTCTCCAGCTTATCCTGAGGGATCCCCTCTCCCTCATTCCTCACGTTGAACCGGAAGAATTCTCCCTCGTCTTGAACGCCGAAGTATATCCTTCCTCCTTTGGCGCCATATTTGATGGCGTTGGTGACTAAATTATCATACACTATCCTCAACATGATCGGATCGGCATAAACCTCCAGGCCTTGAAATTCCTCCTCGTTTTCCACCTCGAAGGAGATGTTCCTCACGGTTAATTGCGGTCTTTTATCCTCCATAACCGGTAGAATAATCTCCTCGTATACGCCTACCTTTCTCTTATGGAGCTCTAACACGCCGCTTTCGAGCTTGGAGAGCTGCAAATAGGTCTGGCTCATGTTGATCAACATATTCACGTTTCTCAACATCGTCGATACCGCCTGCCTTCGCTGCTCGGGCTTTAGCGATCTCTCGGGGTCAACATCCTCCATCATGATAAGGTAGCCCTTCAGAACGCCAAGGGGTTGCATCAATTCATGGGTGACAAATCCCAACAATTCAAGGTAGCGTGTATTCAAATCCTTTAACTTGTCATAGGCGATGTCCTTTTCATCGAGCGTCTGCTTTAACTGCCCCGACATGGAATTAAAGGACTCGGACAGGGTGCCTATTTCGTCCCTCGAGGTGATCTCAATCCCGCTTGGAAAACTCCCGCGAGATATCTGCTCGGTGGCATGGACGAGATTTCTTATAGGTATGGTAATCGCGCGCCCCAGGAAGAATGATATCCCCATGGCAACTGCTACCGCGATGATCAGATATTTTATCATGGACCAGATCACATCCATTTTCATGTCGATGTAGGGTTGCTCGAGTATTCCCACGTAAAGGATGCCGATAATCTTGCCGCTATAGTCTCTTATCGGCTCGTATGCCGTTATGTACCAGTCATTGACCACAAAAGCCCGATCTATCCAGGATCGACCGTTCTCCAACACGGCATCGTATACCTCCTTAGAGACTCGTGTTTCGATAGCCCTGTTGCCGTTTAATCCTATGACATTAGTGGAGATGCGCACATCCCACTGAAAAATAGTCGCGGTTCCAATATCCTTGCCCTGGTACGTTTCACCCTTGTATACGATATCCTTGATCCTATCGACTATCTCGTAATCCCGGTTCAAAAATACCCCCCCGTAGAGCACCCCAATTAGATCTCCGTTATCATCCGTTACGGGCACGGCTGCCTTAAGCATTATTCCCGAGGTCTCATACACCTTGCCGGTTGGCTTCGCCTTTGGAGTTTCCTTGAAGACGGTATACGCTTTTTCAGGAAGGCCATCCCCTTCTAGCCTCAATTGCTCCACCGGTATGATCTGGGTGGCGGCAGCTGAACTCCCCTTCAAGGCCCTGCTTACCAGGGCATCGTTTGACTGGTCGTCGCCGAGATTATAGGGATTTCTGGTCCTTGCAATGACCAGCCCTTTTCTATCCGTTAATGTGAGGATATCCAACCCATATGACTTCCTCACCCTCTCGAGCTCCCTGCCCGGTATATCGAGCGCTCCTGTGGCAAGGCCATTTTTCAGAAAAAACCTCTCCGAGGTAACCTTGATAATATCCTCCACATCCTTGAGCTTTTCGTTATAGACCATCCAGGCGGATGCGAGGTCATGTCTCACCTGGTTTTGTGCCCTCTTGATGATATGCCTGTTTATTAAGCTTATGCCCACAAGGGTGGATATTACCCCACTCACCAAGACCACAATCAAAAAATAGAACGCCAGTTTGCCCCTAAGCAGCATGTGCATCTCTCCGAACCCGTCTTCTCTCTGTATAGGCAGCCATCGGCGTGCGCACCTTTTCCACCTCACCGATACCCTTCCGTGACAGGGCAGTATACGCATGGCATCGGTTTCATCCCTTTCTTAAACTCCTGGATTAAGTGTAAATACGAAATGTGCTGCGTGCAATCAGGGAAAATACCCAAATACAATGAAACAGTACCTATTGAAGAACAGGAGCCATTCTCTCTCATGCCTTTCACCTACTGCAATTAGGCCAAAATACCTATTGAGGGGCAAGGAGTTCACGTGCCATATGAGAGAGGGGATACCTGCCCATCATCCTCACGAAGGATTGTATCCTTCTTTGGTTCTGTACCGGTAATGGCACGTGGATGTGCGGTGTAACAGTGCTATTCACTGAAATTAGGGGATCGAGATAAGCCTGAAGGGTTCACCAGATGCCGGATTGCTTGCTCAAATCAAGCCAGCGCCTCTGAGATGGGGTAAGGGACCCGACCTTATCCTCTATCCACGAGATATCGCCCGTTAATATGGCGAGCTTCTCAGGCCCCGATAACTCATACCCATCGAGGGCGTCCACCCCGTCATTGAGCAAACTGAAGACGAACTCGTTATCGAATGCAGCCCGCTCAAGCACCTTGAGTAGTTCCTCTTTGTGGGTTAATTGCCCTTCTCCGGTGTCCTGTGACGCAGCGATCTCAAGCGCTGAGGTTACCATTTCGAGAAGCTGTGAACGGCTAAATGGCTTTTCCAGGTAATCCGTTGCCCCGAGTTTCAAGGCGTGTTCCGCTGAATGTATCGTTGCATGACCGGATATGATAATAACGGGAAGGGATGGCTTGGCCATCTTAATGTCCCTGAGTACGCTCATACCGCTGATGTCCGGCATCCGGATATCGGTGATAACGATATCGTAGTGTCTATGGGAGGCCCATTCGAGTCCTTGCCGGCCGCTCAGCGATACGTCTACCTCATAGCCCTCATCGGCGAGCATTTCGCTAATCTTATCCAACACCCGCTGATCGTCATCTATGACGAGGGCCCTCATCTTCGTCACGGCATTCCCTCCCTTACTAATCGTTCATATACGTGGCAGGGCTTGGCAAGGCTGAACGAGATGCACACAAACGCCCCCGCCTATCCTTCTCCATGAGTCAATTCCTTTTTACACATAATACGCCCCGCAGTAAACCCCATAAATGGATAATACAAATCACTTCGCCCGCCCAATAGCCTACGCTTCATTGGTTTCTTCCTCGCCTGCGATGCTTCACCTCTTGGAGGGTGAACTACCGATGATTCCTTGTTGAAGAAGCATCCGAATTCCTTCCCGCGTTCTCATGTGCCCGATGATTTCCTGTTGACTAAAGAAAAATGAGTGAATATAGTAAAAAGTAGAGTTCACCGCGATATCTTCCGTAAACCACAATTACAGGCTGGGGGGTAATGTATGTCCGAGGAAAAACTTATTCTGGTAGTTGATGATGATCCCGATCTGGTCGAGGCAATCTCCATGAAACTGGAGAGCAAACATTACAGAGTCGCGAAGGCATACGATGGTATAGAGGCATGGGATAAGATTCAGGAGGAACGGCCGGATTTGATTATCCTCGATGTAATGATGCCTCGAAAAAACGGCTACGAACTCTGCGATGAGCTAAAAAATAACCCGGAATATCAAGATATAACCATTGTCCTTCTCACCGCCGTCGGTTCGGCAGTCAGCAGTACCCGATATACCCACCGAGAAGGTATGAGCACGCTCGCTGATGATTATATAGCAAAACCGATTGATCTGGATAGACTGATGTCCATGATAGATGAGTATACAGGCAAATCGTGAAATAATCCTTCCCTTTTCTCAGCATGCGCATTCGGATA
The DNA here is from genome assembly GCA_964549945.1 of uncultured Desulfobacteraceae bacterium. Taxonomy (GTDB): domain Bacteria; phylum Desulfobacterota; class DSM-4660; order Desulfatiglandales; family B25-G16; genus B25-G16. The sequence continues at coordinate 8,865 of CAZJXD010000117.1, read as the reverse complement.
TAATCTGTAGCGAATTACCCCCCTTTACTATGGTGGCCGCCTGATGGAGAAAGTGAAGTTAGGGGGGATGAAGCAGAGCCTTGAGCTCTGTCAGTTTGATCTGAGAGGGCCTGACCCCCCGGAGAAGATAGTTCCGAGGGTAAGCAAGCTCTTGGCCTCTCAAAAGATCAATATCGCATTCCTCACCTATAGCCAACTGAACAACGGATTCCATCAACTTACCATTTGCCCCCACCAGTATGACTTCACCCGTACCTCAGGGATCCTCAATGCCAAAGGCATCCTGCCGAGGGGCTGGGCAATACAGCCACGGGAACATGTGGGCATCCTCACGGTCTATCCCCACCGTTCCCCTATAAAGATACTCGGCTGGGTGATGGTGTTGTGGGCGGCGCAGTCCATCCCAATATACGGGATAGCCACCTCGCTTTCCGCAATCTCATTTATCACCGATTACCATACCATAGATAAGGGCATTGAGGTCGTTCGGAACTCCTTTCAGCTGCCGGATGATCACGCGCCAATAAAACCTGAGCTCATCTACTACCAGAGTGACGAGGTCAAAAAAGGCAAAGGGAACTGAGTGTCATGGAGACTATCGCTGTCTATTGGGAATCCAGGGTCAAGACCTATGGCTTTCAAAGGATACCCGAGTTAGCCCTGATTGAACTGTCCTGCCCTATCACCGCAGCCAAATCCCTGGGAGAGATACTCACCGGCCATGACATTCAAGGCTTAAAGGCACCATTCATATTGGCGCAGGAGTCGGATCGCGAACTCTCCTTTGTCTTCTGCCTCCCTGAAAGGGAAGGTGTGGGTTTCCATGCGTCCCTGGAGCAAACGGGCATTCCTACATCGCACCGATATATCTATCCCGTTGGTATTATCTTTTTCCACGGCCCCCACTTCGGTGACAGGTACGGTATAGCCGAGGCCGCTTTTTCGGCCATCTCAAAGGAGGGCATACCACTAATCGCATCCGGCTGTGCCTCATCCTCCGTCTACCTGATCCTGGCCCAGGATGACCTCGACAGGGCGGAGCAGGTATTGACCAAGACATTCGAGGTAGCGAAGTAATTATTATAGGAAAACGAGATGGAAAAATACAATTGGCGCGACAGGCTTTTCGAATCTCTCTCATACCCCACCTTGCTTCTCACCTCAGATATGGTCGTGACCGCGGCCAACGAGAGGTTCCTTAATAAATATGGGTACCGAGAGGAAGAGCTGATCGGAAAACAATGTAATCAAATCCTCTGTAAAACCGAGGAGCCGTGTCCAAAGTCAACGTGCCCTATCTACCACGCGTTGAACGAAAAACGAGGGGCCTCCGAGATAATCGAAATCACGGGATTCGACGGACAAGAGGTGTATGAGGACAGGGTATGCTCACCCATCTTCAACGAAAAGGGGGATGTGAGCTATATAATGCTGAGCTTGCGCGATGTTACCCGGACCAAGCTCCTCGAGCTCGAGTTGCGGAAGACGAATGACTTCCTGGAGAACATCATCGCCAGCTCCGTATCCGCGATCGTTGTTGCGGATATGAAGGGCGTGGTCCTGCTCATGAACGAAAGCGCCCGAAGGTTATTCGGCTATACTGACCAGATGGCCGTAGGCAAAAGCATTGCCGAGTATCTGTACACGCCGGGCGGCGCAAGGAGCGTTATGAAGAAACTCAGGAGCCCTGACTACGGTGGGGTAGGCAAACTCCACACCACGGAGATGACGGTAATCCACTCCTCAGGTGAGGAGATACCCGTTGAGATGAACGCCTCTATTATCTACCAAGATGGCAGGGAGATCGCCACCATGGGTATCTATACCGATCTGAGGCCGAAGATAGAGATCGAGAAAAAACTGAAGGAAGCCGAAAGGATCAAGATGATGCAGTCGAACAAGATGGCATCCCTCGGTCACCTGGCGGCTGGTGTGGCCCATGAGATCAATAATCCCCTTAGCGGCATACTGATAGACGCCAGCTTGATCCTCGAAGAACTGGAAGAAGACAACCCGTTGCGTAAGCAGATACTGGATATCGTCGCTGATACCAACCGATGCAAGGAGATCGTGAAAAACCTCCTCGCCTACTCAAGGCAGACGGAGTTTAAAAAGGAGATCCTGAACATTAACGGGGTTATAGAGCAGGCCTTCTCCTTTCTGAGAGAGCATGCCCTTCTTCAGAATATCTCGGTCCACAAGAAGTTCTCCTCATCCATGTTGATCTGTGAGGGCGACAACAACCAGCTCATCCAGGTCTTTACCAATATGATCATAAATGCCACCCAGGCCATGGACGGCAAAGGGGCTATCACCATACGGGCGAGCAAGGATAAAGAGGAGGGAAAGATCTACGTGGAGATCAGCGATACAGGATGTGGCATCCCGCAGGAAGACATCCCCAAGATATTCGAGCCTTTCTTTACCACCAAAGAGGAAGGCAAGGGTACCGGGTTGGGCCTGAGTACCGTACGAGACATACTGGAAAAACACGGGGGGAACATTAAGGTCAAATACACCTGCCCTGAGGGCACCACCTTCCTCATAGAACTGCCCTTGGTTAAGGTAGACGAGGCAACGCTGATTTAAAGGGAGGTGAACCCATGGCGCTCATAGAGGATCGGGCATACCAGCCGAGGATATTGGTGATAGATGATGAGCAGCGGATCAGGAACGGTTGCTTCAAGATACTCGCAAGGGAAAACTGCCTGGTAGACCTGGCCGAAAGCGGCGAGCAAGGGCTCGAGATGATCGCGGAGAACTACTACGATATCATCCTCACTGATCTGATGATGCCGGGGATAAGCGGAATGGAGGTTATCGCCAAGGTTCGTGAACAACACCTCGATACCGTGGTGATTGTCATCACCGGCTTCGCCACCCTGGAGCACTCTATCGAGGCAATGAAAAAAGGAGCCTTTGATTTTATACCGAAACCCTTCACCCCGGAACAGTTGAGGGTGGTAGTTGGCAAGGCCGTGGAGATGACCAGAACCTTACAGGATATCGCCACGGAGAAGACACGCTTCAAGACGCTCGTGAACTATCTCGCAGGTGGCGTTCTGGTAACCGATAGAAACAAGAATATCATACTCTATAACCCCACGCTTTTGAGGATGCTTCACTATGATGGCGAGCCCCTTAACGACAAGCCGCTCACCTCCCTCACGGCCGATGAAAGGCTCACCGGTATCATCGATGGTATCCTGGAATTGAACCCAGGGGAGTTCAAGATCCTGAGCGCGGAGATCGTACCCCCTGATAAGGGCGAGGGATTAGACGACCAGCTATACCTCAGAGCTCAAGCCGTTCCCTTCAAGAGCCGATCGGGGGAGATACTCGGCTCCGTGACCATCATCGATGACATCACCCATCTCAAGAAACTCGACGATATGAAGTCCGCATTTGTGAGCATGGTCTCCCACGAACTCAGGAGCCCGCTTTCCACTATCCTCAGCCAGATCAAGGTCATCATGGACGGGCTCGCAGGGGAGCTGAGCGCCAAGCAGGCCGATATACTCTATAAAATGTCACGCAAGGTCGAGGGGCTCGTTGACCTCACGAACGACCTCCTAGATCTTTCCCGGATAGAGGCGGGCTTGATAGTGCAGGATAAGGGACAGGTTCGGTTGATGGATATCCTCGAGAACTTAGTGGAATTCATGCAATCCAGGGCAAAGGAGAAGGATATCCGCCTCACCCTTGAAAAGGCCGACCTTCCCCTCATCAATGCGGACCCGAAAAGCATGGAAGAGGTGTTCAGCAATCTCATCACCAACGCCATTATCTACACACCTGAAGGCGGGAAGGTGAACGTGGCAGGCCAGGTGAAAGGGGATTTCCTGGAGATACGAGTCAGCGACACCGGCTACGGCATCGCGTCGGATCAGCTTCCCCTGATCTTCGAGAGGTTCTACCGGGTAAAAACCGACAAGACCAGGTACATTGTAGGCACAGGCCTCGGACTTCCCATCGTGAAGAGCATCGTAGAGGCCCACAACGGGACCGTGAGGGTAGAGAGCAAGGAAGGGGCGGGCTCGACCTTTTCCGTCCGCCTTCCCCTTTAAATGAGCCTCGATCATCAAGAACTCAACAGCTTTCCCGAATCCCTTAAATCATACCCGGGTAAACCCTTCGAGGCCTGAAGGAACCTTTTCGAGTGAATCACGTTGAAGAATACCTGCACCGGCTTGAGGGAAAGGTTCTCCGCGGGAACGGCAAGGTCATAGCGCTCCTTCCGGAGTGGCAAGAACCCAAGCCCAAGGCTTTCTGCGACGGATTGAATTCCCAATCCTACATCCGCCTCCCCACTCAGGATAGCAACTCCCACCTCCATATGGGTAAAGACCTCGTTCGAGTATCCCCTTATCTGGTGCGCATCGATTTCCCCCTCATTGCACAGAAAATCTAACAGGAGCCTCGTTCCCGATCCCGCTTCCCTGTTGATAAACCGATAGCCCTTCTCCACCAGATCGGAGATCCCTCCGAACTCCAGATCCTTCCTGAATATGAAGCCCTGGGTTCTATATGCCAGGTTATAGAGAAGCACGTTCTCATTGGAGAGATGCTCCTTGAGATAGGGGATATTGTACTGTCCCGATTCCGGGTGATACAGATGAATGCCTGCCAAATGGGCCTTGCCCATTCGCAAGGCCTTGAGCCCTCCCATGCTCCCGGTGTTGGAGAAGTAGGCCAAGATATCCGGGGCCTCAATCTTCAAGACAACCGATAGGATCCGATCGAGGATCAGATCATTGCTTCCAGAGATGAACAGATCGGTCGAGGGGGATGAGCGCGGCGGAAGCTGCCATCCAGCGAATCCTTCCAGGGAATGGGACTCGATCCAGTTCCGGATGAGATATCTCGAAAATGTCCACTTTCCCGTGACCCTGGTGCCCGGAAGCTTTCCCTCACGAACGAGCTTATACACTATCTTCTCGTTCAGGTTCAGGTAATCCGCCAGCTCCCTGACGGTAAGCATCTCCTTTTCCATCACCCAATCCCCCCTTATTGCCCCCTTGCTTCTGTGAACCCCTCCGCGTCATAATGAAGATTCAGAGCACATGAACCGATGAGGCCTTAAAGATCAGGAATACCTCCGTTCCCAACGTAAGCCCCATCTCATGGAAGGAGAGTTTTGTGATCTGCGCCCGGAAGGTCTCCTTTGCCTTGACTTCCAGGTGCACCGTACCATTTTGCTCAATAATCTTGGTGATCTTTCCCGGAAAGGCGTTCCTGGCGCTTGAGAAGAGCCGCTCACTCGAGACAATGATATCCTCTGGGTTGATTGAGATATACCCCTTCTCCATATTCTCGATCTCCTGAGCGACATGGATCCGAATCCTTCCCGTATCGAAGACGAGCTCCTTGCCATCATGTCTGAACACTCCCTTGAACAGATTGAACATCCCGGAGGGCACGATTCGCCCCTCAAAAAGGGAGAAGACCCGATCGGCCAATCGATAGGCCTGGGGCAGGATGTGGGTAGTCATCACAATGGTGGTTCCCCGTTCTCGGTTGATCTCCTCGATCACCTGCTCCAATTGGCTTACATGCTTGACGTCCAGATTGGCCGTGATCTCATCCAGAAAGAGGATCGAAGGCCTGAGGACAAGCCCCCTCGCCAGGGCGACCAACTGGGCTTCTCCCCCGGAGATCTGTCTGGCCCTCCTTCCCGCAAAATCCGAGAGGCCGACGTGCTCCAGGACCTCTCCCACACGCCGCTCCCTTTCCCTCTTCTCCACACCCCTCGCCTTCAGCCCATACTCTATGTTATCCCTGACAGTGGCGTCGAACAGATAGGGATTCTGGAGGACCACGGTCATCGAACGCCTGGCATTTATCCTTTTAGATTCATCCTGCCCCATCCGCGTTCCCTCGAAGAATACCTCTCCTCGATCCGGCCGTAAGATCAGGCTCATGATATGGAGTAGCGTGGTCTTCCCCGCACCATTAGGCCCCACTAATGCATAGACTCTTCCCTTCTCGATGGTCAGGTGGTCAACGATTAGGACGACCCTTCCGTCATAGCAGTGTACAACTCCCCTTAGCTCGAGCTGTATGATCTTATCCCTCTTGCCCATCCTATCTTCCCTTCACCTGGAAGTAATGAAAGAGGATATTGATTGAGAATGCCACGAGAAGGAGAAAGAACCCCAGGGCGAGGCCGAAACCGAATTCCCCCTTGCTCACCTCAAGGGCAATCGCGGTGGTCATGGTCCGCGTAAAGTAACGAATATTTCCCCCCAGCATCATGGCAGAACCAACCTCGGAGACGGCCCTGCCGAACCCGGCGATGATGGCAGCCAAAAGGGCGAAGCGCGCCTCCATCAACACCGTCCAGGCGACCATCCAGCGCCCTGCCCCCAATGTCTGAGCCGTCAGAAAGGCCCTCTTATCCACCGCCTGCACCGCGGATACGGTCAAGTTGATGATGATCGGGAGGGAGAGAAAGAATTCCCCTAGAATCACCGCTCGAGGGGTAAAGATCAAATCCAGAAAGCCAAGCGGGGCCCTGCGGGAAAGAAAGGCATAGCCCAGCAAACCTATTACCACGGTGGGCAGGGCCATCAAGGTGTTTAACAGGGTTATCACAGCCGGCCTCCCCCTGAATACCCTCGATCCAATCAAAAATCCCGTTGGCACCCCTACAATAGTGGCAAGCATCGTCGCCATGAGGGCAAAATGTACGGACCGACCGACAATGCCGTAGACCTCCCGATCGAGGGAGAAAATGAGCGCCAAGGCCCTCGCGATTCCTTCAATAATGTATTCCATGAGGCGACATCCTTTTTTTGAGGTGATTATAAAAGGAAAAAAATGGATGTCAATATAAAATAATAGAAAATAATAACAAATTATTCTATTGTTATTCTCATTTTCCTATGCTATCAATGCATCCTGATCATTCATACTGGTGGAATCTCCAAGGCCTAAGCCATCTCATGGTCAAGCCGGGAAGATTCCACAGGGAATGAAAAATAGCGTACGGGTAAAGAATGGAACCATTACAAGCAATTGATAACCTTTTAAGGAGGAGAACGATGAAAAGATACGTGATCTTGTTTCTATCCATTACCTTAGTGCTCTGTGCGGTATCCGTATCGGCACAGGAGCGGCTGAAGATCTCGAGCACCACCAGCACCGATAACACCGGGCTCTTCGGGGCCCTGAACCCGCCCTTCGAAAAAAGATTTGACTGTCGGCTGGACGTGATCGCCGTGGGAACCGGCAAGGCCCTGAAGATAGGGGAGGCAGGGGATGTGGATGTGGTGTTCGTCCACGCCCGAGCAGCGGAGGATAAGTTCATCGCCGATGGATTCGGCGTGAACAGGCGAGATGTTATGTACAATGACTTCATCATCATAGGCCCTAAGGAAGACCCCGCGGGCATCAAGGGATTCAAGGACGCGAAAAAGGCCTTCGCGGCAATCGCCCAAAAGGGCGCGCCCTTCATCTCAAGGGGCGATGACTCGGGTACCCATAAAAAGGAGAAATTCATCTGGAAGAAAGCAGGGATTACGCCGATGGGAAAATGGTACGCGGAAGCAGGGCAGGGAATGGGGGCAGTCATCCAGATTGCCAATGAGAAGAAGGCCTATGCCCTGGCCGATCGGGGAACCTATCTGGCATACTCGAACAAGGTAGACCTCGTGATTCTCTGTGAGGGAGATAAGGATCTCTTCAATCCTTACGGGATCATGGCGGTAAATCCCGCTAGATTTCCCCACGTGAACTACGTCCTTGCCATGGCATACATCGGTTGGGTCACTTCCCAAGAGGGCCAGCAGATCATCAGGAAGTTCGGGGTGGAGAAGTTCGGTCAACCTCTCTTTATACCGCAGGCCATTCCATAAACATGTATGTAATTGATCGCTCGGCCCTACGAGCTGCCCATAGAACTCGCGCAGGACATAGGAGGTTTTTCTTTACATACAATGTTTGGTGCAGTAAGTCTATTAGTGCCTCGCATCAGGGAACTCGACTGGCTCAAGGCCATTGGTTGTGCGAAGATAAGACAGGAGTGAGTAAAGCTTCAAGTTGATTGATGGGTGGTCCGCTCCTGGAAGGTACCAGCATGATTGAGAAAAGGCACGGGTTGCTCAGCATAGTACATTTTGAAAACCTACTGCCTTTCAAGGAAATCGAGCACTTCGTATCAACCAGAACCGGCGGGTTCAGCGAGTTCCCCTATCACTCGCTCAATCTTGGCCTCCATGTCGGCGATGATCCGGATAAGGTGATGAAAAATCGAAGGAGGCTTGCTGAGGCCATTGGGATTCCGCTCAATCAGTTCACCATTGCCAGGCAGATCCATTCCGGCAACGTGAGGGTTGTCTCAGATGAGCTGAGAGGTAGAGGCAGCACTGATCAAGAAAATGCCATTGATGACGCCGATGCCATGGTAACCGATACGCCGGGGATCTGTTTGATCGTCCTCGTGGCTGATTGTGTGCCCATGCTCTTCTTCGACCCAATGAGGCGGGCTGTTGGGGTTGCCCATGCGGGATGGAGGGGTACACTGAAATCGATCGCGGCCAATACCGTTATGACCATGGAAGAGGCCTTCGGCTCATCTCCAGCGAATATCATGGTGGGAATCGGGCCATCTATCGGCCCATGCTGCTACAGGGTCGGCCCGGAGGTCATCTCACAGGTGAAAAGCGTGTTCCAAAGCAGCAACGACTATATCGCCAATGAATCGAAAGACGGCGGGGGCTTCTTTGACCTTTGGAAGGCCAACCTGGAAGGGCTTCTCCATGCAGGTATTGAGAGGAAAAACATCGAAATAGCCGAGAGGTGTACCTGCCACGAGCCCGATATCTTCTACTCCTACAGAAATCAGAGGGGCGATACGGGAAGGTT
>CAZJXD010000116.1:0-14660 GCA_964549945.1 uncultured Desulfobacteraceae bacterium | reverse complement strand
CCATCAAGCTCAATCACCCGCTCACCCAGCGGGTGCGCTGGAAGCGCAAGGAAACAGGCGAACACTTTCGCGTGTGAAGGAAGAATGCACTATGCGCCTGGTGCATTGAAGGCCAGTGCACGGGCATTATTTTTCTATTGGGCGGTGAGAGGTATCGAATATGGATTAAGGGATTTAGCGAGGTACCTTGGGATCAGGCCTCCAGCTGTTGGATATGCGGTAAAAACGGAAAACGCATAGCCAAAGAGAATAGCTATAACCTTTTAGAATAATTTACTTATGTATTTATGCCCGTCACGTTTTCCTGATACCTTCGTCAGTCCGGATACGGTACATGGTGTTCCTCCATGGCTAAGGCCTTTTATAAGAGTCTTTATTGAGATTTTTGCAATAAATTCCATTTACATTTTAGCGAAAGGCCTATACTATTCCTTTCTCTAAACGATTGATAAGAACCTGTTGATTCTTTTAAAGAGGGCTGGTGCAGATTAGGGGAAATATCCATGCCTTGAAGATACCTTATCCAAGCATAGGTAGGGCCGGGCAGACAGTCGAAAGATTCGTGTATGTCTATTTTATCTATGGTAAACGAATTTGCATGATCGATAGCGGGGTATCTTCTGCTTTTTCCACAATTGGCGACTATCTGAATAAAACCGGCAGAAGCCCTGAGGATATCGATCTGCTGATTTTTACCCATTCACACCCTGATCATATCGGAGCAGGTCAGCTAATAAAAAAAATATCAAACTGTCAGACTGCTGCTCATCCTGCTGCCAGGTCTTGGATCGAAGATATTGGCCTTCAATATAAAGAACGACCAACAGGCACTTTTTATTCATTCGTAGCGGGCTCTGTTGGTATCGACCGGGTCTTAAAGGATGGAGATCATATTGACCTTGAAGATGGTCAGAGTTTAAAAATATATCATACCCCGGGTCATTCCAAAGATTCTATATCTTTATTTCACGAACAGGATGGGGTCCTGTTTACAGGTGATGCGATTCCTCTTCCCGGTGAAAGGCCGCTTTATGAGGACATTTTCGCCTTAATTCAGTCTGTCAGAAAATTAAAGGACATAGAGGCTGTTAAAGTTCTGTGTTCCTCCTGGCTCGACCCAGTGTATGGGGATAAGATACGCACCGAAATGGAGAAAGCCCTAGGCTATATTCAGCAGGTGCACGAAGTGACTCGCAAAATAGATACCGAATTTCCTTCTCTCGATTCAAAAGAATTGTGCTCGCGCATATTAGAGGCGTTAAACCAGCCGGAAGTACCTCATGTCATTAAGTCCATTGAAGCTCATATACGGTTGAAAGACCGCACTGACTTAATGGATGTATAATTGCCTTGAGGGGTTTATGCCCCCAAATCCTGAATGCCTGCCTTATCTGTGAGTATCAAATTTAGTAAAGATTGAACCGCAATAGTGGGCGCATATCCCGAAGCTTGGCGAAACGTAGAGGAACCCACCGCTCGCAGCCGCGGATTCTAAGGCTTTTGACATGCAGCGAGGTTCATAAGATCGAGCATGATTTGAGCGGTGTGTTGTCTTATATGAGCATCGAGAGGGGAAATTCATAATACACGGCCCCAGAGGGACAGTTTATCCTGCAGCCTCCGCAATGCCAGCACTCATCGGGGTAGGCTACCTCCGGACCCCAATCTCCCATGGCAAGGACATCCATCGGACATAGCTCTACGCAGTTCCCGCATATGGAGCAGTGCCCGCAGTGAAAGCAACGATTTGCCTCCCTTATGGCCTGTTCCCTGGTGTACCCTCTATTGACTTCTCTGAACCCGCGGAGAGATTGCTCTGGAGCAAGGTGTTCCATCTCCACTCGATCTTCCTTCTCGTAGTACTCCGGGTTCATGAGCTCTTCATAAGTGACGATGTGCTGTGTCATCGCCTTGGGTTCAGCGTCTGCATATTCCTCTGTGACTACATACCCCTGGGAGTCGATATATACGCTTTTGATTCCATCCATCCGTTTTCCGCTGAGATAGCAGTCAATGGAGACAGCAGCGCGCCGTCCACCTCCAATCGCCTCCGCAATAGAACGTGGGCCGGTGACCGCATCGCCTGCCGCAAACACTCCATTTACGGGAGTTGCAAGCGTGGTCGGATCCACCTCCAGGTTCCCCTGTTTGGTAAGCCTGAATCCCCTGACCCCATCCAAGAATGTAAAGTCCGGCGTTTCACCGATTGCGAGAATAACGGTGTCCGCGCCCAGGACATGTTCGGTGCCGGGGGCGGTCTCCGCATGAAGTTCGCCTCCCTCGTCAAAGGTGAACGACCGGATGCCCACGCACTCGATGCCGGTCACACGCCCTCTCTCCGTCAAAATCCCCTTGAAGGCCACCGAGTTGTGGATGATGATACCCTCCTCCTCGCCTCGCTCAATATCCTCAACAGGTGCCAGCATCTGGTCCCTGGGCTCAGGGCAGGCGATATGGACTTCACGAGCGCCACAACGGCGGGCAGTACCGGCACAATCAAAGGCAACGCCTCCGCCACCCACCACAACAACCCACTCACCGAGCTCGGACCTGACGCCGCTTTTTGCCTTTCTCAGGAAGGGGAGTGCCGGAAGGGCCAGCTCGCTCCCGGGTATAGAAAGCCCTTTACCCTTCCACGCGCCGGCGGCAATCAGGCAGGCATCGGATTGTCCCATAATCTCCCGGAAGGTAATATCCCTACCAACCGTTGTATTGGGCTTCGTTTTCACTCCATATTTCAGCACTTCATTCACCTCTCTATCCACCACATCCTTTGGAAGGCGGTAATCCGGGATTCCGAATCGGGGCAGTCCTCCTAGCACCGGAAGCGCCTCGTACACGGTTACCTCGTGGCCGAATAACGCGGAGAAATAGGCACACGTCATCCCGGCCGGCCCTGATCCAATAATCGACACCTTTTTATGGGTCTTTTCCCTCATCCTGGGTTTTGTCACCTTACGTCCATCTGAGAGGTCCGAAGCAGCTCGCTCTAAGGCCCTGACCGATATCCCTTGATCGTAGAGATGTCTGTTGCAGGGCACCTCACAGGGATGAAAACAGGCCCGCCCACATACCCCTGGGAAGGGATTTTTCGCCCTCACATTCTCCAGCGCCTCTTCAAAGCGATTATTCTGGATCAAGTAGATGGTCCGTTGTATGGCATGGCCTGCGGGACAGTTGGCCTCGCATGGAGATGTCCTCGGTTGGTCCATGGGTACTACCCTATCGTAGCTTATCGGGCTCTTCAGTTCCCTGCTGAATTTAGGCGGCATTGTCTACCTCCTTCACCGCTTCAATCGGCTCGAAAGAGACCATCTGCTCTCCGTCGATCTGGTAAAGCACCACATATTTATCTCTCAACTCGGGATCGAGCTTCGGGGGATAGTCCACGAGCCTATAAAACCCTCTCATCCCCTTTCTTTCAATCACCGCTCTCATCATAAGCTGGCAGTACTTGAGCAGATGCATTGCCTCAACAGCCCTTGTTACCTCGTGAAGATTGTCGGCCCTTATTTCGGTTTGTTTGCCCTCAAGGAGCTGCAACTTCTCAAGGGCGATGTGAAGGCCTTTGAGGCTTCTCTGGTGGCCCATATAGTGCCGCATAATCTGCCTAATCAGATCTTCGAACTCTTTGGGAGTGTACCGCTCGTCGCTTTCCAGTAGGGCCGTGATCTTTTCCTTTTCTTTTTTTACCGTCTTGTCATCAACGACCCCTGGCTTTTCCGATTCAGCGATGCTTTTAGCCGCTTCTGTGCCAGCCACATAGCCTCCGCAAACAGCGGTGGACAGCATCCCGGAAAAGGGCAGGCCGAAAAGCCCTTTCAGGTTCACCGACTCGCAGTTGATGTCTACATGCAGATTTCCCCCGCCGGAGTACTCTCCTGTCTCTACCTCCAGGAGGTCTTTTCTTAGGTCTAGGCCGCGTTGTTCCAGATAGTCTCCGAAGGTGTGTTTATCCACGGCAAGCAGATTATCATGGAGGTGCCGGAGATCTTCCTCTGATAACCGGGTGGAATCCATGAAAAGGGGTGTTTTTCCCTCGGCGATCTCCTGGCGCTCGGCCTTGATATGGAATGCCCTGGGGGCCCTCTCTCCTAGATCGTGGTATCGCTCCATAAATTGCTCTTCCATGCAGTTGCGCATGAACGATCCCATACCCCCGAACCCGCACATACTAGGTGCGCCGAAACCTTTGGGCAGCGTCGTTCCTGTGCACCATTCAAGATTCTTCACCTTGGCCCCCACCTCATAGGCGACCACGATTTGACTGCCCGTATTGGCGGGATTCTGCCAGATATTAAAAGGGTTGTTGGTCGAATTGGTGGACCACCTGGACTGATGAGCGCCCATTGCCAGGACCACGGCCTTCGCCGTAAATACGTGGAGCTCTCCGTTTCTTCTGTTAAAACCAATGGCACCGGAAACTCGATCGCCCTCCCTGAGAAGCCTAGTAATCTGGACTTGTTCCACCGCCTCCGCCCCTGAATCCAGGACGTTTCTTGCAAAAATACGCTTCAGGTATCGGCCGTTTTTCATCATGAGCCACCATGGGCCCGGCTGTCCCAATGCCTGACATCGCCAATAGGTACCGTCAGCATGCCTGTAAAATTCCACACCCCATTCTTCCATGAGCTTGACTATACGCCCAACGACACTCGTAAAGGACTTTTCAACCAAGGACGGACCCACGCCCCATCCAGGGCGGCTGTAAAACGTGGTTGCCGCCTCATCTGAGTCCCACTCAGGCCCGGTATTCAGGTGTGCCCCAAAATGATCCTGGCCCGCTCCAGTGCATCCGCAGCTTATGAGAGCTCCCTTGTCCACGACGATTACCCTGGCACCTTGCTCTCTTGCCGCGTAGGCTGCGAGACATCCGGCGGCACCTGCCCCAAGCACCAGGACATCGGTCTCTGTCCGGATTTCACAGGGCGCTGATCTCTCCATCTTGATCCCCCTTTTTAGATGCATTCTCTCTGAATTGAACAATGAGTTTCTGACTTAAATTTACCGGAACATTCTAACTCTTTGAAGCTAACTAGTAAATGGGCATGGGGATGTCTTTTTTTGTCTCATGCCCTCTACGTAATGCACCGGCAGGCCCCGATAAATCGGGGCACCCACCGCCATGGCATACAATAGTCAAATCCGAGTTGCGCGTGTGCCCCGATTTACGGGGCACGCTGAGGCCCCCTGTTGAAGGGCATGAGACAAAAAAAGACATCCCCATGCCCAACTGATAGTTTCTCTTATGTATAACCCTGGAGAGAAGCGTCAGGGTCATTTGCTAAAATGTTACAATTCTTCAAGTATCATGTTGCGTAACGTTATCTTATCTACTTTTTGGCCATCGGCAAGTTGAGGAAATTGCTCCATTACCATAAGCCTCTCCGGTAGCTTATGCACGGCCAGGCCTTTGTTTTTAAGGTAAGAGGTCATCTCCTCAAATGAGATAACATTTCCTACCACAGGAGTGACGCAGGCACAAACCCTTTCACCCATGACGGGATCGGGGATGCCGATAACCACGGCTTGCCTTACCCTCGGGTGTGATAGGAGCAGGTCCTCGATCTCCCTTGGGTATATGTTTTGTCCGCCGCGTATGATCATCTCCTTTTTTCGACCCACGAGAGCGAGATAGCCCTCCTCATCAATCCTCGCGAGATCGCCTGTGTTAAACCAGCCTTCGTTGCCTATTGTCCCCCACGCCGCGAGGGTTGCGTTCAGATCACCATAATAGCCTGAACTAGTTGCCGCCCCCCGCACGAATAGTTGACCTATCTGACCCACCGGTACCTCCCGCCCCTCATCATCGGCGATCTTGATCTCGTTTCCAGGAAAGGGCTTGCCCAGGGTTCTCAGGCGTTTTTCCCGCGGGTCATCAACGCCCGATTGGGCAAAGCTGAAGGTCTCCTGGGAGCCACCGGCGATCAATACCTTACAGTTGAATCGCTGTTCCGTTTCCCGTGCAAGGGAGGCGTCAAAGGCAGCGGCGCCTGTTCTGATGACCCGCAAGGTGCTGAGGTCATATCTATGGAGGTCGGATTCCTTCAGCATCCGTATGAGCTGAGTGGGAATAGCGGAGAGATAGGTGATCCCCTCCCTCTGAATGAGCTCAAGCGCCTTGTCAGGGGAGAAATGCTCAAGCAGGCAGCTCTTTGCCCCTGCTTGAAAGGCGCTCCACCAGTTCTGAAGGCCGGGTCCGCCCGAGAGGGGAGCGATATTGCCGATAACGTCATCTTCGTTCAGTTTGGCCCTCTGCACCACACCCCAGCCCGCCGACTTAAAAGAGGCTCCCGTGTGCTCAATACACTTGGGCATCCCGGTTGTGCCGCTGCTGAGAGCAAAAGCGGAGACCTCAAAGGGACTAAAGGCCTTTCCTCGCAGGTATTCTTCATGAATATCCTTCTCAAAGGGACCTTCGCATACGCTCCTAAAAGGCCGAGCTTCTTGGGGAACATCCTTGTCGGTTACGAAAAAGAGGGTCAGGTCAGGTACGTCTCGGGCAATCTCCTTTGCCATAGCAAAGTAATCAACCCCTCTATATTCCCAGGGCGTCACTACAGCCACTGCCTTGATCGTTCTTGCGATATGCTTCAACTCATTGTATCGAAAGGTCATGGGAGGAAAGCAGCAAAGGATACCGGCCCTGTGACACGCAAGGAGCAGCAGAAGGGAAGTTGCCGAGCTTGGAAGTTGAGCCATTATAGCTTGATCGCGCTTCATGCCCGATTTCAGCAATCCCACGGCGATACGGTTTGCCCTCTCTTCTAGCTCCGCCCAGGTAAGCCTCGTTTTGGAATCGACCACGGCCTCTTTATCGGGGCAACGTTCGGCATTTCGCCTCAGGATGTCGGGAATGCTCAGCTCATCCCAATACCCTCGATCTATGTAGCCATCTATCATGTCCTGAGTCAATCTCGTTGGCTTGGCCATGGATCCTCCTCTTTCATAAGCCTAAGATCCGTTGATATAGCGGTACCTTTAAATCGCCCTCTCGATGGAATCTTGCGCTACGCGCCGGCCCTGCGGTTGCCATTGCCTCAGGTGGATTTGCAGACCATGTTCACGAGCGCTTGGCGTTTTTCTGATTTAACTGTATGAAGGGCTCGTTACAAGGCAGGGCCTACCCGATCAAGATCCCGCACTTCATGGCCGTAAAGCGCGCACCTTTCTAAGCTGGATGGCTATAGTGATTCCCACGCACGTAAGCCCAGCGAGATCCGTCACCAATCCTGGTTTGATGAGCGTGAACGCTGCCAACAACAAAAGTATTCTCTCGTAAAACCTGACCTCTGTGATCAGGTACCCAATGATACCCGCTCCAAGGCAGACGATGCCGAGAAGGGAGGTGAAGATTGCAGGGATAATCCTGAGTGCCGATCCCATCAGAAGCAGGGATTTGTTGTACACAAACATATACGGGAGCAAGAAGCCAGCGAGGGCAAATGTCCACGCCGTCCATCCGGTTCTCATTGGCTCAGCTTTGGCAATCGCTGCTCCAGCATAGGCCGCAAAGGAAACAGGAGGCGTCACCATGCAGAGCATCCCGAAGTAGAAGATGAAGAGATGGGCTGCCAGGGGCAGGACTCCCAGGTTGACGAGGGAAGGGGCAACCGTTGCAGCCAGGAGCACATAACAGACCACCGTAGGAAGGCCCATGCCGAAGAGAAGGGAGGCGAGCATTATCACCGGCAGGGCAATCACCAACGAGCCTGCGGAAACGTTGATAACGAGTGCCGTAATCTTGGCACCCATGCCCGTCAAGAGAACGATCCCAATCACGATGCCTGCGGCGGCACAGGCACAGGAAATCATCACTGAATTATATGCGGAGTCGGCCAGGGCCTGGAGAAAGGTTGACGGCGTGAACCTCGTCTCCTTTTTAAACAGGGTAACAACCACGGTGGCGAAGAGCGAGTAGAGAACAGCTATCCTGGGCGAGTATCCCGCAATTAATGTGAGGATTAATATCGCCAACGGGACGATAAACAACCATTTTTCGTAAACAACCTTCCCGATGGCCGGGACTTCGCTTTGGGGTAGGCCTTTAATGCCGATCTTCATGGAATAGAAATGGACGATGCTGAAGATGGCCAAAAAGTAAAGTATGGCGGGGATCAATGCCGCCTTGCAGATGGAGATGTAGGGGATTCCAAGGAACTCGGCCATGACAAAGGCCGCTGCCCCCATGATGGGGGGCATTAAAGCGCCTCCGGAAGAGGCTGTTGCCTCCACCGCGCCGGCCACGTGGGCCTCGAAGCCGATCCGCTTCATAAGCGGGATGGTGAAGGTCCCGGTTGTAACCGTATTAGCCACGGCGCTCCCCGAAATAGTGCCCATCATTCCGCTGACAGCAACGGCTATCTTGGCCGGGCCTCCCCTGAGTTTCCCGAAAAGGGCACTCGAAATATCGACAAAGAATTTGGTGCCCCCACACATACCGAAAAATGCACCGAATGCCACAAACAGAAAGATAAACCGGGTCATTACCTTCAATGGGATGCCGAATATACCGTTCTGCGTCATAAAGAAGGTGGTGGTGATTCTCTCTATGCCGTAAGGCTTGTGGGAGATGGGTGGCGGCAGCAGATGCCCGAAGAAGGTATAGCCAAGGAAGACAAGGACAATGATAAGCAGGGGCAATCCAACTGTCCGGCGGGTAGCCTCAAGAACGAGGATAACCGCCAGGATGCTAAAAAAAATGTCCAACCTTGTGGGAATTCCCACACGGAAGATGAACTCCCAGTAATCTATCCAGATGTAGATACCCAGAGAGAAACTCAAAGCGGCCAATATGAGATCTACGATGATAAATGGCTTGGAATTGGGCTTGTTGGGCTGGAGGGGGTAGCGAATAAAAGCCAGTGCCATTGCGAAGCCGAGGAAAATGCTCAACTGCCTCAGCTCCTGTATCCGCAAGGTGGCCATGGAGTAAATCACAAAGGCCGAAAAAAGTACCGCCACCCATTTCCCCACTACCGATCGAAGGACGGACTGATCCTCTTTGGCTTCCTCAGCGTCCTTCATTACCCCCTCCTCTTATTAAGCTATCACTTCTTCCAAACACCGATCTCTTTGAAGTACTTTATTGCCCCTGGATGGTAAGGGTTGCCCAGTTCTATTGCCGTCCATTCAGGGGTGATAGCCTTTGCAGGGGCGTATATATTGGCTATGCAGTCCAGGTTTTCAACGATTGCCTTGGTTAACTTGTAGACTAAACCCTCATCCATATCCTTATCGCAGATCAGTTGTATCCCATTGTCAATGGTCAGGACGGGGTAATCGACCCCTTTAAAGGTGTTCGCAGGGGTCGTGTACTCTCCATAGTAAGGGTTCTTGGCCAAAAAAGGCTCCAGCGCCTTTCTGTCCCACGGCAGGACCCTGATCTTATGGGTGGTGGCCACCATCTCAGCCAATTCCTGCGTTAAGAACGAGGCCTCAACGGTCCCATCCTTAAGGGCCTCGGCCATTTCACCAGCACCCATGAAATACGGCTTGATATCCTTCTTGTAGTCAATGCCATTGGCGGCCAGTTGGTCCCTAGCAATAACACCAAGGCCTCCTGAGGCGGGGCCGACCCCTACTTTATGGCCCTTGACCTCTTTGATACTTTTTACTTCGGATTTCGCGAGGGTCACCCAGACATTGGCGTTAGGCAGCAGGCGCACAACAGCTCGGAAATCAGTAGGCTTACCCTTAAACATGTGCGTGCCGTGCAGAGCATAGTATCCGATCATGGGAGTGATAACAGCCAGGTGAATCTTTTTCTGATCGATCAGGCGGAGGTTTTCCGTGGATCCCTGGGTAATCTCCGCCGTAATGTTGACCTCGGGCAAGGCCTTATTGACACAGGTCGCCACCGGCGCCCCGATGTTGTAAAAGATCCCCCCAACCGTTGCCGTACCCATGGAAAGCTGTTTAACCTCTGCATAAGCAGTGCGGGAAGGAAGGATGACGCCTTGGGAAGCGAGAGAAAAAATGAATAGGATCAAACTTATTACCGTTATTTTTGTCCCTTTTTTTCTCATGTTGACCTCCTTTTGTCCTGTTGTTTGCTGCGAAGAGCCTTGACCAAAAACCTTGCTTTCAGATTGCCTTATACTATGACCACCCCCTTTCTTTTTCTTGTCTTCCTGATTCCCTCGGTGCTAGGTCTGTAATTATAAAATCGTAAAGCGATCTTATAACCTAAGAAGTCCTCTCGCGTTGTCCTCATAGATCACCTGGCGGTCTGCCTCGGAGATTGGCAGGGCGTCGATGATCTTGATGGTTTCTCTAATATAACCCGGCCCTTTTTCAGGGTCAAAGGGACAGTCCGAGGCAAACAGGACGTGGTCCACGCCGAAGAAATCCAGACCGCACTTGGTCGCTGAGGAGGCACCGAAAAGGGCAGTGTCGGCATAGAAGCCCTTGAAGTACTCCAGATGCGGTTTCTTGAGCCCTTTGAGGATAACGGTGTAATCCTCGTCCGAGGTACGGCTGCCAAGCTGGTCCCAGCTCGTGCCTACGCGGCCCTCGAAATAGGGGATCATGCCGCCCATGTGGTGGGTGATGATCTTCAGGGTGGGAAACTCGTCGAAGTAGCCGCCGAATACCAGCCGGGCCATGGCAACACTGGTCTCGTAAGGCCAGCCGAAGACAAACCAGATCTCATACTTGGACTTCTCCTCGGTGAAATAGTCAGGGAAATTGGCTCCTCTGGCAGGGTGGATCCAGATGGGGAGATCGTAGCCCGCCATCTTCTCAAACAAAGGCTTCAGTTCGGGGAGATCTAGGGGCGCCCCTTTTACGTTGGAGAAGAACTGAACGCCTACTGCGTTGAGCTCACTTATGGCGCGGTCCATCTCCTCGAGGGCTGCATCGGGATTATTCATGGGCATGGAGGCCACAAAACCGGGGAACCGATCAGGGTACTTGGCCACATATTCTGCCATGCCATCGTTTGCAATCCTGGCCAATTCCGGACTGATATCGGGGCCTGCCAATACCTCCAGGGGTGGAGCCGCCAGGCAGATCACCTGGGCATAGTCGCCAAACTGGTCCATGACGCGAAACCGTGCTTCCAGGTCATACAGCACGGGCACTCCCCGGACTCGCTTGCCCATATCCTTATAGTTCGGTGCAACCTCCATCATCTCGTCGAAGTAGGCCTTGGGGAAGATGTGGTTGAAGATGTCAAGTTTCATCGCATCTCTCCTTTATTAAGTAATGATTATAGAACATTACCGGAAGAGGTAGCTAAAAGTAAAGAAAAACGGCAGAGCCTCATGCTATCTCCTTTCATGCCTTTTGTAGAATTACTGAATAAAGTTCGGCATCTTTCTTTTCCATTCTATTTATACGTAAGCGACCTTGCCGGATGTGGCCATCAACGAGAAGAGGCGCTTCACCATCAGCTTTCTTTATACACCCTGCAAAGGATTCCCCGCAGGTTAGGGGTTCCCAGCTCTCTGCCATAGGGAGGGCGGTCGTCGGTGAGGATATTGATGTTTGACTCCCTCCACCCGTAGAGGCCCTCTACGCCCTTTTCCGGAAACCACCATGCGTAGTCCACGCCAACTACCCTGGGGTCCATGTCCTCGGAGAAGATTGCCTTTTGCCTGATTCGACCTCGTTTGGTGGCCACCCAGACCCAGTCCCCCTCTTTGATCCCCGATTCGGCAGCGGTTTTCGGGTTGATGTATACGATGGGTTCAGGATGCTGGTCCCGCAGCGCCTTTACCTGCCTTTGGCCGGAGTGGCGGTAGTATTCGGATTTCCACGAGGTGAGGACCAGCGGGTATTCCCTTGTCAGCTCCGTGTCACCTAAGGGGGTCTCCCGAGGCTCACGGTAGACCGGAATGGGATCAAAGCCCCACTCCTGTAATTGTGCAGAAAAGAGCTCGGCTTTTCCCGAGGGCGTATTGAACCCCTTCTCCTTGTAGTGATGATACTCAATTTGGCCTGCCATTGATCCCTGTTCCTTGAATTCGTCGAAATCCATGCCAGCGGGCCTGAGGATTACATCCAAGAAATCCTTTTCGTTGTCCCAGAAATACTCCCCCAGACCTGTTTTTTCCGCCAGCTCGCTCAGTATCTTAAAGTCAGGCCAACGTTCATCCACTTCGGCTACCTTCTGCTGAACCTGTGCGATGGGATAGTAGGGAGCATTCGCGATGTTGTCGAACTCAAGGTAGCTCGCCGAGGGCAACACGATATCCGCCAGTGCTGCGGTGGGGGTCATGAAGAGATCCGCGACCACCAAGAACTCGAGCCCCATAAGGGCCTTGTATACCTCTTTGGCGTTGGGGTAGGTGAGAAGCGGGTTCGCCCCCTGGATATAGGCCATTCGAACTGGGTAGGGTTTGCCCTCTCGCATCGCCTTTATGACCGCGGGCGGGTGCGCGTACTGATAAAAGGGCGCGAACTGATTGGCAGCCCCCAGCCGCAGCCTCCTTTTCTCCTCGGGGAGCAGGTTGTCCAGGGATAGCTCCAGTGCATACCTGTCCGGAATAGGCAATGACTTCCGAAAGACCTCTCCGCCGGGAACCGAGAGGTTTCCGGTGAGCGCCTTCAAGATAGAGATGGCCCGGACCGTTTGAAAGCTGTTGATGGTATGCTCAAAGGCGTTTCCCATCTGGATGCAGCCGGGCCTTTTTGTGGCGTATGTCCTGGCGATTTCCCTGATCAAATCCCGATTTACCCAGGTGATCCGCTCCACCAGTTCCGGCGGATAATCCTTGACGCCTGCCTTGAGCTCCTCGAAGCCAACGGTCCACTCCTCCACGAATGATTTGTCATAGAGTTCCTCATCGATGATCACATAGATCATCCCAAGTGCAAGGGCGAGATCGCTTCCGGGACGCAACCGGACCCATGTATCCGCCCTCCGGGAGAGCTCCGTCTTCCTCGGATCAATAACGATCAGCGTTGCGCCCTTGTCCACGGCCTCAAGGGTACTGCGGAATTCTGCTATTTTCGATTTGTGGGAACCCCAGACCACGATGCAGTGGGGAGGATTGTCATAATCGCAATTGGGGTGATACCCGAAGGTCGTGATCGATCCGAATTTCCGGGGCAGAAAACACACATGCCCCATTGATGACAGATTGGGAGAACCGAATACATTCGCAAATCGCCTCAGGTACGTCTCCTGGAGACCCTTCGCAGCCCCGTGAATGAAGGCCACGGACTCCGGGCCTGATTCATCCTTGATGGCGCTCAAGCTCTCGGCTATGGTTTCAAGCGCCTCATCCCACGATATCCTCTGCCAGTTGCCCTCGCCCCGCCTCCCGGCTCTCTTAAGGGGATATCCAAGGCGCTCAGGGTGGTAGAGGTACTCGAGAGAGGCCATCGCCTTTTCGCACACTACGCCGCTGTTCACAGGGCTCCCGGGATCTCCCTCAATTCGTACCGGTTTCCCATCCTCCACGTGAATGAGAACGCCACAACAAGCGTAGCAAAGGCCACACGTGCTCTTTATAATTTCCATCGAATTCCCCACGAATTGGGTGTATCGAGAAGTTCATCTCCTGCTGCCGAATAGATTAGTGTATTGGTAAAATAAATAAATATAACATGCAAATAAAAAAAGGGCCTGCCATTTTGGCTGACCCTTTCGTTTTATCAATGGCGGGGAGAATCCCGTCCATTCAGGCGGGAAAATCCGCGACATTTTCCTTTATACGTTATTTAACGGAACGGATTGTCCCGTAATGGATGTAATCACGTTGTAATAGGACTCGGGATTACCATATTCCAAATGGTGGATCCTTATATATCCTCTGAACCTATCAAAAAGGCAGGGCCCGGAAGCAGCCCTGCCTTTTTGACCTTTATGTTTCTATCCTTACTTCACCGCATTCTTGAGGGCTTTCCCCGGGATAAACCTGGGCACTTTCATCGCCTTGATATCGATCACTGCCCCGGTCTGGGGATTCCTCCCCTTCCTGGCCTTCCTCTGTCCCACCTTGAAGGTCCCGAATCCCACCAGGGTGACCGCATCGCTTTTCTTCAATGCATTGGTGATGGATGACACCACACAATCCACTGCTGCCTGGGCCTCTTTCTTGGTCGAGACCACCTTTGCTACCTCGTTGATTAGATCCCCTTTGTTCATGCTCTTTCCCCCTTTCTTTTAATGGTGTGGCGTTTCGTTTCTGCCAAAACCTTATTTACCTGAACTTTTAAGGCATTGCAACGGAAAAACCACATATGAACGCTAATTCCGCACTTGATGGATGCCGAGGAACGGAGGGCCTTTGGTTTTCGAGTGAAAAAAAGAACAAACAAGGTGAGCGTATATTGTGTTTCAATCCATACGTACTATTCTGGAACCAGTTGATCTGCCTGATGATTTAATTCCTTTTTCCTGCAAACACTCCTCTATCTCCATGCTATAGTCCCCGATGAATGGGGATCTCAGATGATCTAATATAATCTCAAATAACGCCTCATCCGGTTATCTTTTTGTCATATAATAATAAGTTGTTACAAATAGTAAGCTGATTCAGCTAAAGGATTAGGCCGATATTCTTAATTAAATGAAGCATTACACATCGGGTATCGAATCCCAACAAAGTCTATCAAAGCCTAAAAGTGTAAAGCACTGATGAATTGAAGATGGACCCCTTTTACAGCCGGTACTTCTTTCTTACCAGCCGGCCTATGGGGGCATCAAA
>CAZJXD010000115.1:0-14728 GCA_964549945.1 uncultured Desulfobacteraceae bacterium | reverse complement strand
AATATTTTTCGTTAGCGGATATGTTTACCCTTGACAGCCGGAGGCCTTATAAGTGGTTAGGCTTCTCCTTCGATCAATCCAACTTAACCGCGCCTTCGACCACTGTCTCGACTACCTGTCCTATGATACTTGTGAGTATCAAATTCAGATCGCGATAGCCTTCAGCACTACGATCTGATGTTACTCGACCATGAAAGAGGTCGTTGCGTGCGTCGATCAAACGCTTGGCCAAGAGGAGATCCACCGGGACTATGCTAGTTCCTGTTCTCGCCTCGGTGATCATGAATACATCACGCAGGATTGCCGCGAGCTTCTCATGACGGCTCTCACGGGTAGCCTTGCCCAGATCCCCGATATGTGATGCAACACGGCCAATTGAATCTCCCGAAAGTCCATGGGACTTCAATAGGATCTTGACAAGATCCATGATGGGACGTGTGAGGGCACTCGGAAGTAGAGAAGTTGTTGAGATTCTCGGAGTGCACCGCCATTCAATCAATTCGACCACAAAGAAGCCCACTGCATACTTGGTTCGTGGATCCTGGGGACCCATCGCGCGGTAGTATGCGTCAAGCATCAGGCCGATGTCACCGCCACGTGACACCGCTTCCGCTATGGTCGATAGAAATCCTGTATCCACCTGCTGGGTCAGCTTGCTATCGAGCGAATCAGAGATGGCATGGTCTCTTGGTGCAAAGCGGAGACCCTTAGCCTCCCACCTAAGACGGAGATGGCCGTAATGAGGGTTCGGATTCCGAATTTCGGATGCCACAGTGGTGGCGATGCACAACTTATCGAGAATTTGAGCCGCGCAATCAAAAGCTACGTTCTCACTTGGCGCTTCAAGGTTCTTCAGTGTGAACCGATTTCGCTCACCAAGCTCGATCTCACACTCCACTTCATCCAACATCAGGTTGAATCGTACATGGAGCGCCCTATCCGAACTGAAATCATGCGTGTCCAACGGACTGACATAATCGATAATGACTGGGGCTTCGACGTTGTATGGATGCATGGTTGATCTCATCTTTCCGGCTGGGTCCTAAAAAACTCCACCGTATAAACTATTTTCTGCTGTTCCATGGTCATCTCGGCGCTGCATGGGTCTCCCTTGCTCCTGGATGCCTAACGTGGCAAATCAGCCGCGCAGCTTTTTGCGTCGGCTGCATTTGCGTGGTTAGGCGGCCTTCATAGTGATCATCATCCTCTGGACTTTCACGCCTTCGCTGCTGACGTGAAACCGATAAATGAAGGAATCGCTTCTGTTGTTGGCCAAATATGCACCAATGACTGACCAAGCTGCGGGCTTAATTGTATGATTACCTGAATTGTCAAAATCAAACCCAGCCACTGTCCCAGAAATCAAATCTGGAATCCTCGTTAATTCAGTGTACCATTCATCTGAATCTGAATTCGCGGTCGTAAAAGAAAAGGAAATATTCTTTTTTACTATGTCGACAAGTGTAACCTGTAAAAAGTCCCTAACGAGATTGTCGCCGAGCTCATTTGTCCTGTCTCGATCCGATAGCCAGCATAGTTTCGTGAGAGCGGCTTCACGGCAAACTATGCTGGCAACATAGCCGCCGAGCAAAGCAATAACGAAAGCTTCACAGAGCAATCTGATTTTCTTCTTCTGTCGCAGTAATTCCTGGGCAAGGCAAATATTTCGTGACAATTTGTCGAGTCGACAGTGATTTATCGTGTCCCGTCGCCAAAAAGCAACATACGCAGACAGAATCTCGCAGAACTCGGCCATGTAGAGTTGGAATTCTCTGCTGTTAGTCCAAACGAAATACTTGTCCTGTTGAAAAAGGAAAGAAACGTTGAGTATCGGCAATTGCCGAAGAAACTCGATCAGGCGTGCATCAATCGACCTCGTATGTTTGATATCCCTCGGGGCGAGGGTACGGATGATACTTTGCAACTGGGGCACTGCTCCAAGATACGGCAAGACTGTAAAGGTGATTACCTTATTCGTTTTTTCTTTTCCAAGGTAGTAATCACTCAGAATCATCCAAGAGTTGAGGCCCTTAAGGTGGTCAAAGTAGGCTCGACGCATGTCATCAATTGAGCTTTGGAAAAGCACCTCGTCGAGCAGTGTGGTGATAGGTGAAATCCTGTCTACTGCGATTTCCATGTTCGGCTCTCGTGCTCGTAACTATCAATATGACCGTCGTTTCAAACCGTTACATTAAGCGGCGCGGTTTGAAATGTAGGAGTCGATGCTGTTGTCAGGCGTCAGTCTCCCGCTCTGCCTTCAACGCCTTCTTCACGACTTCGGCAACTGTGTCTTTGTTGATTCCGAGCTTCTTACAGTAACTCGACCGCATCCAATCAGAAAGGTTCTTTGTTCCTTTGCTTGAATTGCACGTGACGCAACATCGGGCAATATTCTCACGAGTGACGATACTTGCGTCGTTAATGATGTGTTCCCACGTTGCGACATCTTTACGGAGGCCACTTGGAGGCATGCGATCGATCATTTGGATGCCACAATAGACGCAAGCCTTATCTCGCTCCTTCACTTCCGCTTCGAGCCAGTCAGGGATGCCCCAACTGTTCATGTTCGCTCCTTCCCGCCTAACGCCGCGCCTGACCAGCGGGCGCGGCTTTTAGCCCGTCTGCGTCCAGGCGCTGGTTAGGGGAAAGGTATTGATATTAAGATCCAATGCCAATGCCCAACCTCCATTTGTCATTAAAACTTGATTGATTTATACTGTCCCTTTGGAACTTCAGTGTTGGGTTATTATATTTTTCCGGTTCGAATTAGATTTCTTACAATTGCGTTCATACTTGATGCAGACTCAATTTCATTTTTGTCCATCTTTCTTATGTATTTCATAACTGCCTTGTTTGCTCTATCTTTTAGAATATAAGGTAGCTTAGCGTCCTCACCGATAAAGCCTAATGGCTCATCATCTCGTTGCTTTAGTGTCCCATAATAGAAAATATGCGATTTTCTAACACGTTTAGCTGCTTCTTCCTTTGAAAAACCGTCCTCTTCAACAAGCTTCATAAAAAGGGCCATTTGTGCAACGTTATCCTGTTGTTCAAATGCTTTGCAATCGTCTAAGGTCAACGATTCCCACCACTTAATATCATACTCTTTGACAAGTTCTTTATCATCAGGATGGATAGGCAAATTTGGAGCAGGTTGGCTCGTCCCAAAAAGTTTTTTTAAAAATCCCATATGCACCCCCTAACTATTGAGTGATATGAATTATTTCAAAGATATCCATTATGATTGAAATAATTCCAGAATATTAGAAAATCTTGATTTCGGTTTTATGATTATCATTTCCAATCCCCCAGCCTGATCACCTTTCTATCTGGTCGGTGAATACTCCAAAGCCGGAGGGCATTGTCTTTAATGGCTTTAAGAAGGGCGAGGTCATCGAATTGCCATCGGGAGACCTGGCGCCCTTTTTCATTTATGTAATGGGATCTGGCTAACAGCCAGAGCCAGAGGATAGTTTGTATCGCGGGTATGAGGGCCTGGGTAGCTGCTTTTCGCTGTTTATTGACCGGCTGGGTGTCTTTTATCTTCAGCGAGAGGGAGCTGGAGCTTAACGAGATGGAGGAAACCGCAGCGAGCAGGACACCGCAGGGAAGGTGTTTTTTCATACGGGCCTTCAATGTTGCAATGGTAATCTATGAGCAATTTCTACCTACATCTCGGACACCGCCTTTGTCAAGTTATAAAATCATTTGACGATTTTATATTGCCACTCATTCTCGGGCATGGATAACGTACGAAAACGTACGAACTGAACCAAGTCCCTGGATTCCGGCTCAGAGGCCGGAATGACGAGCCGCAGAGCACCAACACAAAATCTGCTTGGCCTAAAGGCGAGGGTTTGCAGCCATTCTATACGCAAAAAAAGAGGAGATTGATATCAATCTCCTCTTTCTATCTAATGATAGGCACGACGGGATTTGAACCCGTGACCTCTACCGTGTCAAGGTAGCGCTCTCCCCCTGAGCTACGCGCCTTCTACTGTGTGTCTATCAATTCCCCACCGATGGTGTCAAGTAAAATCGCTGTCCATTCCCTTGCTCAAGATGATCAACCCGACTCTGATATACTGGAGCCCCGAGGCTATGGTCAGCACGCCCGCCAGCCAGAATAGATAGGGATTGAAGAACGGTATATCGATATAACCGCTTGAGAGCACGATGAGGACTGTTGCCAGTTGTACACAGGTGGTTGCCTTGCTCAAGATCGACGGGTGAATGGTGACCGGATAGTGGGTCAGGTAAAACACCAGCACGCCGAGCAGGATAATCACATCCCTGCTGATTATTAACACGGTGAGCCAGGAGGGAATCATCTTAAATACGGCCAGGGTGACGTACGCGGTGGTGAGGAGGATCTTATCGGCCAGCGGATCGAGGTGTGCGCCCAGATGGCTCTTCTGATGGAAGACCCTGGCAAGAAGGCCATCAACGGCATCACTGACACTGGCAATACCGAAGATCACCAGGGAGGCCAAGATCCGACCGTTGATCATGTATATGACGAAGATCGGGACGAGAATGACCCGTAAAACGGTGATCATGTTCGCAATGGTCATCTTCTCACTACCGTGAATCCCTTCTCGCTTACCTCGCTGATTTCAAATAAAAACGGCTTCTTGGGGTAGTTCGAGACCCTCTTTGCCAATCCCTGTGAGTCCCCCTGGAGCTTGACGGAAACGCTCACGAACTCTCGATTCAATCTTCTTTCTATTATCGATTTGACTTCTGGAAAATTGGCAGTAAAGAACTCCTTGATAGCGTTAAGCTCCTTATAGCTCTTCAGGCCTTTGAGGGTAACGATGATTTGATTCACCGGCTTTTCTGTCGGTTTAAAAGCATCCAATATATAGGGAACCATGTCGCGAGCCCAATCGTTGATGGCTGACTCCAGGGCGCCCCCCTCCTTTCCCCGGGCGCCGCTCGTCTTTCCCTCCCTGAATCCCTGGGCGATGGTTGTGCCATCCGCCACTCGTATGGCCCGTAGATATACCGAGGCCCTTGATTCGCCGGACATGGTGGCTTCCCCTGTGATCACCACCTGTGAGGAGAGCAGTTTGCCCCACTTCACCGCGTCTTCATCGGTCAGGCTTATCTGGAGCATGCCCTTATCGTAGCTCTCATCAGGAGGAAAGAACGATCGATTGATGACCCTGAATCCCCTGTCCTCAAAGACCTTGCTCAGGAAGAGCTCCGTAAGGGTGAGAGAGGTGTGGGCGGAGGGATCGGTCCACCAGCCGGACGCAGAAGGCCCCTTGCCCTTCTCCGATACCATGAAAAGCACATCGATCTGGATGGTATCCTTTTCTCGTACCCCCATATCTTCAAGCTTCGCTTCAAGGACCTCCGTGTTTATCCGGGCCTTTATCAGCACCCTCACGTATCGATCGGTCGTAAACTCCGTGATTATCTGATAATCCTGTATGTGCTCCTTTGCCCTGGAGAGTATCTCCTCATACAACCGTTGAAAGTTATCCGCCATACCCCGGGACCCCAGCCTCTGAACGAGGTACTCCTCAACGGCCATTGAAAATGCCTGGGAGATGGCATCATTCCGGGCATCAGCGACATTTTTATGAACGATTTGCCCCGTTCCCGTGGCAATCCTCTCCTCGTCAACGGGCTCCTTGGCTTCCTGAGCAAAGGCCGGCTCAGGTGCGGCCAAGAAAGCTGCGCAAAGGAGCGATACGAGAATAGCGATCCCCACAAACCCTCGCATGCCGCAAAAAAAAGGGCGATGCCTCTCATTGCCCCGCGTATCTTTTAGCCTAATCTCCTGGTTCATAAAATGACCTGCATCGAGTCCTTAGAATAGCCTTAAATCCTCCTTGAGCCTTCTGATAGCCAGCACCGCATCCGCTCCCGACACCGAATCCATTGGCCCGAAGATGCTCTGCTTCATACCGCCTTTGGCCTCGATGATACCCCTGGCGGTACAGACCATAACCGCATTGAAGTAGGGGACATCATTTCTCACATCGGCAAAGGGGGAGACGCTTCCACTGTATTTATTCGCCAATGAGGGATCATTGGTAAGGGTGCTGATAATGTCAGTGATCATCATGGCGTAGCTTGCCCTTAAAATAGATTCATCGGGCGCAAACGTTCCGTCGGGAAAGGTATCGAGGCCCTTGATGCCAAGGCTAATGACCTTCTGCACATCGTCTCTGAGCGGATGATCCTTTACGTCAGGCGGAATGGGAACCTGATCAGTTCTCCGGGGTTTGAAGCCCTCATAGACCTTGTCCAGCTTCAGTTCCTGAATAAACAGGGCCGCAATGTCAATCCTTTTCACCTTCTCGAGCAGGGCTACCTTTTTGCCGATAAGGGTGCTGGGCATGGCCCTTTCTATCTTCTGGACCACGGTGAGCTGCTGATCCGCCTCTTTCATGAGCGTCTTGTTGATCTCCAGCACCTTCTTGAATACCCCTGCCGCGTTGCTAAACCGAAAGGCCTCCTTGTACGCAACGCCCATATAGTAGTAGGGATCGGGCATCTCCGGCAAGTCCCTGAGTGTTTTCATGGCCTCTCGAAAGTACCTCTCCACCTGCTCCAGCCACCCCTCACCCTTTTGCTGGGTGTAGATGCGCATGAATCCCACATACGCAAGGGCCTTCTCCTGTTTCCCCTTGGCCAATTCCTCTGCCTTTGACATGTAGTGAAAGGCAGCCCCGGAATCCTCTTTATATGCCAGCACTAATCCCAAGCCTCGATACGCCGGAGCGTAGTTGCGATCAAGCTCCATTGCTAACTCAAACTCCCGTTCCGCATCCGCAAGCCTGCCCTTCTCCAGTAACCTCATACCGCTCGATGCATGGTGGTCAGGAGTGCTGAGAGTTGTTACCTGCATTCTTGCCACCGAGGCGCAACCGCCTGCGAGAAGAACCACGGCAATAAGGCCCATGAGGGCCAAAAAACCGCTCCTCCGGTTAAAGCCATCCATCGCCCCCTCACCTCCTGCTAGTATGGAACCTATGTCCAGCGGTTTCAGTCTAAAGAAAATGCGCTCAAAGGTCAAGCTATTGCCTGAATGCCCTCACCATGCCGATTATCTCCGACCGATCATCGGGGTTCACCCAGACAACCTCCGGATCTGCCCTGAACCACGTAATCTGTCTCTTAGCGTACCTCCTCGTATCTCGCTGGATGAGCCTGACCGCCTCATCCAGATCCCAATCGCCTTTCAGATAGCCAACGATGTGCCGGTACCCGATGGCCTTCATGGGCTTGAGCCCTGGCCCATACCCCTTCGCGAGAAGCCCCTCAACCTCCCCTACGAGTCCGGCCTCGATCATCGAGATGGCCCTGGTGTTAATCCTTTCATAGAGGACTCCCCTGTCAACGGAAAGAGAGAGGTGGAGCGGAGAGAATCTCCTCTCCGAAAATCCATGTTCGCGGGCCAGTTCTGAAAAGGGCCTTCCGGTAAGATACACCACCTCCAAGGCCCTTATAATCCGTATCGCATCCATTGGGTGGATCCTCTCCGCCGCCTTGCTGTCAACCCCGCATAATCGCTCATGGAGATAGCTCGATCCCCTGTCTTCGCATTCCTCCCACAGCCTCTGTCTCAATTCTCGCTGAGAGGGCGGGCACCTGAAAAGGCCGCCCAGGAGGGCCTTTACATAGAGCCCAGTGCCCCCCACCACGATGATGGGGATATCCCTCCTGCTGAAATCATCCAGGAGGGGAAGGGCGTGGGAGAGGAAGAGGCCGGCGTTGAACTCCTGATCCGGATCCACGATATCGATCAGATGATGGGGGATCCCCTTTCTTTCGGACACCGGAAGCTTTGCAGTGCCTATATCCATGCCTCGATACACCTGCATGGAATCCGCATTGATGATCTCAGCCCCCAGAAGTGAGGCCAATTCAATGGCCAACTCGCTCTTCCCGGAACATGTCGGCCCGCTGAGTATGAGTAATTTTGGAAGCTCCTCTGTCATGAGACGGAAAACACCCCCGGCAAAGGAGAGCGGTCAACGGAGGCTGCTCAATACCTGACGTCCTTGAGGTAGAGCCCCCCTGGAGGGGCCTTGGCTTCGGCCTTCTGCCGATCCTTGGACTCCAGTATCTCGTGAAACCCCTCGACGCTCATCTCTCCGCGGCCTGCCTTTGCAATCGTCCCCATGATATTTCTGACCATATGTCTCAAAAAGCCGTTCGCCTCAAACTCAACCGCAAGGAGATTTCCCTCCCGGATGCTGAGTGCCGCCTGAGTCATGGTGCGGACCGCGTTGGGTTCTCCGTCTCCCGCAGAGCGAAAGGCGGAAAAATCGTGGGTCCCCGTGATGATCTCCAGACATTCCTTCATGGCCGTGATATCGAGCGAGCGGGATATGTGCCAGGCATAATGTCGAAGGAAGGGGGATCGGAGTTCCCCGTTATAAATCCTGTACTCATACACCTTGCTCTTGGCATCATACCTGGCATGAAAATCAAGGGGTACATATTCCGCCTGTTTGATAATGATGCTCTCAGGAAGCAGGGAATTGAGGCCTTTGAAGAAAACAGGGGGAGTCAAGGCCGTTGAAGCCCTGAAATTCGCCACCTGATTGAGGGCATGCACTCCCGCATCCGTCCTTCCCGAGCCAATCAGCGTCACGGGCGTGCCCACCATAAGGCCTATCTTTTCCTCTATGGTCCTCTGTATGGTGGGCTGATCAGGCTGTCGCTGCCACCCAAGATAGCCTGTTCCGTCATAGGCAATCACCAGCTTTATATTCTTTTGCCCTTGCTCCTCACCCACCATCTCTCCCCCTTGCCCAAACAATCGCGAGCACTACTATACCATGCTTCGAGGAGATTAGACATCCCCATGCTTTTCTATGGGTGTGGTTTCTCAGAATGGGGTACCGCGATCGAGGAAATGGGTCTTGAAGGCCTAAAAAAGGGGAAGGCACATGGCCCTCCCCTTTGTAGATCGTGTTGGATATCCGGATTATCTCTTTGAATACTGGAATCTGGCCCTGGCAGAGCGCAGCCCATACTTCTTGCGCTCCTTTATTCGGGAGTCCCTGGTGATGAAACCCGCCTTTTTTAAGGGCTCTCTGAACTCGTCATTTATCTTCAGAAGGGCAAGGCTTATGCCGTGTTTAATGGCCCCAACCTGGCCGGAGAATCCCCCTCCCTTCACGTTCACCGTGATATCGTATCTTCCCACGGTGTTGGTGATCTCCAGAGGTTGGGTAACAATCATCTTGGCAATTTCGGTAGTGAGATAATCGTCTATGGGTTGCTTGTTTATGACGATATTTCCCTTACCCAATTTCATCCAGACCCTTGCGATCGCACTTTTCCTTTTACCAGTAGCGTAATACCTCTCTTCCGCCATTTAGCTCTCCAAATTCACCGGTTGTTGGGCTTGATGAGGATGGTTCGGGCCAGAGTAAATCTTGAGCTTTGTCAGCTGTCTTCTGCCAAGACTCGTCTTGGGAAGCATCCCCTTTACCGCGAACCTGATGAGGTTCTCGGGCGTTTTCTCAAACATCTGCCTCGCGGTGGCCTCTTTTAGCCCGCCAACATACCCACTGTGACGGTAATAGATCTTTTTATCCAGTTTATTCCCGGTTAATGCCACCTTATCCGCGTTCACCACGATTACATAATCACCTGCATCCATATGAGATGTAAAGATGGCCTTGTGTTTCCCCCTCAGGATGGTTGCGATTTCACTGGCCAACCTCCCGAGGATCTTATTCGATGCATCTATGAGATACCACTTCTTGTCTATCTCATGCTCTTTTGCGACAAAGGTTTTCATTTCACTGTATCCGGCTGCCTTTTATCCTGACACTAAGGCAGCTAAATTATAGGTTATCGCTAAAGGCATTCTCTTTAAAGAAATTTCGCGGTATTGTCAAGGATATTTCAAAGAATTTCATATTGACAGGAAAATATATACCTGTTAATTGATCATGTGATAGAAATATGGAAAAAGCTTATGCGCCCGTAGCTCAGTTGGATAGAGCGCCGGGCTTCGAACCCGTAGGTCGCAGGTTCGAGTCCTGCCGGGCGCACTCGCTTTTGCTGTGGGCCGTTAGCTCAATTGGTAGAGCAACTGACTCTTAATCAGTAGGTTCCAGGTTCGATCCCTGGACGGCTCACCATTGATCGAGTAGAGGTTTCCGGTTAAATCCCGGAGACCTCTTTTGTGTTTTTCATAAGCCTCAAATAAAGGCATTGTTCTCAATCACCACCAGCAAGCCTATCACGCGGAACTGGCGCCTCCCTCAATGTTAGGTGATGTTAGGTGATCTTGACATTGCGTGAAAAAGCAGGGAATATTGCCCCTTCAATAGCTGAGCGGGAAAGGGGGGTCAGAAAATGGTAGATACTGAAGAAAGACGCGAATTTCCCAGGGTCAGGGTCAAATGGCCCGTTTCCGTGGTAACCGACAGTGCCACAATCCAAGCCGAAACGAGAAATATAACCGTGAACGGCATATTTATCTTATGCAAGGATCTACTGCGCCTGAATGAAACCTTTCCCTTTCACATCAGCCCTCCCAATTGCCAGCCAATAGAGGTTACCGGCACGGTCGTCCGATCGGATCACCAGGCGTTCGATAAACGGAATATCTCCTATGGTATGGGAATATGCTTTATAAAGGTCTCCGATGAGGATCGCCATTTTCTCGAGGAGGTGATCTCGGCTCATCCTCGATAACCAGGGGCTGGGGAAAAATCCGTGCCTATCATCGCCAGGCAATCATTAAATACGGGGAGAACCTTTGATCCGCGAGATAAAGTCTCGATCCGATTCGTCAATCTTATCTTCATATTGTTGCAACACGTACGGCATATCATACTGGTTAGCCACCCATAGATAGTAGCGAGCATTGCTTTTGCCCAGCCGCCGATAAGCCAAATAGGCTTGCATATACCCATCGATGATGTTCACAATATCATTCTTGCTCAAGCTACCAATCGTACCTTCTAGAGACGGAACATGGATAATGAGGCCTACTTCCAGCACATCGGGACTGCCCACCACATCGGTATTGGCACGGAAGATATTGGGCCAGAGATAGGGATCCGTGTAAAAAGACTTCGCAATGCTCCAAAGGCTATTGCCCGCTCGAACGTCGTACACACCGCCGGGTATGCCTACTGGTGCGGGCGAGAGATCAGGCGGTATGGCTGCCTGGCCTTGCTGTTCTTTCTCGATTACTTGTTCCTCGGATATTTTGGGGGTCAGAACCGTTTCCGGTGCGGGGGAGAGATCAGGCGGTATGGCTGCCTGGCCTTGCTCCTCTTTGCGGGTTTCTTTTTCCTCGGGTATCTTGTATCTGTGAATTGTTTCCGGTTTTGTCGTCTCTTCAAGTCGAGGAGCCGATTCGTAAGCCGGTTGAAAGAGAGAAAACCTGAAAACGAGCAGAAGCAAGAGGAGGGCCAAAAGCACCGCGCTCAATCCCAAGGCAGCGCGTTTTCTCCGAAAAAACGACTCCTTTGTTTTTGGCATTGAAGGGACTGGCTTCCTATCAATGCCAATAATCTCGGGCTTCCTCTGCCTGTATTCCTCGTTGATGAACCGGCGCAGGGCCGCTTCCGGTTTGAAATATACCCTGTTTTGGGCGGGAATTTCGATGGGCTCACCCGTTTGGGGGTTTATGCCCTGCCGAGCATCCCTCCATTTCAATCTAAACGTGCCGAGGCCGGCAATGTATACTTGTCCATCGCGGAGAAGACCCTCCTTGCTCACGGCGACCATCTCTTTGAAAAGACCATGGATCACCCGCTTCGAGGCCCCGGTCTCCTCGGCAATGCGCTCCACTAAATCCGAAAAGGTTATCTTGTCACTCATTATCAGTCCTACGGGCTTTTACATGGCCTTTGAGGACCGAACTTGGATGAAAATACACGACCCGTTTCGGCGGCAGCATCATAAAAGTCTTGCGGTACGGATTATAGGCCTTTCGCTCGGGCTGGAGGTGTGTCCCAAAAGTACCGAATCCGGGAATGGTAAAGCTGAGATCTCTATCGAGTGTTTTTTGTAGGATTTGTGCGCTGCGTTTCAGCAAGCGCCTCGTTTCGCGCTGAGACAGTACTAATCGGCCAGACAAACGTTTGATGACCTCAGAATTATTCACAGGTAACTCCAAAAAAGGTTACATGTCGAGTAATCCTCAGGTAGTTACGCAAAGTATACCTCCAGAAGGCTGATGCGGTCAAGCCCGAATCATCGGATGTAGGGCATAGGTGAGTTTTTGGGATGCACTTGAATTCATTGACTTATTACCTCAACCATAGGAATGAAGGCGTATAGCTAAAGTAAGCTGAAAGCCGATAGCTCAAAGCTGTAAGCAAGGATGGGTTCTGGGTTCAAGGTTCTGAGTTGCAGGCTTGCCAGCCGTCAGTATGGTGGGTCCAATTGGACATAGAGCAGAGGGCATGGAGCATGGCGTAGAGCGTGAATTAAAAGCCATTTGACATCCATTTGGAATGTATGTATTTTTTATTCCACAAGGTAGTACGAAAGGTAGACAATGAAAACCTATGTGTTAAAGGTCTCTCTCCAAGAAGAGGAGGACGGCCGTTGGAGCGCATCGATCCCTGCCCTTCCTGGCTGTTCCAGCTGGGGATATTCCCGTGAGGAAGCATTAACAAATATCAAAGATGCTGCCGAGATATATATCGAGGATATGGTAGATGCAGGTGAAGGCCTTCCGAGTCCATCAGATAAAATAGAGGTTATAGATGAGCCTGCAGTAGCTGTTTCTCTATGATTTCCGAACTGAAGAATACCCCTGTCAGAGAACTCATTCGAGCACTTGAACGAGATGGTTTTCAATACACAAGGCGCAAAGGGAGTCAAAGAGTCTACCGCCACCCTGACGGCCGCCGTGTCGTCATCCATTACCACCATGCAAGAGATACCCTACCTCCCGGCACACTAAAAAGCTTTCTGGATGGGACTCGATGGGATCAAGAGGATCTCAGACGGTTAGCGCTGCTACGCTAACATTATATTAAAAAAAGAGGCCATGAAACATGGCCTCTAATAATTTTACTGGTGCCCCCGGCGTGACTCGAACACGCGGCACAGGGATTAGGAATCCCTTGCTCTATCCGCCTGAGCTACGGGGGCCTTGTTGGTATGTAACCGCTTTTTTCCTTTTCTTCAAGTAAAATCAATTCACCCTGTTTGGAGGGGTTTTCCCCTGAAAAAAGGCGATCAGGTTATCGGCGACCATGAGGGACATCCGCTCCCTCACCTCGATAGTTGCGCTTCCTATATGGGGGAGAAGCACCACGTTCTCAAGGCCGATGAGGTCGGGATGTATCTTGGGCTCGAATTCATAGACATCCAGGCCTGCTCCGGCTATCCAGCCATTCTTGAGGGCATAGACAAGGTCATCCTCCTTGACCATTTGGCCCCGGGCTGCATTGATGAGAAAGGCCCTTTTTTTCATTTGCCCAAATTCCTTCCGTGTAAACCTATGGCGGGTTTCCTCACTGAGCAGTGCGTGAATGGAGAGAAAGTCGGATTTCTTCAAGAGGTCATCAAAGGACACATACTGCGCGGGGAAATCGAGCGATCCCTCCTCAATGGGTTCCACATCGTGGTATAGAATGCTTAAGCCAAAGCTCACCGCCTTCCTCGCGACCGCCTTTCCGATTCGCCCCAGGCCATAGATGCCGAGCACCTTGTTTTCCAGTTCAACGCCCAGAAAGAAGGTGGGATAGAATCCCTTGAACCCCCCTCTTCTCACCAACCTATCGCCCTCAACGATCCTCCTGGCGACACAGAGGATAAGGGCCATGGCAACATCGGCCGTAGCCTCGGTGAGAACGCCGGGCGTATTAGTGACCATTATGCCCCTTTCACGGGCATAGTCGATCTCTATATTGTTAAAGCCAACCGCATAGTTCGCGATTATTCGTATATCGGCAAGCCCATCGATCAGATCTCTGTCGATAGCGTCGGTGGCCATGCTCACCATCCCCTGGGCTCCGGCTGTCATTCGCAGGATCTCATCTCTTGTGAGGTTTCGATCCAGTGGGGAGACTTCCACTTCAAAGTGGGTTCTTAGCTTCTCCACCCCTGCCTCTGGTATCCTTCGGGTTATGAATATCCTCTCTCTCTGCATGGTCCTCCTCTTCCCTCCCTGTAATGCACCCGGATCGTGGATTCTCTATGCCGAGGCCTTCACCAAAGGCCTACTCGTTTTCATCAAACACCCTTCCCGGGTCGGTGCGGAGTCGGTCGAGCTTTGCCTCAAAACTAGAGCCCAAATCAACGCCCATCTGCTGCGCCCGCTTCTTGGCATGAAGCCCGATGTTCCTCGTGTCCTTATAAAATGCGTCTTCCTTCGGCGCATTCGGGTCATAGGTGCTCAGTCTATCCTGTTCTGAAACGTGGAAGACAGCCCTCGAGACCAGTTTCTTTAGATCCCTGCCCTTGCACCCCGGACACCTCAGGCTCTCCTCATCCTCCTTCTTTAACACCAGATACTGAAACTCCGTACCGCACGCCTGGCATGAGTACTCATAGATTGGCAACCTCAGACCTCCTCTACATGATTCTTCGAGAGTAAGAAAAAAAGTAACATTTTAGCAAATGACCCCCGAGACTTTCCTTGAGGATTATACATGAAAGAAACTATACGTCGGGCATGGAGATGTCTTTTTTTGTCTCATGCCCTCTACGTAATGCACTGGCAGGCCCCGATAAATCGGGGCACCCACCGCCATGGCATACAATAGTCAAATCC